>CAVXTE010000051.1:0-102833 GCA_963764475.1 uncultured Bacteroidales bacterium
AATACTGAATAATATTACCTTAATCAATATTCAATCAGTATAAGGCAGTCATTATTAAGTTAACGGTTTGGGAGCATAAATAATATTAACAATACAAAATACAGGCTAAAAAATATCGATATATGGTAAAAATTCAGGGCTCTGAAAACATTTAGCAAATGAGAATAGGAATCATCAGCGATATACATTCCAACCTCGAAGCTTTTCAAAATGTTCTTGCAGATTTGCAGAAAGAAAATATTGAAAAGTTAACTTGCCTTGGTGACATAATCGGGTATGGGCCGCAGCCGGAAGAAACCGTGAACACCTTAATTGAAATGAACATTATTTCGACAATGGGTAATCATGAACTTGCTCTTTTCGACAATGATATTTTTGATCAAATGAATTCTGATGCACAAGATTCGATAAAATTGACAAAAAAAAATTTATCAGAAGAATCGCTTCACTTTTTGTCCCTTCTTCCTAAAATGGACCACTTTAAGGATTTGCTGTTTACTCACGGCTGTCCACCCGACCGAATAACAGCTTACATTTCAAGGCAAGCCGGTTCGGTATTGCTGAACCTATTTGAATCGTTCTCCGAATCCATTGCTTTTGTTGGGCATACCCACGATCTTAAGCTATACGAGTACAGCGGAACAAACGTTAATCAGGTTATTCTGAAGAATGAAAAATATTTTTTGGATCAGGATAAAAGGTACATTGTAAATATTGGCAGTGTAGGTCAGCCTCGTGACGGTAATAGTACTGCGAAATATGTTATCTATGATGAGAACGATCACTGTCTGGAAGTGAGATACGTACGGTATAACATTGACAAAACGGTTCAGCTATTAAAGGAAAAAGGATTCCCTGAAATCAATGGAAAACGTTTGTATCTGGGAAAATGATTTCAACTTCGGGTCAAAATCAAATAATTTCCTCTATCGATTCAGTATAAATGACTCCCCTGGCTTTTAAACCATTCAGCATGAATTGAACACATTCGGGATACCTCCCGATAAATTCAGGTGCCGACATCCCTTTGTGCGAATATAAACCCTCAGCAATCATACGCACTGCCATCGTTGCTGTATAGCCTGTTGTCCGTGCCATTGAATGAACTTTCGTTTCAGGATCGTACTCGTCGAATAGATTATATGTATAACGGACATTTTTTCCATCCTTCTGGCCTTCAACGATAACTTTCATGATAGTTATGTCTGCTTCGCCTTCCTTTAGTTTCCATTTCGGAAATAAAAGCTTAGTAGTAAGTTCCAGCGGGCTGATCTTTACATCACCGACTTCGATCTTCTGTTTATCGAAGAAACCTGTTTCCCGAAGAATTTTCATAATTCCGATATGACCCGGATACCGCAATGTTTTTTCGATCATAAAAGGAGCATCGATCGTTTTTGCAAGGCTTCTCAGGCCATCGCTGTTGAATGCTTCAAGGGTTCCTATTCCTTTAAAATTCAATAATTCAGGATCACTCAATGCAGGTTTTATGACTTCTTTGCCGTTTTCAATATAGCGTGCAGGCCGCGTATATTCTTCAATTACATCAATGGGTGAGAAAACCGCCTTGTATTCATATGGCCACTCCCGTACTTTAGGAAGTCCGCCAACATAGGTAATTGCTTTTTCCGTTTTATCAAGCAGATGATCAGCATACCCGATCAGCACATTGCTCATGCCCGGTGCCACCCCGATATCCGAGACGGCGATCACATTGTTTTGCTTTGCCAGTTCATTGAGTTCGAATAAATCCTCGGGGAAAAATGCAATATCAACAACATTCTTTTTTGCTTCAATGATCGCCTTCATAGTTTGAAAACCCATAAACCCAGGAACTGCATTTACAACAAAATCGAATTTTTCTACAACCGATTTAACACCAGCAGGTTTCGATAAATCCACTTGCATAACTGACAAATCTGCTTTCCCTAAAATATTCTCGAGTGCTTTTTCATTAAAATCAGCAACTGTGACTTCAAATTTTTCATCCTTTGCAAGATCCATTGCCATCGGGCCACCTACAAGACCACAGCCAAGTACGATTATTTTCATAATATCTTTATTTAAAACGATTTACCAAACGGAATGATGGTTCGCGCCTTTTTTATTTGTGTAATAAATAAACCAATCACCACGATCATCATACCTGTTATTTTTTGTAAATTAAATTGTTCTGCCAGTATAAAATAAGAAAACACACCTGTAATCACCGGCATCAAATACGCAAAAACATTCGTCCTGCTGATCCCAAGTACACGTGTCGCCATCGTAAAAAAGATAAAAGCAAGTGAAGAGCAGAATAATGCCAATGCTACCAATGATCCGACGAGTTCAAAAGTGGGCTGAACTTCTAAAAAATGGTCGAATTCGAAAATAAAAAAAAACGGCATAAAATAAACCGATCCGATCAGGTTTTGTACAGCAACAATATTGGCTGCCGGATATTTTGTGCTTAATTTTTTCAGGAATACAGAGTAAATTACTGCTGATACCACGGCAAGCATAAGAAATAAAATTCCGTACACCGAAGTCCTTAGTGTAAAATCTTTATTTAAAATCATGGTAAGTATGCCAGCAAACGAAAGAATCAACCCCAGGGCATTAAATATACTGAACCGTTCACGGACAAAGTAATATGCAGCGATGGGCGAAAACAATGGAATTGTCGCCACCATCACTGCAGTAAGGGACGATGAGGAGAGTTTTAAACCGTAATTTTCACCCAGAAAATAGAGAAACGGATTGAATAATGAAGCCACCAGGAATAAACGATAATCTTCTTTTTTGATCTTCTGCCATTTACCAAAGATAAAAATACCGGCAAACAACATCACGGTAGAGATTACAAGGCGTAAAAATATGGTTGTGACAGGTGGATAATAATTAAAAACAATCTTCGACCAAATGTACGACATCCCCCAAAACAGCATAGACAAAAAGGCAATGCCATAAATGTAATATTCCTTGATCTTCATCCGCATTTGCAGCTATATTCAGTTTATTTGCAATTTCACGAACGGCCTTCTTCTTTAAGCCAGCTTGTTTGATGTTTCAGTGTCCGCAACAAAAGCGTAACTACAATTGCAGCTAAAAGAATGTATCCTGATAACCTTACGATCTGAAAAGAACCGGTAAGAAAATAATTTCTCAAATAATCCACAAAAGTGAAACTTAAAACTGTAGCCAGAAATCCTGAATATTCTCTGCGTAAGACACTCTTCATCGAAAAGTGGACAACAGATGGTATATACTTTTTGAAATCAGGAATGAATGCGGGTATCTTTTTTGACCATTCGAGGTAATCGTCACCGAATTTTCGTTCCAGAAACCGTTCTTCAGCAAACATGATGCGTTCATAATAGAGCCAGAAAGCAAGTGATACTACAAGGATGAAATAGGGATTAAACGTAAAGATTACAATGCCTGTCCACATGAGGTAGTTACCCAGGTAAAGGGGATGGCGAATCAACGAATAAATTCCGGTAACATTCAACGACTCCGCAACCTGTTTATCTGTATTTCTTCCTGAAGTACCCAAAGGTGTTGTCCCGATCGCAACCGCTCTCACAATAAAGCCCGCCAGACTAATTCCTATTGATAGTATCGTTAGAGCTACCCTGAAATATTCATTCATCCCTGATATATCAGTAAAATAAAGAACAGGTACAGCCAATAAAAACAGTATAACCGGTATTTGACCCCTGTGCCGGAATAGGATATTTCCGCTTTTTTCAAACGAATGAATTAATGCCATATATGCCGTTGGTGTTAATCAGAAAACCGGCAAATTTAGAAATTAATCATGAGGAATATGCTAATTGCGGTAAATTCAAAAAAAACAACGGGCCAATCTCGTCCCATTGCTTCTACCTATATCGTTTTAATTTATACCCATTCTATGCTAAAATTCCAAAATAATTCAATATTTTTGACTGCTCATAATTTTATCCATTTCCTTAACCACCCTCACCGTCTCCACACTAACCCTGCAAATCCATCAGTTGTTTACCACAGGCTGCCCACTTCCAGAAGTCATCGTAAAAGGGAATACGCGGAAACTCATGCTTTAAGTTCAGCTCATACTTTTTGCGGTAAGCCGGGTTGTGAAGTACGGCATAGGTATAATGGAAAATGTCTACTTTGGTTATGGATTGATCGTTGTAATGGCTTATGAACTGCTCAAGACCCCAGTCGGTGATGCTATCAAAACGAACGCCATTATCGTCGTACCGAAATAATGGTAGACATTGTGTCTTTTCAAGATAATCAAGACCTGAAAAGGATTTAATTGCTAAAAGTTGAAATGATTTTGATGAACCTGGACCTGTAATGCAATAAGCCAAATTGTTTATTGTAAAAAAACTTTCGATCAATCCATTTTCATCAATAAATACTTCAGAGAAGTATAGGTAAGTTGGGACAAATGGACGGTAGTTAAGTTTGATAATTCTTTCTCTTTGATAAGATTCTTTTAAACCTCTTTCAAATCGTTTTTTTAAATTCCTTGACCATTTGATCCCTCCAGTAAAATCAGTATGGATTTTATTATCTAAGGAATTATAATAATCAGAAAAGTAATTCATTTTGTTCTCCAAATTCTTCAAGGAAAAATCTATAACCCTTTCATCCCAATTAGTTGAGACCCCCGTAGAATATATTTTGAATATTACTCGCTTATCTTTTCTTAACTTTCCTTCTTTACCACATAAGGGTAGTAAACTTTCAAAATCATTATCCGTGATATTTATCCAGTTGCGGTTTTTGTCGGGAACTATTTTTTCAAATTCAATCTTTTCAATCTGTTTTTAAATAACGTTCGGTTTTTAAACAATATAATATTTCCCAATTAAATCCTTCGTATATCGCGATCGATTCAATAATTATCCCCTTCCATTCCAATTCTGCCCGATAAATAGTATTTTTGCCTATTCGAAAAGAATTTCGGGATACCGGGAAAGTTACTTTTTAAATCTGATTGTTTAATGGATGACCGGCCACATACCTGCCTGTTGAATAGACAGTTGGGAGGAAGTTAAGGATAAGCTAAACGAACCGATCGCCGGCAGTACCGGAATTAAAAAATAAAGCCAAATGAAAACAAGATTCCTGATTGCCATTCTGACTTTTATTTCTTTCACCCTTTTTGCAGATGATATAAAAATTGAACGGGTGGAACCGCCGTTTTGGTGGACTGGAATGGTGAATACAGATTTACAGCTCCTGGTTTACGGGACTGATATTTCATTAACCCAACCGGAAATAAATTATGGCGGTATCCAGGTTCAGAATATCATCAGAGTGGCCAATCCCAATTACATCTTTATCGATCTGTCCATCAGTCACGAAGCTGCTCCGGGTATCATGGATATCAAATTTAGCCAGAACGGGAAAACTTTGCTTCGATTTCCATATACATTGAAAAAACGTGATCCGCAATCTGCATTCCGAAGTGGGTTCAACCGTTCAGATGTAGTTTACCTGGTGATGCCTGACCGGTTTTCGAACGGAAATCCTTCCAACGATAATGTACCGGGTATGCTCGAAAAAGCAGACAGGAGCAACCCGAATGGAAGACATGGTGGTGATATCCAGGGTATCATCAATCATCTTGATTATATGAAAAATTTAGGAATTACAACCCTTTGGTGTACCCCTTTGCTTGAGAACAATGACCCGGAATATTCTTACCACGGCTATGCAATTACCGATTTCTACACCATCGATCAGCGATTCGGATCAAACGAAGATTATGTGAACCTGGTGAAGAAAACCCATGAAACCGGACTTAAAATCATATTGGATGTTGTTTTGAATCATTGCAGTATCTATAACCATATCGTACAGGATTTGCCTTCGGAAGACTGGATACATCAATTTGCGGAGTATACGGCTTCCAATTTTAGAGCAGCAACGATAACCGATCCACATGCCTCGGAATTTGACCGCAACCGCATGCTCGACGGTTGGTTCGACAAGCACATGGCTGATCTCAACCAGCAAAATAAATTGGTAGCCAAATACCTTATCCAGAACACGATCTGGTGGATCGAGTTTTCGGGTATCGACGGGATTAGATTGGATACACAGCCCTATTCTTCAAAAGAATTCGTATCTACCTGGGCTAAACGGATTTTTGACGAATATCCTGATTTCAATATAGTCGGGGAAGCCTGGCTTCAGCAAGAATCCATTACGGCTTATTTCCAGAAGGATGCATTTAACAGGGACGGCTACAATTCAAATATTCCGGTGGTAACGGATTTCCCGATGTTCTATGCACTCGAAAAAGCTTTTACCGATAAGGATAGCTGGACCGATGGACTGGCAAGGATTTATAATGTGCTGGCACAGGATTTTTTATATTCACATCCGGAAGTGAATGCCATCTTTCTCGACAACCATGATCTGAACCGTTATTTTACTTCAGTTCAGAGCGATCTGAAAAAGTGGAAGATGGCTGTAAGCTGTTTGTTAACGATGCGCGGAATGCCTGTGATCTTTTACGGGACGGAACTTTTAAAAACCGGTGATAAAAAGAACGGTGATGGATTTACCCGTACCGATTTTCCCGGAGGCTGGCCCGGAGATACGCTGAATGCATTTACGATACAGGGAAGAACACCCATTCAAAACGAGGCTTTTAATTATCTTCAGAAACTCTTAACGTGGCGAAAAAAGAAAAATGCAGTTCTAACAGGAAGTTTAAAGCAATTTGTTCCACAGGATGAAACCTATGTCTACTTTCGATATACTACCGATGAATGCATAATGGTGGCATTTAATAACAGTAAAAATCAGATAAAAGCTATTAAAGGAAAGCCATTTGCTGAATGCATGAATGGATACACATACGGAATCAATGTGATAACCGGTGAAAGGGTCAATTACCTCGATGCCTTCACACTTCCTCCCAAATCAGTCTTAATTTTGGATCTTAAAAAATGAAAAAAGCAGGAGTACTTTTCGTATTGGCACTGATTTCCGTTGCAATAACTGCTCAGGACGGAACAAAAAAAGAGAAGAAATACAAGAAAGCCAAAAACATCATTTTGCTTATCGGCGACGGAATGGGTCTTTCCCAAATCTATGCCGGGATGACGGCCAACAAAGGGCATTTGTATTTTGACAATTTTGAGAATATCGGTTTCTCAAAAACTTATTCTGCCAGCGATTTCATCACCGATTCGGGTGCAGGCGGAACCGCGATTTCAACCGGATATAAAACTTACGATCATGCCATCGGCGTTGATAAGGACACGATTCCAAGGGAAACCATTCTTGAATATGCGGAAGACAACAGTAAAGCAACCGGGCTGGTAGTTACAAGCACGATTACGCATGCCACTCCGGCAGCTTTTATTAGTCATCAGGCTAACCGGAATAACTATGAAGCCATAGCCAAAGACTTTCTGAAAACAGATATCGATGTATTTATCGGTGGCGGGTTGAATAATTTTAATGACCGCGAAGATCATCAGGATTTAACTGTGCAGTTGAGGGAAAAAGGTTATCAGTTGGTGTATGATACAGCCGGGTTAAAAAACATTACGGGCGGAAAATTAGCAGGATTGGTGTTTGAGGATGCTCCACCAAAATATTCTGATGGCCGGGGAAATATGCTGCCGAATGCTTCCCAAATAGCGATCGATATTCTCAATCAGAATAAAAAAGGATTTTTTCTGATGATCGAAGGATCACAGATTGACTGGGGCGGGCACGATAATGATGCGGATTATGTCATCAATGAAATGCTCGATTTTAACCGTGTGATCGGAAAGGTGCTTGATTTTGCACGAAAAGATGGTAAAACCCTTGTCATTATCACAGCCGATCATGAAACGGGCGGACTTGGAATTCTTGCCGGAAATATGTCTAAAGGTAAAGTTAAATGCGGTTTTCTCACGAAAGACCATACTGGTGTTATGGTACCCGTTTTTGCCTATGGCCCGGGCTCCGATAACTTCCGGGGTATTTACGAAAATACCGAAATTTTTAAAAAAATGATGAAAGCCTTCCACTTTGACGAAACCATGCCAGCCGGTCAAAAATAATCAACAGCCAAAAGCTAATAGCTATCAGCCAATGGCCATTGATTTTAAACATATCAAAACCGAATTTTCAATGCACCAAAAATTTCTGTTTTCGGTCCGGGCTGGTAAGAATTTCCGTCCGGATCGGGTTCAGTGAACGCCATGTAGGTTTCGCCCGTCAAATTGCGAACATACAGACTGAGTTCTCCTTTTAATTTCCAAAGGTTCCAGTTATAGGCAGCCCTTACATGATAGAGGTTAAAACCATCCTGCCAGTTTTGGTAAATGGCCGGGTCGAGATCACCGTTATAAGCTTTTGCATCGGTATAGATGGCCCATTTGGATTGAAACTCAGTTGACAGCCCGACCATGAAATTTTTGTTGATAGTATACTGAACCTCGGCATACAACTGATGTCTTGGTGAATTCGGAAGCCACTGACCTTCTGCCGGTGGTGTTGTCAGGACGTACGCAGTATCGGTATAAACGGGATCGACTGTGGCTGAAGTGTACTTGTAATCGGCAAATGTATAGGCTGCCTGAATGGAAAGGTTTTTCAATACCTGGTAAGAAATATAGGTCTCAATTCCATTCCGGCGACTGTTTCCTGCATTTCCATAAAAAACTTCCTGGTTGCCTCTACCCGATTGCTTGAACCGGAAAAAATCGTTTTCTGTTTTCATTGTAAAGCCGGTGATTTCATAATAAAGCTTATCTGCAATTATTCCGCGTAATCCGATTTCATAACAGTTGGATGTAGCCGGGACAAGATGCGTATTAAATCCGCTGTAACCCTCCGGATTACTTGCTAATTCTTCGGTAGATGGAGGAAGAAAACCCTGGCTCCAGTCGATAAATGCGATAACGGAATTAGAAAATGCATAGCTGGCTCCGATACGTGCAGATACTTGTGAAAAATCCTTGGATGTAGCAGCCGTCATACCCGACAGTTTATCGGTCAGTTTGTTATTCATTTCGTCATACCTAACATTTCCCATCAGACTGAATTTCCCGACTTCAAGCTTGTACAGAAAATAAGCTCCGAGGCTGCTCTGAGCAATCAACTGATTAGCCAGCAGTGTATCCAGTTCGATGTTTGTTTCATCAGTACTTTCAACCCGGTCAGGATTGCTGCCGCTCTGCAGTTTATACATGCTAATGTTTTGCCATTTTAAATCCGTTCCCACACTAAAGTGGTTTTTGATTTTTTCTTTTCCCAGATGAAGATTATACTGTGCGCAGGCTCCCGGAACCGTATACGTGCGGTACTCGGCAGCTTTGTTACTGGTTTCTTTGTAATTCCAGTTGCGCAGATACGAAGTCACCTGGACATCATGCATATCATTGAATTTATAAGTTCCAACCAATCCGAAGGTGGTTCTGTTGGTTTTCTGATATTCATTGAACGGATTTGCATCCGGGTTGGCCTGCCGGAGGTTATCAAACTGCTGAAGATTCAGCCCTTCCGGGTTTTGCTGAAAATAGTCCGTATGTGAATATATCTGGGTGATCAGCAATTTTTTATCCGGATGAAAGTTGATCTTCTCGTAGAGTTTATTTGACCAGAATGCCTGATGATCGCGATATCCGTCACCATCCGTCCGGGAATAACTCACACGGTAGTCGATATTTTTTTTTGACCCGTCGAGTTGAACCAACGATTTCATGAATCCGTTTGAACCAAGTGTCATGCTTAGCTCGCCTCCAATGGGTTGGGGGCCACCGTTTTCTGTGGTGATATTTATCACCCCTGCAGCACCGCCTCCGCCATAAATACTGGCAACAGGGCCACGCAGAACTTCAATGTTTTTGAGCGTTGCCCAATCCACATCGTAAAGATCGGGAACAAAGCCGGACGGATCGTTCACAGGTATTCCATCAAGTATAACCCCGATTCCGCGAAGTCCGCGTTCGGTTAAAATACCCTGTCCACGGATCGACATATGAATGCGTTCACCATCATGCTGGTTATCAATCCGGACACCGGGAACCAGTCGTAACGCCTCTTCCGCCCCAATAGAACGGGGCATTGTCGACAGTACACGGTAACCTGCAAGTGTTATTGCAAAAGGGTTTTGTTTCAGTGTCATCGGAAGACGGTTTGCCAAAACCACTACTTCATTAAGGTCCTGAACTTTTAATGTATCCTGAGCAGAAACGAACAAACTTAAGCACAGCAGCACTATGCCAAAAAATAATTTTGTTTTCACATTACTAAATTTAATGATTATTATAGAGAATGAATAGACTGATCACTCCTGGTATACCTTCGATTATTAAGTTCAAACAACAATCCAGAAAAGATTAATATAAAATTCCTCCTGCTTGTTTAAAGGGTAGGACTATACCAGGGCCGGAATTTTTGGTGGGGGACTTAAGAGATCACTTATTCGTGAAGTATATTCTTTATTTTGTGTGAAAAATAATTGCTGTTCCAATCCTTGAGGAATATCCAATTGAAAGCCGGAAAATAAATAAATTGTATTCGGTATCTTTTGAAGAGGTTTTTTGGATTTTTCTGTTTGATCGCGTTTTTTGGTGTAATCCTTTATAAGCTGACTTTCTTTTTTATCATTAATGCAGTAAAAACGAGTTTGATTTTCGGAAACAGAAGTCCGAACCACATCAAACAGCTTTCCCTGATAGGTGAATTCTTTATTTTCTCTGATCCATTGTAATCCGGGAAGTCCTGAGAGAGGTATCACAATAACCGTCAGTGATTTATCAGGAAGATTAAGGCGAATTTGAGCTTTTATTTCTTTTTGAACCGCAAGTTGCTGATAACGAAATAAAATATAGCTGCCCTCAAGGTTGATAATAAAGATTGTGAGTAATATGATGGAAATAACTTTCCTCAAAATAAATTATGATTAAGGAGAGCAAAAATATAAAAATCCGGTTTCAAAACTAATTTATTTCAACATTTATACACTTTACAAACAAGTTGTGATGTACAATTGACCGATTCGATTCAGATTACATAATAATGAACAAACAAATGCTATATCAGGTGATTACGCTTTTACACCGGGATCGACGGAAGAATTATCAGATTTTGAATCATGAATTAGAAAAATCACCCGACTATCAAACATTGTTTCAGAAGCTTAAGCTGATGCGATAAATTTTATTAATTTTGAGCCATTGATATTTGTTCTTTTTTACTCAAATCCCTAAATAATTAACTTCATTGGATTTCACAGAATTCGGACTTGATCCTTCAGTCATAGAAGGGATTGAAATCATCGGGTTTAAATTGGCCACCCCGGTTCAGGAAAAAGCGATTCCTTTGGTTTTGCAGGGAAAAGACCTCATTGCTTCGGCTCAAACGGGTACCGGAAAAACAGCAGCTTTCCTTCTTCCCATCATTCATAAACTTTTACAGGGAAGTCAGGATGGGCATGTCAAAGCGCTGGTCATCGTTCCGACCCGGGAACTCGCCGTACAAATCGATCAGCAGATGCAGGGCTTTTCATATTACACGAGCCTTAGTTCCATTGCTGTTTACGGCGGCAGTGATGGCACGACTTTTTCACAGGAAAAACAGGCACTTTCGCAAGGTGCTGATGTCATCATCGGTACGCCGGGACGATTGATCGCCCACCTCAATATGGGTTATGTAAAAGTCAGGGAATTGCAATTTCTCGTTCTTGACGAAGCTGATCGAATGCTCGATATGGGGTTCCACGACGACATTATGAAGATCATTTCATTTCTGCCCGAAAAAAGGCAGAACCTGCTTTTCGCCGCTACGATGCCGGTAAAGATCAGAGAGCTGGCCAGGACGGTCCTTCATGATCCCGAAGAAATAAACATTGCTATTTCAAAACCGGTCGACAATGTACTTCAGGCAGCTTATATTGTTTATGAATCACAGAAGATTCCATTGGTAATGAGCCTTCTTCAGCCAAAACGGTTAAGAAGTATCATCATTTTTTGTTCGACAAAAAGCAATACAAAACAATTAAGCAAAGAATTAAAAAGAGCCGGCCTTTCTGTCGAGGAAATCCATTCGGACCTGGAACAAAAAACAAGGGAAAAAGTACTCCAGGATTTTAAGAACAGGGATATAAATATTTTAGTAGCAACGGATATTGTTGCAAGGGGAATAGATATCGAAGACATCGACCTGATCATCAACTACGACGTGCCGAACGACGGTGAAGATTATATTCACAGGATCGGCCGGACAGCCAGGGCACAGGCCGAAGGAATGGCCATTACATTCGTAAACGAAAAGGAACAATATAAATTCGGCAAAATTGAAGAGCTCCTGGAAAAACCTGTCCCAAAAATGTCAGTCGGTGCACAATTTGGCACAGCCCCTGAATATAAGCCTAAAGTTTACAGACAAGATACTTCGAGAAGAAATTTTCGAACGGGAAAAAGAAAGCGGTAATCAGAATATAATTCCTAGGAAGCCCAATACCTGAGCTTCCTGAAACTGATCATCCGACCAGCCTTTTCGTCCCACAATCTCAGTTTCAATGATTTAAAACCGGAAAAGAAGGTTACGGGTTTAATTTTTGAAAACAGTGAATTTTCTCTATGGCATTTCGGCAGGTTATAACTCGGAATCCTCGGGCTCAAGTGATGAATGTGATGAAATCCAATGTTTCCGGTAAACCATTGCAAAATTCTGGGTAATTTGTAAAACGAACTTCCTTCCAACGCCATTTTTTTATAATCCCATTCCCCTTTATTACACCAGATCACATCTTCGTACTGATGCTGGAGATAAAAAAGCCAGACACCCGAGGCCGCTCCGATAAAGATCACAGGAAGCTGAATCAACAAGAAAGCTTTCAGGCCGATTAGCAGGCTCATACCAAGAACAATAATAAATAAAATGAGATTGGTGAAACGGATGCTTCTGCGATCCTTTTTATCCATTTTTTTTGTGGTGAACCGGCTAAAGACTGTCATAGAAAGAAAAGAGCCAATTCCAAACATGAGGAATGGATTACGGTACAATTTGTAATAAAACCGCTTCATCTTTGGCAGATTCAGGTATTCTGTTACGGTCAGCGTCCACACATCTCCGTAACCCCTGCTATCGAGGTTACCGACAGTTTCATGATGAAGCCGGTGAGAATGATGCCACTTATAATAGGGTGTAAAAGTAAACATGCCGAGAATGATCCCGACCATATTATTCAGTTTTTTCGATCGGAAGAAAGACTGATGGCCGCAATCATGAAAAATGATAAATATCCGGACTAAAAATCCTGCTGCAACCACAGATAATCCCAGCGTGATCCAATAGGAAATATGCAAACTGTAGATCATTAAAACCCATAAGATCAGGTACGGAAATACGGAGTTTATTATTTGCCAGATACTTTTACGAAGATCAGGGCGGTTATATTTACTGATTATTTCTATCCAGGAATTATCAGGCTTTTGGTTATTTTTGTTTTGAGGAGTTGATGAATAGTTCATTTGATGAGTCGAATAAGAAGTGTGCGAAAGTTATTATATTATATAGATTACTTGTCAATATAAAACTAACAATAGGGGGCATCTATTGTTCATAAAAAAACGAAACTGCAAAATATATCATCATATTGAAAAATGGTAACTCAGGGAACTATGCTTGTAGTTTTGTTGAACGCGGGAATTATTGCCTACATTTACATTCTTAAAAGAACACTATAAAAACATTATAGAAAAATATTATGAGCAGTTACAGATTCAGGATAAAACCGGGTGACATAAAAGAACTCATTCCGCCGATGGGTTCTTGCATTGCTTCGGATAAAATCACTATCGATGGCGAAAAGGTGGGCTTTATGTACCGCGAGAAACCCGATGAGGAAAACGACAGCGGATGGCGGTTTATGTCGGGCACAGAAAACGAGGAATATGCCGATGATCCTGCCAACAGCATGATCTTCGAAGTGAATGTAATTGCAAACTACGATCCGGCTATTGTTCCTTATCTCAAATCCAAAGCAGGCATAGAATTAGAGCGGATTGAAGGAACGGATAAATTCGAAGTATTGTAATATGCATTTTATTACCGTACCCGCCGAGCAATCCACTGCTGTTACGGATGTATTACTTGCAGTTGTTTCATTCCTGTTGGCATTAGCTATTCGGAAAACCGGTAAAAATTACGATCCTTTAAAATCCAAAATATGGTCATGGTCCTTTATGCTGATAGGAATCGGTGCAATGATCGGGGCCTGTGCTCATGGATTTGAAATGTCATCACGAGTCAATTCCATCCTGTGGCTACCGATCAACCTTTCACTTGGAATTGCTGTTGCGTTGTTTGCTGCGGGTGTGATTTACGATCTCAAGGGTTTCAAACTGCCAAAAAAATTGTTTACGGTACTTATCATCGTTGCCGTTATTTTTTTTACATTAACTGTTGTTATCCCCGGATCCTTTTTCATTTTCATTATTTATGAAGGAGTGGCAATGCTGTTTGCACTCTCGGCATACTTGTATCTTGCTTTAAAACGAAAGCTGACCGGTTCTTCATTTATAGCATCAGGAATTTCAATATCAATCATTGCTGCCGTCGTTCAATCGGTTCAAACCCTTCAATTCAAACTGATCTGGATTATCGATCATAACGGATTGTTCCACATTATTCAAATCATTGGTTTAACGATAATGTACATTGGGATAAAAAAAGAAATCTTAAACCGTACAGAAGTTCACTCAGATGAAAAATGAGGTTAATATCCCTTACCAATACTATTTCAATTTAAAATCCAGACCCTTTCAAAAACATTATTTGGTTTATAAAGTATAGATAAACACCCGGCCCATTTCATATTCTTCATAATCGTTGTAGTTGTTAACGAACAACCGGCAGAGTAAACATATTCACCTCTTTTCTTGTTTCAATTTCTGACAATATTTGCTCCGGATTACCGGATCGATGAAAGCATAAAATGAAAAAAACTGGAATTCAGTCTACAATTGAAAAATTCTTAATCTCTTAACGCAAAAAATATTATGAAGCATTATCAATACCTTATCATTGGTGGCGGAATGACGGCCAATGCAGCAGTGAAAGGAATCCGCAGCAAAGATAAAGCAGGTAGTATCGGCATTATCAGCAACGAACAACATGCACCCTACTCGCGTCCGCCGTTATCAAAGGGTCTGTGGAAGGGTGAACCGACTGAAAGTGTCTGGCTTAACACGGCATCTGAATACGCAAACATACACTTATCAACTACAGCAACTGAAATCGATAAAGACAACAAACAGGTAAAAGATAGCAATGGAGAAGCATACTCCTACGGCAAATTACTTATCGCAACCGGCGGAAGTGTAAGAACCCTTCCCTACCATACAAATGGGATTATATATTTCCGCACGCTGGATGATTACAAGTTACTCAGGATGAGTGCAGATAAAGGTAACCGATTTTTGATTATCGGCGGGGGGTTCATCGGATCTGAAATCGCAGCGGCTCTGGCGATGAACGGGCAACAGGTGACAATGATTTTCCCGGAAACAGGAATAGGAGGCCGTGTCTATCCAATGCGACTATCGAAATTTCTTAATCACCAGTATGAATCGAAGGGCATAAATATACTTACTGAACAAAGCGTTACCGGAATTAAACACGATGGAAAAGAATTTCATGTGGAAACTTCGGGTGGTAAGAAAATAAAGACAGATACTGTTGTAGCCGGGATAGGAATAGAACCGAATACTGATCTTGCACGCTCGGCGGACCTTGATACAGGCAATGGTATCTGGGTTAACGAACTGCTTCAGACTTCAAATCCCGATATTTATGCTGCCGGTGATGTAGCGAATTTCTTCAATCCTGCACTCGATCAACGCATTCGGGTAGAACACGAAGACAATGCCAACACAATGGGAGAATGTGCTGGAAAAAATATGGCAGGCGGCCGGAAACCTTACGATTATCTTCCGTTTTTCTACTCCGATTTGTTCGAATTTGGTTATGAAGCGATAGGGCAGCTTGATAACAGGCTCGAAATTGTTGAAGACTGGAAAACGGAATTTCAGGAAGGAGTGGTTTATTACCTGGAAAAACAGCGTGTTCGGGGTGTACTTTTGTGGAATACATGGGATCAGTTAGATAATGCGCGAAAGTTGATAACTGAAAAGGGCCCTTTCAATGATTCTGAACTCAAAGGGAAACTGCCTGCTTGATATATCACCGGCCTAAATGTGTCGTGAAAACTTTCTTCATCAATCCATTAATCGGTATTTCAATATTACGAAAAACGCAATTATTCTTCCCTAAAAAAATTTATTGAACCTTTATAAAAATTTATCAATGCCAGTTTGGACTTGAAAGTAATGATTCCATATTAATTGACAGCTTGTCCGTTGTAGATTACTGGTCCGGATTCCTCAGGGAATCATGAAATTGATACGATATAAAAATTCGAGAATTGCATTTTCACTATTCCAGGAAATGGTCACCGAGTCAAATTTTCATGTATATTTTCTTATGTGCAGAGACTTACGATTTATTTCAGCAGAATATATTTTGTTAAAAAGACGGCAATTTTATTCTGCGATTGAATATTGTATTAGATTTAGCGTTGATTATTATGCTTGATAAGCAGGGAGTAATCTATTTGGAAGACGAAAAAGTTAATCATTATGATAAAAATTATATTGCTGATAGCTTTGATTTGGGCAACTTCAGGCTTTGCGTCCGCACAATCTTATGAAAACACGATAAAGTGGCAATCGGATACGTTGAACATTGATGGGTTTTCGGGTGACTGGAAGAACAATCTGCGGTTTTATAATGAAGAAACCAAAATGCGTTATGGAATAACAAATGATAGTTCAAATTTGTACCTCTGTTTTCAAATAGCAGACAGATCAATCCAGAAAAAAATAATGCATGCGGGTATGTCTGTTGATTTTAAACTAAAAACCAAACCTAAAAGGACTGCATCAATAGATTTTCCCTTACCTGATAAAAGCAGCTCCGATATACAAAACAAACCCGGCCAGCCAAATGAGAGCCCAAAGATGAAGGAAAAGTATTTACTTAGTAATAAAGAAGCACAGGTGTCCGGGTTTGTTTCGACCAATGGCATTATCGATACTCAAAATCAAAAAAATATACAATTAACGATCAACTGGGATAAAGGTGATTTGATGAATTACGAACTCCGGATACCGCTGGAAGAATTGTTCGGCAAGAACTATAAACTTTCTGATGTTTCCAGTCAGGACATTGCTTTGCAGGCTACAGTGAACGCACTTGAACGGCCGAAAAATACTGCAAAGGATGATGATACTGGTAATCAACGGTCCATGAGTGAAGGTTATGAAGGAAATTCAGGTTATCAGCAGATGGGCGAAATGGGTTCCGGCAATTATCCGGGAGGTCATGCAAATAGGATGAACCCGCAATTCAGATCTTATTTATTCGAGTCGCAAATACTTAAGAATAAATTCAAATTGTGTACGGAACCAAAATGAGCAAGGCAATTTTTTTCACCTTCAAATAAGTCGGTTTAACGTAAACTTCTCCGAGCCATAATCTTTCCAGTTTTAAACGTATAGTACCGCTGAGCAATATAACTATAAGTTACAACAATAACCGTTGTCAAAATCTTTGAAACGGTGGGCCATATGTAAAGAAATTCAACAAAAAATTTTAAGAAAAGGTAATTCAGCAATATTGAGCCCGAAACTGTAAGCATGTATCGTGTTAATTGAATCCTTCCACGAATTACAGAGGAGGTGAACGTAATGTATTTAGCCAGAAGAAACCCGGTTGAAAAAGTTACCGGAAAAACAAACAAAAACGCTGCAATGTATGGACTTACCGAAACAATGCCGAGATCAACGACCTGTTTATCAAGAATAAAATTGTAACAGATAAAGTACAAAACTATATCTAGACAAGTGTTCAGGCCACCGGTCACAGCGTAGCGAAATGTTTCGGCAGGGATATACTGATTAAATGGTATATAGAACCAGTCGATGACCCTGTTAACATAACCACTTATCCATCCCCGCGTGTCGTTCATCCCCAAAAATTCGTTTGGATTAAAATTGATTCAGAAGGTAAAAAATTGTTACTTATAATGCTTCTATATGGAATTTTCTATACACAGATTTCAACTATGAATTCCAGATTATTTGACAATGATCCGTTGTGTATAGCTTTCACTCAATCCGGTCAAATGAACCAAATATACCCCCGGGCGAATGTGATCAAGATTTATTTCCTGCTGACTGTTTCGTTCAGCAGATGTTAAAGAGCGTGTAAAAATTGTTTGTCCTGTAAGGTTCATCAGCTTAAATTCAACAGGGCTATCCTGTTCCGATTTAAATTCCACAATAAGCTTATCTGTTGCCGGATTTGGAAAAATCCGATAATTGTCGGAAACATTCAGGTTGTTTTCAATTCCAGTCAATCCAGAGGAATACGTTGCGTTCCATCCCTGCTTTGTAACGGATGAATTGGTGGAAAAGGCTACAAACATTTTACCGCTTGGTGAGGTAACGGGTTCAGGCAAATCAGAGGGACTATACGTTCCGGAATATTCGGCAAGCAATTCTTGTGTTTCAAGATCATAAATCCGAACTTTATCCGAATTACTTTCTGTATTAAAAGAAGTAAAACTCAAAGTTACAGGCTGACCATCCAGGGGTTCAATTTGCCACATACAAACTGTATTATTTTGGTAATTGAAATTCGAACTGCCATCTGAAAAGCTACCCTGGGGTTCTTCCATAGTAACCACTCCCTTACAAAAATCCGGTGTGTAGGCAGTAAACTCACCCAGCCATCCTTTGGCTGTTCCTGAACCGTTTGTTGTAAAGACAATCAGCATTTGGTTGCTGGTCGAAGTAACCTGTCCCGGAATTTGATTTCCTGAAAACTGGCCAAGTATATTATCCTGTGTCGTCGATCCGTCATAAATTGTAACAAAATCATCAACATCCGTATCAAACTTCACAAATTTGAAGACAATATTACTGATTGAATCCTCAGCAGTTTGTGGTGAGATCAGCCACGAACAGTTTACATTATCCTGGTAATCTTCTGTCGGACCGCTGCCATCTTCAATCGATCCGCTTTTTATTGTAAGTGTATGAGAGCCGGTCCAGTTATACGGGTAATTGGAACCCGGATACGTATCGAATACTGCGCCCTGGCCACTGTTAAATCCATTTACAGAAAGCAATGTATAATATCCGTTTGAAGTACCACTCCAGCCAAAATTAAAATGAAAATAATCGTCCTGATAACCATCGCAAACAAAGGCATGCCCGCCGGCAGAGCTAAAACCCGAATAGTACATTGGCCAGCTATTGTCGAGATTAACTTTCAGCATATCGGCCCATTCAGTATTTGAATGATCTTGCTTCCACGAAAAATAACAATCACTTGAATATCCGAAATAATTTACCAGGGCAGGCGGGACATCATTACTATATGCTCCCGAACCGCCTGGTCCGTACATCATATCAACGGCTACACCGCAATGAAACTGGAACAAGGCTATTGGATCAGGGTAATCGTGATTGATTGAGTTCTGCATTCCTTCCCATTCGTATGTTGTTGAACCAAAATCAGCCGAAATACTGCCATAAGGAGGATAATAATAAGTATGAGAACCGGTTCCCTGCAAAGGATATCTCCAGTAATACATCACCTGTGCCATGGCTGTTGCCACGCATCCTGCATAAACATGACCGCCGGGACCCGCCGGATCAGCCGGACAGTATAGATTGTAGGTACCTCCTTGATTCCATAAACAGGTTAGTAAAGGGTCAACTGATTTGGAGGTTGTCCCTTTGAAAAGGAGTTCTGGCTGCAGATTCACGTAATAATCCCACAAGTGCCGGATGTTCTCCAGTTGGTTCACATTATTTTCCCTGATAAAATTTACTTCATCGCAATAGGTTTGCATAAAATTTCTGTATGAATCAGGTTGATCCTGGTTAGAATATGTTCCATCAATCGAATAACCCAAAACAGGCGGCAATACATCCTCGGCCGATACAATTACGAAACCACCTTTAGTAAAGGTGAAGACATAATAGAAATCAGTTGTTCCGGCCCTTTTCGTAAATATGTCTTGAATTGACACATCATTGAAATTTAACCCTTTTGAAAAATTCATCGCTTTTTCAAAATAGGCCTTTGATGCTATCAGACGGGCTGTTTTTAATCCCACTTCAGCTGAGAATATTACAGAATGAAAAGCAATAAATAATATTGCAATGAGAAGTACTTTTATTTTCATGATCATTATTTTGTGAATGCAAACATACAGAATTGTATTTATATTTCTGCAAGCATTTACGGAAAATTTACCAGATAGTTATAGAATTGACTAAATACCTGCAAATTGAGCATAATGCCAAACCAAATAAACCACCTTTAATCTTATATCTTACGGTAGTTTAATCAGTAATTAAAGAAGAGAACCGGTTTTTTTCGGTTCTCTAACATATTATTGTGAATCCACAGAATAATTTCCATGATTAAATTACGATGATCCTCACTTCTTAATGATTCTCTGCATGAAAATTTTGTTTGCCTGATCCACGACTTTAAGGAAGTATATTCCCCTTTCAAGTTCACCCGGATTGAGCAGGATTTTACCTCCGGCCATAGCATCCGGATCGTTTACCTTCATGACCTGTTGACCTGAAAGATCATAAAGGTGAACTTCCTTTATCCTCTGATCAGAACCGTTTACAAAGCCCACAACAAAATTATTCGTAAATGGATTTGGTGATACATTTAGTTCCTGCCGGGCAGCGACTTCTTCTAAACCTACGCCTCCCATTACCGTAAAACTACCTACCATTCCGAGAGATGCGTGAGGCGTACATTTATAATTGTAAACACCGCTAACAGTTGGAACGTAGTCAAACTGAGTTGATGTTGAATTCATCGGATGATCCCAGCTTGCTGCACTCCCAGGTATTGTCGTTGAGGTTGTTGTATGGCTTCCTTCGATCCATACCCAGCGAACGGTATCTCCAACCGTAACCGTTGTGAGAGCAGAAGGCGAAAAGCTGAAATTTTGAACATCGATGACCCAAATTGTGGCTTTGGCCTTTTCAGTCAGCACAAAGACAGTTATTCCGACCATTAAAGATAAGAGTAAAAAAGTTTTTTTCATAGTATTATTTTTTTAAGTTAATTTTCGATATAAACAACCCAAAGTGGTTATTGTTTAAACGGTTAGAAATAAACAAGCCGGGGAATAAAATTTGCATCGTTTTTAGATTGGACGGATCAACAATTTTACAACTGAGTTGTTAGGTTACAGTTCATCGTGAAAATATTAATCAGGGGAAAAAAATAATAATTCAACAATTCATCAATTCAATCTTATGGAACTTCAACACAACATTGTAGGCTGGTTTGAAATCCCTGTTTCAGATATGGACAGGGCTGTCAAATTTTATGAAACCGCACTAAACATAAAACTGAACCGACAACAAATGGGACCGCTTGACATGGCATTATTTCCATCATTTGAGGACACGATCGGTTCAGCAGGAGCACTTGTTTTCCAACCGGAATTTTACAAACCTTCAGCTGACGGTGTTCTCATTTACCTGACCACTCCTTCCGGTGATCTCGACCTGGACTTTGCTAACGTTGAAAAGGCAGGAGGAAAAGTACTGATGCCTAAAAAACTGATAACAGAAGATATCGGCTATATGGGTCTTTTTCTTGATAGTGAGGGGAACCGAATTGCGTTGCATTCACGAACATAACTAAACTGATTTAATTACCAGAATCAGGTAAACACATTCAAATTTTATACACACTGTCTATTTGTTTAAGCCAGCTAATAACTTCATTCCGTTTTCAATAATGTATCTTGGCAAATAAATTGCGCTTTTACTATGCCTGACAATTAGCTGAAATTGACAAATCGCAGGAAAATCAGGCAGTTTAATAAGAAAGCATGAAAAAAGGGAGAAGCAATACGGGAAAATTTTCCATATTTTGGAATTTTTCTCAAAAACTAAAGTCCATATTCCAGTGAAAAGGTGGGTAATTAAACATATTTTTTCGAGCAGCATGTTGATGATGATCATCATTCAACCAGTGTTGTCGCAAAACTGGGAAGGCAGCAGGAAAACCGGTTTATGGGAACGATGGGCCTTCACCGTTAACGGAGGTTATTCATCCTATTATGGTGATTTAAGCATTTACGATTCGGATATTAGTAATAAAATCATGCGTGAAAGCGGCCCTGCTTATGGCGCTATCGTATCAAAGTATTTAAATAATATTGTCGGGATTTCCGGTCAAATACTGATCGGTAACTTGAAGGGTGCTAAAGAAAATTACTCTTTTTCAACAGATATTACTGAATATAACCTGCAACTTCGGATCAACTTTATCAATCTTTTTAACAACAGGAGAGATCATAAATTCGGGATACTGGGATATGCCGGTATCGGACAATTTTTCTATTCGGTGAGGATCAAAAAAGACATGGAAGGGATATTGATTTCAAATAAGTATACATCGGCGGTGCCTGAATTTGTTGTATTTGCCGGTGGCGGTGTGCATTACATCATTGGGAAAAACTTCAGCATGTCAGCAAATCTGAGTCTGCGTCAGTGCCAGAACGATGAACTGGATGGCTATAAGCATAAAAGGGACAATGATTATTATTCATATATGAGTATGGGCTTAACCTATTATATTCCGAGTTTTGTGAAACATCCCCTGAGAAACAGGGCAAGAATTGCAAACAGCAATTTTAAATTCACTGCTTCGATTCGCTGATCAATCTTTTCTAACTATATACCTTTTTACTTCGTTTTCTTTCCGTTTCATCCAACAGAATTTTTCTGATACGGATAGATTTAGGAGTCACTTCAACGTATTCGTCGTCTTCCTGTTTTCGCCATATTTTTAAAAAATAAGATATTCATCTCTAAACAGCGTATAAATAGGATGTTTTGTTTTCAAGTGGGGTGACCCAATTGTATATTTGCATGCAATATTGTGGTCATTCATGTATATAAGGAGAAAACAAAACGCATCGGGAAGTACAAGCATTTACATTTTAGAAAAACAAAATGGCAAGCAGATACTAATTAAATCATTGGGTGTGGCATATACCGAAAGTGGCCTTATCCAGCTTGAAAGCAAAGCCAGAAAAGAGATAGAAAGACTTAGCGGGCAAAAAGAAATTTCGTTTGATTATCAGCAGGATGAACAACATATAAATTTTGTGCGGGAGAGCATCCAATCGGTCCGCATTGTAGGGACAGAACTTGTATTGGTAAAGCTCTTCAATGAGATCGGTTTTAATCAGATCCAGGATAGGCTTTTTCGTCATTTAGTGATCTCCAGGTTGCTTTACCCCGGCAGCAAATTAAGAACAATTGAATATTTATCTCGTCACTATCAGGAGCATTACTCCATATCGTCAGTCTATCGTTACCTGGACCAACTCAATCAAGGATATAAAGACCAACTGCAATTAATCAGTTATCAGCATACGCTAAATCTTTTTAATGGTGTTTTGTCAGCCGTCTTCTATGATGTCAGCACCCTGTATTTTGAAGCCTCCAGGGAAGATGAATTAAGAAAACTTGGGTTTAGTAAAGATGGGAAGCCACACTGCCCACAGATTGTTCTGGGTTTATTGGTAACCATCTCAGGTTATCCTTTAGCATTTGAGATGTTTGAAGGAAACAAATATGAAGGGGATACGCTTATTCCTGTATTGGAGCACTTCAATAAAAGGTATGATCCGGGGAAGTTGGTTGTAGTTGCTGATGCAGGATTACTGTCAAAAAACAATATCGACCAATTATTAAACCATGGGTATGAGTTTATACTTGGGGCAAGGATCAAAAGTGAAACAACAGAACTGAAAAGTCAAATCCTGTCAAACAGGTGGGGCAATAACAGCATCCACGAATTTGAAAAAAAAGAACTGATTAAGCTGATTGTGAGTTATTCTGAGAAACGGGCCAAAAAAGATGCACACAACAGAAACAATGGGATAAAAAGACTTGAAAAGCGTATTAACTCAGGTAAACTAACCAAAGACAGCATAAACAACAGGGGGTACAATAAATTCCTGAAAATTGAAGGGGACGCTACCATAAGTTTGGATTTGGATAAAATTCATCTTGACAGCAAATGGGATGGTTTAAAAGGCTACATTACCAACTCTGGCCTAAGCTCACAAGAGGTCATTGAACAGTATAGGCAATTATGGCATATAGAGAAAGCTTTCAGGATATCTAAAACAGACTTAAAGGTTCGCCCGGTTTATCATCGAAAAGCAAGCAGGATAGAATCCCATCTGCTAATATCATTTTGCAGTTACAAGTTGTACAAAGAACTAGAAAGGCAACTCATTGAAAATCGAACTGGGTTAAGCCCTGAAAAAGCCCTGGATATATTAAAGTCAATTTACGGAGTTAAAACAATACTTCCCGTTTCTAACAAAACTGTTGAAATTGTGATGGCTAATACTAAAGAACAAAAAGGGCTGCTATCAACTTTTAAGATAAATTTTTAGCTTAGGTGACCCATATGGCGAAAACAGGAGCAAAAGGAACGGCTCCGCCAAAATGCTTTTTGGAAGGTATCACGTTTTGTGATACCAAATGATCTGTTTCGGCATCGGTAAGCTCAAACATAAAATCTCCCGGAAAACGGTCGCGGTTTCGGCGTACTGCTTGTTTTAACACCCTTGTTTCAATATCATAAAACGCTGCAAGGTGTACATCAAGAATGACTTTTTCATCCCTGATCGTCACTATCTTTCCTGCAATAATAGATTCTTTTGGTACGGTTGCAATTTCTTTTTTAGCCATTTGAGCAAAGTTCGAAAAAAAGTAATTGTATTATTTTTCATTTAAACATTCATCCTGGAAATTCTACTTTATTCACCGGATACCGGCATGGTATCACAATTTGTGATACCACCACTTCCTGAGTGACCATTGAGGATGAATTCGGCAATTTCTTACGGCCACCCCATCTTGATATCGCGAATTGCGACTTCAAATTTTCGAATTCTTCGTTCGTAAGCTGAAACATAAAAATTCTCCGGGAACCTGTCAGGATTTCTTTTCACCTGTTCATTCAGCCGACGGGTCTCTACTTCATACAATGTAGCCAGGTCATGGTCAAGCATTACCTTTTGCCCCCGTATCAGGTAGATTTTATCCATAATAACCTCGTCGGGCAGCATAAGTTCTTTTTGCGGACTGGTTTGTTGTTTGTCCATGACGATGATTCAAAAATTCATAACCAAAAGTAAGAAAATTAGAAAAGGGAAAGTCAAAACACAAAATAATCAAACGACAAAGTTAAAAGTGTTGCAGGCTGGTAACTTTGTATTTTATGTTTGGCTGTTTGGCATTTATAATTTATCCGGTTTTTGCATCAGCGATGGTCGAAACAAAAAAACCTAACAGGTTGGAAAAAACCTGTTAGGTTTAGCTATCAAAAATAAAATCTTCTATTCTAAAACATGAATGTTTTTCTTCGCGCAAATTTCCTTCAGTTGTTTCGGCCAAACGCTAACCGTTACTTCTCCAAGATGAGCGGCGCGTAACAGGTACATGTAAGTTCTCGATTGTCCGATCCCGCCTCCGATGCTCAGCGGGATTTCATCGTTCAAAATAGCCTTGTGATACGGCAGATTCAGGAAATCGAGCTGGCCTGAAATTTCAAGCTGTTGTTTCATGGTTTCTTTTGTCACACGGATTCCCATGGATGAAAGCTCGTGCCTGCGCTTCGTTACGGGGTTCCAAACCAAAATATCGCCGTTCAGACCATGGAATTGCTGGCCGTTTTTAGTGATGGTGGGTGTTACCCAATCGTCGTAATCGGCAGCACGCATTTCATGCGGATAACCGTCCTGAAGCACCCAGCCTATACCGATGATAAAAATAGCCGGATGATATTCCTGTATCACTTTTGTTTCCCTTTGTTTACGCGGAAGATCGGGATACATATCGAGAATTTCTTCGGCATGTAAAAACTTCAATTCTTCAGGAAAATCAGGATATTTACTGTTGCGGAGTTCAGGGAATTTTTCCTTTGCCATTTGGCCGGCGCCATACAGTACTTTCCATATCTTCTTTACCGTATCTTTCAGGAAATCGAGGTTGCGCTGATCGGGCGTGATCACTTTCTCCCAGTCCCACTGATCGACATAAGAAGAATGGTCATGATCGAGGAAATAATCCTTACGGACAGCCCGCATATCCGTATTGATCCCCTCACCCGGTTTGCAACCGAACTGTTTCAGAGCCATTCTTTTCCATTTGGTAGCAGCCTGAACAACCTGTGCTTCGATTCGTTTTTCCAAACCAAGTCCGCATGGGAACTCAATCGGTGTACGTGAACCGTCACGATCGAGATAATCGTTCACACCACTTTCTTTTGAAACGATAAGCGGAACCTGAACCAATTGAAGATTCAGCTCTTTGGCCAGGTTCTTTTCGATATACTCTTTGACCATATAGAGCGCTTCCATCCTTTTTAACGGTGGCAACAACGGTGCATAATCATTGGGCAGAATTTTTTCCACCTCTTCATAGGTGCTTATTCCCGGGCCTGCCAGGTCGGCTTTTTTGTCTGACATAATTTAACCTCCTAAATTTTTTATTGTGTTATTAATTCCTGTGAAAATTAAGAAGCCCGAAAGTATGTCACTTATTTCAATATTCCAAATTTCCGGATAATTTAGATTTTTTACAAACAATTGACTGCTACATGAGTGTCCCTTAATTCCGTTTGTAAAATCCGGGAACCGGATTCATCACATGATCTTTTCGATCAGTTCCACAAGCCGGTGTGAATAACCCACTTCATTGTCGTACCAGGCAACAACTTTCACCAGTTTGTTTTTGCCGCCCAAAACTGCAGTTAGTTTGGAATCGAATACAGCAGAATGCGGATTGCCGATCACGTCCATCGAAACAATCGGGTCTTCCGTATATTCGAGAATACCTTTCAGGTAAGTGTCGGCCGCTTCCTTGAATTTCTCATTGATTTCCTGAATGCTTGCCGGTTTTGTGATCGTACAGGTGACATCCGTCAGGGAACCGTCAGGAACCGGAACACGGATGCCGGCTCCGCCAATGTCTTTGGCAAGATGCGGAAATATTTTTGTTACGGCTTTGGCTGCTCCGGTCGTTGTGGGAACGATGGAATACGCAGCCGTTCGTCCACGCCTTAAATCTTTATGCGGTCCATCAAGGATATTTTGGTCACGTGTATATGAATGAACCGTTGTGATGAATGCTTTTTCGATACCCCAGAATTTATCGAGGATCATGATCAGCGGCGCAACATTATTGGTGGTACACGATGAGTTGGAGATCACTGTGTCGTTTTTATCGATAATATGATCGTTCACACCGAGAACGATGTATTTAACGCCATCCGATTCACCTTTGGCCGGCGCCGAAATAATCACTTTCCGTGCCCCTGCTTCAACATGCTTCAGCGCATCTTCTTTTACAACAAATTTACCCGTCGATTCGATCACAACATCGATTTTTAGTTCTTTCCAGGGTAAATTCAGCGGATCTTCAACCGTATACACTTTTATCTTTTTACCGTCTACTTCCAGGTGGTTCGAATTGTATTCAACCTTACCGTCGAAGCGTCTGTGTACGGAATCATACTTTAGCAAATGGGCCATGGTAAAAGGTTCCATCACATCATTGATGGCAACAATATCAATATTTTCATTTTTACAGGCTACCCTGAAAAACATCCGGCCGATGCGTCCGAAACCATTGATCGCTACCCTGATTTTTTTCATATCTATAAACTTGTTTTAACGATTTTTCCAAAGTGAGGATTCTGTTTTCAATCAGAATCACTGATGATCGTAACCCAGTGTTGTATCGCTTTAGAGCCGGACAAATTTAAAACTATTTGCATTCAACCGCATCAGAAATGCGTATATTTGCGTCGTTAACCTAATTTATCATTTAAATAAAAATTTGAAAATGAAACAGGTGAAGGAATACATCGAAACTCACAAAGAGCGGTTTCTTGAGGAATTATTCGGACTGATCAGAATTCCGTCAATAAGTTCTGAATCGGAACATAAACCGGATATGCTGAGAGCGGCAGAATACTGGAAAGATACCTTGCTAAAATCAGGTGCCGACCGTGCGGAGATCAGGCAAACCAAAGGGAATCCAATTGTTTACGGTGAAAAGATCATCAATAAAAATAAACCGACTGTTCTCATTTACGGTCATTATGATGTAATGCCAGTCGATCCGATCGATCTCTGGAAATCTCCGCCTTTTGAGCCGGAAGTAAGGGACGGCAAAATTTATGCGCGCGGTGCAGATGATGACAAAGGTCAGTCATTTATGCTGGCAAAAGCATTCGAACTCATGGTTAAAACAGATACCCTTCCATGTAATGTAAAATTCATGATCGAAGGTGAAGAGGAAGTTGGTTCGGAAAGTCTTGCCGTTTGGTGTAAAGAAAACAAAGACCTGCTGAAAGCTGATGTGATCCTTGTTTCGGATACAGGCATGATCGCTGAGGATATTCCTTCCATAACTACCGGATTGAGAGGACTTGCCTATTGGCAGGTCGAGGTTACCGGCCCCAACCGCGACCTCCATTCGGGTTTGTTCGGAGGTGCTGTCGCCAACCCGATCAACGTACTGAGCAAAATGATCGCAGGTATGACCGATGATAAGGGTAAAATTCTGATCCCCGGTTTTTATGATGATGTACTCAAGGTTTCTGCATTTGAAAGAGAACTTCTGGCTAAAGCCCCTTTTGATTTGGAAGAATACAAAAATGCAATTGATGTAAAAGAATTAGCCGGTGAAGAAGGTTTTACCACAACAGAGCGAACCGGCATCAGGCCGTCTTTCGATGTTTGCGGAATCTGGGGTGGTTATACAGGCGAAGGTGCAAAAACGGTTCTTCCGTCAAAAGCCTTTGCGAAAATATCAACACGACTGGTGCCTAACCAGGATCACCATAAAATAAGCAAAATGTTTACGGATTATTTTGAATCCATTGCACCCGCTTCGGTCAAAGTGAACGTTACACCATTGCATGGTGGTCAGGGTTATGTCTGCCCGATCGATATTCCGGCTTATAAAGCTGCTGAAAAAGCATTCAACGAAGTGTACGGTAAAGAACCGGTACCGATGCGAAGTGGGGGAAGTATTCCCATCATCTCGCATTTTGAGGAAGTGCTTGGGATAAAATCTGTTTTGATGGGTTTCGGTCTCGAATCGGATGCCATCCATTCACCCAATGAAAATTATCCCCTTGTACAGTTTTACAATGGGATCGAAACCATTCCCTGGTTTTTTCACTATTATGCTGAATTGATGCAGTAATCAGAATTGTTTTTCTGAATTTTCAGTGTCCTTCTGAACAGGCTTACTGTTGAGCCTGTAAATTGTCCCTTCCATCAGGTCGAAAAGGAAGATTTTTGCAAATGAGGAAGGATAATTTGATTTCAGGACCAATTCCAGAGCAGAAGCGGAATCATCCGGTTTTAAATAGTCGACCGTAATTATAAGCCAAAGTTTGACAACCTTTCTACCCTGATAAATTTTTATTTTTTCTTCCTTTCCGAGAATTGTAGTCTCCACATTTTCGCGTGTAATTTCC
Source organism: uncultured Bacteroidales bacterium (assembly GCA_963764475.1). Classification (GTDB taxonomy): domain Bacteria; phylum Bacteroidota; class Bacteroidia; order Bacteroidales; family JAADJA01; genus JAADJA01. Next base: position 29,641 of record CAVXTE010000051.1, read on the forward strand.
GGCACGACGTATCCATGATTATGGTTGTGATTGTTATTTTCCTTTAACCGGGTAAGTTCGATCCCAACTTTTTTTCTTGAACGCAGTTTGAGAATAAAATCAGGTGATTCCGATTTGATCAGTTTCCCTTCCGGAAAACCGGGATATTTCGATTTGAAATATTCCATCACAATGATTTCTTCCTCTTTCTGGTTCATAACTTTAATTTCTTAAATGCTCTCAATGGCATTTTTCAAACTGACCAATGCTTCCATTAAGACACTTTTCGGGCATGCAAGGTTCATTCGCTGGAAACCGCTGCCTCCCGGACCAAAATGCGGTCCGTCGCTAAGCCCCAGTTTTGCTTTTTCGATAACAAATTTTTGCAACGCTTTATCGTTCATTCCCAGCGAGTGGAAATCGAGCCAAACCATATAGGTAGCTTCAGGCTCGATCATTTTGATTTGTGGAATTTCATTTTTTAGGTAATTTCTGACAATTTCAATATTTTCCCTAATGTATCCCAGTAATTCATCGAGCCATAATGCACCAGATGTATATGCAGCTTCAGACGCGACTGCTCCGAAAATGTTACCCATTCCGATGTGCATGGTTTCGGTGAAGGACTGAAAAGGCTTTCTGAGATCCGGATCGGAAATAATAACTGATGAGGTCGACATTCCGGCCAGGTTAAAGGTTTTACTGGGTGCCATCATGGTGATTGTCTTTGCAGCAATCTCCTCTGAAATACCAGCCATCACGGTATGTTTGTACGGCTTAAGTGCAAGGTCGCTGTGGATTTCATCCGAAACGATCAATACATTATTCTTTATGCAGATTTCTGCCAGTTGCTTCAGTTCCTCTTTCGTCCATGCCCGGCTGACCGGGTTGTGTGGATTGGAAAGGATCAGCATTTTGACGTTGTTTGTAATTTTCTTTTCAAGATCATCAAAATCGATGCGGTAACGATCGTTTTCAAGCTTCAACTGGTTGTAAACAATCTGCCTGTTGTTTTCTTTAACAGCCGAAAAAAAAGGAAAATAAACGGGCGGTTGCACGATGATCTTATCACCCGGATTTGTATAGGCCATAACAACCATGTTGACTGCCGGAACAATACCCGGAGAAAAAAGTATCCAGTCTTTTTCGATCGTCCAATGATGCCGCTGCTTTACCCATGAAATAATCGAATTATAGTAACCATCCGGCCTGACAGTGTATCCAAGGATTTCATGTGATGCACGTTTTTTTATCGCATCGATCACAAAATCGGGTGTCTTAAAATCCATATCGGCCACCCACATCGGGATGACGTCATCCGTTCCGAAAATTTGTTTCCGTAAATCCCATTTGACACAGGAAGTACCTGTACGGTCGGTTATTTTATCGAAATTATAGTTCATTGTCAATATGTATTGCCTGCCGGTACAAAACTTTGAAATAGAAGAAAAGGATGAATGGCAGGAAGATTTGAAATTGCCTGATTTTAATACAAGAACAAGTCTATTTCATTCCTCTCTCCTTTTTGATCTGATCATAAGCCGCATTTACCTGCTGAAATTTTTCCTTGGCTGCTTTCTGGAATTCTTCACCGAGGTGGCTAACTTTATCAGGATGGTATTTAATAGCCATTGCACGATACGCTTTTTTTACTTCTTCATCATTGGCATCCGGAGTAATAGCAAGTACACGATAGGCACTGTAGATGTCTTTGTAGAACATTGCTTTTATGGATTCAAAATCATTGGTATGAACCCCCATAAAATCGCTGATTCGCCTGATGGTTTCAACTTCAGCCGTATGAACATGTCCGTCGGCCGAAGAGATCCCGAAAAGATAATGAAGCAATTGCAGTTTCGATGAATCATCCATATGATCCCTGATCTGCTGGGCGACCTGCTGAACATTGATATCCTGTTTCAGAATTTCGCGTAACATCAGCATACTTTCCACAGCCAGCTTTTCACCGAATTGCCGTGTAAAAAATTGTTTTACATAATCGAGCTCTGACTTCATAACCTTTCCGTCAGATTTCATTACAGCAGCCGAAAGGATTACAAAGCTGGCAGCAAAATCACCGGGACGGGTTGTAGGAGAACCTGTTCTCGTGAATGGTTGAGCACCCGTATATTCATAGGTACCGGTTTGCATATTATCAAACATCGAACCGAAAACAAGCCCGAGAATCCCGCCGATCGGTCCGCCTAATGCCCATCCCAGTCCCATTCCAACCCATTTTCCATATTTCGCCATAATAAAGAATATTTTGACTGCAAAAATAAAAGAATAATCTAACAGGAGAATTGATTTGAAACCAACGATTGGTGTTTGGAAGATGAATTCTTGGATTTTTATCCAAATAATTTTTGGGAATTGATGATAATGTCAATACTTATTTCCGCCCTCGTCGGTCATTGGTACAAACCTGACAGGTACAATGTCGCGTTTTTTAAGTTTACCATTTTTCTTTTTCAGCAAATCAAGTTCCTGCGAATTACCTTCACCAACAGGGATGATCATAGTACCTCCATCTTTCAACTGATCTTTGAGCGGTTGGGGAATATGGGAAGGCGCACAGGTAACAATAATCGCATCGAACGGGCTGTGTTCTTCCCAGCCTTTGTAGCCATCACCGATCTTGACGATTATATTTTTATAACCCAGAGAATCTAAAAGTTTTGATGCTCCGGTGCCAAGTGTCTCAGAAACTTCGATCGAATATACACTATCGGCTATTTCTGCCAATACTGCGGCCTGATATCCGGAGCCGGTTCCGATTTCAAGGACTTTCGATGTTTTGTTGAGATCAAGTACTTCTGTCATCAGGGCGACAATATAGGGTTGTGAAATGGTCTGATCTTCACCGATCGGAACAGGATGATCCTCATAAGCCTGGTCTCTGTATTCCTTCGGTATAAACAAATGACGTGGTACATCAAGCATTGCATTTATCACTTTCGGGTTTTTTATACCCCTGTCCTTGATCTGTTTCTGAACCATTCGCACCCTCAATGCTTCATATTTGTCGTTTCCGGTGTCCTGGGAGTTACAGTTACCAAAAATCACGGAAATCATAAGTAAAAGTATTAGGTGAATATAGTTGGTATCATATTTAGTTCTGACGTACAGCATGACTATAAAAAATTTAGAAGATTGGATTACAAAATACGATTTTTTGGTCAGTTAAGGAGGTATTTATTCAAATTTTATTTTGATCTGACGGTGCAAATGAAAACTCTTCCGGTGATGTTCGGTATATCCGAAGCGGTCGATCGCACTGCAATGGGCAGAAGTTGCATATCCTTTATTACGATTCCATCCAAAGTGCGGATATTGACGATGAATCTCCACCATATATTCATCACGGTAGGTTTTCGCAAGAATGGATGCTGCCGCTATCGAAGCAAATTTAGCATCTCCCTTTATGATGCATTTATGCGGGATATTTTTATACGGTTTGAACCTGTTTCCGTCAATAAGAAGCAATTGTGGTAAAACAGCCAATTTTTCAACAGACAGATGCATAGCGCGAAACGAAGCATTCAGAATGTTGATCTCATCGATCTCGGCATTGCTCACACTTGAAACAGCCCAGGCAATTGCTTCCCGCTCTATTACTATACGAAGTTTTAATCGCTGCAAGCTAGTGAGTTGTTTAGAATCATTGATTGTATCGTTACTGAAATCTTTAGGCAAAATCACGGCTGCCGCAAACACCGGACCAGCCAGACATCCCCGGCCCGCTTCGTCGCATCCGGCTTCAATTAAATCATCCGTATATTTCCCTTTCAGCATGGATCATGATTTTGATCATCTGAGCGCAACTGTCAGATTATTCACAATTATTAATAATGTAAGGATCCCGAAAAAAAGTTCTATCCAAAAAGTTCGTTTGGTTTGCATCAACCTGTAGGAAATAAAAATCGAAACCGGGATCAGTATAAGCACCTGATGCGTTAAAGAATCTTCTTGCGAAATAAAGAACGAAACAAGTGCAACAAAAATCAACCAGAATACAGAACCATATCTTTTCCTGACAGCAATGATCTTATCCTGAACATCACCTGCAACCCATATCAGTGACCAGATAGAAAAGAAAATGATCATTCCGGTAATCAGATAAATCAAGAAGGAAGAACTAAACTTGAAGGTAATGAGTGAAAGCCCTTCAAAATAATTGCGGTAAGCATCAATTGCTGTAAAAAACGAATCATTCCAGAAATAATAAGTAAATAAAAAAATGTATGGAGTCAAAAAGCCGCATAATACGATCAGCCATTCCCTCCAGAAATAAAGCCTGAAAACAATAAATGAAAGCCAGATAAAGAGCAGCAAATAAATGGACGAAAAATAAAAGAGAGAAGCGAGACTGATTAAAAAGCCAGCATTAAATACTTGCGAATAGGCCGCTTCTTCAGTATAAACCTGGAAAATGTAATGTTGTACGATTACCAGAAAAAGGCTGCTAAAAAGTGCAGGATGCAGTGTCAGCAAAGCTGGTGAGTGACTTAGTAACACAATATAAACCAATGCCGGTACAAGTGTATTCCTGGGGATTAAGTTATGGATAGTCATTATTGTATTAAACAAAAATGCGCCGGATAAAACCAGTATAAAAGCTAAAAATATAGTAGCCAGCTTATTGCCACCAACCAAATGAACAACCATGCTGTAGCCCGGTGTAAGAAAGGCGCTTTCCTGGTAATCATAAACTGCAGGATGAATGAAACTTCCTGACCATATGATCATAGCAAGCAATACAAGTAAAATGTACTGCATCAGGTAGCTTGACTTGAAAAAGTTTATCAGCATTAGCTAAGTTGTCTGAATTTCATCAGGTCGAGACCAATATCTTTCCTGTAGTATTTCCCTTCAAAGTGAATGCGCTCCGCATTTTTTATGCATTTTTCAACAGCATCAGTAATGGAATTGCCCAGAGAAGTTATCGCCAGTACCCTGCCACCGTTTGTTGTTAATTTTCCTGAATTCTTATCGATTCGTGTGCCTCCATGAAACAAAACGCTGTCGTCAATATCTTCAGTCCCGCTAATAATGCTGCCTTTGGTGTAATTCCCAGGATATCCACCCGATACCAGAAAAACAGAGGCGGCAACATGATCATCGACTTCAAGCTTCAGCGTATGAAGCGTTTGGTTGGCCACACCCAAAAACAATTCGAGAAGGTCCGATTTTATTCTAGGAATCACTGCCTCTGCTTCCGGATCGCCCATTCTGACATTATATTCAATCACAAAAGGATCACCATCAACATTCATCAGTCCGAAAAAGATAAATCCTTTATAATTAATATTTTCATTTTGCAGGCCTTCAATGGTTGGTATTATTATGCGTTTTTCTACTTTATTCATAAAAATTGCATCTGCAAACGGGACAGGGGAAACCGAACCCATTCCGCCCGTATTCAGTCCTGTATCACCATCACCAATCCGTTTGTAGTCTTTGGCAACTGGTAATATTTTATAGGATTGACCGTCAGCAAGCACGAATACAGAGCATTCAATCCCTGTTAAAAACTCTTCAATAACCACTTTTTCAGAGGCTTCGCCGAATTTTAGTCCTTCAATCATTTGATGCAATTCCTGTTCGGCTTGCTGACGGGATTCACAAATCAGCACACCTTTTCCGGCAGCCAGGCCATCCGCTTTCAACACAAACGGAGGATTTAACGTATTTAAAAATCCGGGAGATTCATTTATTGTTGTTCGGTCGAATGTTTTAAAACGCGCTGTCGGGATGTTGTTCTTTTTCATGAATTCTTTGGCAAAATCTTTACTCCCTTCAAGCATAGCCGCTTTTTTAACCGGTCCGATGACGGCAATTTTTTTCAGCTCATCGTCATTCAGAAAATAATCATGAATACCCTTTACAAGAGGAACTTCCGGACCGACGACTACCATATCGATTTTTTTTTCAATGGCAATTTTTTTCAATTCGGTAAAATTCTCAACATCGATCGTGATATTTTCACCAACCGAAGCTGTACCTGCATTTCCAGGTGCAATAAAAAGCTTTGTTAGGTTCGGACTTTGTGCCATTTTCCATGCCAGTGCATGTTCTCTTCCTCCGGACCCGATAAGTAAAACATTCATACTGTTATACTAATGATATACATTTGTTAAATCCTGTTGATTTCAGCTCCCAGTTTCTTCAACCTGCCATCGATATCCTGGTAGCCTCTGTCGATTTGTTCGATGTTATCGATGATGCTGGTACCTTTTGCGGATAAAGCTGCAATTAAAAGTGCAACGCCTGCACGTATATCTGGTGATGACATGCGGATACCTCTGAGCAAATTGGCCCTGTTGAGGCCGATTACCGTAGCCCTGTGCGGGTCGCACAAAATGATCTGCGCTCCCATATCGATCAGTTTATCGACAAAAAACAGACGGCTTTCGAACATTTTCTGATGGATTAAAACGCTCCCTTTGGCCTGTATGGCGGTTACAAGGGCAATGCTGATAAGGTCAGGAGTAAAGCCCGGCCAGGGAGCATCGGCAATGGTCATGATCGATCCGTCCATAAAGGTTTCAACTTCATAATAATCTTGTTCAGGGATAAAAAGGTCGTTGCCCTGTTGATCGATTTTAATACCAAGCCTCCTGAACACTTCAGGTATGATTCCCAGCGATTCGTAATGAACATTTTTAATTGTGATTTCAGATTGAGTCATGGCGGCCAGACCAATAAAACTGCCTATTTCAATCATATCGGGAAGGAGGGTATGTTCGGTTCCATTAAGACGTTCAACCCCCTCAATAGTAAGCAGATTTGAACCCACACCGGAAATTTTTGCCCCCATACGGTTCAGCATATTGCAAAGTTGTGAAAGATAAGGTTCGCAGGCTGCATTGAAAATCGTTGTTTTGCCTTTAGCCATCGTGGCAGCCATAACAATGTTAGCAGTACCGGTTACCGAGGCTTCGTCGAGCAGCATATAGCAGCCGTTCAGTTCGGTAGCTTCGATTTTATAGAGTTTTCCATCTTCATCATAATTAAATTTTGCCCCCAGGTCATTCAACCCGATAAAATGAGTATCAAGTCTGCGTCTTCCTATTTTGTCGCCCCCGGGGTTCGGCATATAGGCTTTTTTGAATCGCGAGAGCAGTGGGCCGATGATCATGATCGATCCACGCAAACCGGAACCTTTCTCTTTAAAATCTTCGGTTTTTAGGTAATCAAGATTTACCTGATCAGCCTGAAATGTGTAGGACCCGGTACCGATATTTTCAACTTTGACATTGAGCTCCACCAGAAGAGCGATCAGTTTGTTCACATCCAAAATATCAGGAACGTTATGAACTGTTATTTTTTCAGATGTAAGGAGCGGGGTACAGAGTATCTGCAACGCTTCATTTTTCGCACCCTGCGGAATGATTTCTCCTTTAAGTCTTTTCCCTCCGTTTATTTCGAATGATGCCATATTTCCAGGTTTGTCATTGATGATAGAGTTTTAACGATACGATGAAAATTAATTTCATACCTGACGAAAATAGGTTAATTAAGTGTTCACTAAATGTTTTTATCGTGGAAAATACCCACATAAAACCAGAACTTTTAAACATTCAGTTTTGTCCTTTTCGATTCTTACCATTTTGGGATCTGGAAACGGCTGAATTTACCCGGTATATCGTGCAGAAATTCATGATATCTGATAATTTCGAGCATAAAAAAAATGACCGGCATTAAAATAAATGCCGGTCACCCTTACAAATTTGTGTCGTAATCTATAATTATTTTTTCCTTTTAAACTTCGAACCACCCTGATTCTTTCTTGAATAAGGTTGCTTTGTCGGTTTCGTCGGTTTTTTCTTTTTATTTTGTGCAAGAATATCGTTCGTTGTATTCAGACGAAAATCATCATTTAATTTCAGTTTGGAATGCGATAAAGTATCAAGGTGTTCATAAATTAAATCATCATCAACCGATTCGCGGTTCCAGTTCAGGTATGATTTTTTCAGGTGGTTTGCAATCGCTTGAACCAGTGCTTCTTTTTCAGGTCCTTCTTCAAAATTGATAGCAGCTTCAATAATTTTTGTAATGTTATTGCCGTACATTTTAAATTTAATATTGTGGTCGCTGTATTCAAGCTGATCGGGTTTTTTATACAATATATCCTTTGCCGGAGGTGGGTATGGGGCATCTACATCAAGACCGAACTTTGCAATAATGTGTAAATGATCCCAAAGTTTATGCCTGAAATCCCCCGATTCGCGGGCACTCGGATTGATCTGCCCCATGATCTGAATGATCTGTTTAGCGAAACTGGTCCGTTTTTCCCTGTCTTCAATTGATTTTGCATATTCAACCAATTTCTGGATGTTTCTGCCGTATTCCCCGATCATTAGATGATCCCTTGTTGAATTATATTCCATTATGCTGTATTAAAAATTTATTACGTTTTATCACACTTCAACGCGATAATGATAACGAGATACTTTCACGGAAATTATTCCTGCGTTTGAAATGACTCTTCATCCAATTCTGAAAGGTAAACCGAATTAGTTACGTTTCTGAAGATTAATTATGCCGCAAAAGTATAAAAAATATAAGAAATAAGTAAAGATAATGATTCTTAAAATTTATTTACTGATGTAAGAATTCAATTCATCAATTGAAGATTCATAACGTGAATGCATCATTCAACTGGTAATAATCGTCGATATTGTAAGTATGTGAATAGGCTTCCTTGGCAAACGTCAGCTTTGTGTCTTCATAGGTAAACAGCCCCATGATTTCCTTAACTTGTGAAACCAGTAAGCAGTTGGCATTCATAATTTGTTTTGCGATTGTAAGTTTCGAATCCTCAAAACTTTTTGATGTGATTGATTTTTTTGCATCGCTGAACCGTTCAGGGGTCATCGGATTGTTATTGCATCCGACCCGTCCGTTATAACCCGGCAATGGATTTGGTTTATCAATTTGAGCTGGTTGTTGCGACGGCTGCTGTACAGGCTGTTCATTTGTTGTTGTAACAGTTGTAATCGTTGTTGTTGTTTGCGACGACTGATTTTGAACCGTTCCTGTACCCGGTATAACCACATTGATGCCCATGTTAGGATTTGTATTTGTATTCGGATCAGTAACACTTACATTCATACTGATATTACTTTCACCACTATTAACAGTAACGTTTGTATTTTCAGGTTGCTGAGTTGTATTAACGGTAGTTGTCTGCGTTGTTGTTTTACTCGTATTTGTTGCAGGTTGCTGTTCTGATTGCTGTTGTTGAAGAGCCGCTGACTGAGAGTCCGTTTCGGAAGGACTTACAGCTTTCCAACTGCTTGGCTTCACCTGCCACTTTCCTTTGCCATTTTGTTTTATTGCCCATGTAACTGACGATTTATTGCCATCTGCGTCAACACACTGAATGGTTTTTTCGATGGGGGGAATACTGGCATCTTCAAATATGATCTTCACTTTTGCCCAGTCATTTTCCATCGGAATATTCTCAACCCGATACTGAGCTTCAGGATTCATTCTTTTACCATCCATGACAATCCAGAATTTCTGACCATTTTCCGAGAAAAATGTAGCTGTCGGTTTTTGGGCATTGAGGTTCAATGCAAGCGTAACAGTTAAAATTAAAAATACAGTTCTTTTCATTTTTGCTAAAAATTTTAAAGTTGTTATTGATCCATTAGTTTTTTTGTCGATTCGATATCGGGAATAACCACATTGTGTGGGGCAAATGAAATCTGTCTGCCGTAGATCAGCAGCACATCCAGTTTTTTATCTTTAAATGAAGGAATGGCATCGGCATAGTCAAGGATTTCGAATGCTACATCATCGGGGAGGTCCTTAAACGTTGCATTCAGACGGGTATAATCATTTACGCTTGTAATTTGCAACTGTCCGCCGAAATCGGATGCTTCTTTGATGCTGTTTCTCAAATCCCTGAAATCACGGAACGTACCCACCTGATAAAAGCGAAGTTCGTAAGGTGCACCGTTGTTAACCCAGTCGCCGATATACGAATTGAACGTTGCCAATACCTTTTGAAATCCATTGCCGATGGCCTGGTCAATACTGCCTATAACAGATGCATCATCACCGGCGCCGCTGTTCCAGTCGCTTTCCAACATAACCGTTCCCAAACCTTCTGCAGTACAATTATCGTAAACCCTGGCTTCGACGACAACTTTTGTCGTTTTCCGGGTTTCAAACATTTCGCTTTTTTCACTCTTACGAATATCGTCGATAAGAATAATAAACTGAGCCCCTGACATCATCCCCAGCTTTTGAACAAAACTCATTGTGGATGTATCCGTCGATTTCATAATACCCAATGCTTCTTCCTGGAGTCTGTCGAACCGGCTTTTCTCGATATAGCGGTATTTCTTTTCTGACAAATATCCGTTGACTTTATCTACAGCATATTCAAAATTACCCACATCTTGCGGTGCAACTTTCCGTTTATCGAACATAACTAAAAAGCGTACACCCCCGATTTGCTTCGCCAGCAGTTGTGCATCTGCCTTCAGCGGCGAAAGGCTGACCGTAGCACTGACCGTTAATTCATAACCATTCTGAAGTTTGGTTTCATTCAAAACTTCGTATGATTGTATATATCCGGTTGTATTTGTCGAGATCGCATCTTTAATGATCATGAAATTTTCTACTTCCGTCTGAGAAGACAAGGCAACTCCGACAGCCTGGCTCACTGCATTGCGAAGGGCATCATGTAAGGCATCATCTCTGACGACCCCTGTTCCTTTGGCTTCAACAACCTTTTCCTGGGAATATCCATTCGAAATGAAAAATGAAAAAATTGAAAAGAATACGATGGTATAAACTATCTTTTTCATAAGCAACAATCGCAAATAAATTAAATAAAAAGCAACAACATCTTCCCGATAGAGCTCATCGTTTTAGCCACGTTGTCCCAGTTGATTTTACGTTTTACTTTATCACTAACAACGAGTTTTCCATCAAACGAATCAATCACATCAATGGTTTCGACTCCTTTTTCAAATCCAAACGATTCCATCACCGATTTTGCAGCCTTCATAATTTTTGGGAATTCACCTTTTTTTGGATCATAAATCTTATACAAGTCGAGTAACACGTTATTGTTTTCATCCACAATTACCGGAAACAGCGAAGGATCAAATTTGCCTCCCGTAAGTTTAAACACATAATCCTTTATATCCTGAGCCTCACTTTCATCAACTTTCCCAACTTTGACTATGTTTTGATTAGAGATATCTCCAGTTGATTTTTCAGTACTTTCTTGTTCCCCGACAACATCGTAAACTGCAGGAGCAAGTCCGTTTTCCTGATATAATGGTGCTTTCAATGTTACCTTCATCATGCCCCATTCCTCTTTGGGTTCACCAACCATTTCAGCTCCTTTGATTACACCGTCAACACGGGAATAGATATAATCGTTGGTGGCGATCATATCCTCCACTGTAGTTTCGCCATGGATTTTAACACCGTTGATAATTTCGAGAAGATTCCGTTGTGCAACCACAACCGCTCCCCTTATCGCCATGGCCCTTGCCTGGGCCTTGTTTTTAAACCGGACCGTATCGATCACACTCTCTCCGTTCGCTTCGATGTATTGATTTGTCCAGTCGATACTGCCGTTGTCCTTTTCTTCCTTAAAGCTATCGGCTGAATTATAAATTTGGTTCAGTTCTTCCTGTGTGAGAACCTGCGAACTTTTTCGTGATTTTCCCTTCTTTTTCGATCGTGTTTCGGTATTTTCTTTTTTATTTTTGGCTGATTCTACCTGGGCAAAGGTCGCTGATACAAAAAACAATGCAGCGGCTGAAATAAGTAAAAATTTCCTCATCATTTTTTAGTTGTAGTTGAATTCTTGTTCTTTAACTTTATTCGATAAAAAAGGTTCTAAAAATAAAATTATTTATTAAACGGGCAGATTTTAACCATAAATTATGCCTAATATCCCTGCTTTTGGAAGTTTTTTCAGATTTCCTGATAAAAATCAGCCGGACTTTTTTTGTGCCACCTAAAATGTATATGTTTGCTCCCGCAAAGAAAATAAAAAACAGATGATAATCCAAAATTTGTAATTATATCAAAAATGAACAGAGTTTTAGGTATCCGGCACGAGGATAAATATAAGATGGAACGGCGTGTGGCAATCATTCCAAAACACGTAAAAAAATTGGTTGAAGAAGGGTTTGAGGTTTTGGTGCAAAATTCGCCCAAGCGGATTTTTACCCATGAAGAATTTGAATCGGCCGGAGCCAGCATAGTGGAGGATGTAAGGAAAGCACCCGTTATTATTGGCGTGAAGGAAATGCCGCTTGATATTTTTGAAGAAGGCCATACCTATGTTTTCTTTTCACATGTTATAAAAGGCCAGCCTTACAATATGCCGATGCTGAAAAAAATGATCGAAAAGAAAGTCAACCTGATTGATTATGAAAAGGTGGCGGATGATAGCGGGAAAAGGCTCATTTTCTTCGGGCGCTTTGCAGGTCTTGCCGGAATGATCAATTCGCTTTGGTCGCTGGGCGAACGACTGAAGGTTTATGGACATGAAACTCCTTTTCTCAGGATTAAGCAATCGCATACATATCATTCGCTTGAGGACGCAAAAAAAGTAATATCCGAAGTGGGACAGGAAATCGCTGAAAAGGGTTTACCCGCCTCATTAAATCCGATTACTATTGGATTTACGGGTTACGGAAATGTATCGAACGGGGCTCAGGAAATCGCTGGTTTACTGCCGATAAAAGAAATTTCTCCGGCTGAACTGCTTGATCTGAAGAACAGAAAAAATCTGCCTGCCAACTTATTATATAAAATAGTATTCAAGGAATGGGATCTTGTAAAATCGATACATTCAACAGGTGAATTTGAACTTCAGGATTATTATGCCCATCCTGAAAAATACGAAAGCGTCTTCGAACAATATATTCCGCATCTCACGGTATTGATGAACTGCATGTACTGGGACGACCGGTATCCAAGAATTATAACGAAAGATTATCTTGAAAAGCTTTATCAATCAGGAACCCCAAAACTCACTGTCATCGGTGATGTAACTTGTGATCCTGATGGTTCCATCGAATGTACACACAAAGGCACTGAAATCGAAGATCCGGTTTTTGTTTATAATCCGTTCACGCGAAAACCTTTGATGGGATTTAAGGGTGAAGGTATTCTCGACATGGCAGTAGACATTTTGCCAAGTGAGTTGCCGCGCGATTCTTCGATTGCTTTCAGCGAAGCACTCTTTAAATTTGTCGGCTCCATTGTTAATGCGGATTACAACCAACCGTTTGACAAACTCAACCTGCCGAATCCGATAAAGAAGGCAATGATCCTGCACAACGGGGAGTTTACGCCGGATTTTAAATACATGCAGAAATACCTTTAAGTAAAGAAAAACAGTGAAGTTTTTTTGTTAAAAAAATAACACTGAAAGTTTTTTAGGCGGATAAAATAATTCTATTTTCGCACCCAGTTTTAATTCCAAAAAAATATTCTATGAAAAAAGTACTGATTCTCGGAGCAGGAATGGTGGTTAAACCAATTGTGCAATATTTGCTTAAACAGGGCATCCATGTTACGGTTGCAACACGCACAAAATCAAAAGCCGTCGATATGATCGCCGGAAATCCAAACGGAAAAGCAATTGCATGGACCGTGGATAAAGAAGCAGAACTAGATCAAATGATCGAACAGCATGATTTGACGGTGAGTCTTTTACCTTATGCATATCACGTGATTGTGGCAAAGAAATGCATCGCATTAAAAAAGAATATGGTTACTACATCGTATGTGAAGCCAGAAATGCATGCCCTTGATGCAGAAGCCAAAAAAGCCGGAATTATCGTACTGAATGAGCTTGGACTCGACCCGGGTATCGATCACATGTCGGCCATGCGTATCATCGATCACATACATGACAATGGTGGCAAGGTTGAAGAGTTTTATTCGTTGTGCGGTGCACTACCGGCTCCTGAAGCTTGCGACAATCCATTCAATTATAAATTTTCATGGAGTCCGAAAGGTGTGGTCATGGCTTCAAATAACGACGGCAAATTCCTTCGTAAGGGTGAAGTGATTTATGTTCCACCACAGGATCTGTTTAAAAATCCCATCAAGACAAAATTTCCGCAAGTTGGTAATTTAGAAATTTATCCGAATCGTGATTCACTTCCGTACATCGATCTTTACGGTATTTCGGAAACAAAAACCATCATGCGTGGCACTTTCCGTCATCCGGGCTGGTGCGAATCGCTGGATGCCATGAAAGCACTGAAACTGATCACAAACGATAAATACGATTTCACCGGTAAAACTTTTGCCGATATGGTGGCTTTGCTGATCGGTGAGAATGAAAGTTCCAATATCAGGGAAAAAGCCGCAAAATATCTGGAAATTCCAAAAGATTCTTATGCATTAAAAGCGATTGAATGGCTTGGACTATTCGATAACAAACCGATGAACCGGAAAGAAGATACGCCTTTCGAAGTAACTTCTGATTTGATGATCGAAAAAATGATGATAAGCAAAGAAGAAAGAGATATGGTAGTGTTGCAGCATATTTTCCTTGCATCCTATCCTGACGGGAAAAAGGAAGTCATCAAGTCGAGTATGCTTGATTTCGGAACACTGAAAACCGATACGGCAATTGCCCGGACAGTTGCTTTACCCGCAGCCATGGGAGTCGAAATGATCCTTGCCGGAAAGATCCATGTGAAAGGTGTTCATATCCCGGTAATACCGGAAATTTACCATCCGATCCTCGATCAGCTTGAAACGGTCGGGATTAAAATGGTTGAACAATACGGTTTACCGGAAAGTGAAAATCTGAATTAAGGGAGATTAATAGAAATTTTTAGAAATAAATTGAAACAGGCAGTAACAAAGGAAGTTAAAGGTCTATTTCTTAATTTTGTAAGCGGGGATGTTAGCTCAGTTGGTTCAGAGCGCTGCCTTCACACGGCAGAGGTCACTGGTTCGAATCCAGTACATCCCACAATATCATAAAATTCCAATCTCAAAAATTCCAAAAACCAAAAATAATTCACCAAAATTCAAAAAGTTATTGGTTATCTGTTTCCGAAAGCTTTCGGGATGGTTAATTGTGAGGACTGGAAGCTTGTTTATTTTCTGGTAACTTAAGAAATTGTCCAGCTTATTGGAACTGGAACGACTAAATCAACCATTCAACTATTCTCTTTAAGGGTTGCCTCAGGCAAAACAATTCAACAATTCAAACATTCATCAATTTCAACAAACGGCCAATGCTTCTGCTTAAGATCAATTCCCGAAAATTATTTGGATAAAATCCGAATGTTTATACTTTTGCAGAGCATAATTTTATTTGAAAATCTTTAATCTTTGTAAAATGAAAAAATCGATTCTTTCACTAACAATTCTTATTCTTGGGATTATTATTTCTTTTCAAAATGTTTTTGCTCAAGAGGATACCAAAAAATCGGATGAGGGTTATCAATTTACGGTAATAAAACAATTACCGGCAACTCCAGTTAAAAACCAATACCGGTCAGGTACCTGCTGGAGTTTTTCTTCAATGGCTTTTATCGAATCGGAGCTTTTGCGTGAGGGTAAGGGCGAATATGATCTCTCTGAAATGTTTGCTGTTCATCACGCTTATGAAGACAAAGCAATCAAATATGTCCGTTTCCATGGCGACATTAATTTCGGTGGAGGCGGTGCTTTTCATGATGTTATGTATGTTTTTCAAAATTACGGAATGGTACCGGAGGAAGCCTATTCAGGACTTGTTATTGGTGAAGATAAACCTGTACATGCAGAAATGGATGACGTGTTAAAAGCTTATGTTGATGTCGTAATTAAAAATCCGAACAAAAAATTGACTCCGGTTTGGGATGAAGGCTATCAAGGAATTCTGGATGCTTACCTTGGTAAAATGCCTGAAAAATTCACTTACAATGGCAAGGAATACACCCCTAAGACTTTTGCCTCCAGTTTAGGTATCAATCCTGACGATTATGTAGAAATCGGTTCGTACACCCACCATCCTTTTTATGAAAAGTTTGTAATCGAAATTCCGGATAACTGGATGTTCGGCAAAATTTACAATGTGCCGCTCGACGAAATGATGCAGATCATCAATAATTCAATCAATAATAATTATACAGTTGCCTGGGGTAGCGATGTAAGCGATAAAGGTTTTTCCTGGAAAAACGGGGTAGCCATTGTTCCCGACGAAGATATCATGGATATGTCGGGTACTGAAAAAGAAAAATGGGAAAAACTAACTCCGAAAGAACGAGAAAAAGCCCTTTATTCGTTTGACGGACCGGTAAAAGAGAAAAACGTCACCCAGGAAATGCGCCAGAATGCATTTGACAATTATAGTACTACCGACGACCATGGAATGCTCATCACAGGTACTGCTACCGATCAGGATGGGAATAAATTTTTCCTCGTAAAAAATTCCTGGGGGACAGAAGGCGATATTTATAAAGGATATTTTTACGCTTCCGATCCCTACGTAAGGTTACACACAACTGATATCATGGTAAACAAAAATGCAGTACCAAAAGATATCAGGAAAAAACTGGGCTTCTAATTCATTGGCTCTTACAGCCTCTTTTGTGCTACGAAAGAGCCAACTTATTGATCGGATTCTTCGTTTCTGGTCTTCCAGGAGAAATTACCAGAATCATTTACTGTAGCGGTTTATTTATCCCTTTTTACGAACAAATCGGCTGGGAGATATAACCATTTAAACGGATTTACGTTCAATGGTTAAATATCACTATTTATTTGGTGAATCTGAAGTATGAAGAAACTAATTATTCTATTCACAGGAATGCTTATATCGTTTACGATTTATGCGGATACTGTGAGTGATACATTAAGAACTACGGTTAAAATAGATAGTCTGGAGCATATATTATACGATGCGCTTAATTATAATTTGTCATCAAAAGATAAAATCAATATCTGTCTTCAACTGGCGGACCTGTATTCACCAAAATCACACGAAAAGCAGGTTGAATATGGTGCCCGCTCCCTAATTTTATCAGAAGAGCTGGGTGATAACCAACTCATTGTTCCCTCGCTGAAAATCCTGGCAAACGGATATTTTAAACTCGACAAATACGAGAAAAGTATCGAGTACAATACCCGTTTGTATAATATTAATAATTCGGAGAACAACGAAATTGAAGCTGCCCAGGCATTGGTGAATATTGGCAGAAGCTATTTTGGGTGGAGCAAATACCCCGAAGCAAAAGACTATTATGAGCGTGCACTCGATATTTATAAAAAGAATCAATACTTCGAAGGTGTGGCCACGGCGCTGCGTGGCATAGCCAATGTACTGGGTCATTGGGGTGAATATGAAGAAGCACTGACTTATAACCAGGAAGCATTAAACTTTTGGGAAGAAATCGGAAATGAAGAAGAAATTGCTGCTTCCTATAATAATATGGGCATGCTCTATCTGGAACTTGGCAATTGTGACAATGCTTTCGACTATTTTAATAAAAGCCTCGATATATACCAGCGATTGGGCAGTTCATCAGATATTCTGAACCTTACTTTGCACCTTGGCGATATTTATTTACAACAACAACAATATAACAAGGCTCTGGAGTATTATATTAAAGCACAAGACATAGGCAAAGAGGTTAACAACAAAAAACTTAAATCGATCATTTTAAGCAATATCGGCGAAGCCTACAATAAAAAGGGAGATTACAACAAAGCCCTGCAATATCAAAATCAGGCCCTTAAACTGAAAGAAGAAATCGGGGACAAAAGGCGGCTATCCATCACATACACTGAGCTGGGAAGTATTTACAACAACATCGGAGAATATGACAAAGCCTTGTTTTATTTGAATAAAGGTCTGGATGCCGCCACCGAAATTAGCTTTAAATATCAGCTGAACAAGTGTTATAAAAATCTGTCGGATGTGTACAAAAACATTGGCAATTATAAAAAAGCCTATGATTTCTTTCAGTTATACATCAGCGGAAAGGAAAAAATAAATTCGGAAGACAGCAAGCAAAAAATTGCTGAATTACAGGCAAAATATCAGGTGGAGAAGAAAGATAAAGAGAATGAACGACTTCGGCATAGTGAACTGCTCAATAAAGTACAAATCCGGAACCAACAGTTGATCATTGGTTTTGTACTTTTCATTTTGCTCGGCTCGTTTATACTTTCAATTGTTTTCCATTCACGGTACCAGCAAAATCAGAAACTGAACATACAGCTTTCACTGAAAAATAAGGAGATTGAAGAGCAGCAAAAAAATGTTGAAAAGCTGAATACCGATCTGCAGGAATCGAATGCTGCCAAGGATAAGTTCTTTTCAATTGTGGCCCACGATTTAAAAAATCCTTTTAATTCGTTGCTTGTGCTAACGGGTCTCCTGATCGATGATTATGATACACTCACGGAAGAGGAGCGAAAGCAGTTTATCGACCAGATAAAAAACTCGGCTGAAAACACTTACATGCTACTGCAGAATTTGCTGGAATGGGCCAGTACACAGCTTGGTAAAACAGTTATCGTAAAAGAGAACATCGACATTTCAAGGATATCCAATGAAGTGATCACTATTTTGAGACCGATTGCAAAAAATAAAAAGATAACGATTGGTTCTGATATACCCGAAAAAACATTTGCATTTGCGGATAAAAATATGATATCGACAATTTTCCTGAATCTCCTTTCGAATGCCGTAAAATTTACGCCTCGTGACGGAGAGGTAAGAGTCAGATCAATTGCCAGCAATGCGCACCTTGAAATTCAGGTAGCCGATTCGGGAGTGGGAATTTCATCGGACAACATTAAAAAGCTTTTCCGTCTTGATCAAAAATTGCAAACTGCCGGAACAGATAAAGAAAAAGGTACCGGTCTCGGCCTTATCCTTTGCAAGGAGTTCGTCGATAAAAACAATGGTAAGATATGGGTTGAAAGCGAAGAAGGCAAAGGGAGCAGCTTTTTCTTTTCTTTGCCAGTTTAGTGATTGATTTCACAGTTCATTTCACAATTACATTTTCCCAAATTTTTTTACAGATTAAAATAAACCATATATTTGCGCATTATTAAGTAATAATTTCTTCGGGGCAGGGTGTAATTCCCGACCGGCGGTGAAAGTCCGCGACTCCTGATAATAATAGGGACTGATCCGGTGAAAATCCGGTACCGACAGTTAAAGTCTGGATGTGAGAAGGAATTTTGCGCATGTAGTGTGCATGCTTTTGTTGCCCTGAAGATTGTGTCTTTAGGGTTTTTTTATGGCTGGACAGAAGGAGATAAAATTTATGGACAGGGCAGTTAAACTGTCGCTAAAGGGATTTGGAAACGTAAATCCTAATCCGCTTGTCGGTGCTGTAATTGTTAAAGACGGAATTGTTGTCGGCGAAGGATATCATGAATTTTTCGGAGGACCGCATGCAGAGATCAATGCCATAAACAATTCCAAAACTTCCCTAAAAGGTGCGACACTCTATGTCACACTTGAACCCTGCAATCATTTTGGTAAAACCCCACCCTGTACTGACAGGATCATCGATTCGGGCTTTTCAAAAGTTGTGATTGGAATGAATGACCCCAATCCAAAAGTGGATGGAGGCGGAACAAAAAAACTTCAAAATGCTGGTATAGAGGTTGCGAGCGGAGTATTGCGTTCTGAAATAGAAAGAATCAATGAAGTTTATTTAAAGTATGTTACCACCGGGTTACCTTTCATCTCTCTTAAATCAGCGATGACTCTCGATGGGAAAATATCGACATATAACGGACAATCAAAGTGGATTTCCAATGAACTGTCCAGAAAACAGGTCCATGAGTTGAGACATCGGTATGCTGCTATTATGGTTGGTGTAAATACGGTCATTAAAGATGATCCTGAACTTACGGACCGGTCTGATTATACAAACAAAAGCAATCCGTTGCGCATCGTTGTTGACTCAAATGGACGAACACCTGTCAATTCGAAAGTGATGGATACAGAAATTGCCAAAACCCTTATCGCCGTTACAAAAAATGCCGATAAAGCATTCATTGACAAGGTTCTTGAAAAGGGTGCCGAGGTGATCATATGTCCCGAAAAAAATAAAAAAGTTGACCTTAATTTCCTGGTAAAAGCACTTGGAGATCGAGAAATTGACAGTATTCTTTTGGAAGGAGGTAGTACACTGAATTTTTCAGCAATAGAAGAAGGTTTGGTTGATAAAGTATATTCCTTTATTTCTCCCAGGATGCTTGGTGGGGAAGGTTCAAAGACTCCGGTTGGCGGTGCCGGATTTGAAACCATTGAAAACTCAATCACCCTTAAAATTGAAAACATTCACCGGTTTGGAGAAGACGTTATGATCGAATCATATATAATGAAGAAATAAAATGTTCACCGGAATAATAGAAGAAACGGGAATCGTAGAATCTGTAAAGTCAGGAAAGCTATCCGGCGCTATCCGGATCAAAGCAACTAAAGTGACTGAAGACCTGCATTTAGGTGATAGTATCAATACAAACGGAACTTGCCTGACGGTTATTGAATTTGATAGGGCCACTTTTACCGTGGACGTTGTTGCAGAAACCATCAGAAAAACCAACCTTTCGAAACTGAAACCAGGTGACAAGGTAAATCTTGAACGGGCTATGAGACTTAGCGACCGGTTCGGCGGACATCTTGTCAGCGGTCACATCGACGGAACAGGAGTTATCTCCAGTTTAAAAAGGGAGGATAATGCGTTACTGATCAGGATAAATACCACGAAGGATATTCTTAAATACATCGTTTCTAAAGGTTCAGTTGCTACTGACGGCATCAGCCTTACGGTGATGGATATGGACGATGAATCATTCATGGTTTCTGTTATTCCGCATACGTTAAGCCAAACAACAATCGATTCAAAGAGACCCGGAAGCACAGTAAACATTGAGTGTGATCTATTCGGTAAATATGTTGAAAAGTTTCTCGTTTCAAAAAATAATGATGAAACTGTCAAAACGATCAATGAAGAATTTTTAACAAAACATGGATTTATAGAATAAAAAATGAGTGCATTTAACAAAATAGAAGAAGCCATCGAGGACATCCGCAAAGGAAGGATGGTTGTTGTTGTAGACGACAAACGGCGTGAAAATGAAGGAGACCTCATTATGGCCGCTGAAATGGTAACAGCCGAATCGGTGAATTTTATGGCGAAGTATGCAGGAGGTCTGGTTTGCATGCCCATCATTAAAAAACGACTTGCTGAGTTAAATATCGGGATGATGGTAGCTGAGAACACCGATACACATAAAACAGCTTTTACGGTTTCAATCGATGCTATAGGGACATCTACCGGTATTTCTGCACACGAACGGTCATTCACCATAAAAAAAGTTCTTGATCCATCATCGCGTCCGGAAGATTTCAACCGTCCGGGGCATGTCTTTCCACTGGAATCAAAAGAAGGAGGTGTACTTGTCAGGGCCGGCCATACCGAGGCAGCCACTGATCTGGCAAGGCTTGCCGGATTTTACCCCGCGGGTGTGATATGTGAAATCATGAATGAGGACGGAACGATGGCTCGCATCCCGGAACTAAAAAATTATGTTCAGAAGCATAATCTGAAACTTATCACCATAGCAGATCTGATCGATTTCAGAAGACGTCATGAAAAGCTTGTAGAAAGGGTTTCGGAAGTGAACCTTCCTACAAAATTCGGCAATTTTAAAGCGATCGGGTTCAGGGATAAAATTTCTGGAGACGAACACCTTGCCCTGGTTTTGGGGGAAATTGACAATGGGCAGCCTGTGCTTACACGGGTTCATTCCGAATGTCTTACAGGTGATGTTTTTGGTTCGTTGCGTTGCGATTGCGGCGATCAGTTGGATGAAGCTATGCGGCGGATTGCCGTCGAAGGACGGGGAATTCTACTTTACATGCGGCAGGAAGGCAGGGGAATCGGTTTACTAAATAAGCTAAAAGCCTATCATTTGCAGGATAACGGATTGGATACAGTTGAAGCCAATGAAGCTCTGGGATTCGCACCCGATCTCAGGGATTATGGAATCGGGGCAGAAATTCTGGCCGATCTTGGTGCAAAAGATTTACGTTTGATGACAAACAACCCCAAGAAAATTTCAGGTATTTATGGGTTTGGCTTGCGTGTTGAAGAACGGATTCCGCTCGAAATTCATCACAACAGTACAAATCAGTTTTACCTTGAAACAAAACGGACAAAACTGGGTCATATGCTCGATGAAATGGAATTAAAGGAAAAAATATTATAAAAATAAAATAGGAAAATGAAAATCATTGAAGGAAAACTTAATGCCAAAGATCTGAAATTCGGGATCGTTGTCGGCAGGTTCAACGAGTTTATTAGCAGTAAGCTTCTGGCAGGTGCAATGGATGCATTGAAACGTCATGAAGCGGATGAAGAGAACATCGATATTGCCTGGTCACCGGGGTCATTCGAGATTCCGATGCTGGCAAAAAAAATGGCTAAATCAGGCAAATATGATGCGGTGATCTGTTTGGGAGCAGTAATCCGTGGCGCGACACCACATTTCGATTTCGTGGCAGCCGAAGTTTCAAAAGGGATAGCATCAGCCATGCTTGAA
Organism: uncultured Bacteroidales bacterium; assembly: GCA_963764475.1. Lineage (GTDB taxonomy): Bacteria > Bacteroidota > Bacteroidia > Bacteroidales > JAADJA01 > JAADJA01. Next base: position 52,195 of record CAVXTE010000051.1, read on the forward strand.
ACAGAAGTGCCTGTTATTTTTGGTGTACTCACCACAGATAGTATTGAGCAGGCTATCGAAAGGGCAGGAACAAAATCAGGAAACAAAGGGTTCGATGCGGCCATGGCTGCCATCGAAATGGCGAACCTGATGAAAGAAATTTAGCCTGTTTTTACCAAAAATGCGGCATTGCTAAATTTTCTTTTATTGATTGAACCGGATTCAGGGTTCACTATTAACATTCATTTAAGGGGTTTCAAAATCCCGAATTCAGATCGGGTTGTTTTCATTTTTGTAGGTATGAAAAAAATTCGTACTTTTATATTCACAAAATCAAAAATAAGTATAAACCCCTTAAATCAAAATGCCATGTCAGTCAGAATTTGTACCTACAACACCGAATGGTTCGACGATCTTTTCGATTCGAACAATGAATTCAAGACCTTCAGCAAACCGAGCGAGCAAAAGAAAGCAAAAGAAAAATTAGACGGTCTTAAAACAGTTTTCAAAACCGTTAATGCTGATTTGTTCGGTGTAATTGAAGCGCCTAATACGACCACAACAAGCGGTGCACAGTCGACAATAGCCAAACTTAATAAGTTTCTCCTGTATGCAGGCATAGTCGGTTACCAGCCCATGACCGGATTCATTTCGGCCGGGAGACAGGAAATAGCGGTTGTGTTTAACAAGCAAACACTTGATGTTAAGCACAAACCTGGCGGATCATCCACGAAAAAAAATCCCCGTTTCGATGATATCTTCGAGTTCGATACGGATGATGATGAGATTAAGGAAATCTATAAATTTTACAGGCCGCCTCTCGAAGCTGAAGTGACCGTTAAAGCGACCAATGAATCGTTTAATATTTTGGTGGCACATACCAAATCCAAAGGTATTTTTACATCGATGGATATGGTAAAATGGGACCAGGAAAACACACGGAACCGGCATAAACTATTTGCCGAGTGTAGTTGGATACGCCGCCGTGTTGACGAATGGTTAACTAAGAACAAGAAGGTCGTCGTTATGGGCGATATCAACGACGGACCGGGAATGGATTACTATGAATTAAAGTTTGGCCGAAGTGCAGTTGAAATTATTATGGGCGATTTGTTTAATCCCGATATCATACTTCGCAATTACGCGGGCAAGCCAAAATGGGGTAATTACGGCTGGGAACCTTCTTCTACAAGCTTCACCGACCGTTTTACAGGAACCCCTGTCAATGCTCTGATCGATCACATCATGCTTTCGGCAAATATCCCCGTAGTTCCGGATAGTTTTAAAATCTGGAATCCGTATAGCCTTGACGAAGCCAAACCGATTAAAAATGAATTGAAAGCGGCTTCCGACCACTATCCCGTGAGCATTGATATATTTTGATAAGAAGGCTCTCATCGGTCGGTCCAGGGTAAGAAAATAATTAACAGATAACTTTAGCTATTTCTGGTGTAAAATCTGCAAGCTCAATTCTTGCATTTAGCCAGTACTAATGCTGTTTTAGAAATCCTGTTCAATTGTTTGGCTTCCTGCCACCCAAAATAAGATACCAGGGATAATCAAAGCAAGAGAGAATAATAGCATAACCAGGTATTCATTCTTGCCGGTATTGTAAAACATATAAAGTCCCAAAACTACACCTGCAAAAGTCATGACGATACCGCCAAGCTTTTCCTGAAACCAGGCAAAAATATAACCCATAGATGCAAATACCAAAACGGTCAGCAACGACATGAGTTTACCATCAAATCCCCGGATCAATTCGGGAAAGCCGTTGGTGATGAAAAACCCGTCGAAAAACCCAATCGCGAAGAATCCGGTAATTCGCGCTGACCATTTAAATAACATCTTTCTACCGGCCATAATTTTACTTCAACCATTTGTCAAGCCAGTTGAAATAAGTCCTTTGCCAGAGGATACCATTCTGAGGCTTGAGCACCCAATGATTTTCGTCAGGAAAAAAGAGAAATTCTGCAGGAACACCTCTTAAAACAGCCGCGTTGAAAGCGCCCATGCCCTGCGTATAGGGTATCCTGAAATCCTGACCTCCGTGAATAATCAAAATCGGTGTATCCCATTTATCAATGAATTTGTCAGGTGAGTGTGCATATGATTCCTGAGCAACCTTGTTATTTTTATCCCAATAGGGTCCACCAACGTCCCAGTTCTCGAACCACATTTCATCGGTTGTAACGTATTGAGCTTCTTCATTAAAAACACCGTCATGTGCAATAAAAGCCTTAAACCTGCCATTGTGGTGCCCCGCCAGGTAGAAAACCGCCCATGCTCCGGCACTGGCACCCACAGCACCGAGGCGATCCTTATCTACAAAGGGTTCTTTAGCCATTTCATCGATAGCTGTAAGGTAATCGTCCATGCTTTTGCCATGATAATCGCCGCTGATCTCCTCCTGCCATGCCTGCCCGAATCCTGATACACCACGCCGGTTCGGGGCAACAATGATGTAATTATTTGCTGCCATGATCTGGTAATTCCAGCGGTAATGAAAATCCTGGCTAAGCGGACCCTGTGGCCCACCTTTACAATAAAGCAGTGTTGGATACTTTTGCAGTAGAATCGAAATGCGGCGGATAAATGATCATGGTAAGCATATCCTTATTGTCTTTTGTTTTCATCCATCGCTCCTCTACCCTGCCCATGGTCAGTTTATCAAGAAGATCTTTATTCGTAAAAGTCAGTTGTTTGGATGATCCGTCTTTGGGATTTACAGCAAACAATTCCGTCGGGAATGACATGGATTCCATCGGAGCAACCAGCAAGTCTCCGGCTTGTGCAACACTTACGTAATCATGAAGTCCCTCTGTAAGTTTATCGATCGTACTCGCATCCAGATTGTACCTGTATATCTGGAAGGTTCCGTGCCAGTCGCTTGTAAAAAATATGGATTTGCTGTCGGATGCCCAGAACAAGCTGCCGGCATTCTGATCGAAATCCTTCGTGGCATACTTTTTTTCACCTGTCTGTAGGTTCATGACAAATAATCGGTCTTTATCCGATTCATAACCGTTCCGCTCCATGCTCTGCCAGGCAATAAAATTCCCGTCGGGTGAATAGGTCGGATTGATGTCGAAACCCATCATACCTTCGGTCATATTAGTTGTTTTGCCGGAGGCAATATCATAGAGATAGATGTCTGAATTTGTCCAAAGTGTAGCTTCTTTGCCAGTCAATTTTTTACAGGTGTAAGCAATCGTTTTCCCATCCGGGCTAAACGTGATTTGTTCCATCCCTCCGAATGGTGCCATCGGCGATTCATACGGTTCTCCCTGCATGATGTCCTTATCGTTTGACAATTTTGAACCGTCGTAATCAGCGACAAAAACATGACTGTAACTATCGACCCAATGGTCCCAGTGGCGGTACATCAAATCGTCATACAATTGCCCGGTGGCATCCGGCAATCCTTTATACAGGTCTGAAAATTTGTTTTCGATGGGAATGTCTTTTGTATAAAGGATTTTAGACTGATCTGAAGCATACATAAACCCGGTTATCCCGCCACCTACATCTGAAATTTTTATTCTACCCGAACCATCCGGGTTCATCTCCCAAAATTGAACTGATCCGCTTTCGGAGGTGAGAAAACCGATTTTTTTACCATCGGGCCGCCAATGTTCATTGAATTCACTTTTGGCAGAGTGGGTCAGTTGTTTTTGATTTTCTCCGTTGATATCTACCAAATACAATTCGCGGTTACCCTTATTCTGATCGATTGAATAATAGGTAACACCATAAAGCACTGTTTTTCCGTCAGGCGAAACTTCGCTTCCACTTACACGCCCGAAAGACCAGAGTATTTCGGGAGTCATTAAATCGGAATTTACCTTGATATCCGGTTTTTCGACGATCTGTTCCGGACTGGAACTTTCCTTGGGCTTTTCAGGTTGTGTACAAGAATATAAAAATATCCCCAGACCTGTAATGGAAATTAAAAATAACTTTTTCATTGGATTTATAAGTTCGTTAGTTTTTTTATTACCGGCTAAATTAAATATTTTCGTTCAAACCATATGAGCTGCACTAATTTTCAACAATACCCAACAGAAAAAAGATATAACGTAGGTTTATTTCCAGCAAAATTTTATTCAAGCTTGTTCGCTTTTTTTATACTTTTGAATTTCATACTAAAACTTTAAAGCAATGAAATTGAAAAAAATGCATTATTTAAATCGCCTACTTTTCATTACATTAACTATTATCCTGCTCTTACCGTTAAGTTGTAAAAAAAGCGAAGAAACAACCGAAACAAAACCTGCTCCTGAGCTGCCACCGCAATCGTCATTCGTGATGGATTTCAATGATTTCACGAATGTGGATACAACAGCAACGAAGAACACGATGACTTATCACAACTGGGGATGGGCGGCTTTGAATGTTGGTGTTTGGAATTCGATACTTACCATAGGATTGGTAGTGCCTGTCGCAGCATTTTATGAGTCGTTTAATCATGAAGGAGTGTATGATCCTGAAACCAGTTCATGGGTGTGGTCATATAATTTTAATGCAGCTGGTTCGGTTTATCTTGCACAACTGCACGCATCGCTGGTAACTGAAGGTATTCAGTGGCAGATGTACATCAGTAAAAATAATGGATTCAGCGACTTTTTGTGGTATGAGGGCATTTCAAACCTTGTAAATACAGAAGGCAACTGGCACCTGTATGAAAGCCCCGAAAGTCCGGCTGAAATTCTGCTTATTGAATGGCACAGAGATATTCCGAATAATGCAGCCGACATAAAATATACAAACGTAAAGCCGGAGGCTCCTGATAATGGCGGCTATATTTTCTACAGTATCGATGCTGCGGAACCTTACAACGCCAACTACGATATTTATAACGCAACAAACGATAACCTCACCGAAATTGAGTGGAACAAAACCACCAAAAACGGCAGGGTTAAAGATGCAGTTCATTTTGGGAATACCGACTGGAATTGTTGGGATGAGAACCTGATGGATAATACATGTCCCTGACTCGGTAGTGGATATAGTTTGTTTTTGAGCTTTCATGGTGATCGTAAAGTCACGAACCGTTGAGAATAGCATTCACTTTTTTTACAATAAAAAAAGCCACACTTTTTTTCAAGGTGTGGCCTTTTTTATAGGGTATTTTTACTTATCTCACGAAAACCTTATTCGTCTGAATGTAATTACCCGAAACAACGGTAACAATATAATTGGCTTCCTTTTCAAGTCTGATTGATGTATAGCCTTTTGAAATCCTATCTTCTGCTACGGGTTGACCTAAAAGATTATAAACCGTGACGATGGCATTGTCAAAAATTTTGTTTTGTATGAGAATTTCATCTTTATATGCATAAATATTTACCTTTTGTATTTCATTTTTAGCAATGGCGTTTGGACCATAAAAATGAATATTGAAACGATGTATGTCATCATCAGTCTGGTAACTGAAATTATATTCCTGTACTTTTTGCAAATCGATCATTTGACCGGTTACCAAATCTTCCAGAAAAATCTGTGTATCACTGCCAAAACCGGATTGTCCTTCCCAATTTATGCTATAAATTCCAGGCAGACCACATGTAAAGCCCAGTTCAACTAAAGCAGTTGCGGGTAACGAATTGATCGCCAATTCATCATTTCCGTCAGAATAAGAAAAAATTTGAGGAGCTTCATCAAGTCCTTTCATTTTATAAGCATCATAGGCCGCATCGTAAGCCGACGTCGTTTGTTCTTCGAAATGGATCAATGTTTCATCATTATATCCATTACCAGTTGCTCTTAATCTTAATAAATTATCTCCTGTTTCATTTTGAGATTTATAAGAAATCTCATGATCCTGAACTTGTGCATTGTAATCTACGCCAAGAACTCCCGTAGCTTGAGTACAGTGTACATAAAAACCCTGATGTGCCGGAATGATACTTGAAGCCCCGTTCACACTCAATCCGTTGACATAACAGCCATAAGCTCCCTTATTGCTGTTCCACATATAAATTGCATTATCTACATTTGTTTTTGTCCAGCCCTCATTACCTGAATAATCCCAGTCGATGGCTGAACAGTATGGATTTCCCACAAAATTAAATCCGCGGTTGTTATGTGTCGCATTTTCAGTATAAGTAAGCGGAATTTCATGGTAGCCGGTATTGAGTGTTCCTTGATATTGAACAGTCGTATTTCCAAGTAAGGATGTGGATGACCAGGCTGCCAGACCCTGCATGTCTTTGCTCAGGACAAAATTCGGATCAACGATATATGTCCATTGTCCCGAAGGCTCATTAAACTGCATCAAATAAATATTAAGAAAGGTACCAGCCAGCGGATCATCAACGGGAGAACACACGTAATGCCATTCATTTTGGCTGAGATATAATTCCACTGTCGTATTCGAAGTGTCACTATTATCGACTGCTGGAGTAATCAATGAACCGTAATCCGATTCATTCGATTTTAAATAGAGGCTGCATGTTTTGTTGGTGTTTCCATTTTTGAGATCGATTGGGGCATGAGTGGTTAGAGAGGCACCCGGATTAATCACAATGTTTAGATTGGTATTGTTTTTTGTATTGTAAATGGCATTACCCGATGTAACGGTTAACTGCACTGCCATATCAAAAACCAGTTCTGATTGTGAAAAGGTATTTGAGTTTTTACTGATACTGTAAAGGCTGCATTGCCCGTTGCCTGAAATCGTTGTCGATTCACCTGATACTTCGAGTGAAAGCAAATCTGCATTTGGGCCATCGCCAATGGTCCCGTTGCATTCAATATTACCTGAAATCCCCAGTGATTTTTCATTACTTGTAGAATTTCTGTAGAGTTGACCTCCATTTTCAACAATAAGGTTTAAAACCTGAGCACTGCTCGCGTCAAATTCGACAGTATGTCCCTGCCTGATCGTAATGGTTGCCTCAGGTTCGTTACCCGGCGCACTATTGGTATTTTCCCATGAACCATTATCATATTTTTCCCATGTTTGTTTGTCTTTCCAGCTTCCGCTTTCTTTCGACCGAAAATCTCCGTTGTTCTGTGCATTTCCTGTAAGGAAAACCAAACAAACAAATGTTAACGTCCATAAAATAATTAAAAAGAAATTACCTGATGTTTTTACCTGATTCAAATAAATGTGTTTTACCATGTCCTTGTTTTTTTCAAAATGGGTTGACAAGCCCTGTTCCAGATTAAAAATTTCAAGGAAGTAACCATGTAACTGATTGATTTGACTTAGATTAAAATTCGTTTTATTTCAGATTAAAATTATCAAAGCAGGTTTACAGTTTCAATTTGGGAAGATATAACCAAAATAAACCCAGGAAAATAAAATAGTAGAAAGAATAAGTTATACCCGACTAAATCAAACGCCCCTTAATTTTTGCTGAAAATTTTTTAGCGGTTCGAAAATAAAATTTAAAAAGGAATTTTTCCCTTTTTGAATTTGTCGGGGTGATTCGCTTTGGCATGACGACCTTCCCGACTCAATAGTCGGGACGCGATGACCGAAAGTAGTCTTTGATTTAAAAAGGAAATTTTCCTTTATTGAATTTGTCGGGGTGATTCGCTTTGGCATGACGACCTTCCCGACTCAATAGTCGGGACGCGATGACCGAAAGTAGTCTTTGATTTAAAAAGGAAATTTTCCTTTATTGAATTTGTCGGGGTGATTCGCTTTGGCATGACGACCTTCCCGACTCAATAGTCGGGACGCGATGACCGAAAGTAGTCTTTGATTTAAAAAGGAAATTTCCCTTTTTGAATTTGTCGGGGTGGTCTCGCTTTGGCATGACGACCTTCCCGACTCAATAGTCGGGACGCGATGACCGAAAGTAGTCTTTGATTTAAAAAGGAAATTTTCCCTTTTTTGAATTTGTCGGGGTGATCTCGCTTTGGCATGACGACCTTCCCGACTCAATAGTCGGGACGCGATGACCGAAAGTAGTCTTTGATTTAAAAAGGAAATTTTCCCTTTTTTGAATTTGTCGGGGTGATCTCGCTTTGGCATGACGACCTTCCCGACTCAATAGTCGGGACGCGATGACCGAAAGTAGTCTTTGATTTAAAAAGGAAATTTTCCTTTATTGAATTTGTCGGGGTGATCTTGCTTTGGCAAGACGACCTTCCCGACTCAATAGTCGGGACGCGATGACCGAAAGTAGTCTTTGATTTAAAAAGGAAATTTTCCCTTTTTTGAATTTGTCGGGGTGATCTCGCTTTGGCATGACGACCTTCCCGACTCAATAGTCGGGACGCGATGACCGAAAGTAGTCTTTGATTTAAAAAGGAATTTCCCTTTTTTGAATTTGTCGGGGTGATCTTGCTCTGGCAAGACGACCTTCCCGACTCAATAGTCGGGACGCGATAACCGAAAGTAGTCTTTGATTTAAAAAGGAATTTTCCTTTTTGAATTTGTCGGGGTGGCAGGATTTGAACCTGCGACCTCCTGCTCCCAAAGCAGGCGCGATGACCAAACTACGCTACACCCCGTAATAAAACACCAATAAACAAATAACAAATTCTAAAATTTTCCTGCGGAGAGAGGGGGATTCGAACCCCCGGTACGGTTCACCCGTACGACAGTTTAGCAAACTGTTGGTTTCAGCCACTCACCCATCTCTCCGGATAGCTTCTTTTTACGGGTTCTTTATTCTAAATAATTCTTTTAAAGAGAAACCCGAACCCAACGTTTTGGGAGGTGCAAAAATATACAATTTATCCATTTCTTCCTTTTTTTTCAGAAATAAATTAACAAGGCCGATCTCCTGAATTTTCATATATTTGCTTCAAACATCTCTAAATGGATATTCAAAAAAATTTCACAAAAATTAAAAGCGAAATTCCTTCCACTGTTAAAGTGATTGCTGTATCCAAAACAAGGCCTGTATCTGAAATTCTGGAAATTTATCACACAGGTTATAAAATTTTCGGAGAAAACAAAGTGCAGGAACTTATTCAAAAACAACCCCTTTTACCTAAAGATATTGAATGGCATTTTATCGGACACTTGCAAACCAATAAAGTGAAATACATCACGCCTTTCGTCAGTATGATTCAGAGTGTTGACAGTTTAAAACTTCTGAAAGAAATAAACAAACAGGCAGCAAAAAGCGAGCGAGTTATTGATTGCCTGTTGCAATTCCATATTGCAACTGAAGAAACAAAGTTCGGGCTGGATTTTGATGAAGCCAAAGACTTACTGGGATCAAAGGAATATGCTGAAATGCAATTTATAAGGATATGCGGTGTAATGGGGATGGCAACCTTTACAGAGGACAAGGAATTGGTTAAAAAAGAATTTGGGAATCTTCGTAATTTATTTGGGAAATTAAAAACACATTATTTTGCTGATAAACCTTACTTCAGGGATATCTCCATGGGAATGTCAGAAGATTACAAGATAGCGATTCAGGAAGGATGCACGATTGTTAGAATTGGGGGTGCTATTTTTGGGGAACGGGATTATTCCTGAAATTTGCCAGCATATAAAACACCTTATTGTTGCCGGATGATCATCACGGAGCCTTTGTATACCTTATCTTCATATGCCCCCTTACATTTTAAGAGAAAGAAATAAACACCATCTATCAGATCACCGCCATCCCAGTCGTTTTTATAGTTATCAACTTCATATACCTTTTGTCCCCAGCGGTTGAACACAACCAACGAATTACTCAGGTAATATTTACTCAAATCAATAGGTGCCAACGTATCTCCGGCATAGGAATATTTCTGCCCTCCTCCGCCTGAATTTCCACTTCCTGTATCTTCAAAAATTTCAAAATACTGGTTGTACTGATCACCATTCGGTGTAAAGACTACAGGGAAATTTAATTTCACCGGATTTACCTTTATTGTGAGGGTGTCAGTTCCCTGACAATTGTAATAGGACGTAAAATTAAATTCTACCTTATAAGTACCCACATTGGTATACGCATGTTCGGGGGTGTAGGTGTTTGGGGAGGTAACACTGTCTCCAAACTGCCATTCCCAACTGCTTAACTGGAAGGTATCAACGCTGAGAGAGTCGTAAAGTGGGTTTTCAAATGAGAAATTTACGTAAGGTTTCTGAATATATACTTCTTCTTCCGGATCGGAACTCAGGGTTATTTCAGGAAGTGGATATGCCTTAACTTCAAAATCGTATGTAATACTGCATCCTAAAGTATCTGAAACCTCTACAGTTTTATGACCGTCAGTAAGATTGTAGTCAACATTGGGATAGGTGGGAGAAGCCTGGCCGTCTGACCAATCATAAAGGTAAGGAGGATATCCTCCCGACACTTCTATCTGCACATTGGCATCATTGATGCCCGGACAACCCATTTTTAACTGTTTCAGTGTATCGACAACCATCAACGGTTTTACGTCAATCCGAATACTATCCATACAATAATTGATAGCTGAATCCGGATCCTGTATCTGAACAAAATAAAACAGTGAATCTCTTGGGTAAATCGTGATTGTATCAGTGTTTTCATTAGCCGGGAACCATGTATAATCGAACAAAGGAGAACTGCCGCTCAACAGGATAGTATCTCCGCAATCGATGACCGTATCGTTTTGAAGAATTTTTGCATTTAAAATATTGACATACACGGTATCTCCATAGAGTGTATCGTTCAGCATTGTGTGTATCCAGTATTGACCAGGATTGCTAACCCAGATTGACATCGTGGAATCCCCCGTATTCCAAAGGTATGTATCATACCCAAAACCTGCATCAAGCAAAAGGCTGTCGACGAAGCAAGACCTGATTGTATCCGGGAAAATTTGGCTTTGCGATTGTCCTTGCGATGGGTACGGTATTAAAAAAAAGATGAAAATAGCGATAGACAAATATTGTTTGTAGAAATTCATCGGTAATCAACAAGGGCTTAATCGTTCAACAATAGCGTTCAAATCAAATGTTTAAACGTACAAAGATGCCGAAAATTTTAACAAGCATTTTAATAAAAGACAAAATATTTAGCCAAACCAAGTCAAATTAACAGTATATTTTTTATAAATAGCTAATTTTCAAGACATAAAGTCATTTTTTCAAAGAACCTTATGCCATAAATTCCGGATTATAGTTACTATCTTTATCTGGCAAAACATTTGACGGTTTACGTTAAATTTAAATATTCAGATAGTATGAATTTCAACAATTATACAATAAAGTCACAGGAAGCAATTCAACGTGCTCAGGAAATAGCCAATGGCAATCAGCACCAGGCCATTGAAAGCATTCACCTTTTAAAGGGGATTTTAAGTGTGGATGAAAATGTGATCCCTTTCCTGTTAAAAAAACTGGATATAAATCCCAGTCTCGTCGCAACGACCATTGATAAAATTTTACAATCGATGCCAAAAGTTGCTGGTGGGGAAGAATACCTTTCGAAGGAAGCTAACAGTGCGTTACAAAGGGCTTCGGGATACCTTTCGGAATTTAATGATCAATTCGTTTCGGTTGAACACATTTTACTCGGAATTTTGACAGGTCATGACACGGCTGCAAAGCTTTTAAAGGATAACGGTATGACGGAAAAATCGCTAAAGACAGCGATCAAACAATTTCGTAAAGGATCTTCCGTCACCAGTCAGACAGCTGAAGAAACCTACAATGCCTTGAACCGTTATGCCAAAAACCTGAATGAAATGGCTGCTGCAGGCAAACTCGATCCGGTAATTGGACGCGATGAAGAAATCAGGAGAATTTTACAAATCCTTTCAAGACGAACCAAAAATAACCCCATCCTTATCGGTGAACCCGGCGTAGGTAAAACTGCCATTGCCGAAGGTCTTGCACACCGTATCATTAATGGCGATGTTCCTGAAAATCTGAAATCCAAATTGATTTATTCGCTCGACATGGGGGCCCTGATAGCCGGAGCAAAATACAAAGGCGAATTTGAAGAACGTTTGAAAAGTGTAATAAAGGAAGTTATTTCATCTGACGGAGAAATTGTTTTGTTCATCGATGAAATACATACCCTGGTGGGTGCCGGGGCTTCAGAAGGTGCTTTGGACGCAGCCAATATTCTTAAACCTGCTCTTTCACGCGGAGAACTACGGGCGATAGGTGCTACAACGCTCAAAGAGTACCAAAAATACTTTGAAAAAGACAAAGCCCTCGAACGCCGGTTCCAGGTTGTTATGGTGGCAGAACCCGATACAGCATCGGCTATAGCCATTTTAAGAGGACTGAAAGAACGCTATGAAACCCATCATCATGTCCGAATCAAAGATGAGGCGATCATTGCTGCTGTAGAATTATCTCAACGTTATATCAGTGATCGTTTTTTACCTGATAAGGCAATCGATCTGATTGATGAAGCGGCTTCAAAACTGCGGCTCGAAATCAATTCCCTGCCTGAAGAACTTGAAATTCTTGAACGCAAAATCAAACAGCTCGAAATAGAACGTGAGGCGATAAAGCGTGAAAAAGATGAAAAGAAATTATCAGATTTGAATAAAGAAATGGCCAACCTTCAGGATAAGCGTAACGGTGTCTACGCAAAATGGCAATCGGAAAAGGAACTGGTGGAACAAATTCAGCAGAAGAAAAAAGAGATTGAGGACTTGAAATATGAAGCCGAACAGGCAGAACGAAACGGCAACTATGGTCGTGTCGCTGAAATCAGGTATGGCTTGATAAAAAACATCGATGATAGTATCGAAGAACTGAAACATAAACTATCCGGTATTCAGGCGGATTCTCCACTTATCAACGAAGAGATTGGTTCTGAAGAAATAGCCGAAATTGTTTCACGCTGGACAGGTATTCCGGTAAGCAAGATGCTGCAAAGTGAACGTGAAAAATTGTTACATCTTGAAGATGAATTACACAAACGTGTGATTGGTCAGGATGAGGCGATCGAGGCAGTTTCAAATGCTATAAGGAGAAGCCGGGCAGGACTGCAGGATAATAAACGGCCTGTAGGTTCATTCATTTTCCTCGGGACAACAGGTGTGGGTAAAACAGAATTAGCAAAAGCACTGGCTGAATTTCTTTTCGACAACGAAAATGCCCTGATACGAATTGATATGTCGGAATACCAGGAAAGACATTCGGTTTCACGGCTTATTGGAGCTCCTCCGGGATATGTCGGCTACGACGAAAGTGGGCAGCTCACCGAAGCAGTCCGCAGAAAAGCTTATTCCGTGGTACTTTTAGATGAAATTGAAAAAGCGCATCCTGATGTTTTCAATATCCTGCTTCAGGTACTTGATGATGGGAGACTTACAGACAACAAAGGCCGTACTGTCGATTTTAAAAATACTATTATTATTATGACTTCGAATGTCGGGTCGAATATCATTCAAAAAAACCTGGAATCAATGCAACAGGGAAAGCAGGATGAAGTCTTCGAAAAAACAAAAGCTGAAGTTTTTGGTTTATTAAAATCAGTTATTCGTCCTGAATTTATCAACCGGATTGATGAAATAATCATGTTCAAGCCGTTGGATTTGAATGAAATTGAAGATATTGTTCGACTTCAGTTTAACGACATAAAAAAGATGCTCATGAAAAACCAGGTCCGGATTGACATGACCGACGAAGCAGTAAAGTTTATTGCTCTGGCTGGGTTTGATCCACAATTTGGAGCGCGACCAGTGAAAAGGATCATTCAAAAAAATCTTTTAAATGAGCTATCGAAAATGATTTTATCAGGCGCGGTCACTAAGGAATCAGGTATCATAATAACGGTTGAGAATGAAAAGCTTATATTTAAAAACAAAACTTTGTAACGCTATAAAAATATGTTGGATACAACGAAACTATTTGTGATATTGGTAGGTATAAAACTACACATTATGTTTTGAATTTATCATAATACAAGTAAGAATTAATGACTATATCATAACTCTATTGAAAATGGCAAAAACCAACAAACGTTTTCTATTTATTTTATTGATTGTTTTTATATTCACACAATCAGATTCGTTTGGACAGTTGTACTTAGGTGCACGAATTGGTGCCAACTTGTCTAACCTCCGGGGTTCTTCGGTTGAGAATAACAGTATGATAGCCGGGTATAATATCGGTGGTATTGCAAACTACAGTATGAAGGACATGCTTAACGGAGATATCGCGGATATTTTATCGATTCAGGCTGAACTTTCCGTACAAACAAAGGGAACAAAATCCTATTATAAATATCAGGGAATAATTGATACAAGCAATGTTAAGCAAAATTTCACGTATGTGCAGATACCTATTCTGGCAAAATTTACTTTTGGTGATCCCAGGGGAATAAAGTTTTTTGCTGAAGGAGGTCTTTTTGGAGCTTCGCTTTTCGGTTTGAAAGTGGATGGACAAAAAAGCCGCGACCACGATAACAATAAGTCAACCGACCGGCGAAAATTCAGCGAAGAATATGCAGGATTTGATTTTGGGGTTGTTGGAGGTGCAGGTATTGTGGTGCCATTTGGTGGAAGAAGAAGTCCGTGGGCTTTTTACGGTAACCTGAGGTATTCCTTAGGGTTGAATAATATTGGCGACTTTAAACAGGATACTGATATTCGCGAAGCTAGATTGAAAGATATTAAAACCAGTGCAATAAGTATTCTGTTTGGATTCACATATAAAGTTCCTATAAAAGAAAAGTGATCGAAAAATCTATCTCTAAGGCGATCGATAGTATAGCCTTTTTCAGTTCGAATCTTATTGTAAATAATGACCTTCCAATAATTTTCTCCCTCTGAACTTGAATTTTAAATATTTAAATGAATTTGGATTTAATTCAGGGTTGCAGTAATTCTTTTCCTGGCTTGGAATAAAAAATAGACATGATAGTGAACAGCCTCGTTAAGTTCAGTAAAATAATTTTGATCAGTCAGCTATTTCATTTTTAATATCATCTCCCCTCCCCCAATCAGATCCTTGTAATCCACAAAAGGCTTGTTAAGCTTTTGCCCGTTCAGGATCACCGATTTCACATGCACATTTCCTTGTGATTGGTTTTCGACTTTAATAATTAAGGTTTTTCCATTACCCAGATCAATTTCCGCCGATTTCACAAGCGGGCTGCCAAGAGCATATTCATCCGAACCCGGGCATACCGGATAAAAACCCAAAGCACTGAAAATGTACCAGGCACTCATTTGTCCGCAATCATCGTTACCGCACAAACCGTCGGGAGTATTGCGGTACATAGTGTTGCAGATCATTCGTGCCTTTTCCTGCGTCTTTTCAGGATAACCTGCATAATCATACAAATAGGGAATATGATGGCTTGGTTCATTACCGTGAACATACAAGCCAATGATCCCTTCGCGTGTGATATCTTCATTTGCCTCGATATCTTTGTCAGAAATTTGTTTTGTAAAGAGCGAATCCAGCATTTTCACAAATCGTTTCTTCCCTCCCATCAAAGTTATCAAGGTTTCCGGATTTTGAGGAACATAGAAACTGTAGTTCCATGAATTGCCTTCGACAAAGCCCTGACCGTCGGTTTGCAACGGATCGAATTCCTTCCTGAACGTACCATCGGATAGTTTGGGCCGCATAAAGCCGCTCTTCGGATCGTACACGTTTTTATAATTCTCCGATCGCGATATAAATTTATTATAATTTGCTGAATCACCTGCTTTTTTAGCAATTTGAGCAATTGCCCAGTCATCGTAAGCATACTCCAATGTTTTACTGACTGAGCTACTGTTTTTATCTTCGGGGACATAATTCATCTCCATATAGTATTGTAACCCATCGTAAGGCTTGTAGGAAGCCGTTTTCACACAAGCGTTTAAAGCTCTGTTGACATCTCCTGTGTAGATGCCTTTCTCAATAGCATCCGCAATCACAGAAACGCTGTGATATCCGGTCATACACCAGTTTTCGTTGCTGTAATGCGACCACACCGGCAGCATGGGATGGACGCTCTGATCGAAATGAGCAAGCATGGAACTAACCATATCGGCATTTCTGTCAGGCTGAACCAGGTTGAAAAGCGGATGCAACGCCCGGTAAGTATCCCAAAGCGAAAAGATCGTGTAATTGGTAAAACCGTCTGACTGATGAATGTTTTGATCCAGTCCACGGTACTGCCCGTCAACATCCTCATAAATGACCGGACTGATAAAGGCATGATAAAGCGCAGTGTAGAAAACTACTTTGTCATCCGGTTTCATCGTTTCAACCTTTATTTTTGAAAGTTCCCTATTCCACTTCTCCTTTGCTTCCTGCCTGACTTTTCCAAAATTCCAGCCAGGTATTTCTGCTTTGAGATTCTTTACTGCGCCTTCGGTACTGACAGATGACAGCGCAAATTTTATTTTTAACTGTTCATGTTCTTCGATCTTAAAATCAAAATAGACCCTGATCTTCCGGCCGGCCATCTCAGGGAAATTCTCATCCTGATCAAACTTGCGGTAAAAACCCCGGTAAACAGAATTATCATAGTTTTTTTGCCCGTAGCTCTTGAACGGTTTGCTAAATACCATGGCGAAATAAACGGTCCGGGTTCGCGCCCAACCGGTAGTTTGGCGGTAACCCGTTACTAAAGTATCATTTTCAACCCTGACAAATATCCAAACGTCCTTGCCGTCGTAATTATAGATCCCATGGATCAGGTCGAGGATGATATGGGCACTGTCGGTTTCCGGGATCGAGTACTGATGAAATCCAACCCGTTCGGTGGCTGTCAATTGGCAGCCGATCGCCCCGTCATCCAGCTTTACCGCGTAATAACCCGGCTCAGCAACTTCCGTCTTTTTCTGATAGGTTGAGCGATAACCCTTTTCAGGATGCTCGGATGTTCCGGGATTAAGCTGTAATTTGCCGACAGTGGGCATAATCAGGAAATCACCCAGATCGGAGTGACCGGTTCCACTGAAATGCGTATGGCTGAAACCAACTATGGTGGGATCGGAATATTGGTAACCTGCACAATATTCATATACCTTTTTATTGTAATGACCATCATCCCAGTAACCAATTGTATCCGTATCAGGGCTCAGCTGAACCATTCCGAAGGGCACACATGCACCGGGAAAGGTGTGGCCCATTTTGTCGGTTCCGATGAAAGGGTTGACGAATTGGGTGAAATCGCTATTGTCTAAGTTTTGGCCACATGACAGCTTAGCGACAAGCAGAAAAGCAATAAATCCGTAGAATCTCATAACATAAAAATTTTCAGCTAAAAATAGGAAATTCCTGAATTGAGCAGCCCAATTTTTCATACACATCTATTTTTAATTCATGAACTCCGGCCGCAATTTATTTCTATTCTAAATTATCGGCTAACTAACAGATTTTGTATCACTTATTTTACAAAAAAAAAAAAAACGATTTCAGGATTACTAAAAATTAATTTGACATACGTAATTTTTGAGCTTACCTTTAGACCCTGTTGGCTGAAAAAACGACCATCGCAACCGAAATGAACTATTCAAAGTTTTTCATAATAAATGGCGGAGAACGTAAAAACCTCCCCTCAAGCAAGAAATTAATTCTATTCGACCAGAATAATCAACTTAACAAGAAAGGAGGTGTGCTTACAAAAGTAATAAATTTTAGTAAAATTGAGACTTGTAACCTACTTAAAATGCATCGCAATTACAAACCAGGCGATGTAAAATAAACAGGCCATTAATTAACGTTTAAATTTTTGAAAATGAAAAAATTTATTATTTTGCTATTAATCTTTAATGTTTATGCTGCAAACGCACAGAATTTTATGGGAAAATGGATTATTCCTGTAATCGATGAGTTTGGTATTAATGGAACTTACGAAATTTCATTTAATTCGAACAATATTACTTCAAACGGATTAACTGGAATATTTCCTCCTGAGAGTAGACCTGAAATGGCGGCGGGAGGTTATCAGATTGATTACGCCTTAAATTTTTACATTTTAGGATCATCTTTCTTTTATGACGATCAGGAAATTGTTTGGAATCATCAGGGAACTATTACTATTTCCGAATTTAATCCAGAATTCCAGATTATAAACAGACCTGGGTATTTTGATCACTATTATACTTTTTATTCAGGGACTGAAGCCAATAAGGATCTGCTAAGAGATTTATGTTATAATGAAATTTGGTATAACGATGGATGGCATTTTTCGGTTCATAACGGCATTTTAGGAGGTATCCGTACAAATACTTATATAGCATTTGCAATTACGGATGTTGAGGACGGTACTGGAAGATTTTACGCAGCGACTGCTGAAACTCCACTCGTTACCGCTGGTTTAAGACAGTGGACTTTAACCGGTAATGGTATTAATGCAAATGAGGCTGTTACATTAGAAGATGAAAATGATCCTAATTTTATACAAGGCGATTTTTATGCCTATAATATGGAAGTTAAAACTAATGATGATGGGTCGGATGTGATAGCCTGGATTTCAGCTGGTGTAATTTCAAATGATAAGGTATTCATTTATAGAAATGGTAATGGCTATATATATGACTTGAACCATGGGAGAATAGGTGGAATTGAATTTTCTACTTATGATGAAAATATTTTATATGTTTCTTGTCCTGATCTTGGAATTATTGCTTTAAATTATTTAAATGGAAATATTGTATCCCAAGTAACAGGTGACACCGTTTATGGCCGAACTTATCTTCAAACTGCACCAGATGGAAATATTTATGCTGTGTCGAATGATGGGATGTTTTTAGGTAGAATAAATCAGGTGAATGGGAATTTCGAACCAGAAGTTTTTTCCTTGCCATATCCACTTATTTGGGCAAGCATAGTTTCAACTTACGAAACATTTGATGGACTTAAATATTACATTTTACCTGAAAATAGCCGTGTCTATCATCCTGTACAATTGTCTCTTGAGCAAACTGAATATATACAGTGTCCGGATGGTGACAATGGTGAAGTTACAGCAACTGTAACCGGTGGAACAGGAAATTATACATACACCTGGGAAATATGGAACGGTTCTTCATGGACATTACTGACTCAGTTTACATCCTATATTGCAACAAATTTATCTGAAGGAACCTACAGATGCTGCGCTACTGATGATGAAGAAAATACAGTATGCCAAACAATTGATGTTATCGTTAATCCAAATTTGTTTACCTATTCCGGAGATTTTCATGTTTATAATTCCACCCAGACAATTAGTGGCCAGAATTATAGCTATGAATCCGGACTAAAAGTTACCTCAAACGCTGTTTTAACACTTAATAACTGCACATTCCAGTTCGGTAAATTCGCAAAAGTGATCATCGAACCGGGTTCAAAACTGATTATGAACAATACAGTATTTACGAATCTTGAGGTTTGCGGAGATATGTGGCAGGGTGTTGAAGTCTGGGGAAATAAAAATTACTCTCAATTAGATAAACCCCAGCATCAGGGAAAATTGACCATGAACCATTCTGCCATTACAAATGCTTTAATTGCTGTGAATCTAAGTAATCCGGCCAATGGAAATCAAAATAATGGAGGAATTGTGCAAGCCGAATATACATCATTTACCAATAACACTAGAGCATTGCTCACTTCGAAATATGAAAATATAGTAAATGGACATATCTTTGATAATGTAAGTAATTTCAAATATTGTAATTTTGTCCTGGATGAAGCATATTTAGCCGATCAAGTTTTCTATAAACATATTGATATGGGTCAGACTGATGGCATTAAATTTTGGGCATGTTCATTCAGCCTTGATAATAATGGCCCTGGAATTAGTCAATGGAATCAAGCCATTCAATCTCATGATGCCGGATTTGATGTTTTGGGAGTTTGTGAAACTTCTCCCTGTATTCATGGGGACCAAAGCACTTTTAATGGTTTTCACTGGGGCATTTATGCTATCAATAATGGCCTTAATAATTATACATTCAGGGTTGAGACTAGTAAATTCAGCGATAACGACATTGGTGTATGTGCCAATAGCATCAATTACCTGAGCGTTCTGTTCTCTGACTTTGAGGTAGGTTACAATGCTGCCGACAAGGAGGCATGTGAAGGAGAAGGAAAAGATGCTTCCGGTATCGGGATCGACCTGAATTACTGCACAGGCTTTGCCATCGAGCAGAATAGCTTTTCAAAATTTGAAGGCGCATTGACAGGGACATACACCGGTATCCGATGTAAAGACAGTAATACAGATTATGACATCATCTATAAGAATAATTTCAATGGTCTTAGCTATGGGAATTTCGCAGAAGGGATGAATCGTCATAATCCAAATCTTGATCAAGATGGACTCGAATTCCAGTGTAATACAAATACTTTAAATAATGTGGATTTTATTGTGACTGGCGGTTTATCTCCCCAAATCAGAACATTCCAGGGAACCCAGCATCTTGAAGCTGGAAATTCTTTTTCGACAGGGGTTCAGTTGCCTGACGGTAATTTTAGAAACGAAGGCACCCAGGTAGTGGATTATTTTTATCATACTAATCCGCCGGTTCATTATACTACCAATTATGTTGTACCTATTTATACGGCAGGTATAAACACCTGCCCGTCACATTATGGCGGAGGCGGTGGTGGTGGAAGTGAGAGAGGACTTGTACTTTCACCCGAACAGAAACTGCAGGCTGAACAGGATTTCGCAACCAACCTTTCAGATTATAATAATGTTAATGCATTATATGAGAACCTTAAAGATGGCGGTAATACTACTGCAACCCTGGCCGATATTGTAACTTCTTGGCCGAATAATATGTGGGAATTAAGGGCCGAATTGCTTGGAAAATCGCCTCATCTTTCAAAAGAAGTACTGATGGCTGCAGCAGATAAAACAGACGTTTTACCGGAGAGTGTTTTGTTTGAAATTTTATCTGCGAATCCTGATGAACTTCGTAAAGAAGAGTTGATCAGTTACCTTGAAAATAAAGACCAACCGCTGCCGGAGTATTTGATCTCAATTTTGAAGCAATTGGCCGGTGGCATCACCTACAAGACCATTTTATTGCAGGATATGGCAAGGTACAAAGCCGCCAAAACGCAGGCTGCTTATGATTTGATTCGCAGCAGCCTGAACGATACGGTAACCGATTATCAGTATATTCGTAACTGGTTAGACAACCTCGACAATATGAATGCCGACTTGCAAATAGTTTCGACTTATTTAGCAGAAGCGGATTATTCCTCAGCCCAGACAATGCTTGATATTATTCCAGGCATTTATAACCTCGAAGGAAATGCCCAGGAAGAATACAACGATTATAAATCGTTTATGGAGATGCAGATGCAATGGCAACAGCAGGGTCATGACATTTTTGGACTGGACAGCCTTGATATGGCAACCCTTGTCGGTTATGCTGAAAATAGTCCGGGGAAAGCTTCTCTTATGGCACAAGGTATACTGGAATCGGCCTACGGTTATCATTTTTGCAACTGCCTGCCGGTAAGCGATTCCTCTGCCTGGAAAAGTTCGGCTGTGTCAAAAATTCCTGTAGAAAAGGATAATGGCCTTTTTATCGAGGCCACGCCCAATCCTGCAAGCAGTTGGGTTGCATTCGATTATAAGCTCCCGTCGTATGCTGGTGATGCCATTCTTGAAATTACCGATATTAAGGGTAGTATCATTTCAACTTTCAGTTTGACAAACAAATGCGAACAACAAGTTTGGGATATAAGGGGTATTGATAAAGGGGTGTATTTATACACTTTGAAAGTTGGAGCTACAATTAAAAGCGGAAAATTAATAATTAAATAGAATCTTTAGGAACCACTCCTAACGGATAGGAGTGGTTCTCTTATTATTATACTTAAAATGAAAAATTTAGTTTTTATTCTTATATTTCTGATTTCGAAAATAGGATTCACTCAAATTCCTGAAATTGTTTTGCAACAATGCTACGGGACCTCTGAACCCGACTATGATTTTGCTATTTCAGAAACAGATAACGGATACATGTTTGCGATTGAGGTCAGTGCTGGCGATGGATTATTGAATTATCATGGCTTAACCGATATCTGGATTATATCAACCGATTCAATAGGCACTCTTCTTTGGGAAAAATGTTTTGGTGGAAGTAATTACGATTCACCACGAAAAATAATACGATTAATTCAAAATGAATATTATATACTTGGAGGAACTAAATCGACAGACGGAGACGTCAAGTCTTATAATCATGGTGATAGTGAAATATGGATCATTAAAATAAACGGACAGGGAAATTTGCTTTGGGAAAAATGTTATGGAAGTCCAGGTACAGATGAGCCTCGGGATATGATATTGACCCAAGATAACGGGTTTGCACTATTATCAAGAATCAGCAGTTCAGGCGGGGACATCAGTCAATATTATGGCCTTTATGACAATTGGATTTTAAAATGCGATAGTATAGGTAATATAGAATGGGAAAAAACCCTTGGTAATGAAGGGCTGGATAACGGAATTTCCATGATCATCAATAGCCAAGGAAATATCATGATGATCGGTGCAGTTCAGCTTCATGGGGGTATGGTGGAGTGCTATCCCGATGGTGCCTGGGGCGATGTATGGTTGGTAGAAATGGATTTACAGGGAAATATTGTTTCGCAGCATTGTTATGGAGGAAGTGATTACGACGTTGGAATTAATATTTTAGAAACGGAAAATAGTTACATACTATCGTGCTATACAACTTCAAATGATGGAGATGTTACAGGTTTACATGGTCCTCCCGGAGGGCCGCCGAACGGTCATGGGGATATTTGGTTGGTTAATTTGAATAAAAATTATGAAATTTTGTGGCAAAAATGTTTAGGTGGTTATGACCAGGAGGACCCTGAATTCATTACTGAAACCGATGATGATGGATATGTTATTATTGGAGATACATTTTCCAATGATGGTGATGTCAGCGGCAATCACTCTAACCCTGGAACGGATACAGATATCTGGGTAGTCAAACTTAATGAAGATGGAGTAATAGAATGGCAGCATTGTTTTGGTGGGTTTCGAAGTGAAAGGCTTGAAAATCCTCATACCATTCTTAAAAAAAGTGATTACGATTATGTAGTTGCATCATCTACCAATTATGGACCTTCTTACGATGTTGCATGCACACCAACAGGCGGTAATCCCGACCGTGATGCCTGGATATTTGAGATAAAAACAGAGGATACCACAGGAATACCGGTTCAGCAAACAGAAAATGATGCTTTAAAGGTTTATCCTAACCCGGCAAAAGACTATATTATTTTTGAAATTCCTTACAACCTAAGCAACAACGCTGTCATTCCGAACCCCGGGGCAGGAAAAAGCGCAGGCGTGAGGAATCCCCCGGAAAGAACGGGCAACGTTAAAGCAGGGGATTCCTCGTCCCGCAAAGCGGGATTCGGAATGACAGGCGCTGATGAAACGACAGTGGTGATCATGAACATTTACGGGCAGGAAGTTGCCACAAAACAAATTACTTCAGAAAAAACCGTTTTTGATCTTCGGCAGTTTCGTGAAGGGATCTATTTTTATTGGGTGGAATTTGATGGCTTTAATTATTCAGGGAAGATTGTTGTGCAAAGATGATGGGACATTATTTTGAAATTAATGGCATTGCAAATGCACCGGAAAATGCGCCCTCGTTCAATTGAACCATTCCGAATGGCACACAGGCGCCGGGAAAGGTGTGGCCCATTTTGTCGGTTCCGATGAAAGGATTGACGGATTGGGTGAAATCGTCACTTTTCTTGTTCTGCCCAAAACATGAAAGGCACACCAAGGCACTAATCGATAGGCATATTAATTTCATAAATCGCTTTTTTCAGCTAAAATAAGTGATTTATTTATTCCATGGTTTTAACCATTAAGAGGATAAAGTGATTTTTACCTTGAACTGGGAAACGACAAAATTTGGGCAATTAATGCGGAAAAATATTGACGAAATGTTAAAAAGTAAACCCAATTTTATCACTTGTGCAAATACAGGGAATACAATGGTTGTTTGTCAGCATCGCCTCTTTATCACTGTCGGCAATGTAATAGAATTCCTTTGACTGAACCGATATCATTGAAATAAGATCCGCACTGACTTTGTTTGCATATTGTAAAATTTGCTTGCTATAACCTGCTGAAAATGAAGCTTGGTTCTCATTCACTCTTACAAAATCAATGTTGTTGTCTTCAAATAATTGCTTTGCAAGTTCAATGTTTACTTTCAATTCTTCCGGCCATTCCGTTCCCGGTTTGTTTACTGTGTAAAGGTGAACTTTTGATTTATAAAGAGAAGCCAGAAAAATTGCGGCATTGATTTTATACTTGTAGAAGTCGTGCGAACTGGCTGGAAAAACAATTGTTTTGATACCCTCCAGCGGAATTTTATAATCCTTTTGAATAATGATGGCAGGTATTGGTATCATTTTGACAAGCTTTAAAATATCAGCTCCTGTAATTTTTTCACGTATACCTTTTATTCCATGTGATCCAATTACCATCAACCGGTATTTCATATCATTGGCTTCGATTGGAATTTCGGTGAAAATGTTTCCTTTTCGAATAACATAATCACATTCGATCCCACTTTCATTTACTATCAATTCTGCTATTGATTTCAGCTTTTTTTCATCCGTAACATCCGGTTTGCCGGTTTCGATATGTAAAAGGGTCATGTTCATATTGCCACGCTTCGCCAGCATAGAAGCATAGGCAAGAGATTTGTCGTTAACCTGGGAGAAATCAACAGGGACAAGGATTTTATTTTCTTTCATAAAGGATTATGTATTAACAATGATGATTTTGTAAAGTTTTAACAAGTGGTATTTTAAAATGTTTGAATGCGCATTCAATTAATTTAAGACGAAAAATTTAACGAAAGAAAGTTAAACATCAATCCATCCCATGTTTGCTTCTTCTTTCATGTCAAAATCTCTAATATACGGTTTAATATCGAGTAATGGAGTTCCATCAAGAATATCCAGCCCGTACGTATAAATCCGGTTTCCTTCAATTTTTTTAATCTTAGCAATTGTCAGGCCAATTGGATTGAACCTGTTTGGCGAACGTGTAGCAAACAAACCTACTTCTTTACCATTACCTCTTGGAGGAAATATGTGCAACCGCGGTTCTTTTTTGGATTTGTGGAAATGAAAAATGAGGTAGCAATAATTTAGTTTTTCAAGGAGGTAAAGCCCTTCGGTATATTTATCATCCAATTCTGCATAGAACTCCCCTTCCGCATTTTCATAATCTGTGCGGGGTGCTTCTTCCAAATAAGGAGTATGAATTTTACCTATTGCAAACAATCTGATATCATTCATTTCAACTTCACTATTCACTATTCTTCAATCACTAATTTTTCCTTTTAGCCATTCATACCACTTATCCATTCCTTCACCAGTTTTAACGGAAAGTTCGAAGAATTTCAAATGATGGTTGACCTGCGTGGCATACTGTTTCGCTTTTTCAATATCGAAATCAACATAGGGAAGTAAATCTGTCTTATTGATGATGCAGATTTGTGAAGACTGGAACATGGTTGGATATTTCAAGGGCTTATCCTCCCCTTCTGTGGTACTCATGATAACGACCCTTGACGATTCGCCGAGGTCGAACAATGACGGACAAACAAGGTTGCCAACATTTTCGATCATCAGCACTGCATTTTCTTCAACATTCAATTTTTTTAATGCTTTGTTCACCATATCCGAATCAAGATGACATCCGTTGCCGGTGTTGATCTGGACAACAGGTGCTCCGACGGCATCGATACGGTTGGCATCGTTCATCGTTTGTTGATCACCTTCGATGACAAAGAATTTTATTTCTTTTCCTAAATCCCTGATTGTTTTTTCGAGCAGACTGGTTTTTCCCGAACCAGGAGAGCTTACAAGGTTAAGTGCAAGAATATTTTTTGCTTCAAAGAAACCACGATTTCGCTCAGCCAATAGATTATTTTTAGACAAAATATCCTGCTCCAGAACAATCTCTTTTTCATGCGAATGTGAATGCAAACGGTCATGATCATGACCGGAATGCGGATGATCGTGAGTATGTTCATGCGAGTGCTCATGAGCATGTGTATGAACCAAATCGTCATGCTCATGTTCGTGGGTATGAATGTGTTGGTGATCGTGTTCTGTTTCACCCGGTTTCCTTATCGAAACCCCATCGCTGTTTCCGCAACCGCAAGTATCGCACATAGTTTATATAGATTTGAGAAATTAGACAACCAATACGAGATTTTCAACTATTTATTGCAAAGATAAAAGTTATTCTATTTTCAACGTTTTTACTTTGAGTTCTTTGCCCTGATAAACATCTGAAAACGGGTTACCGCATTTGGGACAGGGCATAAACAATTCACCGGTTTCAAATTCATTTCCGCACTCTGCACATCTTGCGAGAGCCGGAATTTCATTGATAACCCATGTGGCTTTTTCAAGCATGGTTCCATGTTTAGCGGTCTCAATGGCAAAATCCAGTGCTTCCCTGACAACTCCTGCTTGTTGTCCGATGTCGAGTTCAATTTCCGTAATTACCGAGGCATTTTCCTTTTTGGCAGCTTCTTCAGCAATTTCAATGATGCTCAATGTGATTGATAGTTCATGCATAGATTAAATTCCAAACTTTTTAAATTCCAAATACCAAAAAATTAAGCTCCAATATTTTTAACGGTTAAAATGCAATGTTTTTAAAACTATTGTTTTGTTTTTTTATTGATGATTGCATTGAAGATCATTTTTAATTCATTTGCTTCCTGAATTTTTTCTACAATCTCATTATGAAATTTTTCATTGTTTGTTGCTTTTAACAAATTAAGCCAGAATGAACTTTCTTTGGCTTCTTTACGGCATATTTTAAATCTGAAAATGGCATCTTTCTCTCCAAGGTTTTCATTTGCTTCAATATAATTTGCACCAACCGAACCTGATGACTTTATAACTTGTTTTGATTACTCAATATTTGATAATGTCCGCGGAAGCTTATTCATAAGATTTGCAACATTCAGTGCAAATAAAAACGTCCTCTCCCCTAAATCATATGGTTTTCCAGTATTCATACCATAATATTATATAATTCAAACACTTCCATATTTTTATTTTTAGCCTTTTGATTTTTATTCATTTGGTTTATGATTATTTCGATTTTGGAATTTAAAAAGTTTGGAATTTTAACATATTCGTGGCAATTGTTCTCCGGCCAGCATATCGATAATTCTTCTTCCGCCAATACCTGTTGTAAGCCATGCTTTCCCGTAATGCTCATCGACGAAATTCCCGATAATTGCTGCTCGCCGGCCCAAGTTCATTTTTTTTAAGCGTTTTCAGAACTTTTTCAGCATCTTCTTTCACCCACAACCATCACAACTTTTCCTTCGTTTGCCACATAAAGCGGGTCGAACCCAAGCAATTCACACATTCCACGTACATTTTCATTGACAGGTAAAGTGGCTTCGTCAATTTCGATTCCAAAATTTTTATGTTCTGCCAATTCACAAAGAACGGTTGCCAGTCCTCCTCTTGTGGCATCACGCATAAACCTGATTTGTTCTGTGACCTCCATTGCATCTGCCTATCAACCGGCTCAAACAAGCACAATCCGAAATAATATCGGTACTGAAACTTAGTTGTTCTCGAGCACTCATAACAGCCATTCCATGATCGGCAATGGTACCGTTGATGATGATTTTATCACCCGGTTTGCACTTTCTTAGCCGTACCGATATGAACATAATTTTCCTGAATTTCACCAATTCCGGTAGTTGTTATAAATATCTTATCACATTTCCCGCGGTTGACCACTTTTGTATCCCCTGTAACTATTTTGATCCCGGCCTTTTTCGCTTCTTCGGCCATTGAATTCACAATGACTTCCAGATCGGAAAAAGCAAATCCCTCTTCGATAATAAAAGCAGCACTTAAATACAAGGGTTTAGCACCTGAAACAGCCAGATCATTGACCGTGCCGGCCACAGCCAGTTTACCGATATTTCCCCCCGGGAAAAAAACCGGATCGACCACAAATGAGTCTGTAGTAAAAGAAAGTTTTTCGGTTGCGATTTTCAATACAGCGGCATCTGTTTGTTCCTCCAAAACGGCATTTGAAAAATGGCTGATAAACAAATTTTGGATCAGATCGTGTGATAATTTGCCACCGCTGCCGTGACCGAGAAGGATATTTTTATGCATCAAATTAAATTCGAATTATTTGAATTCACTCATAGCAATGAAGCTATAATTGTCCATGCAGTTGAGGTAAATCATCACTGATAGTTTTCCAGACGATCTCATTGCTGATTTGATAATATCCGTGAACCAGAACATGCCTCAAACCAATAATATCCCTCCAATTGATTACATTATGGTCACTTTTCTGAATTCATTGCTCAATGAATTTGCTGCTTCACCAATGATTTCAACATTTTTTACAATAGCAAACTGGAGTATCCTGTTTTTTGAAAAATTATTGAAGTCGGTTCCTTTTGTAAATTCAAAAATATTGTCAATGGCTTCCACTGAATATGATTTAGTCTTTCCTTGTCTTTCAGTTTTTCTCTCATAAATGACTATTTTTTCCTTTTCAAAATTTTCCAACGCAAAATCTTTTAATTGCCCCTCTTCCACCAGATCAATTTTCTTACCTGTTGCGTCGCTTAAACAATTTATTAAATTTATATAAGACAGCAGAGAGACCTATTATTTGGTTTGGAGAATCTTACCATGATATCGATATCGCTTGTCCCATTTTCCTCACTTCGAGAATATGAACCAAACAACCAGGCTTTGTCGACCTGCTGTTTTTCCAAAATACTTTTTATCTTTTTTAATAATCTGGTTTGCATTATTGTTCTTCGATATTTATGCAAATTTAACTAAAAATACCATTGCTATCGATTATACCTGTAATAAGCATGACATGCTCCCTCATGAGAAACCATGCAGGCTCCCACAGGATTTTCAGGTACACATGCTTTTGCGAAAAGCTTGCAATCTTTCGGTGACTTAACTCCTTTCAGGATCAAACCACAAATACAACCTTTATCTTCGCGTGTAGGCTCAACTTCAACAGGTATCTGTACCTCCGCATCAAAATCAACATACTTTTCTCTGACCTTTAAACCACTTTTTCGCAGAACACCAAGCCCCCGCCACCAGTCATCGCGAAGTTCAAAGACCTCATCCAGCATCTGTTGTGCTTTGATGTTGCCTTCCGGTTTTACGACGCGGGTATAGGCGATTTCAACTTTGGGATCATTATTTTCAACTTGAATAACAAGCATTAATATTGCCTTTAAAAGGTCTACTGGTTCAAATCCGGCAACCACACACCCCAATCCGAATTTCTTCGGAATATTTTCATAAATCCCGGTTCCTGTAATGGTGCTCACATGTCCGGGTGCAATATATCCATTCAGTTTTACACCCTCGTCGATGAGTGCCTCCATCGCCGGGGGCATGATTTTGTGTGAACTGAATAAATAAAAATTATAAATGCCTGCCATCTGTGCTTTGATAATGCCAGCAGCAGAACCCGGGGCTGTTGTTTCAAATCCGATCCCTAAAAAAACGACTTTTTTATCTTTATTGTCATTAGCTATATTTAATGCATCAAGGACCGAATACACGATCCGGACATCCGCGCCGTTAGCCTTTTCTTCGTCAAGCGTTGATGTGGAACCCGGAACCCGGATCAAATCACCATAGGTGGCAATGATAACATCATCCAGTCGTGCATAAGCAATTGCCTGATCGATATATTTGCGATCGGAAACACAAACAGGACAACCTGGACCAGATATTAACCTGATCGTATCCGGTAGCAACGAAGGTATCCCGAATTTCTGGATCGACATGGTATGCCCGCCACATACCTCCATAAAGGTCGCCGGTTTATGCGAAACCTCCCTGATCTGCTTTACCAGCTTATCTACCAGAATCCGGTCGCGGTATTCGTCTATGTATTTCATATTAAAAAGTGCCTAAAGTATTTATTGTGCCTAAAGTATTTAGAGTTCCTGAGGTACCTTGAGAACAATTAACTAACATTTTAAGGATTAAGTTTTTTACTAATAGAAGTGAAAATTGCAAGTAATTCACCAGATTCAATAAACTCTAATTCCGTTTCTTCTTTACGCAACCAATTCATAAATCTCACAATTTTAATCCAATATAGCGTTTCACTAGCTTCGCTTTCGCAAATCTTTATTTTATTTTTAAAATCAGCTTTACTTCTTGATCTATTCGCCTCACGATAATTTGCGCCAATACTTGTTCCGGATTTAGTTAATTGATTTCGAATCAACTTTCCCTTCTGTAGAATTTGGAAGTTTTCCAGACAAATGAATTATTTTAACCCCAAATAAGAGCGTCCTCTCCTCAAGCTGTTTTGCAAATTCTTTATTATCCATTAAACTTAAGGCACTTTAGGCACTTTATTAACTCTATGAACTTTTATTTTTGTTTCTCCTCCTCATCCATCCTCTTATTCAATTCCTCAAATTCCTCAAATAATTTCAGGGTTTCTTTGGCATCTTCTTCGCTTACTTTCTGGATGGCAAATCCTGTATGCAATAAAATATAATCCCCGATTTTGACATCATCAAGCATTTGAAGACTGGCATTGTATTTTGCTCCTCCAACCGAAACAATGGCCATTTCACCTTCTATTTTTTCAACTTTTGCCGGTATGCTTAAACACATATTTAAAATAAATTAAAATGACTAAAGTGACTAAAGTACATAATTAACTGAATTAACCTAATCAACATAATTAACCTAATTTCACTTCTCTTCTTTTAGCCGCAATGACCAATTGTCCCAAAGCGATTCCACCATCATTCGAAGGAATTTTACACTGCGAATAAACTTCAAATTTTTCTTTCTGCAATATCTTTTCTACTCTGCTCAATACATATTTGTTCTGGAAAGTTCCGCCCGATAAAACAACCTTCTTGAGCCCTGTTTCTTTTCGCAATTGGCTTATCGTTGCAAAAATGACATTGATAAATGTATTGTGAAATTTTGCTGAAATTTCACCTGTATCTTCACCATCCAGAATATCCTCAACAATGGCTTTGATTGTAGACTCAAATGAAATAATGGTGTCAAGATCGAACGGATAGCTGTCAGTTATGCCTCCTTTTAACGCCGATTCCAAACGCATGGGAGCTTCTGCATGAAATTTCGAAACAGGACAAATGTCTGTGATGGCTGCAACCGCATCAAAAAGCCTTCCTGCACTTGAACTTAACGGACAATTTATTTTCCTGTCAATCGCCTGAATCAATAATTCTACTTTGGTGCGATCCAGTGATTTCAAAAACGGCAAATCAAGTTTCAGAAATTCATGATCATAAACCTTGTACAAGTAGGATATCCCAGTCCTCCACGGTTCTTTAGTCACCTGGTCACCACCTGGCAAAGGAATGTATTCAAAGTGATTTTTTCGCTCATAACCGCTAAGATCACAAACAAAAAACTCGCCTCCCCAGATATTTCCGTCATCACCGTAGCCTGTCCCATCCATACTAACACCGAGGACCTTTTCATCAAGATCGTGTTCGGCCATACACGAAGCTACATGTGCATGATGATGCTGAACTTCCATTTGCTCTAATTTCAAATTTTTTGCAAATCGGGTGGATAAATAATCAGGATGCATATCATGAACCACAAGTGAAGGATTTGACCTGAAAAGTCTTTTAAAACGTTTGAATGATTCCGTATAAAACTCCAGCGTTTCCAAATTTTTCAGGTCACCGATATGCTGACTTAGGATACCCTGTTTTCCTTTACCGATACAAAAGCAATTAACCAGTTCCGCTCCTGCTGCAAAAATACCATCCACATTCAGATTCAGATTGACCGGTTCAGGGGAATACCCGCGTGATCGCCGGAGCAGCCGTTCTTTTTCATTTACAATGATTGCAACAGAATCGTCCGTACGATTATAAATTTCACGGTTATAGGCTAAAACAGCATCCGCGATCCGGGTTAATTCTGATTGAGCTTCTTCATTATCGATGACAATGGGCTCTTCCGATAGATTACCGCTGGTAAGTACGATAGCCGGAAGCTTTAGTTTTTCAAAAAGCAAATAATGAAATGGCATGTATGGCAGCATGGCGCCGATCGTCTTAAAACAAACGCTCACACCGGAAGCCAGCCTTTTCTTTTCCTGAGCGATAACGATTGGCCTTCGCCACGACAAAACCGACTTTTTTTCTTCAGGAAACAGATAAACATATTCCTGCAATGCTTCAATATTTGAGAACATTACGGCAAACGGTTTTCCTTCCCTGACTTTCCGTTCACGCAGCCGGTTGACAGCTTCTTCATTTAATGCATCACAGGCGATCTGAAAACCTCCGATCCCTTTGATAGCAATTATTTTACCTCCTTCAAGTAATCTGCAGGTTTCATTTAAAATTTCATCAAATGAATGAATGATTTTTTCTCCGATAATCAATTCATATTCAGGACCGCAATCCGAACACGCTACCGGCTGGGCATGAAACCGCCTGTCCAAAACATTTTCGTATTCATTTCGGCAGGTATCACACATCACGAAAGGTTCCATCGTGGTGTTATGGCGGTCATACGGCAAATCCCTGATGATTGAAAACCGGGGCCCGCAATTGGTACAGTTGATAAAAGGATAATCGATGCGGTGGGACTGTCTTTTCAAATCTTCAAGACAATCATCGCAAACCGCAATATCCGGGCTGATATCCGTTATTTTTTCAGAAATATTTTTACTTTTAACAATCCTGAAATCGACAAATTCCTCAAATTTAATTTTTTGATGTTGGATTGACCGGATATACGAAGCCTGCGGCGCCCTTGAACAAATGCTTTCTGCAAACTGATCAATGTCATCTTTAATCCCGCTAACTTTTATCAGAACCCCATTGTTGTTGTTTTCGACCCAACCTTTCAAATTATACTGATGTGCAATACGGTATACATGAGGCCGGAAACCCACACCCTGTACGAGTCCCTTTACCTCGATCTGTACCGTTATTTCGTCCTGATCATGCACGTTGTTCTGAATTTATGCTGTATAACCCTGCAAATTTAGTTTTATTTCATTGTTCTAAACCTTGATTCCCTCTGTATACTCTTTATGATTCTACCTTCTTTAAATTGATACTCTTTTCCGGTTCAAATACACATTTAAGGTTTAAAAATTTTGAAGTTGCGGGAAAACCAATTCCGTTACTTGTAATCTTTATAAATTAGGCATATCAGATTGTATGGATCAAATAAATACATTAATTTTATGCTTTCATAATTTTATTTGAGAGTTTATAAGATAATCACCCAAATAAATTTGAATCCATTAATAAAAAGGAGGATCGTATGACAAAAACCGTTTCACTCAAAGTTAAGTGCCCGCATTGCGGAAAATCACTTATGGATCATGATTATCCACTAAAGGATCACCCCAGCATAAAATTAAATATAGAAACGTCATCAGACAGGGGAACAATCCGGCTTTGTTCACTTTACGGATGTTATGCGCATGTATGCGACTTTGACCTCCATGAAAAGGAAATAGCCCGTTTCTTCTGTCCAAACTGCAACAAAGAGCTTACAAGTACCAACGAATGCAGCGCCCAGGATTGTAATGCACCGATGATACCGCTAACACTCGAATTGGGAGGCAAAGTATTTATTTGTTCAAGAAAGGGTTGTTCGAACCACTATGTTGCTTTCGAAGACCTGGATACAGAAGTTCGAAAATTTTATCACGAATACGGATTTTGATAAAGTATTCAACAGGGCGAATCCACACCCTTAGGGGACTGGAATATCAATTTTGCTGACCCGACTGTTCAATTCTTGAACCCATAAAAATCAAGGAACTTGTAAAAAATTTCCGTATTTTCATAGGTCCCGGTAAACTCTTCTGCACCCGGTCCAAAGGCAAAAACCGGCACCATAACACCCGTATGCTGATGTGTATAAAATTCTCCATCAACTGTATGGGCTTCTAAATTTCCATCCACAAGCGTGTAACCTCCTGTTTCATGATCCCCTGTTATCACCACTAGTGTATTGCCATCTTTTTCTGCAAAATCCAGCGCCTTTCCGACCGCCCTGTCAAAGTCAAGCATTTCGGCTAAAAGATAGTCCTGATCGTTATCTTCACAAGCCCAGTCGATCTGTCCGCCTTCGAGCATCAAAAAGAATCCTTTCTTATTTGCAGAAAGTAAAGGCAATGCCGCATCAAGAGAATTTGGAAGGACATCTCCCCTGCCATCAAGATAAGTCAATGGTACATCATCGGCAATGAACACACCGGCAATTTTATCACTGCTTTGAATATCACCTATACCATTATAGATCTTATACCCTTTCATTGTCAACGAATCGATTAAATTTAATCCATCGGTACGTTGGTCGAAATATTTTTGTCCGCCTCCAAGAAAAAAATCGACGCCGCAGTTAATCATTTCAAGTGCTATATTTTCATACTGAAAACGATTTTCCTGGTGCGCATAAAACACTGCTGGTGTAGCATGCACGATCTGGGTTGTGGTGATAAGCGCAGTGGACAGGTTATTTTTTTCGGCAATTTCAAGAATGGAGCTTATTGGATTTCCATTGGCATCTAACCCCAGTGTATAATAGTTGGCTTTGTGCCCGCAAGCCATCGCTGTACCTGAGGCTCCAGAGTCCGTCACATACTTGTCGGCAGCCTGGGTCGCTTGCATTCCAACATATTTACACCTAAGCATGTTCAGTTTATTTCCGTTTACTGTTCTGGCAGCAGAAATTTGCGGCAGTCCCATACCATCTCCGATCAAAAAAATGATGTTCTTTTTTAAACCTGTTTTTTCCTTTATTACCGGTTTCAATTGAACATGGTCTTCTGTTTTACTACAGGATAGAAATAGCAAGATTACAAACACGATATGCAGATATTTTTTCATGTGCTTACATTTTCAATGATTTATCCAGGAGGTTTTTATTTTTCAAGAAACATGTATACGCGTAATTTGGTTTATGAGGATTGAAAATTAAATGATTCCGTTTTATTTAATTCTTAATTTTTTGCAGGGTCCTAAAAAGTTCATCCCTGATAAATTTAAAATCATCCTTTCCTGCTTTTAAGACAGATATTAAAGGGACATCCGATTTATATATGAACAACGTGAAAATTAAAATTGATGTGAAGCAATACGATAGGGAAGTCGCATAACTTGCACCCATGTATCCGTAAGCCGGAATAAGTGTAAAATACAAAGCGACTGAAACAACGAGCCCGATGCTTGAGACCATCGCATTGACCCAATACTTGCCCAAACCTGAAAAATAATTCCCGCTGATAATTGAAATATTATATACGATTACACCTGGTGACAAAGCGAGTACAATAATTTTTACAGCAGTAAATTCGGGTCCGAAAACAAAAGAAAATACTGATGACGGAAGAAGAAGCAATGGCAACAAAAATAATGAGCTTATCACAACGGAAATTCTTATCAGTTTGGAAGTCAATTGAGCAGCGTACTTTTTATCATTTACGTTTGAAATTCTGGCATATTGAACAACCGCTATGCTTTTGCTCATCAGCCAGATCGATTCTGCAAGCTGAATCCCGTTCGAATATATCCCTACTGCCGATGTACCCTGATAAGCTTCAAGCACATAATAACTCAGCCTGAAACTCAGCATTTGCGTAATGTGTGCAGTTTGGTTCATAAAACCATACTTCATTAATTGAACAAATGCATCTGTAAAAGATTTCCGGCTCACCGGCACGGGTTTCCCAAAGTATTTTATTACATAAATGAAACTAATCACAGTCGTGGTTCCAAAAGCCAAGTACAAAGAGTATATATAGGAAAATAGCGTCGAAAGTTTAAAAACGAAAAAAAGCACAACAATGCTGACAACAGTTAAAACCGGAATAATAAAGTTGATAAAATTCGCGGTAACTATCTTTTCTTTACCCATTAACAGTGAGGTATGTATGGATGTGAACGAAGAAAGTAAAAAAAGAATACAAACCGGAATGATCAAATGAGGTTCCAGAAAATTAAACGCCCGTAACATGAAATAAGAAATAACAGCCGTTAATATCGACCATAGATATGAAGGATACAACAAAACCGAATACGGCATTCGGGGAGTAAAATAGACCAGCGTGGCACCACCGATCAAATTGGCAAAAACCAGTATAAATGCAATCGTAGTAATGATCAGACCCTGTTCACCCTTTCCGGAAGCCCCCAAAACCTGTGACAGTATGATCGCAATTGCCAGATTGATTACGGCAGTAAAACCTTTTGTACCGAATGTATTTAAAATGTTTCTGAACATTCGTGATCAGTTATTACTTTTTATTGAATGCTAAATCAGTTTTAACGGCTTTTTCTGCTATTTGCCTGTAAACCTCGTAAAGTTGTTTACCGATGACCTCTTTGCTAAAATGTTCGACAGCATATTTCCGTATCGTTTGACTTTCGAACTTTTCAATATTATCAAGCATGTAATTCAATTTTTCAAATAACGCCGGTTCGTCCTCCGAAGGGATCAGTAAACCGAGATCATCATTCATGTGTTCGTAAATACCACCAACATTCGTTGAAAGCACAGGAACTCCACAGGAATAACTTTCAAGAATGACAACAGGAAGGTTTTCGTATCGTGAAAACATGACCTGGAAATCCGCTGTACTCATTAAGTTAACAAGTTGTTCACCCTCTTTCAAACCGTTGAAAATTACAAACGGTTCTTTTAGCTCTATATCTACAGCGTATTTTTTAAGGGAATCAAAATGAATCCCATCACCAACCATCTGGCAAACCCAATCCTGCCGCAATTCTGAAAGTTTCTTTAACACGCGTAATAAACCACTTATGTTTTTCTGTTTGTCTTCAAAGCAGGAAACATGAACTATCGTTTTTTTCTCATTTTTGCCAGGTCTTTCAACAGGTGTAAATTTTTCTGTATCCACTACATTTGGGATAACGTGATAATTTCTGTTCTTTAATCCCCGCGACTCCATGGCCTTCTGTAGGTTAAGGGTAACAGGAAGAACTGCAGAAGCATTCCGTACCACGATTTTCGTCAATATTTTTCTGAGAAAGCCATGATAGGTATCGGTTGTGGGAAGATAACGGGTCCAGTGTTCGGTAATTACATAAGGTTTCCCGGTAAAAACTTTGTATAACAAAGCCAGTATCCCGAGTCGTGTCAGTACATTAACATGGATGATATCAGGTGATCCGGAATTTATTCTTACCAGCTTGAAACCTTTAAGGTGACTCCTGACAAACCGGGTTAGATTGACGATTTTATCATAAAAACCAATTCCAGACTTGCAATTCTTATAGTAAACTTTAACCTGATAAAGCTCATAATCCCTTGATTCAACGATATCGTATTTCTTCACTTTTAATTTCTCATCAGGATGCACATAAAGAACCGATACATGTGTGAAAGGAGAAACAGATCGGGCATGCCGTTCGATAAACAAACCTGGCATCGGATCGTCACGGTTTGGATACCAGCGCGGGAGATATAAAATATTCAGCTTTTCTGATCCTTTGTTCTTCAAACGTTGTTCTTTCTTTGTTCGCACAAAAATACACGGAATCCGACAAACCTTTTATGTCAATTTTTGTTCGATGATGCGTATTGCATTTTTTAGTCTGGATTCACCCAATCCACTGACTGTTAAAAACGGAAACTGTGCTGATGTTAGTTCATTTGTATAAATCTTGAATAATTGTTCGCGAAATTGCGGATGCTCCCGTTGCGGATCGGATTCCCACGGAATGTCGATATCGCAGAGCAGATAAAGATCGTAAACATGGTTCCTGAATTGTTCTCGTATCCAGGGATGGCAACGATGGTACTTGAATTCACACCAGATTTTTGTCACTGTAAAATCAGAATCACTAAATAAAAACCGATGTGCATGTTCAACTGCTGCTTCTTCCAGGCGTAATTGCTCCTTCGAAATCAGCAGGATATCGTTGTAATTATAGGGTCTGTCAAGGTTGTCAATATATTCACGCGCATATTCGGGTACCCAAACCGTACTAAAATGCCCAGCCAGTTTTTTTGCGAGTTCCGTTTTGCCGGTACTTTCGGGACCCGTAATGGCAATTCTTTTTATCATGATTTGATATTTCCCTACCGGTATGCCGGTTCTTTATACAATTTCTTTCGCCACGAAATGTAGCCCATGACAGCAATGATAAGGAATACAAAAAACTGAAAACTGGTAAAAGCCAGACCTTTGTATGTGTATAAAGGTACCGAAATGATATCCCCGATGATCCAGAATATCCAGTTTTCAACCTTTTTAAAAGCCATCAGCCACATAGCAACAATAAAAATTGCTGTCGTAAACGTGTCGATATAAGGAACGAATGTCGACCAGTAATCCAAATCATCCCGTTTAAAATATTTTAATAGAACCAGAATAACCAGCGCTGAGAGAACGAACATTCCCAGGGAAACAATCCAGTCTTTTCGGTCGTTTGCAGTGATTTTAATCGGTTTCTGATCCCATCGCCGTGTCCATTTGAACCAGCCATAAACACTCATAATGAAATAGAATATGTTGATCCCCGCATCGGCGTATAGCTTGACATTGAAACAGATAAACACATAAATCAATACATTGACAATCCCGGTAGGATAAACGAGGATATTTTCCTGACGAGCATACCAAACACTCAACAGGCCGAAAATAACGGCAATGAATTCGATCCAGCTTGTATCCAATACATTTGCCCAAAAAACGTCGAATATTGTCCCGGTTACCATTATTTGTATTTAATGAATTTAAAATAGTTGAATGACCATAAAGATGCTTTTTATCAGAATTCGTATGAACAACCAGGTGTCAGATGGTTTCTTCAACAGTATAAAGTGTCTCCATCTACTTCAAATCGGCATTAATAATTTTAAGTATAAATACCGAATGTGGCAATTCAAATGACTTATGAATTTCGTCTGTAAGGATTTTCATGACATCGAAATATTCACCGAAAACCTGTGTGCTCATGCCGTTGGTAATGGCTACAATGGTTTGATGCTTTTTCAGCCTCGAAATAAAATCAAGGATCGGTTTTTTGAATTCTTCTTTTAATGGATAATAACTAATGTCGACTGAGATTTTCATTGCACCCTTTTTTAGATGACAAAAGTACGACTCTAAGCCAAACCATTTAATTAATTATTACCTTTGGTTCAAAAATATTCACATGAAGAAATCTTTTAATCTCTTTTTCCTTATTGCCTTTCTGTTCACTCTTACCAGTTGTCTTACGGTTGAAAAGAAAGTTTATACATTTGAGTTAAAAGACAGCAATTCGGGTACACTGACGATAAAATTCATCAATATTCTTTCGATGATGGATGACAGCACTGATATTTCAGCGAAAGATTATGACGAGTTGATGTCGAAATACATTGATGGTGATCAGATCAACCAGGATTATGAAAATGCCGAAGTAAAAAGCAAGCGGCTTTTTGAAGAAGATGGTGTGTTATGCGGTGAAGTCATCATCGATTTTAGTGACCTTAAAAGCGTGGGATTATTCCAGTACGACACAAAAAGTCCGTATATGTTCAATGTGTCATCGTTTCTTGAAAGTGAGACTTATCTGAATTCAAACGGTGAATTCGGGGGTGAAGTTATGCCGGTGGTTTTTTGGCCAAGATCATTGAAAACGTTAACGCTTACCACTTATGTGAGCACACCCGACGAAACAACCGTAAGTCTTGTGGCTCAATACAACAAATCTAAAAAATAAAAAGAAGGCTATGTTTAGCCTTCTTTATTGATCGTATACATTTTCCGGTATAAAGAACCCGTCCTGATATTTATTTGATCATCGGTTCCTGTTTTTTTTACCGTTTCATATTTTTGCCTTCTTCCGGACCTCTTCCTTTAAAACCTGCTACTTTCCTCATCAGTTCGACCCTGAAGTCATGTTCCGCCTCTATCAGAAGTAAAATTTTTTGCGGGGAAAGTACACCTTTGAGTTTGTTTGTAAAATCACGGTCAAGGTCGAGCATTTGTTGTTCATGACTGCTCTGTGCATCAATGAGTGCTGCTGCATCCTGATCAGACAGGTTCATGATTTGGTCATGATCAAATTCGTGCTTTTGGCGGAAATCTTTTCTTTCCTTTTCTACTTTGGACTCATGTTCATTGTAAAGTGGCCAGAATTTTTCTGCTTCGGCAGGTGTTAAATCAAGTTTATCGGTAATGTAAGCGACTTTGTGCGCTTTTATTTTTTCCTTGTTTTCGTCAAATTTCCGCATACCCGATCCATGCTGCGCTTGAGCGCTTGAAAACATGAATAACATGACAAAAAAGGAAGTCAGAATGGCGATTTTTTTAACTGGGTTTTTCATTTTGATAGATTTATAAATTTATTAATAAATTGAATTATCCGGATCATCTGATAAATATTCGATCAGTTTATCCTGTGAAACATTAATGTCATTATCAAACTGGTTTTCGAGGTATTGTTGGGAAGCATCGCTATTGACCGATGCAAAAGCTTCAACAAGCAGGGATTCATCCATATTTTCCACCAATTCCGGATTTTCGTTCATCAGATCGTTGAATGTAATATCTGAAAAAGATGAACTGCTTGTACTACTTGTCCTGTGGAAAAAAAGAAATGTAACAACGAGAAGAACAGCAATCACGCTAAGTGTAACGGCATACGCTGGCTTCCAGATGCTTTTCATGGCCCATGACCAGAAAGATTCATGCTTAACTATAGCGATTTTCTCCTGGATTTTCGTCGGCAAAGCATTAAAATAACCTTCAGGAACGACAAACGGATTTTCTTTTGGAAAACCCTTCATCAGGTTTTGCAAATTGTCCGGTTCGACCGCCATATTTCCGTTTGTTACTTTTTGCTTTTTCATTAATTATTGGATGTTTAATTTCACGAAGGGTTTAATGCTCATCAATATAATTTTTAATTTTTTTAACCGCATGATGATAGGAAGCTTTTAATGCGCCAACCGAAGTTTCGAGTATCTCAGACATTTCCTCGTATTTAAGTTCATCAAAATATTTCATATTGAACACGAGTCGTTGTTTGTCGGGAAGTTTTAAAATGGCTTTTTGCAATTTTCGCTGAATTTCATCCCCTGTAAAAAAGTTGTCGTCTTCCAGTTTTTGCGCAAGCTGGTTTTCCACATTAATCAACGGCAAAAAAAACAGTTTCCGCTTGTTTTTTAGAAAAGTGAACGTTTCATTGGCTGCTATCCTGTAAATCCAGGTGTATAATTTCGAATCTTCACGAAAACCGGGCAGGTTTTTCCATACCTTAATAAATGTATCCTGAACCAGGTCATCGGCATCTTCATGATCGATCACCAGCCGTCTTATCTGCCAGTAAACCTGTTTCTGATATTTTCGCACCAGCAGACTGAATCCATAATTCCTGGTTTCCGGATTCCGGATGGCATTCAAAATATCTGTATCGGTGACTGAATTCAAATTTCTGCTAATAAGTGTGCTAAAATAATCAGAATATTATGATCGTTTAGACTTTCGACGATAGCATTGGTTTAAGATTGAAATTTTATTTTATATTTGTAGGGAGTTTAAAACTTTTACATGTTGACAACGTTTCTATCGAAGATATTGAAAAGAATTTTCTGTAATATGAAAACACGTTACCTTTTCTGTTTTTTGATTTCCTTTCTATTTATTACTAGTAACCGGGGTATTGCACAAGTTGTATCTGAAAAAGAAGACACTGTTCAGGCAGGTATCGATGATTATTCGATTGTAAAGACTTTGTCGGAAAAAAAGCCAAGGTTCAATATCAGCATCGGCACTGTTTTTGGCACAGGCAGTGGATTAGGAAATTATTTCGGCACATACATTAGCCCGCAAGTCAGCTATCCGGTCAGCTCTCGATTCATGCTTAATACCGGGGTCACCATCATGAACGGATTTCCTGTTTATGCATTTGGCTCACCTTATGATAATGAATTTTACGATCCGTTTTCAACGGGTACAAATTCTATCGTTTACGTAGGCGGAGATTATAAACTGAGCGACAATCTGACCCTGAGCGGAAGTGTTTATAAAGGTTTCAGCATGTACAGAAATCCCCGTAATGACCAGCATGGCTACAATAATAATATTGAAGGTATGATGTTGGGTGTTGGGTATAAAGTTGGAAAAAATGCATTTATTCAGGGGCAGATCGAAATCTCAAACGGACGAAATCCTTACTTCAGACATCCGTTCCATAGTCCGGTCAACAGCTTTAATCAATCACCATTTCAATCAGGTTGGATTCCTTATTAATATATTTTTATATTTCTGAAATTTCCTGAAATTTAAAGGGACTAAGAATCATCTTCTTTTCTATGGGATTATTTACTATTATTGCAAAGCTAAAATAAGGGAGCATACAATTTTATTTATTAGAAATTTCTTGGATACAGTACTTACCATAAATAATCTTTCAAAACACTACGGCCGGATAAAAGCTGTGAATAATCTGTCTTTAAACATTGACCGGGGAAGTGTTTACGGTATTCTGGGGCCCAACGGAAGCGGAAAAACGACAACCCTCGGAATAGTTCTGGGAGTAATTAATTCAGATCACGGCAACTTTTCATGGTTTGGGAATCCCAATTCTAAAGAGGACAGAAAAAGAATAGGGGCTATCCTTGAGCAACCAATTTTTTACCCATATCTCTCTGCAGAAAAAAATTTACAGATCATTGCCAATATCAAAGGTGTTGATCCTGAAAATATTGATCAAGTATTGAAAACCGTTGAACTCGAAAAGCGCAAACACTCAAAGTTCAGAACATTTTCATACGGGATGAAACAACGGCTTGCCATTGCTGCTGCACTTCTGGGTAATCCAGAAGTCCTTATTTTTGATGAACCTACAAATGGTCTGGATCCGAAAGGAATTGCCGAAATCAGGGATTTGATTATTGATATTGCCGGTAAAGGCATCACCATCGTGCTTGCCAGCCACCTGCTCGATGAAGTGCAGAAAACATGTTCGCATGTTGCTGTCCTTCGGGAAGGAAATAAACTCTTTGAAGGTAAAGTTAGTGATGTTCTGACGATTGCCGATACCATTGAAGTGATGGCTGAAAACGAAGAAAAACTCAATCTTACACTAAATGAATTCG
Source organism: uncultured Bacteroidales bacterium (assembly GCA_963764475.1). Classification (GTDB taxonomy): domain Bacteria; phylum Bacteroidota; class Bacteroidia; order Bacteroidales; family JAADJA01; genus JAADJA01. The sequence continues at coordinate 95,159 of CAVXTE010000051.1, forward strand.
ACAAAGTGATCGCTGTTCACCCGGAGAATGAGATCCTTATTGTAAAACTGAAGGAAGGAACCTCAATTGTTGATTTAAACCAATACCTGATTTCATCAGGGATTGTTGTTTCTCACCTTGCAAAACGGAAAAAAAGCCTTGAATCACAATTTTTAGAATTACTTAAAGGAGCAGAATGATCCGCTTATTAAAAATAGAATTACAAAAATTTCTCAGCTATAAGGCATTTTGGCTGATGATCATATTCTATGCGCTCTTGGTGGCTTTTATGATATTCGGCATTCCCGGACTCATCGATTACATTGCTGAAAAATCGGGCGAGCCTGCAAAGTTCAGGATATTTAAAGCGATTGTATTTAATTTCCCGGATATTTGGCAAAATATAACCTTTGTGGCCAGCACAAGGCTTTTTATTAAAGTAATTCTTGGGATCATTGTTATTATTATTGTTACCAACGAGTACCATTTTCTTACGATCCGTTCGAATATAATCAGCGGATTTAGTCGCACGGATTTTTTAACGGCTAAAGTTCTTTTGATCATCCTGCTGACGTTATTTTCGACAGTAATTGTTTTCTTCTCCGGATTGTACCTCGGGCTGGTTCATTCAGTATCGCATTCAATCGGAGATATATTCGGCAAAATGACCTTTTTACTGGGTTATATGCTCGAAATTTTTACTTATTTACTGTTTTGCCTTTTTATTGGGCTTCTATTCAAAAGGACAGGGATTGCGATCATAGTGCATTTTGTTTATTTTATTATCGAACCCATACTCGATTACAAACTTAGTGACAAGATCACACCCTATTTGCCGCTAAACGCTATGAATCATATCATTCGAACTCCGAATACTTCATTGATTAAAGTTAAGTCTCCCGGATTTAACTTTGACTTCCAGGAATTTATATCATTTTCTGATGTGGGTATTTGCCTGATTTATGTCGCGGTTTTTTTATTTTTATCATACCTCATCCTACAGAAAAGGGATCTGTAAGAATCAGACACAACAAATTTTTTTATATTTGAGGACCTATTCTTCTAAGTACAACATATTGAATTTTAAATATTTAATTGTATATTTACTGTTAATCAGTAGCATTGGATCAGTCATGGCTGGGATTCAAAATGATAGTTTGTTGCGCAAGCTTTACACAGCCAAACAACCTTCTGAAAAAATAAAAACATTAATTGAGCTTGCAAAAGGATTCAGAGAAACGGATCCGAATAAATCATTCAGCTATGCAGAACAGGCGTTGTTTTTATCAGAATCAATCGGAAACAAACAGGGAAAAGCCGATGCATCCTTATTTATGAGCTATTACTATTTTCAGAAATCAGATTTTAAACTGGCTATAAATCTGGCTGAAGAGTCATTAAACGCTTATAAGGGATTAAACGACAAAAACGGTACTGCTAATTCCAACCTCGAACTCGGGAAACTATACCAAAAAAGGTTTGAATTCGACAAATCGCTTGAAGCTCTTTTCAGGGCTATGGAAATTTATACAAGCCTAAAAAAAGAGGCTAAACTGGCTGAAACTTATAACTTTATTGGGGGAACATATTACGATGAAGAAAAATACGATGAAGCCAATGAATATTATCTGAAAAGCCTGAAGATTTGGAAAAACCTTGGCAACAAGACAGGTACCGCATCGCTATACAATAATCTGGGTGAAATATACCGTTACAAAAGGGATTTTCAAAATGCACTGACTTTTTATCGTAAATCAGTTGCGATCAATGAAAAAATATCACAAAAAAGCAATCTTGAAATAAACTACGATAATATAGGAAATACTTTTATTGAACTATCAGCTTTCGATTCAGCGTTAATTTATCTGCGAAAAAGCCTGTTAATCAGTAAAGAAATAAATAATGAAGAAAGTATTTCAACAGCCTATATTGGTCTGGGAAGGTTGTATTTGCACCTGAATGAATACAATGCCGGCCGATTATTCTTTGATTCGGCCATGTACCTGGCTAAAAAAAATTCCAACCTTATTTTGATCAGGGAGGTTGCGGCAGGTTTAAGCGAAATATATGAAAAAGAAAATCAGTATAAACAAGCTTATCATTACCATCTTCTGCTTAAAGAAATTGAAGACAGTATTTTCAATATACGCAGCCTCGAAAAGATTACACGGAGTGAAATGAAACTGCTTTTCGAACAGGAACAAAAAGTAAACAATCTGAAACGCAGGAAAGTCATTTTAAAATATTTTATCATTGCTGCAGGTCTCATCAGTATTTTACTTCTGTTCATTATGCTTTACGAGCGACAAAAAATTAAAATCAGGCAAGCCAGAATCGAAGAAGAAAACCTGAAGCTCGAGAAAAAGAAATTGCAAGAGGAAATTGATTTTAAAAACAGGGAGCTGGCAACGAACGTGGTTTATCAGGTCAAAAAAAACGAACTGATCAATTTTATCAGTGAAAAGTTATTAAAAGAAAAGAAAAAGTTCAGGAAAGAAAACTGGCCTCATATCGAAACGGTAATTCTTGATCTCCAGTCGAGTATGGACTTAAATATCTGGAAGGATTTTGAAAATCGTTTCAAAGAGGTTCATGAAGAATTTTATGACAAATTAAATGCAAAGCACCCGAATCTGACAGAAAATGAGAAAAAGATCTGCGCTTTGCTGCGGCTCAATATGACGACGAAGGATATTGCTGCTATAACGCATCAAAATCCGAACAGTATTGAAGTCGCCCGGACCAGGTTAAGGAAAAAACTGGAATTGTCAAATACTGACATTTATTTACTCGACTATTTATTGAATTTTTAATGATCAGGAACATCGCAGCATCCATATTATTCATAATCCTTTGTATTCATTTGAATGCTCAGGATCAGCATTCTGTTGATAGCCTGACACAATTACTTGACCGGCATATGGCAGATACGGTTAAGATCAATTTAACAAACAGAATCGCTTCCGATTACATGTATATCAATCCTGAAAAAATCTATGATTTTGCCAACGATGCCCTGAAACAAAGTGAAAAGATCAATTATAAAAAAGGGATTGCACAGGCTTTTAATAACCTTGGTATTTATTATAGAACCAAGGGCGTTTATGATTTTGCGATCGATTATACTTTCAACAGTTTGTCCATAATGGAGGACATCAAAGATTCAAAAGGAATTGCCCGCTGCTATAACCTGATCGGAATTATCTATTATTACCTCGAAAATTACGATTTAAGCCTTGAATATTACAACAAAGCCCTAGCTCTTAATAAAGAGCAAAACGACTCAAAGTGGACGGCCGGCAATTACAATAATGTAGGGATGATTTACGAAAAAAAAGGAGATTACAAAAAAGCCCTGGAGTACTATTTTAAGTCGCTCGAAGCAAACATTGAGCTTGGTAACCAGAACTGGATTGCAAATAATTATGGAAATATCGGAAGCTTGTATTTGGAAATGAACAACGACAAAAGTATTGGATACTTTAGAAAGCGGCTTGCTATTAACATTGATCAGGATGATTTTGCGGGTCTTTCACGCTCAAAATATCTGATCGGCAAATATTTCATTTCAAAGAAAGAATTTGATTCGGCCATCATTTATTTACAGAGCAGTTATGAAGTTGCCGATAGCATAGGTTCCTTATTAAATCTGAGTAATTCATCACATCAGTTAAGCCTGGCCTGGGCAGGTAAAAATGATTATGAAGAGGCACTAAAGTACCAAAAACTCTACAAATCATACAGCGACAGCCTTAAGATCCAGGACAATGCACAAAAGATTACCCGGATTGAAATGCAATACAAGTATCACAAAGATCAGCAGTTAAACGAATTGCAGTATCAACAGGCCAGATTGATTCTGATCAGCTTTGCAGTTGGACTGCTCCTCCTTGTATTAGCGATCATACTCATTATTACAAAGCAAAGAGCCCGCATCAAGCAGCACAAGATGGAGCAAAAAAAACTGGGAGTCGAAAAAAAATTACTTCAGGAAGAATTGCTTTTCAAAAATCAGTTGTTAAAGGATAATATCAATTATTTATTAGTTAAAAATGAATTAATTACTTCTGTAAGTGAGAAGCTAATTTCTGGTAAATCCCGATTCGAAAAGGAAAATCAAAAAATTCTGGAGGATATTTTTCAGGAGTTACAAGCGGGAATAACAGGTGAAACATGGGAAGAATTTGAATTACGGTTTAACCAGGTTCATACCGACTTTTACAGAAACTTAAATATCCAGTTTCCCAACCTTTCAGCAAGCGACAAAAAATTATGTGCATTTCTACGCCTTGGAATGGCAACCAAGGAAATTTCCAGTATTATGAAACTTCCTGTCAGAAGTGTTGAGACGGCGCGTTCAAGACTCAGAAAAAAATTGAATCTCGTAAATAATAAAACAAATCTGACAGATTTTCTTTCCAAACTTTGAAAATTTAATCAATTGAATTATACGTTTTTACAATTTTTTGTAATGGTAATGTAGTGGTACATTTAAAAAAATGTATTGTTCAGATAGAGGTAATATCTTTGGAGGTATTGAATTTGTACTGTGCTTTTATTTGCCTTTCTTAATAAAAGATTAAACATTTGCACCCGTATTGTAAATTTCTAAATTATGAAAAGTGATAAAAGGACTTTGGAGATTAAAAACATGGATGATGAAATTCAGTATTATATCAGACGCAAAAAGGAAGAAAATATTGCACTAAAGAAACTTTTATCGGCTTTGGAAAATGCTAAGAAAAGTGCAGTTGTAAAAAACAAGGCTTAATTTATACTTTAGTTAATTTTTTTATAAAATATGGTTGAAATAGACTCCGGAGTGTTTCTAAAAAACGATAAAAAGTCACAGGACCTTTTATACAAGCATTTTGCTCCCAGAATGTATGGGATTTGTTTGCGGTTTTCGAGAAATACGATGGAAGCAGATGATATACTTCAGGATGGATTTATTAAGGTTTTTACAAAACTGAAAGACTTTCGAAACGAAGGGTCTCTCGAAGGTTGGATAAGAAGAACCATCGTCAATACTGCGATTAATTCATACAGGAAAAATTTAAAACATTCAAAATTCAGTGATATTGATAGCGTCGAGATTCCTGAACTGAATGAGGAAAATGCTTACGATAAATTATCAAAAGAGGAATTGGTCGAAATGATAAGAGATTTGCCGAATGGATACAGAACAGTATTTAATTTAAATGTGATTGAGGGATATACACATAAGGAAATTGGGGAAATGCTTAAAATATCCGACAACACCTCCAAATCGCAACTTACACGGGCAAGAAATATTCTGAAAAAGAAAATTGCACTGAGGATGCAGGAAAAAATTAAGGTTCCATTTAATCATTTCCGGGTCGTTAAAAGCAATGCACATCAGGACATTGAAGCAGCTCAGGAATATTTACAAGCGATTTAGAATCGAAATAAAGATTTATTTATAAATATATTTAATTTTATCAAATATTTTAAATTAGAACTCGTTATTAAAAAGTAAAGTTATTTGTAAAATATTTGGCTGATGTAGCCGAAACAAATAATAAAAGAAATAAGCGTTCATTGCATAAAGAATTTAAGTAAGGTGTCTTTCCTTAATTGGTTTTGGTTAATAATTAGGTTTATTCTTTTCCTTTCTATATTTGCCTTACTTTTAAACCGATGGGGTGTAAAAGCTTCATCGGTTTTTTTTATTCACATGAAACCGCTTTTATCAAATTTTTCAATTGCGCAAAAATTAAATGGCCCCCAATTTTTTTCAACCATTTTACAACAACTGATTGACGAAACTTTTCAAGTAAAATTCAGGAAAGGATGCATATATTTGTACTCATCTCCATCATTCTTTAAATTATGGATATTCATTGATTGTAAAGTATCACCGTGAGTTCACAAGTACAGATGAATACTGAGTGTCCGGATAAATCGTTCAAAAGCCCTGGAGGCATGAAACCAGAACAAAACACGACCAATGTACCTGCTTCATTAGGATTGAAATCTTTCGTACTGTTATTCCTTGCAGCCTTGATTTGGGGCTTCGCCTTTGTGGCCCAAAAAACAGGCATGCATTATGTTGGACCCTTTACATTCAATGGTATTCGTTTTATCATGGGCAGCATCACATTACTCCCACTGTTGATTTTTCTAAAAAGGACGTCCATTATCAATCCAAATCAAGCATTAATATTTTCATTTCCGGGAGGCATACTGGCTGGAACTGTTCTTTTTATCGCAGCTTCTTTGCAACAGATCGGCATCATGAATTCCACGGCAGGAAATGCAGGTTTTATAACTTCTTTATATGTGATCCTGGTTCCCGTATTCGGTTTGATCTGGAAACAAAAAACAACATGGATGCTGTGGGCTGGTGCGATCCTGGCTATCACCGGACTATTCTTCCTGACAAATGTAAAGGCTTTTTACTTTACGAAAGGTGATGGGCTGATATTGGTGAGTGCGATTTTTTTTGCATTTCATGTCCTGATCATCGGGCGGTTGGCGTCGCGGGCCAATGCTGTGATATTATCCATCATGCAGTTTGCTGTATGTGGTACACTTAGCCTGATTCTCGCGTTTATCAGGGAAAAAATCATATGGGATTCAATAGTCAATGCATGGATACCATTGCTTTATGGCGGGATCATGTCTGTTGGTGTTGCATTTACTTTTCAGGTTGTGGCTCAAAAAAATGTTCACCCTGCTTATGCAGCGATCATTCTGAGCCTTGAATCACTCTTCGCTGCCATCGGAGGTTGGATAATGCTTGACGAACATTATACGTTCACAGGACTATTAGGAGCCGCTTTGATGCTTAGCGGAGTAATTCTGTCACAACTACGTCCCGAAAAGATAAATCGCTGAAATTTTTATTTGAATCATTTTACAAATCAATAATAATTAAGCTCATATTCAGAATTTATTGTAAAATTTGCATCCGATCAATGAATTTACATGGCAATTCAGGATAACCGGATAAAAGGGATACTACTGGCAAGCATTACCACTCTCTTATGGGGATTTTTGGCAATTGCCCTAAAAGTAGCAACTACTACACTCGATCCGATAACCATTACCTGGCTCCGGTTTACGATTTCATTTTTTATTCTTTTTATTTACTATGTCATTACAGACCGTTCCTATTTAAAAATTCTCTGGAACCCGCCATTGTTTCTGGTATTTGCTACGATTGGATTGGGAATTAATTATATTTCTTTTCTTAATGGCGTAAAACTCACAACCCCCGGAAACGCACAGATCATTATGCAAATGGGTCCGATATCGCTCGGACTGGTCGGTTTGTTCATCTTTAAGGAGTCTGTCAGCCGAAGGCAAATAGCTGGATTTGTCATTGCCGGCCTCGGTTTATTTCTTTTTTATGAGGATAATATTTTCAATCTGGCAGGAAAAGAAGAAATCTACAATACGGGTGTTATTTGGATTGTTATCGGGGCCATTGCCTGGGTGGTTTACGCTTCATTCTTTAAAATCCTGGTAAAATCCATACCTGCGATGCAATTAAACCTGTTTCTGTTTGGTTTGCCGGTATTGTTGTTTTTACCATTTATAAGTCTTGCTGGTCTGTTAAATTTATCTGTATCCGACTGGTGGCTCATGATATATTTGGGGTTGAACACCATCGTCCCTTATTCTTGTCTTGTAATAGCCTTAAAATATCTTGAAGCAAACAAAATAAGTA
>CAVXTE010000052.1:0-70105 GCA_963764475.1 uncultured Bacteroidales bacterium
TATTTCCGGCAACGAGTCTTGCTATCCCCATATTCCCCTCGAGATCATCAGCATTGTAAATTACTGCATACGAACCAGCCGGCTGATGTTTATTCACCAGCGTTGCTATCTTTTTACCCAATAAATCATATATTTCCAGCCTGACGTTGCAGTCGTCATTCAGGCTATACCGTATTGTAGTGCTTCCTGTAAAAGGATTTGGATAACTTGTGAGCGAATGATATTGCTGATTCCCTGCAATTTCTCCTGTACCTGTAAACTGAAGTGTAATACGGCCATAATAAACATCTTCTTCGCCATTAAGGGTATTGGCCCAGGCGATGTGCGCACCTGAATCATCCGATTCCATACCAAAATAGTCTCCCATTTTCTGTTGATCAGGCCAGCCGACATGTGGATCAAACGACTCTGAAAGTTTTTCGTTGGCCGACCAGGTAAATCCCTGATCAAGCGAATAGGAGTAATACAAAGCCGACATGTACTGGTTTGTAGTTGCGTCACGTGTATCAAGCCAAATAACATCGATGCGCCCATTCGGAGCAACCGACATGGTACCAAACCATTGATACCTGCTTGTTCCGACGTCATCATTTACACGTATCCCGGGGCTCCAGTTCAATCCGCCATCGGTGCTCCTCGCAAACATTACATCTGCGGGATCAGAGCTTGAGTTGGGTTCAACCGAAGCAAGTACGTACACATTGCCATTGCCGGGGCCTCCCGAACAATCCGTTCCAATACTCACTTGTCCAAGTAAACCTTGCGGATTTATGTTCGTCCATCCGGAAATATAACCGCCGATATCAACAGAAGTAAAATAGTCCCAGCTAACTGTTGCTCCGGAATTTTGTGCATTGGTTGATTTCGCCACAATAATTCCATCCCAGCCACCTGCTCCTCCAATATATAATTCACCATTTGGTCCAATAGCTAATGTACCCCAGTATGGATCACCGTCGACACTTACACAGTCTTCAAAAAAACTGCCACCATCGGTAGAGCGCGTAAAATTCTGAGGATAACATGTGCTGTAGGAAGATGTCCAGAACGCATAAATATTTCCTGCTCCTGTACCAGCAGATTTATCAATCACCATCCATTGTTTATCACCTCCTTGTGCAAATGTACCGCCATCCCACTCAAATCCCCCGATCTCACTTCTGTACACATTGCAGGTATAATTATCGAATTCATCTACAGTGAGGCTGTTATAATAAAATTTCCCGTCTGAATCGGAGCCTAAAACCGGATCGGAGCGAAAGATACCAGGATCGATTACACCGGGGAAAGTCCATGTTTGCCCACCATCGTCAGAATACGCATAGCCAGCCTGTCTGAAGTTATTGCTAACATCATCGAATTGCCTCCATCCGATGACGATACGATTTGGATTGGTTGGGTCGATGGCAATGGAGGGTTCATTTGCTGCATCTCCAACGATGTTATTTCCGTTTTCATCCACATTGACCTGCGTCGTAAAAAATGTAGTTGTTTTATAAGTATAAGCAGGAGACGTTAGATGGTTTTTATTGGCATTTGGCTGGTAAATATCATCAGGAACCTCGTGATGCAAATATGCTTTTGATTTCTTCACATTATTTACATTTTGTCCAAATAAGAAAACCGGGAAAGTGATCAGGATGGCAATAAGGAAATTAATCGCCGGATTAAATTTTTTCATATAAGATACTATTAAACATTTTAACTTGATGAACCACAAAATTAAGTAAAAATAACTGTTCTACGATTCTCTTTCAAGAAAGTATTCAAAAGTTGGGCATTTGAAGTTATCATCTTACGGCATGATAATATTCCCAAAATAAAGTAAGTGTTTAAATACAAAAGGAATTAGAGACAATTTAAAATGAACCGGGCCACTTTTTTCAACATTTGTATGTAATGGCGTTAACATTCATTCCGGCACCAACAGAAGCAAATACAATCAGATCACCGGGTTCAAGGTTATGATCGCCGAATTTTTCTTTTTTTACCAGGTCGAGCAAAGTCGGAATTGTGGCAACGGAGTTGTTTCCAAGTTTGTGTATACTCATGGGGACAACATTTTCGGGGACTTCCCGAATACCATAGGAACGATATAAACGGTTCACAATTTCCTGGTCCATTTTTTCATTCGCCTGGTGGATGAATATTTTATTTACATCATTAATTGAATAGCCTGCTTTGTCGATGCAGGCTTTCATTGCACCGGGTACATATTTTAATGAAAATTCATAGATTTTGCGACCAAGCATTTTAATGTATCTGATATTTGGATCTGCATCCTTGATGTTTGATTTACCAAGGTACAGATAGTAGGCTTCCTCTTTTGTATAAGATTCAGATGTAAATGACAGGAATCCCCTTTTGTCATCTTCTTGCAATGCTTCGACAACGGCTGCTCCTGCCCCGTCGGAATAGATCATGGTATCGCGGTCGTGAATATCGACAACTCTAGAAAGCGTTTCGGTACCGATAATGAGGCATTTTTTTGCAACACCGCTTCGGATAAATGAGTCGGCATGTATAAATCCCTGTATCCAGCCCGGGCAGCCAAAGATCAGATCGTATGCTACGCACCTTGGGTTTTGAATTCCAAGAGTATTTTTTATCCTCGCCGCCATGCTGGGAAGAATATCCGTCTGGATGGTATTTTTTCTTACATCTCCGAAATCATGCGCGACAATGATCTGGTCCAGCTCTTCCGGATCGACACCTGCATCCTCAATTGCTTTCTTAGCAGCAATTGCCCCGATATCAGAAGCATGCAGGTCACTGGTCACATACCTTCGCTCGAAAATACCTGTAATGGCTGCAAATTTTTCAGAAATTTCATCATGCGGCTGATCAAACGCTACACTATTGGTATCGTAAAATTTATTTTGTGCAAAATCAGGATTTGTAACAATTTCCGTAGGGATATAGCTGCCTGTTCCCGTTATTACTGTATTTATATGACTCATCGCAATTTAAACAGTTCAAATGAACTTAAGTTGAATACAAAATTAAGAAAATTTAAAAATGGAATTCCATCACTTTTTTTGATTTTTTGTTACCATGATAAGACAGATAACAAGACGATTCAAGGTTGTTTTCTATGCGTTATCAAGATATTTTGCCCACTCCTTTTTTGTCCTGTCTTTCCAGTCACCCTGATGGTATACATAACTAACAATTAGAGGCAATACCGTTGTTGCTTCAGCATAAACCATCTGCTCGTAAACCGTTTCCACTTTTCCCCATGAAGAGGCTTCTTTTAATGTTGAACTGGAACAAGCTCCGTCACGGGGATCAGCAACAGTGATCTGTACAGCATATTTATGCATGGGAACATTTTTTCCAAGCATTTCAGCACAAATTACCGTATCCTGAATAAAATTTTTGGGCACACCACCGCCTATCATAAATAACCCGGTGACATTTGCTGCCATTTTTATTTTAGTTAATTCAAGGAAATCCTTAACCGAATCGATCGAAAGGTGTGTATCCGGGTTTTCCCACTGATGTTTAACCAGTCCAAAACCTGCGCTGCTATCTGTAAATGCAGGACAAAAAATGGGAACATTATTTTCAAAACAAGCCTGAACAAGCGAATCTTTCTTTTTCGCATTATTTGTCAAATACCGGCCCATTTCCCGAATAAACTCGCGTGATGAATAGGGTCTTTTTTCAAGGCTTTGTGCAATTTTATAAGTTGTAAGATCACACTCCTGCAATTCTTCTTCATCGATGTAGGTGTCATAAATCCGATCGATATAATGATCCCGGAGGTCTTTGTCGTCCGCAACCGGACTGCCTTCATAATGTTTGAACCCAAGTGCCTCAAAAAAGTCCATATCAACAATTGAAGCTCCAGTTGCCACAATCGCATCCACCATTTTGTTTTTCACCATATCCACGTAAACCTGCATGCAACCACCGGCACTGGTACTTCCCGCTAATGTAAGCACAATCGAACAGTCTTTATTCCGGATCATACGGTTGAGAATATCAGCCGCATTTGCGGTTTCGCGCGAGGTAAACGACATTTTCCGCATAGCATCGATAATGGCAGTGGAATTAAATGATTTAATATCGATGTGCTCAATTGTTTTTTTAAGGTAATCTTTCTTTTCCATGGCTATTTGTTTGAATATTTGTAGCTCAGTATTTTATAAATAAGCTTGGCTGCTAGAAAATCGGAGGCTTTAGATCGCTGATCAGGACATAATTCTACAACATCAAATCCCACTAGATTAACATTTTCGATAACCTTTTTCAGAAATTTGAGAACGGGATACCATCCAAGTCCTCCTGGCTCCGGAGTCCCTGTTGAAGGCATGATGGATGGATCAAAAGCATCGAGATCAAACGTAAGATAGACGTTCTGGGAAAGGCGCTTCAGGACCTTGTCCATCCATTCATTGTTGTCATGAATATCTTTAGCATAAAAAATATTATCATTTACAACGTATTGCATCTCATCCACATCCATACTACGGATACCGACCTGCACGTAAGGACACCATTCCCTGACCCTTGCCATTACACAGGCATGATTGTTCCGGCTTCCTTCATATTCCTGCCGAAGGTCGGTGTGGGCATCAATCTGAAGAACTGTCAGTTTATCGAAAGCTTCAACATGTGCTTTGATGGCACCGATACTCACAGAATGTTCTCCGCCAATTGTGACCACAACTTTTTGATCTTTCAGATGTCTTTTAACTTTGTTGTAAACAGCTTCTGCCATTGATTCCGGTGACACGTTTTCAGTCACCGGAACATCCGTAAAAATACCCTGTTTAAAAACTTCCAAATTGGTTTCAATGTCATATAGTTCCATATTGGCCGAAGCTTCAAGTAAGGCTTCCGGACCTTTGTCCGCACCTTTCACCCATGTACTGGTCCCGTCATAAGGCACCGGGAGGATGACAACAGCCGAAGATTCGAGCTGGGAATAATTTTCAGGTAAACCACCGTAATTCATGGTACAAAAATATCAATATCCCAGAATCTTAAACATCGATTTATAACTCTGTTCTTTTGCAAACAATTTTGTAATGATCTCGCCATTCTCATCTTTGTCGATGGTAATGTGTTTGGGTGCAGGTATCAGACAGTGCTGGATACCCCCGTACCCGCCGATCGACTCCTGATAGGCACCGGTATGAAACAACCCGATGTATAGTGTACCATTGTCCTTTATTTTAGGTAAAAAAACTGCATTGGCATGCTCTTCCGAATTGTAATAATCCTCGCTGTCGCATGTCAGTCCGCCTAAAAAGACCCGTTCGTATTCTTTATCCCAATTATTTACGGCCAGCAGGATGAACCTTTTGTTAAGGGCCCAGGTATCAGGCAATGTGGTCATAAATGAGCTGTCGATCATGTTCCAGGATTCCCGGTCGTTTTGTCTTTTCTGGTCAAGTACTGAATAGAGAACAGCACCACTTTCACCAACTGTATACGAACCGAACTCAGTGAAAATATTCGGCTCAGGTGTATTGTTTTGCGCACAAATATTTTTTATTTGTGATACAATTTCCTCCGTCATGTATTCATAATCGAATTCGTAAGCAAGACTGTTTTTTATCGGGAAACCGCCACCGATGTTCAGAGCATCCACTTCCGGGCAAACTTTCTTTAGTTCGCAATAAACATGGACACTCTTGCTGAGCTCATTCCAGTAATAGGCGCTGTCCTTTATCCCTGTATTAATGAAAAAATGAAGCATTTTCATCTCCAGGTTCGGATTATCTTTAATATTTTCAAGATAAAACGGAACAATGTCATTATATCTGATTCCAAGCCGGGAAGTATAAAATTCAAATTTTGGTTCTTCTTCCGATGCGATCCTCATGCCTAACCTCAATTTTTTCCCTTTGGGCAATGATTTTTTATAAAAATCCAACTCCGACATATTATCCAGAACAGGCAAAATATTTTGAAATCCATCTGCCGAAAGTTTCAAAATATTTTCAAGATATTGCGGCCTTTTAAATCCATTACAAATGATAAACGTATCTTTTGTTATTGTTTTTTGTTCGAATAATGTAGAAACAATATTCAAATCGAAAGCAGAAGAAGTTTCTAAATGAACATCATTTTTCAGTACTTCATCCAGCACAAATGAGAAATGCGAACTCTTTGTACAATAACTGTAATAATAGCTTCCCTTGTAATCGACTTTCGCCATTGCCACATTAAACATTCTTTTAGCCCGTTGTATTTGGGCTGATATCTTAGGAAGATAGCTTATTTTTAAAGGAGTTCCGTACTGCTTTATTATATCCATCAGTGAAATCTCATGGAAATGGAGTTCCCCGTCAACGACTTTAAATTCATCCTGCGGGAAATCAAAAGTTTGTTCAATTAAATCGATATACTTTGTTTTCATTTTTTCAATTTAAATTAGTCAGATGCTCATTTTATCGCTAAAGTAACTTACTCTGATCAGTAAGTTTTAAGTAATTTAAGGACTGCGAAAGTACAATATTATGCGCGTTTACGATTTAAATTTTTACAGAAGTTGCAAAAAGTGTATCATTTTTATCTGCAATTACTATGTTTCAAAATGATTTAATTCGTTTACCGTTTTCAATTTTGAACCAATTTACCTGACTTCCCTGAGAAATTCAACTCACATGAAACTATAAAAATCCAGCATTTATCAACAAAAAGCGGAAAGATATTCAATTGAATTGCCTGTGAACCCTCAGTTTTCTTTTCTTTGCTTTTTGAACTTTTAAAATTTTTGAAACAATTCCTGTAAAATAAAGTACAATTCACTAATTTATTGACAATGAAGCGTATTTATAAATGAAAACAAAAATTCTGTTTTTTATCGTGTTAAGTGCCGGGTTTATAGCAATGAATTCGTGCACCTTTGAAGATGATATCAAAATCGATCAGGGAAATTTGACCGTATTTAACGATACCCCCGAAACGTATGAAATATCAATCGAAAATATCGATTTAAATAAAGACATTACCCTGATCGATGTAATGATCTCCTCAGGAAGCAATTTGACGTATACCCTTGATAAAGGCTATACATACCGGATTATAGCAACTGAATTTAGTTTCAACAAAAACGTAAAAAATTCAGTTTCAGAAGTTTTTATGATGAGTCCATATAAAGACAACACCTGGCATATCGTTGCTGAGTAAAAAGTTAATTTTTTACACCATCAAATAATTCCAGACAAAGCCGGCGAATTAGGCTTTGCCAAATCATCCCCATTTACTTTTTTCATAATTTTGCATTCATAACTAAAATGTTACGGCTATGAAAAAAATAAATCTATTCCTGACGATCAGTATTTTGATAGTTGGAACCTTTGCAACTTTGATGGCACAAGATAAAAAAGGCTTGAACAATGCTTCGGTTGAAAAAATATGGGAGACGCCAAATGTTTTGACTACCTGTGAATCAGTATTTTTTGATAAAACCCGCAATATTCTTTATGTTAGCTGCATTAACGGTAATCCTGTTGATAAAGATTTCAACGGATTTATTGCAAGAGTTACGACTGATGGTAGGGTAACAGATGATAAATGGATCACAGGATTAAACGCTCCAAAAGGCATGGGACTTATCGGCAACAATCTTTATGTAGCTGATATCGACAGAATCGTTGAAATAAATGTGGATAATCCTGAGATTTCAAAAGAATACCCAGTTGAAGGTGCAAAATTCCTGAATGATATTACTACTGATCCACAGGGAAATGTTTACGTTTCAGATATGGCAAACAATACAATCATTCGGCTGAAAAATGGTAAAGTTGAGATATGGTTGAATGACGATGAGATCAAAAGCCCGAATGGCCTGTATTTTGAAAATGGAGATTTACTGATCGGGACTTCCGTTGGAATTTTCAGTGTACGCGAAACTGATAAAAAAACCTGGCTACTAATCAAAATTTCGGGCGGGATCGATGGACTTCAACCCGATGGTAAGGGAAATTATATCATTTCGGACTGGAAAGGGAAAATACAGATCGTTAACACAACCGACGAACCTGTTGTCTTATCAAACACATCCGATAAAGGCATCAATGCTGCTGATCTCAATTATGTACGGGAAAAAGGAATACTTTATGTACCTACTTTCGGCGATAACCGGGTAATGGCTTATAAAGTTTTTTATAAATAACTATGTTCGCAAAAAATGTTTGATAACGGAGGAATGATTTAGAAACCACACAAAATAAATTTGGTCAGCAAATCTTTATGGCCTGAATTATGTGTACATTCAACAGTTAAAATCAGATTAATCACCTAATAAATTAATGTATGAAAAATTTAATTCTTATTTTGTTCATCTTGTTCAGTCAATTCGGATTAGCACAGCGGATGGCTTATTTTCAAACCGATTCCATCGTAAATAAAATGCCGGAATATAAAAAGGCGGTTGATTCGGTGGAGGCACAAACAAAAAGATGGAACAATGAAATCGATGCTAAATTTAAAGTAGTTGACAAACTCTACAAGGATTATGTCAAAAATGAATCATTGTATCCGAATGACGTGAAAAAACAAAAACAGGACGAAATTGTCGACACTGAGAACAAAGCAAAAGCATACCGTGACCAGATTTTTGGCAATGACGGGGAACTTGCCAAACTACAACAGTCGAAATTAAAACCCTTTATCGACCAGATTTTTGCATCGGCTAAAAAAGTTGGTAAAGCAAACAACTACGATTACATATTTGAGAAAACACCGGAAACCAACTGGGTGTATACCAATCCGGCTTATGATCTAACGAACTTGATCATCAAAGATCTTGGGCTGAGCAAATGATAATTGCTGAAAAACCAGGACCTTTCGGGATTAAAAATCAAAGTAAACCTGCCCGTATTCCTTTGGATTGATGCACATCACAGGAATCTGAGCTTCATTGAAAATAATTTTCTCATTCCACGGACCGAGGCTGAAATAGGAAGTACCGATCTGCAATTCGGTTAAAATCATTATCAGATCCATATTATGTTCGATGGCATAATCGACAACAATTATTGCTGATTCGCCTGATTTTTCAGCTGTTTCAATGGAATATTTGACGCCTGCTTTGTGAAGCGCATCGGATATTTGCTTCGTAATAATACTGATCCGCGCTGCATCTGCCGGGTCTTTTACGTTTTCTTTAAGAATGTGAACTTTTGAACCAAATTTTGATGCCACCGAAATGGTCGGACTCACTTTCTGCCTTGCCTCTGTAAATGAATTGACAGGCAACAGAATATCTTTATATCCGGTAAATGATTTATGCTGCACGACCAGTGTAGGAACAAGCGCCTTGGTTATTACCTTCAAAGCATAACTACCCAACAGGTGCTGCATTCCTTTTTTCCCGTGTGTACCCAGGACAATCATATTTGCACCAATTTCCTCTGCTTTTTCATGGATCAGGTCAAATATACTGCCCTCCTCATAGATAAAGTCGACTTCGGCTTTGTATTTATTCTTTGAGTTCTCAACGATCTCTTCAAGTTTATTCTGTACTCCTGTAAGTACATTTTTTCCTTTAAACATCGCATGTGTGTCCTTGTTTACAACATGAAAGATAACCACCTTAAAGTTTATTAATTCGGCCATTTGCAGGCTATGGTCGATGGCATTCTGGCAAACTTCTGAAAAATCGGTAGGGACTAAAATGATGCTATTTAATTTCATAAAATTAGTTTTGTTAACGTATTAAATTTAGACTGATTTGGAGAAACTGAATTCATGTTAATCTTCCTGTCCCTCCCGGTAATTTTTGCAAAGATAGTTGAGTGTCCTGAATTATTAAACCAATTGCATAGTTCTATTTTGAAAAACCGATTTGTTTTTATAATGGATTTACTGTAAATGTCACACCAGACTGGAAAATAAATGGAATACTGATGACCGGCATCTGTGCAGTTTTATTACCATATAATCTAATATAAAAGTGTTGTTTGGCAAGGTAGTTAGTAATATCCGTATCGCTCAGGCTAAAAGTTATACTTTTTGAATCTGCCGGAATGGTATTGGTCATTGCAACATCTAACTCAGGTGAAAAACCGGCATTTTCAGAAATTGCCACCCTCAAATCCGATACAAAGTTCAGGTTCATTCCGGCCATCGGATTTACGATCGTCAAAAAGAAAATGATAAATTTCCCGCTCTCGATATCGGCAGCAAAGATATTGTGCGCTTTAATAATGCTGTCGAGATTTATATTGATAACAAATTGTGTCAGCACTTTCTCAAAACTGACAGTTTCCTCCGATTTAAACATGGCAGAATCAAGTATAAACGACTGATCGGGAAGGTTCATCGAGACATTAAAATTTGCAATTCTTTTCGATTCATTGGTTACTTTATCACAAGATATTATAAGTATAAAAGCTGATGACAAACCTATAAAAACAGTACCAATTGTAAATTTTAATCTCATGTGCTAATTAAATAACTGCTGATTTTCAATCAAGTAAATGAGTGGGAAAATATCAACACTTTCATTTGTTCAATAAAAATTAACAATATGCGGATGCTTTTGTTTGAATCAAGCAAACAAAAAAGGCCGCGTTAAAATCGCAGCCTTAATTTTTCAATTATTTGCTTTTATCAGGATAGGGTGGCACAGGCGGTAATCCTTCCGGCCAATTTTTCAATTCATCCATCACTTCCTGAATGGCCTTGTTCAATTGTTGATCCTCTCCGGAATATTCTTTTGCCGGGTCGTTTTCAACAACAATATCGGGATCGACACCATGGCCTTCTATAACAAACTTTTTACCCTCCCTGTCGTAAGTCGAAAATTCAGGTTTGGTCAGGCTTCCTCCATCGATAAACGGCAATGAGCCGCGAATTCCGGTCACACCGCCCCATGTCCTGGTACCGATCAGTTTACCGATTTTAAGTACCTTAAACTGGTAGGGAAATAAATCGCCGTCAGAAGCTGAATATTTATTTATCAACATCACTTTCGGCCCATACTCCATACCCTCCGGTGAGGTCCGTGGTACGCCATTACGACTGATCCTTATCAAGGCGAGCTCACGTCTTAACCTTTCGATGATCATCGGTGAAACATTTCCTCCACCGTTTCCGCGGTCATCGATGATAAGGGCTCTTTTTGTCAATTGCGGATAGTAATATTTGACAAATTCATTCAGTCCTTCGGAACTCATATCAGGCACATGAATATAACCGACCTGTCCATCGGTTGCTTTATTGACCACATCAATATTGTGCTGAACCCAATTGAAATAATAAAGGTCGCTTTCATCGGCTATCGGAATGACAATCACTTTTTTGCTTCCTTCGGTGGTGGGTTTACTATTTACAGTCAATTGAATATCCCGGCCTGCAGTGCCGACCAGTGAAGCATAAATGTCATTCATCTTGTCTGTGGGATTCCCATTCACAGCAATGATAAAATCACCTTCCTTCACATCAACTCCGATCTCTGTCAAAGGTGATCGGTTTTTCTTGTCCCAGTTTTCCCCTCTGAGTATTTTATCAATTTTATAGAAACCCGAAGCATCGCGGCTCAATTCTGCACCCAGGAGGCCGGTTTTTATTCTTTTCGGTTCCGGTTTGTCTCCGCCACTTACATAAGCATGCCCAATATTCAGTTCGCCAACCATTTCACCAATGATGTAATTCAGATCGTTTCGGTTGTTTACATAAGGAACCAATGGCTCATATTTAGTATGAATAGCATTCCAGTCCACTCCGTGCATATTCGGGTCGAAGAAGAAATCGCGCATTTGTCTCCACGACTCATTAAAAATTTGCTGCCATTCTTTCTTCACATCAACCCATTCTTCCATGTCCGACAGGTCGATATAGTCTTTTAACGATATTTTACCGCTTGGCAAATCAACAATTGAATACTTTCCTTTATCGCTAATGATCATTTTTTTATGATCGGACGAAATGATGAAATTTGCATAATCCCCTATTTCTGTTTCCTTTTTTTCCTTCAGGTCGAAATACTTTAATTTGGGAGAATCGGTTGTTGAGCTGTTCATTCCATAATAAACCTTGTTCCCGATTGGATTGATATTCCAGTATACACCTGCATCTATCGGTAAACCAACAACACGGTCGTAAATTCCATCAAAATCGATTTTTACTACGGGAGCCGCTTGTTTTTCTTCTTTTTCCTTTTTTGCAGGTTCTTCACTACCTGTTTTGTTTTCATCAGAGGGTTTGGTCACTACCTCATCATTTTCAGGTTTGAGAGGATTTTCTACATCTTTCGTCAACGGAATAAAAAACACCTTCATCATGTCACGATAGGCTGTATTCCATTCCGTCCAACTATAAATCGGGTTAAAATCCCTGAGCGAAACGAAATACAGATATTTCCCGTCTGAACTAAAGGAAGCATCGCCCGAATTGTACCATGTATCGGTCACAGCTTGTTTATCCTTCGATGTAAGGTTATAAACCCAAATTCTGGACATTCGTTCTTCAGATGGTTTCGTATAAGTAATCCATTTGCTGTCGGGCGCCCAGTTATATTCCCGGATTTCCCCGTTTTTGGTTTCATCCACCAGGGTTATTTCTTTGGTATCGATATTTACGAATTGCAACCGTTGCATCCTGTCTGACCATGCCAGCTTTTTGCTGTCAGGAGACCAAATAGGATTATATTTATAATTATGGCTGTTGCTGGTAATTTGCAGTGCAGGAATTGCTCCTTCCTGATCCTGGATGTATATTTCATCCTCTCCGGTACGGTCGGAAATGTATGATATGTACTTACCATCAGGTGACCACTCCACATTCCTTTCATGTACTCCTGCTGACTGGGTTAGGTTGCGTGTAATGCCATGACTCGCAGGAACCGTAAAGATATCGCCACGGGCTCCGAAAGCAGCCCGTTTACCATCCGGAGAAATTGCTGTCGAGCGGATCAATTTGGAGGCGTCTTTTTGTTCGCTACGACCCGTAATCAAATCGTTGGCAATTTTGATTGTGACTTTCGATGTTTTTTGTGTTGCAATATTGAACATATAGATAAAACCTGCATTTTCGTATACGATCACGCCATCCCCCAATGATGGGAATTTAATGTCGTATTCACTATAGTTCGTAACCTTTTTAGTTTCTTTAGTCACTGTATTATAAACAAAAAGATTCATGATTCTGTCCCTGTCGGAAAGGAAATATATTTCGTCTCCATACCACATCGGTATTATATCCTGAGCCTCATTGTTTGTGACATCGGTAACCTGTTTGGTTTTAAAATCATAAATCCACACGTCATCAGCCATTCCTCCCCGGTAGTATTTCCAGGTTCGGAATTCACGAAAAACCCTGTTGTAAGCCATTTTATCACCATTTGGTGAGAAGCT
Organism: uncultured Bacteroidales bacterium; assembly: GCA_963764475.1. GTDB lineage: Bacteria > Bacteroidota > Bacteroidia > Bacteroidales > JAADJA01 > JAADJA01. The sequence continues at coordinate 13,320 of CAVXTE010000052.1, forward strand.
GCAAAAGCCTCCAGCAGGCAACGGGATTTCATCCGAAAGTCCGCCCTGTGTGCTGACCACGAATAACTGCCCGACAAAGGAGTTGAACGATTGTTTCCTTGATCGATAAACAATATGGTCATTATCTTTCCAGGTCATTACGATATTATTGGGTCCCATCCTATCTGAAATATCATCCCTGCTTAAAGTTGCGGTATAAGTTAGCCTTTTAGGAACTCCCCCTTCGGCAGGCATCAGGTACACTTCTGTATTTCCATCGTATTGTGCCGTAAATGCAATGTTTTTACCATCGGGTGAAAACCTTGCAAACATTTCGTACCCGACATCCGTAGTTAACTTTCTGGCTATCCCTCCCGATTTATCCACCGTGTATAAATCACCCGCATATGAAAACACAACCTGATCACCATGAATTGCCGGAAACCGCATTAAACGCATTTCTTCCTGCGAATATCCGGCCGTTACAATAATTCCCACTAAAATCAATACTAAAAACTTTCTCATTCCTGTAAAATTTAAGGTTTTAAAACATTTAATAATTTTTTTCAGTTCATTCCAGATTTATGCCAATATTAGTAAGCAGTTATGAATGAATACTCTTTCAAATTCATAACCTGAATGCGACAAGGAAATTGTATGGCTTTGAACAGTATGTGTCCAAACCCGAACAGCCGGTTGGTATGATTTTAATAAAAAACCCAGTCTTTTTACTAATTGCAGGAATTCTTATATTGGTCAATATTTTCTGAAATCATTTCAATAGCAGCAGGATCGAGATCCTTTGTCAGAGAAGTATTGTTCCTGACCTGGTCACAGGTTTTATACGCCTGGCAGTCCTTTTTTTCACTTGCCAGTATTTCGGCCTGGCAAAGTGCATAGATCATGCTTACGGTATAACTATTCGGAAGCATCGATTTGGCTTTTTCAAGGTAGGGCAATGCAAGTTTAATGTTCTTGCTTTGATCCAGTACTATCATGTAAGCTAAACAAAAAAGTTCCTCGCCTGTCAAATCATCCGGATTTAATTTATCATAGGATGTATGATAAATCCTACCGAGAAACATTTTATATGCATCCACACTATTTTTTCCCTTTGCATCCCAGGATAAAGCATTTATCATTGCAGCTTTTACATCAATTCCAACATTACCATCCGACAGAAAAGAATAAACTTTACCGTCAACGATTCCTTTTTCATTGGCATACTGTACCTGATCGTTCGATAGATAGGCGTTGTAAAACTGTGTTTTTGATAAAGGAGTACCCGCAAACAGGCTTGCAGCTAAAAACATGAACGAGGCGACTCCAAGGATTATTTTTGTCTTTTTCATAAGGATAAAATTTGATTAAAAACAAAGATACGTATTAAAAGTTTACTGAGAGACAACATAAACGAGCATTTGGTTTGCCAACCTTAGATTTCAATAAAAAATTAATAATTTCAGACTGATTTCTTAAGATTTCTCCTTTTGATCAAATCCATTTTACAAGATTAAAATCCTGTCGGTGAGGTAAAAAGTCTGCCTGCGGGAATATCCTGAATGCAAAATCAAAAACTCCTGAAATACTAATTGCAACTGAACAGGAATAAGTCGCCTTTACCCCAGAGATTTTGTCCAGTTTTAGCATTTCTACATACGATGTTTTTGTTACTTTATCATTTTTCTTTTTACCGATCACAATTTCGATCCCGATGTTTTCGGGTGGAATATGATTTGTATTCAGCATAACCTCTACAACGAATTCCTCACCCAAATTTACAGGCTTGAGTGATGATTCGGGCAACCTGACAGAAATAACTTCAAGGCCATCCCATTTGCTGATGATGGATTGTTTCCAGCTATCTATTTTTTTTGCAAATTCAAAGTTATTTTTCCTGATCTTTTTACTTCTGTCAAATAGTTTTGAATAAAATTTAGTATAATAATCATCCATCATTCTTTTCATCGTAAAATGAGGAGTGATTTCGGATATTGTATTTTTAATGTAAGAAACCCATTTATGTGGTACACCTTCCTCATCGATTTCGAAAAATGCAGGAATGATCTCATCCTCCAAAAGCTGGTATATCGTTTCTGCATCAAGTTCATCCTGGAATGCCTGATTGCCATAGGTCAGGGCTTCCTGAATAGCCCAGCCGGCATTCTCACGATAACCTTCGGCCCACCAGCCATCCATAACACTCAGGTTGATCACTCCATTCATTACTGCTTTTTCTCCGCTGGTACCCGAGGCTTCGAGTGGACGCGTAGGTGTATTGAGCCAAATATCAACCCCTGAAATCAGCTTTCGTGCGACTGACATAGTGTAATTTTCAAGAAAAATAATCCGCCCAATGAATTGCGGCATTTTTGAAATTTCGATCACCCGTTTGATGAGATCCCTTCCCGGACCGTCATTGGGATGAGCTTTACCTGCAAAAACAAACCGGATGGGAGTTTTTTCATGATTAACAAGTGCATCAAGTTTTTCAAGATTATTGAACAGCAAACCCGCTCGTTTATAAGTTGCAAATCGCCGTGCAAACCCGATATACAAAGCCTTGGGATCAATATTATCGATCGTCTTCATTATTATTTTCGGATTTTCCTGTCGCTTCATCAAATCCTTCGAAATTTTATCCTCAATAAACTGAATAAATTCGTTTTTTGCTTTCAGGCGTTGTTTCCAAACAATTTGGTCGGATACCTGATGAATTTTTTTCCAGATATCGGGGTTGGCTTCATTTTTCAATAGCTCATCACCAAAATGCGAATGATAAAAGCTTTGCCAGTTCTTTGTTGTCCAGGTCGGATAATGCACGCCGTTAGTAACATATCCGATGTACAATTCTTCCGGGAAATAACCGGGATACAACTCACAGAACATGTTTTGGGTAACCCTACCATGTATTTTACTTACCCCGTTCATTTCCTGTGACAGGTTCGATGCGAGCACGCTCATCGAGAACTTTTCACCCTGGTTATTCTTATGAAAACGTCCCAGGTTCATAAAATCTTCCCACGAAATAGTAAGTCTTTCAGGATATTGCGGAACATAAGTACGGAGGGTATCTTCTGAAAATGTATCATGTCCAGCAGGAACGGGCGTATGTGTTGTAAATAAAGTCGTCGACCTGACCACTTCAATAGCGGTACTAAATCCTATACCGTAATATTCCATCAGGTGTCTGAGCCTTTCGAGACCGGCAAATGCTGCGTGACCTTCATTCAGATGATAGATATCCGGTTTGAGTTTTAGCTTATGCAAAAGCCGGATCCCTCCCACACCAAGCAACAATTCCTGCCTGAATCGATTGTTCCAGTCACCGCCGTATAATTGGTGGGTCACGGATTTGTCTTCTGGTGAATTTTCATGGATATCCGTATCCAAAAGGTAAAGGTTTACACGCCCCACCTGCAGCAACCAGGCTTTCGCATTAAGAACGCGAACCGGTGTATCAATTTGTACCCTGATCCATTCGCCTTGTTCATCTCTAACAGGAATTAAAGGAAGTTCAGAAAATTTTTGAGATACATTCTCAGCAATCTGATCCCCAAAAAGTGAAAGGCTTTGTTTAAAATAACCATACCGGTAACACAGCCCAACTGCTACAATATTTTTATTCGAATCACTCGCCTCTTTCAGATAGTCACCAGCGAGTATTCCCAAACCGCCAGAATAAATCCTGATCGATTCATGCAGACCATATTCCATGCTGAAATAGGCAACCTGCTCGTTTGGTGTTTTAATACCAGCATCCATGTAATGCCCGAAATGAGGTGTATACCTCATTCATTTTTTGCCTGAAACTTTTGTCCTGTTTCAATTCATGCAGACGGTTAAACGACAACCTGCTTAAAATAGCCACCGGGTTATGGTCTGTTTCATGCCACAATTCAGAATCGATGCTTTTGAAAAGGTTCCGTGCATTGTTATCCCACGACCACCAAAGATTCATCGACAATTCCCTAAGCGGTTCAAGTTCGGGAGGAATATTCGCCTGGACATAGATCTTTTTCCATTCGGGTGTAGCAATAAAGCCATTTTCAGAAAATGTGTATTCAACAGATTGTTTTCCTTTGAAAAGTTCCGAACGCAGATTGGCTTCTTCAATCGCTATTTTATAAGCTTCTAAGTATTTTTTCGATAAAACTTCCCAGTGCAGTTTAGATGCAATTGTAAAAGCCTCTTCCCTTGCAGCTTCCATATGATCTTCATCAAAGGCAGAAAATTCTTTTAGCTTTTGGGCTACATTGGCTACAACGTCAGAATAATTATCATCATTCCTTTCTATGGTTATCACCGAATTGTGCAAAACCTTGTATTCCGATTTTACCCATAAACCAAAACCCGCCAACGATGTAGTCAGGGTCGGTATTTTGTAAGCAATGCTTTCAAGCGGAGTGTAACCCCAGGGTTCATAATAAGACGGGAAGACAGTAACATCAAATCCGTTCAGAAATTCATAATAATCCATGTTAAAAATTCCATCGCTGCCATTGAGATAAACCGGTACAAAAATCACTTTCACATTGCATTCGGGGCTGTTCAACAGCTTGTTGTCTCTTAAACGGTTCAATACAGGATCATGAAGACGGTTGTATATGGTATGTGTCAAGTATTCCCCAGTTATTGGCTCATTAAAATCCGGGTTGCCAATTTTATCCTGCAAATCTTTTCTTGCGCCTGCATTGCTGGCCGGGACAGCAATGTAGGCGACTATCTGTTTTTTATAGTTTATGTCGGAACAAAGGTTACCCATGGCATCGATGTAAACATCCAATCCTTTGTTTCTCATTTCATAACGGCCGCTGGTTAGCACCAGCAATGCATCCTTTTCAATCTTTTGGTTAAGTACGGCTTCCGTTACTGCAACTATTTTATTTCTTGCATTTTTTCTTTTTACTTCAAAATCTTCTGTAATCGGGAACAGGTCGTTCGAAAATCCATTGGGGGTAACTACATTAACTTCCGTTGATAACAGATATTTGCATTCGGTGGCCGTGATATCGCTCACCGTTGTAAAACAGTCAGCTTCCCTGGCGGTGAAGTATTCAAGCGAAAACTTCGAAACAATTCCAAGCTGCCGGGCTTTTTCAAAAGAATTGATTTTTTCAAGTTCACTATACAACCTCATGTTGTTACCTGATATCGAACGGCCAAGTGCCGTAGCATGCGTTGTAAACACAGTTCCAATCTGCGGCGTATTTTCCTTGAGGTACAATATGCCTGATCCAGTCATCCATTCATGAAAATGGCTGATTATTTTCTGGTTAGCCGAAAGATAAAAATTATAAAAGCTTTCGATCACTTTGCCGGTTGCATAACCAAACAACGCTGGTTCGATATAATCCCAGCCACCCGATAAGGAATCCAGTTGGTAGGTTTCCCAAAATTTTGCAAAAATTTTATCTTTTTCAACAAAAAAGGGAGTGAAATCAACGAGCACGGCAATTGGCTTTCCGGGAATATTCCAACGTCCGATACGAATTCTCAAGCCATTCTTTTCAGCACTATCGTGCCAGGCTTTATAAAGGGTATTGTCTTCAAGAAAATCAGGATTTACATTTGATTCTTTCCAAACATCGGGTCCTACAAATATATATCGATCGTACAGTTCATCAATCATTGAAAGGTATTTCGATGAGAGTACAGTGTAAATACCACCCACTTTATTGCAAACTTCCCAGCTTACTTCAAACAGATAGTCAAGTTTAACAGTTTCTTCAGCCATTACATCGAATTTAAGTAAATGTATACTTCAATAGTTTAATTTTTCAATGGGTTTGCAAAGATATTCTATGTACGTTGTTTTATGAAAAAGTTCCTTATTATTTTGTAATAATTTTCTAACAATTCAGAGCAAAATGGAGCAGTTTTACATTATCATTTGCATTCTCACATAGTTATAATAATTTTTTTTACTTTCGTTGATGATAACCAATTAACATCTTTTTATGAACATCACATACATTGATCCTTTGTCACAAGCATGGAGAAGAATGAAAAAAGCCCTCTTTCAACCTTTTGACATTGCCAAATGGTTTGTTGTAGGCTTTACCGCATTTTTAGCGGGTCTTACCGACTATAATGGAGGCAGTTCTTACAAATCGACAAATCGGTTTGAAGAGTCTCACACTGGTTTGAATGATATTTTGAATTTCCCCTATCTTGCCTGGGACTGGCTTAACAGTCACCCTTTATGGTTTGCGCTTATCCTGTTTGGACTTGTTTTTTTAATTGCCCTTTTCATTGTATTTACATGGTTGAGTTCACGCGGGAAATTCATGTTTCTGAGCAACGTCGTTAATGACAAGGCTGAAGTAAGCAAACCCTGGAAAGAGTACAGTAAAGAAGGAAATTCGCTGTTCATCTGGCGCATGATATTTGGTATTATCCTTTTTGTTATATTCAGCTTCCTTATCATCTTTAGTTTTGTTTTTATTTACAGAATATTTTACGGGTATTATTCAATCCCCACTAAAATTCTGATCATCATGGCTTTGATTCTTCAATTCCTCATTGTGATCGTTGTTACCGGATATATCTCTCTTTTTCTCAGTGATTTTGTTGTCCCTATCATGTTTAAATACAGGATCACAACAACACGTGCGTGGTTTCGGTTTTTGCCTTTATTATCAAGGCATCTGTGGTCATTCGTTGTCTACGGCCTGTTTATTTTTGTCCTTGCAATTGCAGTAGGTATTTGTATCGTACTTTTTGGGCTAATGACATGTTGCATCGGTTTTTTGATCCTGATACTGCCCTATATCGGTTCTGTATTGCTATTACCCATATCATATACTTACCGGGCTTTTAGTGTTGAATTTCTTGAACAATTCGGAGCGGAATTTCATTTGTTTCCAAAAGCAGAAGAAATTGCTTCTACAGAAATTTAGGAGAACAATGGATGAATCCACTGAGGCTTCATACCGACCAACGGATAATTAAAGGGTCCGTTGCCCTGCTGTTAGTAGCGATTATCATAGCAGCAGTTTTTTACCGGCAGGGAAGCGAAACGATTACTGATTGTGCATTTCAGCATATCACCGGATTAAGCTGTCCGGGCTGTGGCCTAACACGTTCATTCCACTCGACCACAATGTTTCATTTTCGTGAAGCATTTGGTTTTCACTTACTGGGACCTTTTTTTCTGCTGGGATTTTTACTTATTGCGATTGTCTATGGTTTTGAAGCCATTACAGGAAAAAATGTAAACGTAAGGATTGCTCCTCGATTCCGTAAAATAAGTTTGTATTCTTTAGCCGGAATATGGCTTCTTTATTGGTTAATCCGGATGTGGTATGAAATCCACGGACACTGAATCATTTTTTTTCCCAGATATTCCGCAGTTCTTTCTCGAGTTTATCGGTAAACTTTTTAATATCGGTTTTCTTTACTTTTTTTACTTCTTTTTCCAGCTTCTCAAATTGTGTTTTCGCTGCTTTAGTCATGTTGGGGATTATTTTGTCCCGTACTTCATCCCCGGCATTTTTCATCACTTTTGCCAGGTCATCCAGATCGACCTTTTTGATAAATTCCTTCACCTTCGCATTCGACATTTTAACGATATCATCGAGAGTATAATCCTTCACATCATCCCATTTTTCACTGGCTTTTTGCTGAGCCTTCCTGCCTGCATCCGAAGCTTTCTCTTTAAATTTACTGGCAAAATCTTCAATTTTATCTGCTGTATTCATCGTATGATTGTTATTAGAAAAATACTCATTTACTCTTAATGTAAAATCAGAAAGCACATTCATATAATTAATAAAAGCTTCATAAGGTGATGGGTAGGGATTAAAATAACGATGTACATCCCCGTCAGAGAACCATTTGGTGCACATATAGTAAAAATGATCGCTTGACTGCAAGAATTTCCAGTCGCGGCAAATGTCTTCATCATCACAATTTTCAATTTTGTTTTCCAGCGAATAGAGTTTATCAAACGCTTCATCCTGCATTTCGTTTCCCAGCCATGCTGTCAGGTCCCGTTCCTCATCTGCCCATGAAATCGGCGAATTGACATAAATTTCACCCATAGATTTCAGCTTTTCAGCAATATCATTAGGTTTTTCAAAAACAAAATCGGTCTCCTTTAATACATATCCCGGTAAAGCAGTCATAAAATTGAAAATACCTGTCCCAGCCCATTGATGCTCGCCAAATGTTTCATAATCCATAAACAGGTTAATAACCTGCTGTTTCTTATCTGTCTTTTTCAACCAGGATGTATACTTTTCCGCAGTCAGTGGCCATTCGCCCCAGCTTTCATTTGAAAACCGGAACGCAATGTCATCACTTAGCCTGAAATTCTTCAACAATAGCTTAAGGTTTGGATTATTGGCATGATTATACAAATAGTTCGGGCTTTTCCAACCCAAAATGTGTTTCGGACCTTCGGTAAGCATTGTATTAAACCCCATTTCGGCAACCATTTCCCCGATCTCATCCGAATAAATTAGCTCCGTATTCCTGAATGTCACCGGTTTCTGTCCGAAGAGATCTTCGATCTTTTTACTGTGTTTTGCAACCTGTCTGGAAAATTCATTCTTATTTATGAGGGAAACAAGGGAATGCGCATAGGTTTCGGACAAGAACTCTACGTTACCCGTTTTTGCCAACTTTTTAAAGCTTTCCAGCACTTCAGGGGCAAAGTTTTCAAACTGTTCAATTGCAAGACCTGAAATGGAAAACGCAATATTGAAAGATTTTCCGTACTTTTTTATCAGATTAAGCATCATTGCATTGGCAGGAAGGTAACAGTTTTTCGAGATGCGCTGAACAATGGACTTATTTTGAAAATCATCATAGTAATAATGGTTTACACCCATATCGAAAAAGCGGTAGGTCCGCAGCCGTAGAGGCTGATGTACCTGGAAATATAAGCAAATTGATCTCATGACGGATTAATTTCAAATTTCACAAACTTACTCACTTTACTATCTTTCATAATTCATTTTAAAGGGTTAAACAACCGGAAGACTTCTGTATACATCCATAATTTTTACGGCTGCATTATCCCATTTCAAATTATCAACTTCTTCTTTACCGTATTTTATAAAAATTTTGGAAACCGCACTGTAATGCAATAGGCCCCAAATAGCATCGGCCATTCCGTTCACATCCCAAAAATCAACTTTGATTGCATGCTTAAGGATTTCAGCAACCCCCGATTGTCTTGAAACAATGACGGGGACATTGGTTCGCATAGCCTCAAGTGGAACCAGCCCGAAAGGTTCGGAAACCGATGGCATCACAAATACATCGCTCAGTGCAAACATATGATCAACGTCAGTCCCCTGAAGAAACCCGGTGAAGTGAAAACGGTCAGCGATTTTCAATCGGGCTACCCTGCGGATCATGTTGTTCAGCATATCGCCAGAGCCAGCCATCACAAAGCGGACATTACGGTCTCTTTCAAGAATTTTATAGGCTACTTCAATAAAATATTCTGGTCCCTTCTGAAAAGTGATCCGTCCTAAAAACGTAACGACTTTTTCTTTCAGAGCCTTTTTTATCTGCAATATTTCCGGTTTATCCACCGGATCGATTGCATTATGAACTGTAAAAACCTTTTCAGCCGGAATTCCATAGCGATTGATAACAATTTGCCTGGTCAGGTTGCTAACGGCTATAACCCTGTCAGCCACTGACATGCCTGTTCGTTCAATATTATAAACGATATCATTTATAAATTCACCTGTTCGGTCGAATTCGGTCGCATGAATATGAACGACCAGCGGTTTGCCACTGATTCTTTTCGCTGCAATTCCTGCATAATAAGTCAGCCAATCGTGAGCATGGATAATATCAAAATTGTACTTAGCAGCAATTTCACCGGCTACAAGCGCATATCGCGATACTTCTTCCATCAGGTTTAGGCCGTACTTGCCGGAAAATTCAAATTTTCTTCCGAACACAGATTTTTTTCTGAGTTCGCTTTCCATTTTAGTTTCAGTAGATAATTTCTCAAACTCTTCCGGATCAAGATATGGAAGAAGATTGGAACCAACTTCAAGGTAAGTGAGATTCCGGGCAAACTGAACAAATTCAGTGTCTTCAGTATCAATCGACACATCGCTTGCATTGATCAAACGCACAGCCTGCTGGTCCTCATCGCCGTATGCTTTTGGAACGACAAACAAAACTTCTACTCCCTGTTTCAGGAGTGCTTTTGTCATTCCATAGCAGGCCGTACCAAGTCCCCCGGTAATGTGAGGCGGGAATTCCCATCCAAACATTAATACTCTCATCGTCTTTTATTGGTTTTTTGTTCGTATTTTTTAATCAAGTCATTCACCCTGAGTAACTCAGCAACATTCCAGGCTTGTGAAATGGCTCCTTTACCCCTGTGAGGTGGATCGCCATAAAAAAGTTCGGAAACGGTTCCAATGCCCGCAATAAACATTTCTTCTTCAAAACCTGCAAATATTTTTTTTATGTGGGACAGACCACTTTCGCCATGTATCTGTAAATATGCATCGGCAAACTGACCGAATAACCATGGAAAAGCAGAACCCTGATGATAAGCATGATCCCGTTGCATCATATTTCCACGATAAACTCCTTTATAATCCGGATTTTTGGGTGTCAGAGTTCGCAGTCCTCGCGGCGTCAGCAATTCTGCTTCAACAAGATGCAGTACACTATGTTTTATTTCATCCGAAAGCGGACTGTAAGGCAAAGAAGTGGCAATAACCTGGTTTGGCCGTATAGTGAAATCTTTTGTATCATTTCTGACCACATCAGCCAGATAGCCCTTTTCTTCATCCCAAAAAGTGGTTACAAAAGCAGATTTAACTTTATCGGCAATCTTTTTCCATCTGCCAGCCAGCTTTTTATCTCTAAACTCAGTTGCCAGTTCAACGAAAAAGCAAATCGCATTGTACCACAGAGCATTGATCTCAACAGCCAATCCATTCCTGTTTATAAGTGGTTTATCATCTATTTTGACATTCATCCATGTCAGTACATCATTCTCACCGCCGGCATGCAAAAGACCATCTTCCTGCATATATATATTAAATAATGTCCCTTGGCTAAATTCATCCAAAATTTTTGTCATTACTGACTTGTACTTTTTCCAGATCACTTGTGGATCTTTAATATAAACCAAATATTGCTGCAAAGCCCAAAAGAACCATAATGGTGCATCCACTGAATTGTAGAGATATTCATTGCCAATCCTGTTGTTTGGGAAAAATGGCCCCTGCATCAATTCGACCATTGTATCCGTTGTTTTCAGGAACAAATCCGAATTTCCATCCAAAAGTGTAAGTCCCGGCAAAGCAACAAATGTATCACGACCACTAATGGCAAACCAATGATAACCGGCAATCATCTCAATCTGGTTATTTTTTCGTACAAAAAACTGGGCAGCGGCATTTTTTAAACAATTTTCGAAACTATCTCTGGGCGTAATTTTTTTTACTTCCTGAATGAAAAGATTTTTCAGTTTGGCAGGTTCAATTTCATTAAGTCCGGCTGAAATCAGTATTGTCTCGCCGACATCTATTGCAATATCAAAATGACCTGGGACGAGCAAATCCTCTTTGTATTCATAACCTCTTGTAATTTCTTTCGAATATTCGATTCCGTAGTACCATTGCGGATCATGCATGTAATCTACTTTTTTCGAAAACTGGATAAACAACGGAGAATAAATGGGGTACATTTTAACACTGATGCCATTTTTTACAGGTGTGTACGAGGTATCTGCATCATTATTTTTTCTGCTTAGCGAATGGACATTGCGGAAAGCAAGGAATGGCCTGAACCTAAGAATTGTTGGCATATGCGCATTTACAAGCGTATACCTGATAAGAATCCGATCATCGTTAAAAGCAAAAATCCTGTCCTTATTCAATACCATTCCGCCAACTTTATAAACGATCCGGGGCACAGGTTCCGCTTCAAAGCTTTGTATGTATTTGTGTCCCCCCGGTTCATAAAAATCACCGGCATATTTGTGAAGTCCGAGATTGAACTCGTGGTTTTGCTGAATTATAGTCTCATCAATAGAGGATAAAAGGACATGATGTTGATTATCTATCTGGGGTTGAAGCGTAACCAATAACCCGTGATATTTTCTGATATTGCATCCGGCAAGGGTTGTACTTGCATACGAACCAGTTCCATTGGCTCTCAGTAATTCACGCTGAAGGGAAAATTCAAGATTGATCAGTTGTTTTTTTTCAAATTTGATGTAGCTCATACCTCAGTTAACCTTAATAATTATAAACGACGCTATAAAATTAGATATTATACTTATAGGGCTGTATGAAAATATGAGAGGAATAAAATGGGAAGAAATATTCCCTTCAATAATATTTTGGGGAAATAGAGGAAATTACCTCCTGAAAGGCAACTGATCACTGGGAAAAATCAGAACATATCCCTTGCAGGATAAGGCCCAAAACATATCAATTATTAAAGGTTGTTTGAATTATTATTCCACAACCGGGCTCCAGCTTTTGTAGATTTTATACGAACCGTATGTAATCCCGAGGGATAACAGGATTATTAAACTACCACCAAGGGATGAACCTCCACCCACAGGTACACCACCTGTACCCGGTCCACCAGTGCCAGGATCTGGCGGCAAATCAGCCCTTGACACAATACTGAAGCAAAAGAAAACGAGTGAGAACAGTAGTACTTTTAATGTAGTTTTTATCATAATGCATATACAATTTTAAACTAACGTGACTCACTCTTACGCTGTTTTATCAGAAAAGATTCATATTTTTTTTAATATTTTTGTATGGTCCTAAAATGAATATATAATCTTTTAAATTGTATGTTTAAATTTATTGTTCTGGGTATCCTCATAATTTCCATTTCATCACTAATGGCCCAAAATAGTTCTGTGATTAAAGGAAAGATATTCGATTCAGAAACATCCAAACCCATCGAAAACTGTGAGGTTATTAATACTGAAACCGGTGAGGGTGTTACAACCGAAAATAGTGGATACTTCGAGTTTACAGGTTTAAACTTTCACAAATACGTCATTAAAATAAAACATATTGGTTACTTTGAGCAAACAATAAAAGTGGTTTTGAAAAAAGGAGAAGTGAAGGACCTTCATATTTTCCTCGTACCGAAAATTGAACAATTAAATGAAATTATCATCGAAGATCAACGAGAAAAAAATTTACGAATCAGCAAACTGCCCTATATTGAAACAAAAATTATTAAATCGCAGATTGATGGAGGGACGGCAAGAGATGTTGGAGATTTCCTAAGAGGATCGAATAACGTTTCCGGGATTAGAAAGGGAGGGAGTTCAATTGATCCTGTTATCAGAGGTTTTAAATTCAGCCAGCTAAATGTTCAAATCAATAATGGGCAGAAGATTGAGGGAGGTTGCCCGAACAGGATGGACCCTGCAAGTGCACATGTTAATTTAAACAATCTTGAATCAATTGAAATAATTAAAGGTCCTTATGCTCTGAAATACGGTCCTGTAATGGGTGGTGTAATCAACATGAAGACTCTGAATCATGAATTTTCCGATAATGCCTTTCTCAAGGTTGAAGGTGTGAAGGGTTACGAAACAAACTGGAATGGTAACAATGAACAGATCAGTTTATATGGCGGAAATCGGACAGGATTTTTCAATCTTACTGGTGGAAGAAAGGATTATGGTAATTATAAAGATGGTAACGGAAATGAAGTTAAATCAGGATTTTCAAAATACAATTATACTGGGGAACTTGGACTACAGCCATTTAAAAATCATACAATTACTGCAGGTTATGAAAAATCAGTGGGCGAAAATATATTGTTCCCGACACTTCCGATGGATGAACGAAAGGATGAGACCCAATTATATTCACTAGACTATAATATTAAAGAAATAAAATCATCCTTAAAAAATCTGAAGATCAAATTATACAGGTCTGATGTAAAGCATGAAATGGATAATAAAAACAGGCCGTTTTCCGATACTGTTGTGGCAGTGTCAAATATTAAAGCGATTGATCAGGGAGGCAGAATAGAAACAGATTTCAAACTATCGGAGTCATTATCATTAGATGCCGGGGCTGATTTTGAACAAACTGCCAAAGATGGGAGGCGGACGAAATATATGATTCTTCAACCTGGACTTCCGATAAAAAATGAACAACTTTGGAACAATGCATTAATAAATAATACAGGAATATTTGCAGAATTCAGTGGTGTAAATAATTCCCTGGAATTTATCGGAGCTATGCGGATAGATTTTAATGTAGCCATGTCGGACGAAATTCTAATCAGGAATAAAAATAAAGAAGGCCAGATGGTAACTATATATAATTATGGAATCGATTCTATTAAATCGAACTACACCAATTACAGTTTCAGTGTTGGATTAACCAAACATATTAAAAACGATTTTTCTGTCTCGGTTGCTATCGGAAGAGGTGTCAGAAGTCCGGATATTACCGAACGGTATATCATCCTGCTTCCGATCGGATACGATAATTTTGATTATCTGGGAAATCCACAATTGAAGCCTGAGACAAATAATCAGGTTGATCTGACTTTCAAGTATATTAATGATCGGTTCGGATTATTCCAATTAAACGGATTTTACGCTATTGTGAACAACTATATTACAGGTAAACAATTAGCCCCAATACAACAAAAACCCCTTACTGCAGGAGTTTTGGGAGTAAAGCAATTTGTTAATGCTGGAAACGCAAGACTTACGGGATTTGAATTATTATACTCAACCCCACTCAGAGATCCTTTCGTAGCAGAAATCCAGGCTTCCTGGACTTATGGAACAATAGATGAAGTGACGAAATACATTTTGAACCAGCAGGGTGAAGTAGTTGATAATATTACCGTTCATCATGATGCCCTCACGGAGATTCCGCCATTTGAATCGACCATTATGTTTCATTATAATTTTTTTAAGGGTAAGTTTGTTCCTAAAGCAAGTGTACGAATGGTAGCTGCCCAAAGTCATGTTTCTGAAGCTTTCTACGAAAAGAAAACACCCGGTTTTATTGTGACTACTGTTTCTTTTAATTTTATTTACAATAAATACCTGACCGTTAGCGGCGGGGTGAATAATATTTTCAACAAAGCCTATTATGAGCATCTGAACAGGAACATTGTTGGAAGCACGGCAAATTATTTTGAGCCCGGACGTATATTTTATTTAAACTTATCCTTTAAAATCTGATAATAAAAGGAACATGAAAAAGTTACTAATTATATTTGCAGTTTCATTGATTATTTTATCGTGCGATAAGGAAAAAGGGAATGTAAGTGTAACCTACAAAGTAAGTAATGCATTATCAGAAATGGAGATTCTTTTTAGCGATGGAAATCAAAATATACAGACTGTAAATACCGAATTTGAAAGTTTAGCAGATAAATGGGAATATTCATTTGAAGCGAATAAAGGTGACATTGTCTATATTTCTGCAATCTATCAGGACTCATCTTCATCAGTAAGTGTTCAAATTATAACAGATGGAAAAGTATACAAACAAGGATCAAGTAAAAATGAACCAGGTAAATATATCACCGTTTCAGGCACTGTTCCCTATTAAATATGCCCGGATTTTTGCAATCATTTCATTTCTCATATTTTCTGTTCTTGTCGTAAGCTCATGTAAAAAGTCTGAATCAGAGCAAAATACAGATAACACAGGTAAAATTACCATACAATTCGTTCATAAAATCGATGGAAACGATATTATTTTCGACACACTTAATTATGTGAATGCTGCAGGCAATCCTTATCTGATAACTGAGATTCAGTATTTTATTTCCAATGTTGTTTTGTATAAAGATGACGGTTCAGATGTAAAGATAAAAGATTGGAAAGACATCAATTATGTTGACACAAATATACCTTCTACCTGGAAATGGGAGGTTTATGATAATATTCCTGCCGGTACATACGACTCAATCGCATTTATATTTGGAATACCTCAGGATGAAAACATTTCCTATATGTTTGTAAATCCTCCCGAACGCGATATGTTCTGGCCTGAGTTCCTTGGAGGAGGTTACCATTATATGAAACTGAACGGGAAATGGCTGGCAAATGGTCAAACCACAGAAACAACACCTTTCGACTTTCATCTGGGGATCGGACAGATTTATTACAGTTATCCTGATTCAATTACTTCATTTGTTCAAAACTATTTCCGTGTATCTTTGCCGGGTTCAGGATTTACTCTTACAAAGGGAGAAAATAAAATGATCCGGCTGACAATGAATGTTGAAAAGTGGTTTGAAGAACCAAATGTGTTTGATTTTGATGTTTGGGGTGGTTATATAATGCAAAACCAGGAAGCAATGCAGGTTGCTAAAGAAAATGGATTCAACGTTTTTACTATTGATATTACAGAATAATGTCATCTAAAATAATATTCATATTTATCCTTTGCGGAATCACGCTGATGGTTTTTTCCTGCAGTCAGAGTGATGATGTACCACCGATTCTGAAATTGACCGGGAATGATTCAGTCGGCCATGTGCTGAACGAACCCTATACCGACCAGGGAGCCACTGCGATCGATGAAACAGACGGAACAATTACTAAAAATATTTTTGTCGATAACACCGTAAATATAAATAAAGTCGGAGAGTATACCGTGACATACAAAGTAGTCGATAAAGCAGGTAATGAAGCAAAACCTTTGGAAAGAAGGGTATTTGTCTACAATGAAGGGGATGTGTATGCAGGCTATTATAATTTGACCGAAACCCAGCAGTATCCGGAAAATTCGATTTGCGATTATGAAATTTTTATAACTTTCGATTCGACCGTAAATAAACGGCTGATCTTTGACGATTTTGCGTGTAATTTTGGCCAACCGGTTTATACCGATGTTGCTGATACTGTCATTGTTTTACCCTATCAAATTGTAAACGATTCTCTTTTTTCATGGACGTTGCAAGGCAGCGGAAGTATAACTGATACTTCAATGACGATCGAATATACGGTTATATCAGACTCGATTAACTCGCTCTGGAAAGCGGGTTTGAAACGACTCAAATGAAGAAATTTTTTTTATACAGCATTTTGTTTGCAGGCTTCTCTTTAATATCATGTAAAAAAAATACAGAGGCCGATCTTTCTCCGATATATCAGGCGACTCCCTATACCATTTCAATACCTTACAGGTTTCCAACAAAATTAAACATCCCTCCAAATAACCCAATGACGGTGGAAGGGATCGAACTTGGACGTTATCTGTTTTACGATGACAGGCTTGCCGGAAGGGCTGATGAAGGGAAGTATATGTGTTGTGCTTCCTGCCATATACAGGAAAATTCATTTACAATCGGTGCTCCCCGCCCCTATCCTATTGGAATAGACGGGACACCAACCCATCACGCCATGTTGCCGCTCATTAACCTGGTCTGGAATCCAGGGACCTATACCTGGAATGGCAGTGCAGCATCAATTGAAGATATTGTACTGGGGGTCATTAAGGATCCAAATGAATTCAACAGTTCAGATGAAAAAGTTGAACTGGCAATTTCTTCCATTACAGGTTATCCTGAACTATTTGAGAAAGCTTTTGGATCAAAAGATGTTACTGTAGACAGAATTGCAAAGGCCATTGCACAATTTGTCAGAACGTTGATTTCTGCAGATTCAAAATTTGACCGTTACCTTCGGGGCGAGGAACAGCTATCATCTGCCGAACTTAAAGGATTCGTACTTTTTACTACCGAAGAAGGTGCTGATTGTTTTCACTGCCACGGTGGAGATGGCAATCCTTTATTTACGACCAACCTTTTTTACAATAATGGAAAAGACAGCATTTTTACCGATCCTTACGACCGCTATTCCGTAACCGGTATTGAAAGAGATCTTGGAGCATACAAAGCCCCCACTCTTCGGAACATAGAATTCAGAACACCCTTCATGCATGACGGACGTTTCAATACGCTGGATGAAGTGATCAATTTTTATAACAGCCACATTATCTGGTCGCCATACATTCATCCGCTTATGCATCATGTGGCAAATGGCGGTGTTCAGCTTACACCAAATGAAAAAGAAAATCTGAAAGCATTTTTACTGACGTTATCCGACACTGCTTTTATCCATAATCCTACGTTTGCAAAACCAGATAAATTTCCTGACGAGAATTAAACGAATATAAGGATTTTGAGAGTTGACCGAAACTTTTTGGAATACTTTAAAAAGAACCTGATTTTTTTATTCCATCTTTTCGAACCAGGCTAACACTTCTTCAATTTTCAATGCTGGTATTTCAAGCTTTAGTTTTTTTCGCAAACCGCTCAAATCATTTATCAATTTATTCGGATTAACTTGTTTTAACTCCGCAATTGTTTTAATACCTGTTTTTTTGATCACCGGAATCCATTCCGGCTGAATTCCAAGTTTTGCAAAGTCATCATCGGATGAAGTTTCGGCTCTTTTTTCAGCACGCATTTGAGGAAAGAAAATAACATCCTGAATAGAAGGCTGGTCTGTGAGGATCATAACCAACCGATCAATACCAATCCCTAAACCGGCTGTCGGTGGCATACCGTATTCCAGAGCCCGGAGAAAATCTTCGTCCAACACCATCGATTCCATATCACCACGTTTTCCAAGTTCGAGTTGTTCTTCAAAACGTTTGCGCTGGTCGATGGGATCGTTCAATTCAGTAAATGAGTTACAGATTTCTTTCCCGTTGCAGATGGCTTCAAAACGCTCAACAAGCCCTGGTTTGCTTCGATGCATTTTTGCAAGGGGCGACATTTCGACCGGATAATCAGTAATAAAAGTAGGTTGTATTAAATTCGGTTCAACGGTTTCACCAAATATTTCATCGATCAGTTTACCTTTACCCATAGAAGGATCAACATCAATTCCGACATTTTTAGCCACTTCTGTTAGCTGCTCTTCATCCATTTCAGAAATATCAATTGTTGTATACTCCTTAATCGCTTCGTACATCGTATACCTTTTCCAGGGCCTTTTAAAATCGATCTCCTTTTCCCCAGCTTTTACCTTTGTAGTTCCGTTGATTTCAAGGGTGATTCGCTCGGTCATTTCTTCTACAAGATCCATCATCCATTCATAATCCTTATACGCAACATAAAGTTCCATTTGTGTGAATTCAGGATTATGAAAGCGGTCCATACCCTCGTTCCTAAAGTCTTTTGAGAACTCATACACGCCATCAAAACCACCGACGATCAGCCGTTTCAGGTAAAGTTCGTTGGCAATTCTCAGGTATAGTGTCATATCGAGCGAATTATGATATGTCTTGAAAGGACGTGCTGCAGCTCCACCATACAAAGGTTGCAAAACGGGCGTTTCGACTTCAAGATACCCCTTTTCGTTTAGGTACGAACGCATGGAATTTATCAGTTTGGCCCGCTGAACAAAAATATTTTTCACTTTCGGGTTTACGATCAGATCAAGATATCGCTGGCGATAACGCATTTCGGGATCGGTAAATGCATCCCACACTTTGTCTTCCTTTTCTTTGACAACAGGGAGCACTTTAAGCGACTTACTCAGCAGTTTAAATTCTTTAATGTGGATTGTAATCTCCCCCATTTGGGTTGTAAACACATAACCCCTCACACCGATAATATCACCAATATCCAAGAGTCGCTTGAATACGATGTTGTACATCGTTTTATCCTCACCTTCGCAAATGTCGTCGCGCTTGAAGTACAATTGTATTTTCCCCGTTGCATCCTGAATTTCCGCAAAAGAAGCAGCGCCCATTATCCTCCGCTGCATTATTCTTCCGGCTAAACTTACATTTTGATACATCGCTGCCTTCGCTGTAAAATTCTTTTGAATTTCGGCTACTGACGCATTGACGTCAAACATTTCAGCCGGATAGGGATTGACACCAAGTTTTTCAAGTTCCTGCAGCGCCTGCCTTCGTACAATTTCCTGTTCTGTTAATTCCATATATACTCGACCTTTAAAAATAATTTTTTAGATTTTGTAAAGCGTTGCAAAGATAGAAAAGAAGATGAAAAGCACGATTACTTTAATGCGAACCGATTCAATGATTAATAACTAATTTATCGGAGTAAATCCCTGAACTGGCAGTAATTCTCAGAATATAAATACCTGAGGCAAAAGCAGACAAATCAATCTTGAACGGATTGTCCATAATTGCTCCGGTACCGGCTTTATAAACCGAGGCTCCGGACTGATTCAATACAGAAACTGACGTTATTTTATCATTCCATATTTTTGGATTTATGGTTAAAAAGTCAGAAACAGGGTTTGGATAAATTTCAAAGTTTGCAGCCAGCTGATCAGCAATACCGTTTCCCTCAACTGTAACTTCGGTACTCGCAAAAATATCCGGCTCTTCACCAATATAAACAGGTTTGACTTTATACTGATGAACTCCCGGTGGAACACCTGTATCGTTGTATTCAGTGCTGTTTATGATAGCGGGATTAATCAAAATATTATTCCGATATACATTATAGCCTAACAATTCTAAAGTTCCGGGATAAGTGGCCGCGTCCCAGGTGAGGAACACATTGTTTGCATTAGCAGTCCCAGTAAGGTTTTCCGGAGGATTGAAATCGATAATTTCTGGTAATACAGGTCGTAAATTAACAATAGCGTCATGCTGAATGTCGAATGTATTCCCTCCCGCAGTCAATGTATCGATGTAATAATATCCATCGTAGCTACCGTTCCATCCCCAGTTGAAATGGAAAAAATCAGTATCCTGATAGCCATCACAAATAAAGGTATGACCTGCATCAGTAGTGTTATCGACTCCACCATAAATTATCGGGCGATGCTGGTCAAGTTCTGAACGCAACAACGCCTTCCAGTCACCGGAGTAGCTGTCCCTCCATATGAACTGAGCATCACTCTGATACCCGAAATAATTGACAAACGCGTCACGGGCATCAAAATCCCATGCACCAGTTCCATAAGGGAAAATCTGTGAATCCACACTAATGGCACAATGGAATAGAAGTTCGGCAACGGCATTATCTTCACCGGTAACATGGTAGTTCATAATGGTCCAGTTATAAAATGTACTACCGAAATCAGCTGAAAGTATTCCATAAGGAGTGGAGTAGGAATGTGTTCCTGAACCGTTTTTAGGAAAATTATAATATTTCATCAGTTGCCCCATGGCCGTAGCTACACAACCAACCCAAACATGATCACATGGGCCATTTGTATCGGCCGGAAACATATCGTTATAAAAACAATCCTGGCTCCATTTTGTGTGGATCAATGGTTCTACTTGAGTATAATTATTACCTGGAATAAAAGACTTAGCGGAATATTTATCCCAGGCTTTTTTAATTTTTTTTGATATTGTTGTATTTGCTTTAACAACCTGTGTAATCTGCCGCTGATATTGCAGCATCCAAAACTTAAACTGGGGTGGAAAATCACTGGCATCTTCCGGTTGATTTTTTCCATAACCCATAACAGGAAAAAAAGCATCATTCGCAGATATGAGGATGAACCCATTTTCGGCAATAAAAACATAGTATAACGGCAAATTCTGTTGGGAAACCGAAAAGCTTTTAATAAAATGCAGAGTTGAAGCCGAATTTATATGTTCGTAAAGAAAATTTTCAGCAACGGTTTTGGCTTTACTCTCCGAAACGACTTTAGAAAAACCAATGGTTTGAAAAAACAGGAGGAATAGCAACAACACAGGAAGTCCGGATTTTCTCATAAGTAGTTTATCTTTGTCATCAAAAAAAACAGAAAGCCAAAAATACAAATATTTGGTTTCAGCTTAAAATCATGAAACTGACACAGAAATTTTATACCCGGGAATCCGTCACTCAAATTGCAAAGGAATTGATCGGAAAGGTCATCTATACACGGTTCAATGGCGATATTACTTCAGGTATTATCACCGAAACAGAAGCATATGCCGGAGTGACCGATAAGGCATCGCATGCATACAATAACCGTCGCACAATACGAACAGAGATTATGTATTCGACAGGTGGGGTGGCTTACATTTATTTATGTTACGGAGTGCATCATTTATTCAATTTTGTTACAAACCAAAAAGATGTTCCTCATGCAGTGCTTTTACGTGGCATCAATCCTTTAAATGGTATTACTTTCATGGAAAACAGGTTGAAAAAGAGGTTCAGTTCAAACGGCTTTTCGGATGGTCCGGGAAAATTATCGAAGGCATTAGGGATAACGGTTGATTATACGGGTGAAAATCTTGAGGGAAACAGGATATGGGTTGAAGACCATGGCATTAGGGTGACTGACCAGGACATTTCCATTGGGCCGAGGATAGGTGTTTTATATTCAGGTGAGGACGCCTTCCTCCCATATCGATATTTATTGAAAAAGGAAGCCATTCAAAGGTTAATTTAAAAAAAAATCCCGGAATGATTTTCCGGGATTCATCGTGTTTTAAAAAATAATTTATTTAACTACGCCAGTTAAATCACTACCGGCTTTAAATTTAACAACCTTTTTAGCTGCAATTTTAATTTCTTTACCGGTTTGAGGATTTCTTCCGGTCCGTGCTGCACGTTTTGCAACAGAGAATGAACCGAAACCAACTAAAGCGACCCTGTCGCCTTTTTTCAGAGCCTTTGAAGTAGCACCAATGAATGCATCCAAAGCCCTCTTAGCATCTGCTTTTGTTAATTTAGCATCTGCTGCCATTGCGTCAATTAATTCTGCTTTATTCATTATATCAAAATTTAAATGGTTAATACGCTGCAAATATACGCTATTCTTATGAAAAAGCAAGTCAAAAACGCTAAAACCCTTGATTTTGTTAATAATTTAGAGGTTTTGTTAATAACTTCGACCCTGAACGTCTTTATTTATGGGGTTTATAGAAATATTTATATGGGTTACATATAAATATTAGGCCTCCAAATAAATTGCTATTGGAACAAAAAAGTGTTGTCGATCGGAAAGCCCCTTAAAAAATCTCCGGTTTTCATTCTGCGCCTTCCTTCAAGTTGCAATTCATCGATTTCTAGTAATCCTTTTTGGCATAAAACCATAAGCTGGGTTTTACCTTCAGTAAGAACTGTGCCTGGATTTTCACTCACACCAGGGAATTCAACCTTTTCAATCGGTCTGGTCTTGTAAAGCTTTACCAGGTATTTTTTACCATTTGGGGATAACAGAACAGTATATGCGGTTGGGTATGGGCTCAATCCTCTCACCAGATTATGAATTTCATGTGCAGCTTTATTCCAGTCAATTCTGCAATTCTCTTTTGTAAGACGTGGGGCTGTTTTTAAGCTTGCAGATACATCCTGTACAAGATTTTGGCTTACCGGCTCTGTAGTCTTATTTAAGATGGCTTCGACTGTATTTAGCACGAGCCGGGCCCCTAATTTCATCATGCGATCATGCAAATCGCCTGCTGTTTCATTATCACCGATAGTGATTTTTTCCTGAAACATGATTTTGCCAGTATCAATCTGTTCATCGATAAAGAAAGTTGTCAGACCTGTCTCTTTCTCACCGTTGATTAAAACCCAATTAATGGGAGCAGCTCCTCGGTATTGAGGTAAAAGGGAGGCATGCAAATTAAATGTACCCATGGGTGGAATTTCCCAAACGACTTTTGGCAGCATCCTGAAAGCAACGACAACCTGAATATCGGGTTTCAGTTCTTTTAAGCTGTTTACAAAATCTTCGGATTTAAGATTGAGGGGTTGCAAAACAGGAATTCCATTTTTAAGAGCAAATTCTTTTACAGGTGAATTCCTGAGCAATTGTCCTCTTCCGGCTGGTTTATCAGGTGCTGTCACGACAGCATCAATATAAAAATTATTTTGAAGAAGAATTTCAAGGCTGGGAACTGCAAATTCAGGCGTTCCCATAAAAACTATTTTTATGTCTTTTTTCATGCCTGAACCGATAAAAAAACCTGTCCGTAAAGAACAGGTTTCAAAAAGTATATTTTTTGTCAGATTTCTTTTAAATGGGCTTTGGCCCTCGCAATATACTTATCAATGTCACGTGCTTCGCGTGCACGGGGATAATCTTTCTTTAATTTGTCATACATACTCAGGGCTTTATCCCAATTACCCAAAATCTCATATGTCCAGCCTGCTTTCAGTAAAAAACTGGGTGAAGTAAACTCATTTGAGTTTTTGTCAGCGGCATCAGTATAATACTGAACTGCCTTTTCGGGTTTATTCAATTGCATATATGCATCTCCGATAGCACCTAAAGCCATAGCAGGAGTAATCATGTCGCTACTGCCGAATTTTTTGAAATAGTCGATCGCTTTCTCGTAATCACCCTGCTTGTAATAACAAACACCAGCATAATACCGTGCAAGATTACCGGATTTGGATGAACCGTAATCGTCGATGATCTGTAGAAACCCACTATTTTCACCATCACCGTTCAATGCTAAATTCAGCGAATCTTTATCGAAATAATATTCGGCTCTGAACATGGCTGTTGCGGCTGCTTTTTCACGGGGATTCCGGATAAATTTATTGTATCCGAAAATTAACAAAATGATGACAATGATGCCTCCGATAACATACGTGAGGATCTTCTGGTTGTTTTCAATAAACTGTTCTGTTTTACTGAGCGCTTCCTCTACTGCTACGATCCGTTCTTCTGTTGAGTCTTTCTTTTTTGCCATTGACACTTAAAATTTGGGCGCAAAGTTATATTTTTTTATTTAACTCCAATATTTAATTTTAAATCCTTAACCCGTATAAAAAAACAAAAGAGGCTGTCGTATGACAGTCTCCTTGTAAATATTATTATTGCGAATTCACTATTCAACAATGATAAGCTTTCTAATGATACCCTGATCTGATTTTACCTGCAGGATATATGAACCACTCAGTTGTCCGGATAAATCAATCTGATTGGACTCATTTCCAACAATGTTTTCATTAAATATAGCCTTTCCATTCAGATCATAAACAGTCCAAAGAAACCCAATTTTTTGTTAATTTGCTTAAAATTGATAAGCCATCAATGATTTTAAAATGAAAAAAGCCTTGACAAAGGAAGAAAAAATTAAGTTAACCAGCTACCTGAGTGGGTTTATTACACCAAAACGTCTGGCATTATTCGATCGGATAATCCGGTTCAGAACAGACTATATTACGGTTGTCCTGGAGGATATTTTTCAACCTCATAATGCAAGTGCCGTATTAAGAACCTGTGATTGTTTCGGTATACAGGATGTTCATATCATCGAAAACCAAAATAAATACGATGTCAATCCGGATGTAGCATTAGGATCTTCAAAATGGCTAAGCCTTTACACTTACAACCAGAAAGAGAACAACACACTATCTGCAATTGAAAGCTTGAAATCAAATGGTTACAGAATCATAGCAACTACCCCACATGAAAATGATTGCTTGTTGGAAGATTTAAACCTGAACTCAAAAATAGCTTTATTGTTCGGTACTGAATTAAACGGACTTTCAGATATGGCCATAAAACATTCGGATGAATTTGTGAAAATTCCAATGGTAGGCTTCACTGAAAGTTTGAATATTTCTGTTTCAGCTGCTATTTGCCTTCATTATCTTTCGGGGTACTTACGGAAATCCGATATCAACTGGCATTTATCCGAAGATAAAATTATTGATATTAAACTCAATTGGCTTAGACAATCTGTGAAAAGATCGGATTTATTAGAGAAAAAGTTTTTGAAAATTTAATAGCTTTGCTGAAAAATAATTTACTAACCCTTTAAAAACTGACTTCTATGGGCAAAGGTGACAAAAAAACCAAACGTGGTAAAATTATAATGGGAAGTTACGGAGTAAGGAGGCCAAAAAGCAAACACAATGCCGACAAGCTTGCAGATAACAGCTCTAAAAAAAAGAAAGCAACTGCTACTAAAATTCAAACAAAGAAGCCGGAAGCCCCAAAAACGAAACCCGAAAAGAATACTGTGGTAGAAGCTAAAACCCCGGTTAAAGCAAAATCGACTGCTAAAAAGCCTGCTTCAAAGAAATCTGAAGTGAAGAAAAATGAAGTAGGGGAAAATAGTAAAGAGAAAGCAAAAGAAAAGAAGGATTAAAAGGCCTGGATAAGAAATTGTTCAGAAATTCATATTGCTTTAAATCAAATTGATTCCGCTATTCTTTTGAAGGCATTTCCCCTTTCTTCAAAATTTTTAAACATATCGTAGCTGGCGGCTGAAGGGGATAAAAGACAAATTTTACCCGGGCGGGTATATTGTTTTGCATACTTCCTTATCTCCTCAAAATTATTCATCAGAAAAATATTTTTCCTCTGAACCGAATTCAACTGTAAAAGTTCTTTATAAATCCGTTCCCCTGCCTCTCCTATGAATAATAAGGTTCGAACATCCGATTGCGATAAATAAACAACCAGGTCATGGTAATCAACCCCTCTATCCATCCCGCCAATAATTAATGTATCAACAGTTTTTAACGTATTTACAGCCTGTATAGTGGCCTGAGGAACCGTGGCTATCGAATCGTTATAAAACAGAATACCCGAAAATTTACCAACAAATTCAAGCCGGTGAGGTAATCCATGGAATTCATTCACAGCAACCTGTATAATTTTGTCAGGGACACCGTGTATTTTACTTAAAGTAACTGCCGCCATAATGTTCATTAAGTTGTGTCGTCCGGGCAGGTATTTCCTTAAACTAAAGTCAAAAACTGATTTTTCGTTTTCCGATTGGAAAATAACTTTTTCATCCGCCGTAAGGTACGCACCTTTATTTATCTGCTTTTCTGCTGAAAATTTGAAACTATCTGACAAAGGGTTTTGGCTTTCAATTAAGTCCTTAATCGTTGGATCATCAGCATTTGAAACTAAGTGATCATTGCTCTTTTGAAATTTTGCAATGTTGAATTTAGCCAATTGATAACTTAAATAATTCGGATAATGATCCAAATGTTCCTGAAAAAGGTTTAGCAAAACAGCGGTATGTGGCGACACCGAAATATCCTGAAGCTGGTGAGATGACATTTCGAATACTATTTGCATATCAGGTTTGATTTTTTCAACCAAATCGAAAGGCGGAACACCGATATTTCCGATTAGAATAACATCTTCAAAATGCTTTGAAAAGATAAACTTTACCAGGCTCGATGTAGTACTTTTTCCTTTCGTGCCGGTGATTCCAAGGGTTTGACCAGCAAATAATTTCAAAAACAGGTCGGTTTGTGAAGTGATTTTTTTTCGATCGCATCTTCCGGTTAATAGTTTATTCGGTACCCCCGGCGATTTAATGATCACATCGTAACTATTTAAATCTTCCAGGTAGTTCTTCCCCAATTTGATCATGCAATTCCCATCGATTTCAAAATCAATCTTTTCGGTCAAATTTTCATCCATATCGGCAATTGAAATTTGATTAGCCGGTATCGATTTGATTAAAAGTTTATAGGTCGAAATCCCCTCCTTACCAAAACCAAGGATTAGAATTTTCTTTTTCCCCAAAAATTCAATCAATTTTTTATTCATTCAGCGATGATTTTAGAATACCCAAAAATTGCGCATTCAAAAAATGGTTGTTGTCTGGTTCTATTGCTATACCAGACGATTCATTATACGGGAATTGGCTATTGCTCCGAAAGTTTTTTATAATTATCGAGAAGGTACGGAAGCGGCCCTTTTAATTTTTGAATGGTCTTTGACAATGCCAGGTTGACTTCTTCGATTGTACCTACACATTCAAATGGTTTTACTGGGCTCATTCCGGTAAGTTCATTAAAATAATCGATTAAAGAAGGATCATCCAGCAAATCTTTTCCAAAAATTCTGGTCAGTTCTTCCCTTTCCAAATAAGGAGATAGGATGATGAAGGTGAACAGACACTTTGGACACTTGCCGCACCAAACGTCTGTTTTACTTCCCACATTGCAGCTTTTAAAGGCTTCAAAATACCGGGGGAATGTCGAAAATTTTTGTGCAATCGAAAGTTCATTAAGCGGCCTGAGAAAGCTAAAATAACTTATATTACGGGTGATATTGGAAAATACATAATGCCTGAAATCACGTTCAAATTCAAACGATTTTGAATACTGGTGATTTACACCTGTTTCCGGATGGGTAGGTTCATTGGCACTGGATTCGTTCGATAAGGCGATGTATTTGCTACCGGTCATGAAGGCCACCATCAGACTTACAAATGCAAGGAGGGCGGAAA
This sequence comes from uncultured Bacteroidales bacterium, assembly GCA_963764475.1. GTDB lineage: Bacteria > Bacteroidota > Bacteroidia > Bacteroidales > JAADJA01 > JAADJA01. Next base: position 41,414 of record CAVXTE010000052.1, read on the forward strand.
AAGGAGTATGCCCGTTTAAAAAGCCCTGATCATTAAGATTCAGAAGTAAGGGATCAATTGTCCTTTTGATTTCAACGAAATCCTCATTTGAAAACCCTGCAATATGAATCGAATCAAGACTTGCCTTTCGGGGATTAACGATCAGAGGAATGGTTTTAACTTTTTTCTTGAGCATCTCAAGTGTCACAACAGAATCTTTACCACCGCCGACAGGAACGATCACCTTTGCTTCATCAGAAGGTTTTTCTGACAAGTCCATTTGCTTATCAGATTCGGATATAATTTCTACAAATTCGTCGGCATTCACTGGTATGCTGTTCATATAAAAAAACTCACCAAGACCGTGGAAGTAAACTTTTTTCCACCATTCAATTTGTTCCTTATGGAGATGAAACGGTTTAACAATAATCTGAAGCGGGCAAGCGGCTTTCCAATAGCTAATCAGTTCGATCATACCAAGATTGAAAGCAAAAACATCAAGCTCATGTGTTGCAAATGAGGCAAATAGGTTCTTTTTCTTTACAAATTCGATGGATGGGTTGAAAAAATATTTATCAGCCAGATTAAACTTATAAACAATACGCATCGAATTGATGTTATCAATAACAGAATACCCGTCATACACAAAGTACTTGTATTCGTTCGTTAATTGTTTGTATTTTTTATAATTATTTGTGACCATTTTTTTGCATTGGTACTATTTTTGCAAAGTTCATAAAAGAATTCTAATTGATAGATATTCACTGCAAATGAACAAAAAAATTGCTGATAATGACTGATATTAATGACATACTCAAAATAAGGACAAACAACGTTAAACCGGCAAAAGGAAAAATACTGATATCAGAACCGTTTTTAATGGATTATTATTTCAAAAGGTCGGTTGTTTTACTTGCGGAACACAACATGGATGGTTCATTCGGGTTAATTCTTAACAAGCCAGTAAATTTATTGTTAAGTGATATTCTTCAGGATTTTCCTGCATTCGATGCACCGATATTCCTTGGAGGTCCTGTTAAAACAGACAGTTTATTCTATATCCATACACTTGGTCATTTGATTGAGAATAGTTTAGAAATTTCTAAAGGATTATTCTGGGGAGGAGATATCGAATTAGTGAAAGAGCTGATCACCTTAGGGAAAATCGCACCGGACGATATAAAATTTTTTGTGGGCTATGCCGGCTGGGTTCCCAAACAACTTGACGGTGAACTTAAACGGAATTCATGGCTTGTCGCAACCATCAGAGCCCGACAGGTTATGGAAATAAACTCAGAAGAACTTTGGGTTGAATCCTTACGGAAGCTCGGTGGAGATTATACCTATTGGGTTAACTTTCCTTCTGACCCTGCAATGAATTAGTGGCATCAAAAGAATTTTCCTCCACTTGTTTTAATCGTTTTATTTATGGTTAAGCTATTCCTGCATCCCTGAAATCAAGCATATATCTGGCTCCGCGTAAACCGAATTATTTTATTTGTTACCCATACATCGATTTCGTGATTAACTTTCTCGATATACCCCAAAAACCTGTTTTCCCCTAAATAAACATGACAGGTATCTCCGACTTTCAGATGTTTTCTTTTCTGATTCGTACGGTAAATACGTGCGCCAACATAGGCAGAATAAATAATAAACAATATGCTGATTGCGATATACATCTTGTTGAAATTCAGAACGCAGAGCGTCATATTATTAAACGCATTTTAATACTTGAATATTTCTTTACAAAACCATTGTAATCCTTTTTTATCAAATTTTGTTGATACTACCCAGGCATTTGGTTTTGGAATTTCTTCATATTTTTACAATTTCAGAAAAAACCAGTTTTTAAATTTTTGTACTTGTAGATAAAAAAGAAGGACGATCATGAATTTAGAAAACAATTTCAAACATGAACCATATTGCACAAAAAAACAGATACCAGCAAATGTCTTACCGGAGAAGTGGAAATTCCGGGTTAATCCTTCCGGAAATTTCATTTGGTCTGTGGCATAATTTCGGAAATGGGGACAGCCAGGAAACCGCAAAGCAACTCATATTGACTGCATTCGACAACGGCATTAATCACTTCGATATTGCCAATAATTACGGGCCACCTCCGGGTTCAGCCGAAGAAAACTTTGGAAGGATTTTCAAGAATGAACTAAGTCACTACCGTGATGAGATCATCATTTCGACAAAAGCGGGATATTATATGTGGGATGGACCGTATGGCGATGGTGGAAGTCGGAAATACCTTGTATCAAGCCTTGACCAATCGTTAAAACGAATGAAACTTGATTATGTCGATATTTTTTATTCGCATCGTTTTGATCCTAAAACTGATCTTGAAGAAACGTTGTTTACACTCGACAGTATTGTCAAACAAGGCAAAGCGTTGTATGTCGGGATATCAAATTATCCACCGGAACAAACGCAAACAGCTATCAGGTTTTTTAATGAGCTAAAAACTCCTTTTGTAATTCACCAGGTTAAATATTCAATGCTAAGCAGAAAAATTGAAAAAGGACTGATCGATGTTCTTCAAAAAAATAATAAAGGCTGTATTGTTTATTCACCAATTTCACAAGGTCTGCTATCAGATAAATACCTTCACGGAATTCCGGAGAATTCAAGGGCCGCTAAACCGACCGGATTTTTAAGACGAGACCAGGTAACCGGTGAGGTTTTAGAAAAGGTAAGTAAACTGAATGATTTGGCTATAAAAAGAGGACAGACACTGGCTCAAATGGCGATTGCTTGGATACTTAGGCTGGAAGAGATCAGTTCGGTGCTGATTGGAGCAAGCAGCGTTCCACAATTAAAAGAAAACATCAAATCACTTGAAAACTTATCGTTTACAAATGAGGAACTTTCACTGATCGACATAATCACAAATTCGTAAATCATTTAAAAATATATAGTATGAAAACAATATCAGGTTATATTTTAGTTTTGCTTTTATTCAATGCCTGTACACAGCAAAAAAAAGTTAAAACCGATGCTTCAGATACAACAAAGAATGTTATCAGTTACGATTCAACCCTTGCAGCAGATTTAGGTGCCGATGAATACGGGATGAAGCAATATGTAATGGCATTTTTAAAATCGGGAACTGTCCATATCAAGGACACATCTGAACAGAATAAAATTCAACGGGCTCATTTGGATAATATATTTCGTTTGGCCGATGAAGGTAAATTGATTTTGGCCGGTCCATTTCTTGACGACACGAATATCAGGGGAATATTTCTTTTTGATGTAACATCCGTCGAAGAAGCAATGGAACTTACGAATTCTGATCCTGCTGTTCAGGCAGGTGTGCTTGAAATGGAATTGCATCCCTGGTACGGTTCGGCGGCACTGATGCAGGTAAATCAGATTCATGAAAAAATAGCAAAAATGAAAATTTAGTCTATGAAAATTTAAATTCCTGCCATAGAATGAATTCAAACTGTTTCATTTCATCAGGAACCCTCTATCCAAAAGATTTCAGGGAAAATCATTGTCAATATCAATTTTTACTATTTTTGACAGGTGCGCAAAATTGACAAAATAAAAAGGCAGTGGTATGAAATTTCGATGCGAATTATTGAACTTGAATCCAGGTCCTCAAAAAAAGGATTGTCGAAAAATGAAGAAAAAGAACTGGCCATTTTAAAGGAAAAAGAGACTGAATTAAACAGTAAAATCAATTCATTTTCCCAAAACCAATAAGAATTATGAAATATTATCTGAGCAAATTGGTAAGCGGAGAGTTTATGGATAGGTTCGATCAGGTTAAAGCTCTTCTGAATGAAGAAGGCTTCGGCATTTTAACCGAAATAAATGTTCAGGATACACTGAAGAAAAAGTTGGATACAGATTACAAAAAATACATTATTCTCGGTACATGTAACCCTCATCTTGCAATTCGTGCCTTGCAGGCTGACGATAAAATCGGAACTCTTTTACCTTGTAATGTGGTTTTATTAGAACAGGAAAATAACATGATTGAAGTAGCAATAATGAATCCTGTAAAACAGATGAATCACATCGGGAACCCTGAACTTGAGGTTCTTGCAACAGAGGTTTATGAAAGCATGAACAGAATTCTAAATAAACTGTAATTCAGCTTTAATTCAGGCTATATTCCTTTTTTAGAAAAATTAATCTCCTGTATTCCTTTCTTAGTTAACAAATTCTTTCTCTTCAAATACTTCAGCCTGATATGTATAAATATCGGCATCTTTCCATCCATCCCAACCCAGGCCGGCTTTATCACGGGCACAATGGCCCAGAAATTCCTGGAGTGTCCATCCCGTTTCCTCTGCGACCTGTGGAAGAAACGTTCCGGTTCGGTTTCCTTTTTTGATATAAATGCCATCCCTCCCCAGCCTGATCTGTGCAGTTGAGTCAATTTTCTGCATCGGTGTAAGTACCGAAATTTCGATTTCAATATCGTGGAGCTCACTTTTTTTTACCGGAGCAAAACGAGGATCCTGCGTTGCCGAAGCAATAGTCATCTGTTGGATGACTTTGTACAATGGCTCGGTAGCATCGAACTTACCGATACATCCACGAAGCTGGTTCTTTTTATTTAAGGTTACAAAAGCTCCACATGGAATTTTAATATCGTTCGAATAGTCCTGGGTAACAAGGTCAGGAATTTTGTTATCTGAGATATACGAGTTCAGTGTTGTCCTGGCTATTTTCAACAATTCTTTTTTATCATTTTCTGAAAGTTTGAATTGAGAGTCAACCTCGGCTGAATTTATACTTGTAACAACTATCGAATTATAGCCGACGACTTTGCTTTTATCTCCCGGGCCAGTATCACCGGAGTTTTTATACGCAACAAATTTATATTCAAGCTTAGGATCGTCATGCGTAATGTCAAGCAATGTTAGTATAGATGTCCATCCGCAAGCACATGTTGCGAGATTTGGAACAATATTTTTCATTCGACGGACCAGTAATGACCGATAAAAATATTTTTCGGGGAACCGGATAAAACGGCATTAGCAGTGTTTTTGTCTATTTTTTCAGCATCGGCATAAGAAGGATAATGCGAAAAATCGGAACTTATTATAAAAATATTGTTTCCATTAAAGTATGGTTTCAGAACCTCCGCTATTTTACTGCAAACCTCCGGCGATTGTGTTCCAAGGATGATGGGAACGATCTGAAGATTATCATGAAAAAGATATTGCAGAAAAGGAACCTGAACTTCAATCGTATGCTCATTTTCCTCTGCCTTCGGATAAAATGAAAAATAGCTGCTTTCATGAATTAATTTCTTCGCTAATTCCGTATTTACTTTTACTGACCCAAGCGGTGTGATGTAGTTACCCATTGAATAAACTGAAGCTCCTTCAAAATAAACCCTATGGCTTGATCCGATAATAAATACATTGTCATAGGTCATCTTTCGATCGATTTGGTTGTAACCGGCTGCATCAATTGACCCTGAATAAACATAGCCGGCATGAGGAACTATTATAGCCTTTACTTTTTCAAATTTTTTATGAACGGCATTCGTAAACAAGCCATCCAGCATTTGCATCAATGAGGTTTTATCGGCTGGATAGAATTGACCGGCAACTTGAGGCTGACGATCAATGTTCTGTGTTAGTTTCTCTTGTTCACTTCCGTGATTCTGAGCTGTACAATTCGTAAACAAAAAGACGGCTAAGAGAAAAATGAACCGAATAAATTTTACAGCTCTCATAAATTAATTACATTTGAAATGTTATAACAAATTTAGAAAATGTTCAGCAGAATTGAAAAAAGCCTGAAATTTTCCATTATTGTCTTAGGATTCACTGCTATAATAACACAGGTCATATTATTGCGTGAGTTTTTATCTGTTTTTTATGGTAACGAGCTGGTTATCGGAATTATTCTAACAAACTGGATGCTATTGACAAGCCTTGGAGCATACCTTGGCAAATTTTTTAACAAAATAAAAGAAAAATACCTGCTGGTTATTCCTGCTCAGTTACTTCTGGGAATCCTTCCTTTGATCATTGTATTTCTTATTCATTATTTAAAGCATGTGATTTTCCCACCCGGTATAATGATCAGTCTGAATGAAATGACGATCGGATCATTTGTGATTCTTTCACTATTTTGCATTATTTCGGGTGCGTTGTTTACAATTTTCAGCATCTGGCTTTCCGATCTCGTTAATGACAATGAGGTAAACCTTGTTTATTCATGGGAAGCTATAGGCGGTATCATAGGCGGCTTGTTGATTAATTTGTTATTGTTCTCAATGGTCAGAACATTTTACAGCCTCACTGTATTGATTATGGTCAATTACCTTGCTGCAAGCCATTTATTGTACATTTCCGGAAAGAGAATTTTTCCTCTTTTATTATCTGTTTTTGCCGTGACACTGACTATTTTCATTTTGATCGAAAACTTTGATCTCAAAACACTTAAATATCTTTATCCCGGACAGGAAATAATTTATTCAAAAAATACTCCTTACGGAAATCTGGTGGTGACAAAAAATGAGGGCCAGTTTAATTTTTACGAAAACGGTGTCCCGCTTTTTTCGTCGGACAATACCATGGCAAATGAAGAGAATGTCAATTATGCTATGTGCCAGCACATCAATCCAAAAAATGTTTTGTTGATTTCAGGAGGGATTTCAGGAACGCTTAAGGAAATTTTGAAGTATCCGGTGAAATCAGTTGATTATCTTGAAATTAATCCTGAATTGATTGAAATTGGGGAGAATTTTACCGGAAATGTGGTGCAGGATGATAGAATAAAAATCATATCGACAGATGCGCGCCTCTTTTTAAAAACTTCACAATCGAAATACGATGTCGTACTAATCAACCTTCCTGATCCATATAATGCTGAAATAAACCGATACTATACAGTGGAATTTTTTGAAGAATTGAAAAAAAGACTGAATAAATATGCAGTTGTTTCGACCAGCCTATCACCAACGGACCATTATATTAGCTCAAAAGAAGCCAAAATTCAGTCCTCTGTCTATTCAACGTTAAAATTGATTTTTCAAAATGTCATCATCGTCCCTGGTGGTAGAAACTATTTCATTGCCTCGGACGGAAATCTTTCACTTGACATTACACAATTGATCGACTCCAAAAATATAACGAATGAATATGTTAATCACTACTACCTTGATGATGATAAAATAAAATCTGAAAGCCAATTAATTGAGGATGCCATTTCCAATCATATTGAAATTAATTATGATTTTAAACCAACGGCTTACCTTTTCCAGTTGCAGAAATGGCTAAGCCATTTCAATGAAAATTATTTACTCCTTGGATTATTCATGGTTTTACCGCTTTTCATTCTCCTTCTCCGGTTTAATATTTTCAGTACCGGGTTGTTTGTTACCGGGTTTTCATCCATATCATTAGAGGTTATTATTATCATAGCATTCCAGGTACTTTACGGTTATGTTTTTCAAATGCTGGGAATCATTATTACATTTTTTATGGTTGGTTTGGCAATTGGTTCTTTTTATATCATAAAAAAAATTCACCATAATTTCAGCAGTTACAGCCTAAACCAATATTTTATCGGGATTTTTGCAATCATGCTGCCTTTGTGCATTTCAGCTCTCAGATATTTCGGACTGAACTTTTTGTTTATAAATATTATTTTCATAATTCTGATTTTCATTATTGGTTTGCTCACTGGTGTACAGTTTGCTCTTACAGCAAAAATAAGAAAAAGTCGAATTTCGGTCACTGCCTCTGATTCTTATAGTTCCGAATTGTTAGGATCGGCATTGGGAGCACTGGTTGTCACGGCATTTCTTATACCATATTTCGGTGTCACTAAGGTATCATTAATGATAGGTATTGTGAATATTATTACAGGATTATTTATATTACTCAACAGAAAAACTCGTTTACAGGTCTAATCTCGACCCCATTTTTATTATTATGAATAATCAGGTTCAAACCTTATCAAAAAGAGAATTTATAAAAAGAAGTGCCCTCGGACTTGGGGCCATGACCTGCGGTTTTAACGAACTGTGCATTGTTAAAGATGTATTTGGATCAGCAATAGAAAATTACGAACCTTTACAAACTGACAAACTCGAAAAATGGACAATTGAAGCAAGTTTCTATATTGAAACACCCAAAGGATTGAAATGCCTGATCTGTCCAAATGAATGCAAAATGCTTGAGGGGGAGACTAGCGAGTGTAAAACAAAAACTAATATCAATGGAAAACTATACAGCATCGCCTATGGAAACCCCTGCGCCGTTCACATTGATCCGATTGAAAAAAAACCATTGTTTCATTTTTTGCCCTCAAGTAAGGCTTATTCAATAGCAACTGCCGGTTGTAATTTGAAATGTTTAAATTGCCAGAACTGGGAAATTTCTCAGGCAAGTCCTACGAAAACAAAAAATTATGATTTGCCGCCCAAATATGTCGTCGAAGAATGCATTAAAAGCAATTGTAGGTCGATCGCATACACCTATTCCGATCCGGTGGCTTATTACGAATATTGTTTTGACACTGCAAAGATTGCAAGAGAAAAAGGAATAAAAAATGTACTTGTCTCGGCGGGCTATATCAATGAAAAACCGTTGCGTGAGTTATGCAAATATATCGATGCTGCCAATATCGACCTGAAGTCTTTCAGCAATGAAAATTATGAAATGCTGAATGCCGGCAAACTTGATCCCGTTTTAAATACGTTGAAAATTCTCAGGGATGAGGGTGTATGGCTCGAAATAACTAACCTCGTAGTGCCAAACTGGACCGATGATCTGGGAATGATCTCTGAGATGTGTGATTGGCTTGCAAACAATGGATTCAGGGATTATCCGCTTTTTTTCAGCAGGTTTTTTCCTAAATATAAGCTACTTCAGTTGCCGCCCACTCCTGTTACAACACTGATAAAAGCAAGGGAGATTGCATTAGCAGCAGGTTTAAATTATGTTTACATCGGCAATGTTCCGGGTACCAATGCAGAAAATACAATTTGTCCGCATTGTAAAAATATAGTTGTAGAAAGAAAGGGATTTCAGATCATTAACTATAACCTGCAAAATGGCAACTGCAATTTCTGTAACACCAAAATAAACGGTATCTGGAGTTCATAATTTCCACTAAATTCGATTTATTTATTTTAAATGAAAATATTCGATAAGATTTTAATAAATTACTGTAAAATTGATGAACTAATTTGAAAGGTTTTCGTACAAAAATTTAAAGCAAAGGACTACTTGCATCAAAAGTCATGAAAATGATAAATTCAACTGTGTTTGATAATGAAGAAAAATAGAAAGTTTTATTTTAGTTTTAGATTGCTATTAACAATCAACTGTTTATACAAAAAACCCATAAATTTTATTTAATGAGGGTTACCTTTTCACAAATTATAGAATTAATACTTGAATAGTGCAGGAAAAAAGGGCGGTAGAAATAATAGACGGGATATTTAAAAAAGACACTAAAGTTCTTGATTTTGTTTATGAAAACTTTTTTCATCAGATCAAAGCCTTAATAAATCAAAACAATGGAACTGATGAAGACGCCCGGGATATTTACCAGGATGCAATCATGGTTATATACCAGAAAGTTAAAAAAGACGACCTGTCACTAAATTGTTCTTTCGGTACTTACTTATATTCTGTTTGCAGATTGCTTTGGCTCAAACAACTCGAAAAGAAAAAATTAAATAAACTTTTCGTCGAGGATTCAGTAATGTTTGTTGAACTTGCAGAAGATGAAATTTTAAATGCAGATGATCTCAATGAACGATACAAACTTTACCAGGATCATTTTAAACGATTGAGTTACAACTGCCAGAAAATTCTTGAGCTTTTTCTCGCTAAAATACCGTTGAAAGAGATCGCAAGAATTCTGGGATTAAAGAGCGATCAATATGTTAAAAAAAGAAAACATCAGTGCAAAGAGAAACTGGTAGCAAGTATTAAAAGTGATCCGAGGTATGGGGAATGTGTAATAAAATAAAACTTAAAAAAGTCTACAAATGCATAAGACACAGTTATTCGAAGAATTTATCGATGGAAATTTAACGGGGGAAGAATTGAATTCATTCATTGCCCGGAAAAATTCGGACCCTGCCATTGCATCCGAAATCGATTTTCGACTTGAAATAAATGAAGCTATTCAGGATAAGGGCTTCATTGAATTACGGGAATATTTAAGATCCCAAATGAACAGCAATGCAAACAATTTCCCTTTCTTTAACTTCCGCAAAGATGCCTTAAAAACATGGCAATTAGCTGCAGCATCCTTTGCGCTTCTGCTTGTAGCTGGTGGATTGTGGTACATTTTGTCGAACCGTCCGTACAGCACAGAAAAATTAGTCAGCAAATATTATAAGCCCGCCACGCCAATCCGGCAGGTCAGGTCAGTTGATTTAAATTCAGATGACGCTTTAAAGGAAGCCTTTGCGTATTACAGACAATCGGATTACAACCATGCATTAAAGTATTTCAACGCATTGGAAAATAAGGTCACATCGCGCTTTTATTCTGGTATCTGTTACATTGAACTCGGAAAATACAATCAGGCGATCGAATCCTTCGATTTTGTAATCAAGGATAATGACAATTTACTGGTTGAGCATGCTGACTGGTATTTGGGATTAATCTACCTGATGAACAATCAGAAAAATAATGCTATAGAACAGTTTGAAAAGATATCAAAGAGTGAAAGCTATTATGCAAATCAGGCTACTGACATTTTAAAATATTTGAATTAAAAAATACGTCGTTGCAGCACTGAGGAAATAAGCTTGCATCAGAAATAATAACGAAAGGCACTTTGAATTCAAAGTGCCTTTCGTTATTATACCCAATAAATTCTTTTCAACTATTTCTTTCTGATAAATCTTCTGATTCCGACAAAACCACCGGCAATCACAAGCACAATGATCAAATATATTAAAATTGAAACTTTTGATTTAACATGGACCGGTAATGTATCTCCGATCTGTACATAGGCTGCCCAAAAATATGGGTGAGACTGCAACTGATCTGCTGACTCAAGATACGTCAATTTAGCTTGCCGCAGTGCATCATCCTTTTTAAGTCCTGCTTTAAGATTTCTATAGAATTCCGTCATGATTTCAGAACTTGAAATATCTTCAATTTCCCACAAAGTCATCACAATTCCAGGAACTCCTGCATAAATAAAACCCCTCGCCAGACTCATAATACCCTCACCTTTACTCAGTTTACCAACACCGGTTTTACAGGCACTTAATACAGCCAATTCAGCATGTAAGTCAAGGTTATATATTTCATAAGTATTCAAAAATCCATCTTCGGTAGTATCATTATTCAATGTAAAAACCAATTTTGAAGCCAGGGGATCATCATCATTTATTATGGTATGCATAGCAAAATGCAGTATACTATACTTTGATGCCATTTCCTTAAATTCTTTTTCTGTGGCATTATTTCCTAATAAAACATCCCCTTTAAAAATTGAATGTATATTTTTCACTTCGTCCTGTGTGTATACCAATGGTATGAGATACTTGCTTAAATCACGGCTACTACTGAATGATTTATTATTGATTTGGGTGACATTCGTATACGTTGGAGCCATTGCTAAAAGCCCCCGATCAGTAGCTTTCTTAATAGTATTTTGAAATAAGAGTGTTCCAGAATAGGTGTAAGAAATTGAGTAATTTTTGATCAGGTAATCAAGCTTTTTATAATTTACCAGATCACCCTTGGGCAAATCCTTTATCAATGTTTCAAATGTGATATAACCAAGGTAATCATCCGGGACAATAATTAAATTTGAAATTTGAGGTGGGAGACTCTTTTTACCGATCAGATAAGTATAGAGATAATTACTTATTTCAGCAAATGAATTAAAATCAGCATGACTATTTGATCCATCCGGAAAATGATTGCAATAATTAACATAAGCATTGACCTTTTCTGCAAAATCGGCCGGCAAAATCTTTTCCTCTAAAGTAATCGTATCTTCTGTAATTATAAATGTAAGCAGTACTGTATCAGCAATTTTGTATTCAATAAATGCTTCATTCGGTTCCAACCTTTTTTTAATATCGGAAATTTTTATAGCATCATAATTATACTTGAGGTTATAATATTGGGGATAATTGTTTTCAATATAAGAAATGAGGCTGTCATAATGTAAACCCCTGTCAAATAGTGATTTTCTTAAGGATAAAAGTTTATTTGTGTCTGGTTCCCGTTTCTGGTTTTCTTCATAAACTAAATTTCGGTATGAAGTCAGCTCTTTTTTTGCTGAAATTTCCTCCTGCCTCAAGGTTTCAGGAATGTTTCCAATTTGGATTGCGCGTGTTTCACGGATTGTTGAAAGTAAAATTGCTGCTTTTGTTTTTTCTGAAAACTTAAAACTTTCCTGGAGGAAAGTGTAATCTTTTGTTTTCTCATAGAGCTCCGAAGCAACCATTGCAGCAAGGTTATATATATCATTTACCTTTGTTGTGATAACAAGTTTCGTATTCTCACCCCCATAAGTCGATTTTAATTTCTCAAATAATTGAATAGCCAGTTTGCTGGTTTCAAAGCTTGTTTTTAAATCTTTTACACTCTGTGTATCTTTTAGATAATATTCATAAAATGAAAAAGCTTTTCTGTAGAATATTACAAATAAGTTAAAATCAGGATCAACATCTTCAATTTTTGGTGTGGTGTTAATGTCTTCAATTTTAAAACTATTTGAATATGAATTTAAGGCTTTCTGCAAATAATGAAGGGATTTAACATAATTTCCCATCAAATAATAATTATATCCTAAATCTGTCAATGTATTAGACACTTCCCGACATTTATCCCCAAGATTAGATTCGAAAATTATCAATGCTTTACTATATAATATATTCGCTTCCTTATAATTAGTGGTTTCATCGCAAAAAAGTCCATAATCAAGATAACTTACTGCTGTCTGTAGATGATTCTCGCCCAGAACTGATTCCGATTTAGTTATGGATAATTTGTAATATTCCAATGCTTTATTTTCATTGTTCAAATCAAAGTAACATCTTGCAATTTTACTCAAGGCCCTGATTTCCGATTCGGGTGAGGTTTCAAGTGTCAAACTCTTTTGATAATATTCAATAGCTTTATCATACTGGTCCAAGTTTGAATAGATAACCCCAAAGTTCATGTAAATTTCACCAATTTTAGCATAATCTGGATTAGACCTATTCCTGTACAATTCCAGTGCCCTTTCTTGATATAGAAGTGCTTTGTCAAAGTCATTTATTACTATATAGGTTGATCCCTTATTAAAATAGAGAGGAGCTAATCCAAAATAATCCTTTCCATAATTTGCCAAATATATTTGTTCGGCTTTTTCGAAATATTCTAAAGCGGAATAGGGTTCTCCGATTATTTTCAAAAACCAGCCATAATTTAAATATCCACTGGGCAATTGAGGGTCGTCTTTGGTAAGGATTTTTTCTTTTAATGCTAACGATTTATTAAAATAATCTTTTGCCAAATTATAATCGCCATTAGTTGAATAAACTATCCCTATATTTTGGTATAAAGAAGCGATCAGTTTTTTAGACCCGTTTTTCCTGTTCAATTCATAGTTCAGAGCTTGCTTATAGAAGTCTAAAGCTTTATCTGTTTTATATTGAGAAAAATAAATATTTCCCAATGATTTATTTATTAATACTATCAGGCTGTCATCCTTTATTCGTTCCGAAATTTTTAAGGATACAATTAAATTGCTTTCAGCACTTTCTTTATCTCCTGTTTTTATCTGAATCAATGCCCTTAAATAGGGTAGTTCGGCGGTTAAATAATCATTTTTAATATTTTTATCAACCAACAAATTTTCAGATTTTGTAACGTAAACCAATGCAGAATCAAACAATCCCAAAGAATAAAATGAATTAGCTATTTGCAACTGTGAGATTAATGAAACCGTTCCCAATTATCACTTTTGAGTTGTAATCCAGACAATTTTTGAAATAATGAAATCGAAGTATCAAATTCAGATAGATTCACTTTTTTTTTCGCTAATTCAATTAAATTATTTGTTATTCTTGAAGAATCACCGGCATTAACCTGGCAGTAACCGTTATATTGAGGACTAATTCCTACAAGAAAAAAAAGAAAAAAAATCAGATAATAATTTGCTTTAAAAATCATGCATAAATGATGTTGTCAATTCATTAGAGAACGTGTTTTTATACAGTATTTTTCCAAAATAGTTATAATTAAAAAAGGGAGCATATTCATATGCCCCCTAAATTTTAAATTTGCACTTTCCTATTCGAACATTTTAATGCCACGAAATAGCCAAAGTCAAATTTAGATCTTTGGTAATTTTCGCTTTATACTTTAACCAAATTAAAAAAATAGTATTATTTACTATTTAATCTGGAACAAATGTACCGTTTGTGTCTCCCGAACTAGAACCATGGAGGCCATCGTGATGAACTGCAGTAACTCCAGGCTCATTTCCATTTGGATCGTCCTGAGAAAAAATATTTGCAGCAAACGTAAACGCGAAAATTACCAATAGCATGGCAATCAAACTCTTCTTCTTCATAAGTCTCTAAATTAAATGTTAGTGCAAAAATAAAAATGATTGTCAAATGTAAATGAAATTTTCAAATTGGGAATAATAAAAAACTTAATAATGTCAATTTAGAATCAATCTGAATAGCTTAATGTGCATAGTAAACTGTTGATCAATATATTATTCACTAATATATTTTTATTTCAAGTACAATTAAATTTTACAAAAAACTACACTATTTTATAATTTGGCAAGATTGGGGCAGGAAATTTATAAAATAAATATTTTCAGCTAATTGCGTCAAAAATTTATCGGATTTCAGATTTCAACATTTTCAAATTTCTGATATAAATTTTTCGTTTTAACCTAATAAGGAATAATTGGGCAATTCAGCGAAATTTTGTGCTCGCAGTTTCAGGTTTTCATTTTGAAATTTTTCTATCAGGCAAAATCGATTTTACGAATTGGAATGAAATTATCAAAAACTTAGAAAAATTAACCTATTAAACAAAAAAAGGTTTACCACTGAAAACCGTAAACCTTTATAATATTGTGGGATGTACGTGATTCGAACACGTGACCTCATGCCTGTCAAGCATGCGCTCTAAACCAACTGAGCTAACATCCCGAAATTTTTGCAAAAGTATTAATTCAATTGAAATTCACAATTTATATTTTTAATGATCATCAACGTAAGAAAGAATTTCGTAAAAATTCTTGTTTTTAATTTAATTGTTTCTAATTTTGCAGCCCAATTTTAAAACAAAAGGAGAAACATGATAATAGTACCTGTAAAAGAAGGAGAAAGCATCGACAGGGCTTTGAAAAAGTACAAAAGAAAATTTGAAAAAACCGGTGTCGTTAAAGAATTACGTGAAAGACAAAAATTTACTAAACCTTCTATTATTAAAAGGGAAGAAAGGTTAAAAGCAATTTATATTCAAAACCTGAGACAACAGGAAGAAGGATAATTTATAAAATTAACAGGTTATTAACACGGAGAATTCTCCATTTCAAAATAAATATCATAACTTTGAAACGGAGAATTCTTTTTTTTATGGATATAAATAATTTTCTCAAATATATCAGTTTCGAAAAACGATATTCCGATAATACCCTCATAGCATATAAAAAAGATTTAGAGCAATTTTTTGAATTTGCAAAAGATCAATATAACCTAAAGGATTTAGAGGAAATTAATCATCAGATTATCCGGTCTTGGATGGTTGGTTTAGCGGAAAATAAATTGAGTTCGAAATCAATCAACCGGAAATTGTCGGCTCTAAAATCATATTATAAGTTTTTACTTAAGGAAAATATTGTGTCACTAAATCCAATGGTAAAAATAATCGCTCCAAAAACAAATAAAAGGTTGCCCGAATTTGTGGATGTTGAGAAAATGGATATTTTGCTCGATGAAATTGATTTCGGTGATGATTTTGCAGCGCTCAGAAACAAACTTATCATTGAAATTTTTTATTTTACAGGAATGCGATTGGCCGAACTGGTTAATATGAAAAATAAGGATGTTGATATTTATGGTTTGCAAATAAAGGTGCTGGGAAAAAGAAATAAAGAACGCATGATTCCGTTTTCAAATCAATTGAAGGATTCTATTCAAAACTATGAAAAAAAAAGGGCTGAAACAATCACAGATATTGAGCAACAAAATGACTTTTTCCTCGTAACAGAAAAAGGAAAAAAAATCAACAGGAAACTTGCTTATCGGGTTGTAAACTCGTATCTTAGTAGAGTTTCAACATTGACAAAAAAAAGTCCGCACGTGTTAAGGCATACATTCGCAACACATATGCTAAATAATGGAGCAGATCTGAATACGATCAAAGAAATATTGGGCCATGCAAATTTAGCCGCTACTCAAATTTACACACACAATACCATTGAACAGCTTAAGAGAATATATAAACAAGCTCATCCAAGGGCATAAAACGAAAGGAGTATACGATGAAAGTAAACATCAATTCTGTACATTTTAAGGCCGATAGAAAATTACAGGCCTTTATCAATGAAAAAGTTGAAAAATTAATGCAGATGTACGATGGTGTTATCGGTAGCGATGTAATATTAAAAGTAGAGAATACCGACTCACCTGACAATAAAATTGCAGAAATCCGGCTTATGATTCGCGGATACGATCTTTATGCCAAAAAACAATGCAAAACTTTTGAAGAAGCAACCGATAGTGCTTTGGAAGCTCTAAGACGACAGCTATTAAAGCGAAAAAGTAAAATTAAAAGCCACTAAAAAATTATTTAATTTTTTTTCTTTGATAATTAATAATATGTTTTATACTTTTGCAGTCCTTTTTTAAAGGACTGTTTTTTTATACAAACACCATTTGCCAATGTAGCTCAGCTGGCCAGAGCAGCTGATTTGTAATCAGCCGGTCGGGGGTTCGAATCCCTCCATTGGCTCGTTCTTTTAAATATTGAAATGAATTTGTAGGGGAGATACCAGAGCGGTCAAATGGGGCAGACTGTAAATCTGTTGGCTAAGCCTTCGGAGGTTCGAATCCTCCTCTCCCCACAAACAAAAATAATTTGATTTCTATACTATATATATTATATGTTTCATAATATAGGGTATAAATAAGATTTCAACTTTGCGCTCTAAACTGGAACTATAAACTTTTTATTGCGGGAGTAGCTCATTTGGTAGAGCGACAGCCTTCCAAGCTGTAGGTGGCCGGTTCGAGCCCGGTCTCCCGCTCAAATAAGCCATTGTAGCTCAGGGGTAGAGCACTTCCTTGGTAAGGAAGGGGTCACGAGTTCAAATCTCGTCAATGGCTCAAAATTAATTAACCGGCAGATAATTTAATTTGTAAATACATTTAAATAATAATTAACATGGCAAAAGAAACATTTGATCGTTCGAAACCGCACGTCAATATTGGTACAATTGGTCACGTTGACCATGGAAAAACCACATTAACCGCAGCTATTACGCTTAATCTTCAGGATAAAGGGCTGGCTTCATACAAATCATTTGATGAAATCGATGCCGCCCCGGAAGAAAAAGAAAGAGGTATAACCATTAATACCGCTCATGTTGAGTATTCAACAGAAAACAGACATTATGCTCATGTCGATTGCCCTGGTCACGCTGACTACGTTAAAAACATGGTAACCGGTGCAGCTCAAATGGACGGAGCAATTCTGGTTGTTGCGGCTACTGACGGTCCGATGCCTCAAACCCGTGAACATATTCTGCTTGCTCGCCAGGTAGGTGTTCCGAAGATCGTTGCTTTTATGAACAAAGTAGATATGGTTGACGATGAAGAGCTTCTCGACCTTGTTGAAATGGAGATAAGAGAATTATTGAGTTTTTATGAATTTGATGGTGACAATGCTCCCGTTATCAGGGGTTCAGCACTAGGTGCTTTAAATAAGGAACCGAAGTGGATTGAAAAAATATGGGAACTGATGACAGCTTGTGATACCTGGATTCCGTTACCTCAGCGTGATATCGATAAACCATTTTTGATGCCTGTTGAAGACGTTTTCTCTATTACAGGAAGAGGTACTGTGGCTACAGGCAGAATTGAATCAGGTGTTGTTAAAGTTGGTGAACCTCTTGAAATTATTGGGTTGCGAAAAGATAAACTAAAGACTGTTTGTACAGGCGTCGAAATGTTTAGAAAAATCCTTGACAGAGGTGAAGCCGGTGACAATGCAGGATTATTACTTCGTGGAGTTGATAAAAAAGATATTTTCCGGGGAATGGTAATTGCTAAACCAGGTTCAATTACTCCGCATACCCGGTTTAAAGGTGAAGTTTATATCCTGAAAAAAGAAGAAGGTGGAAGACATACACCATTTCACAATAATTATCGTCCTCAGTTTTATTTCAGAACAACTGATGTTACTGGTGAAGTTGTATTGCCTGAGGGTGTTGAAATGGTGTTACCGGGTGATAACTTGACAATTGAAGTGAAATTAATTGCTGAAATCGCGATGAACAAAAACTTGAGATTTGCTATTCGTGAAGGAGGAAGGACAGTTGGTGCAGGTCAGGTTACAGAAATCCTTGAATAAACGAAATTACACTTTTAGAACAGTAAAGGTATCCGATACTATTGGCGGATACCTTTCTGTGCAAATAAAAAATCGTTCTTTAAACAAGCATGATACGGGTGTAGCTCAGTTGGTAGAGCTCTGGTCTCCAAAACCAGGAGTCGTGGGTTCGAGTCCTACCACCCGTGCTAAATTTGATATTTAATGGCAAAATTAAAAGTACAAAGTTATATTAAGGAAAGTTATGACGAACTTGTTCATAAAGTTTCCTGGCCGACATGGAGCGAACTTCAAAACAGTGCACTGGTTGTTTCGGTTGCTACTCTCATTATTGCTATCATTGTTTATATGATGGATTTCTCATTTCAAAATTTATTAAGATTATTTTACAACAATTTTTAGTTCGCAAAAATCTATCGACTTACAAATTAAAATTTACTATTATCAGACTATAGAGGATGAATGAACAGGTAAAAAAGTGGTACGTTGTTCGGGCTATCAGTGGGAACGAAAAAAAGGTAAAACAATATCTTGAAAGTGAGATTAACAGATTAAAGCTACAGGATTATATTACAAAAGTTTTAATTCCAATTGAAAAAGTCTACCAGGTTAGGAATGGCAAGAAGGTCAGCAAGGAACGCAATCTTTACCCGGGCTATGTACTCATTGAAGCTGTTCTGGTCGGGGAGGTCCCTCACATTATTAAAAATATTCCTGGTGTAATCGGATTTTTAGGAACAAAAGGCGAAGCGATACCAATGCGCCAGTCTGAAGTAAACCGGATATTAGGTAAAGTGGATGAACTGGCAGAGCAGGGAGAAGAAGTCAATGTACCATTCATAGTCGGAGAAACGGTTACGGTTATCGACGGGCCTTTTAATAGCTTTAGTGGAATTATTGAAGAAATAAATGAAGAGAAGAAAAAGCTGAAAGTTATGGTTAAGATTTTTGGCCGGAAAACACCGCTTGAACTGGGTTTTATGCAAGTCGAAAAAGAATAATTATAGAGTGAGTTGTTACATATATATAGAGCTGTTACGCTAAACATTACAATTAATTTAATCTAAAATTTAAGATGGCTAAAGAAGTAAGTGGATTAATTAAATTACAAATCAAAGGAGGAGCTGCAAATCCATCTCCGCCGGTGGGTCCTGCATTGGGAGCCAAGGGCGTTAATATCATGGAATTTTGCAAGCAGTTTAATGCACGTACGCAGGAAAAAGCCGGACAGGTATTGCCCGTTATTATCACTGTATACAGGGACAAATCCTTTGATTTTATTATTAAGACTCCACCGGTGGCCGTGCAGTTATTGCAGGCCGCTAAAGTTCAGAAAGGTTCACCCGAGTCAAACAGGAACAAAATTGCTACCATTTCCTGGGGTCAGGTGCAAACCATTGCCGAAAGTAAAATGCCTGATTTAAATGCCTTCACGCTGGAATCGGCCATGAAAATGGTGGCAGGAACAGCCAGAAGCATGGGAATCAAAATTAAAGGCGAAATCCCTTTTGTTGCAAATTGAACAGGAGTAAATTAATAGGCGAAGTTATTTATAAAAAAAGGGTAAAATGGCCAAAATAGCGAAAAAAAGAAAAGAAGTTTTAGCAAAATTCGACAAAGGTTTATCGTATTCGATAGTGGACGCTGTAAATATTATCAAAGATATTTCTTATACAAAATTCGATGCTTCAGTTGATTTGGATATCCGTCTCGGAGTAGATCCCAGGAAAGCCAATCAGATGGTTCGCGGAACAGTTGCGCTACCACACGGTACCGGAAAAACAATAAGAGTTTTGGTTTTATGTTCACCCGACAAAGAAGAAGAAGCTAAAACAGCAGGAGCCGATTATGTTGGACTTGACGACTATATCCAGAAGATCAAAGGCGGATGGACCGATGTGGATGTAGTGATCACAATGCCAAGTGTAATGGCAAAAGTAGGAGCTCTGGGAAGAATATTGGGTCCCCGTGGATTAATGCCAAACCCGAAAAGCGGAACGGTAACAATGGAGATCGGGAAAGCGGTTCAGGATGTGAAAGCTGGTAAAATTGATTTCAAAGTCGATAAAACAGGAATCGTTCATGCATCGGTCGCAAAAGTTTCCTTTGAAAAGGAAAAAATTGTGGATAATGCAAAGGAACTGGTTCAAACGATTATGAAACTCAAACCAACGGCAGCAAAAGGTACCTATATAAAAAGTATCTATATGTCGAGCACGATGAGCCCTGGTGTTCAAATTGAGCCTAAATCAGTAACTGCAGTTTAACGACTGTTTAAAAAGGTAAAAGAATTTTACAATGAGAAAAGAGGAAAAAAATCAACTTATTGATTCTCTTGTAGATCAAATTAATTCTTATAAAACAATTTATCTGGCAGATACATCCGGACTGAACGCAGAGGATACCAGTAATTTAAGGAGACTTTGTTTTAAAAAGAATATTAAGTTGACCGTTGTTAAAAACACCTTGCTCAAAAGAGCAATGGACAAGTCAGAAAAAAACCTCGAAGAACTTTACGTAGCCTTGAATGGGCCTACTTCGTTGATGTTTGCGGAAGGCAGTAATGTGCCTGCCCAGTTAATCAAAGAGTTCAGGAAAAAATCAAGCATCCCAGCACTGAAAGGAGCTTACGTAGAGGAAGTATCGTACCTTGGTGATGACCAACTCGATCTTTTACTTACTATTAAGTCAAAGAATGAACTGATCGCAGATTTGATTGCATTGTTGCAATCACCTGCTAAAAATGTGATCTCAGGATTGCAGTCGGGTAGTCAGAAACTTACAGGAATACTTAAAACAATGGCGGAAAGAGCCAATTAATGTTAGTTAAAATCGTAATTAATAAAAATTAAAAAATCAGAATAAAATGGCAGACTTAAAAGCATTTGCAGAACAATTAGTTAACTTAACTGTTAAAGAAGTAAATGAATTAGCAGAAATTTTAAAAAGTGAATATGGAATTGAACCGCGCAGCCGCAGCAGTTGCAGTTCCAGGTGCTGTTGGCGCTGCAGAAAATGCAGTTGAGGAGCAAACATCATTTGATGTTGTACTTAAAGCCGCTGGTCAATCGAAACTTGCTGTTGTTAAGCTTGTAAAAGAATTCACAAGCCTTGGCCTGAAAGAAGCAAAAGAATTAGTTGATTCAGCCCCTAAAGCAATCAAAGAAGGCGTTTCAAAAGACGAAGCAGAAGTACTTAAAAAACAATTAGAAGAAGCTGGAGCAGAGGTTGAGGTTAAATAAGGATATTGTGCGTACTCTACTGATGGAGTTCGGGCTACGGTCGGCAATAATCAAAGCAGCGTGGTCTAATTCCTATTTGACGTATTCTTATTAATTGAAATTGTTTTAACCCTTTAAAATATTAAACCCTTGGCTACTACCAACGAATACAACCGAATCGATTTCGGTGCAACCAAAAATTAAATTTCCTTACCCGGATTTTCTTGATATTCAGGTTAAAATCTTTCCAGGATTTCTTTCAGCTTGAAACCAATCCGGAAAACCGGGTAAATGAAGGACTGTATAAAGTGTTCAGTGAAAATTTTCCAATCACCGATGCACGGAATAATTTTGTCCTTGAATTTCTGGATTATTTTATCGATCCACCAAGGTATTCCATCGACGAATGCATCGAAAGAGGCCTTTCGTACAGTGTGCCCTTAAAGGCAAAATTGAAATTGTACTGTACGGACCCTGAACACGAAGATTTCGAAACTATCATTCAGGATGTTTACCTGGGGATGATCCCCTATATGACTCCTAAAGGGAACCTTTATAGTTAATGGAGCTGAACGTGTTGTCGTTTCACAGCTTCACAGGTCACCGGGTGTTTTCTTCGGGCAGCATAAACATGCCAACGGAACAACACTTTATTCGGCAAGGATTATTCCGTTCAAGGGATCGTGGATGGAGTTTACGACCGATATTAACAATGTGATGTATGCTTACATCGACCGAAAAAAGAAATTGCCTGTTACTACATTGTTAAGAGCTATCGGTTACGAAAGCGACCGCGATATTCTCGAGATTTTCAATCTGGCAGAAGAAGTCAAAGTCAGCAAAACAGGTTTAAAGAAAATTATTGGGCGAAGGCTTGCTGCCCGTGTTGTCCGGTCATGGATCGAAGATTTTGTGGATGAAGATACAGGTGAGGTGGTTTCCATTGAACGTACGGAAGTTATCATCGACCGCGAAACGGTCCTTGAAAATCAACACCTCGATGAAATTATCGAGTCTGGAGTAAAAACTATTTTACTTCACAGGGATGAAGCTTCAGCAACCGATTATTCTATCATTTTCAACACACTACAGAAAGATACTGCGAATTCGGAGAAAGAAGCTGTTGAATTTATTTACCGTCAGTTGAGGAATGCAGAACCACCTGATGAAGAAACTGCCCGTGGTATTATTGACAAGCTGTTCTTCTCTGATAAACGTTACGATCTGGGTGAAGTTGGACGATACAGGATCAATAAAAAATTAGGATTGAATGTGAACGATGATGTCAAAGTTCTGACGAAGGAGGACATTATCGACATTATAAAATACCTCATCGAACTGGTAAATTCGAAAACTGATGTCGATGATATCGATCACCTGAGCAACCGGAGGGTAAGAACTGTCGGTGAGCAGTTGTATGCCCAGTTTGGTGTCGGTCTTGCGCGTATGGCACGGACCATTCGTGAAAGAATGAATGTCAGAGATAACGAAGTGTTCACACCAACCGACCTGATTAATGCCAAAACATTGTCATCGGTGATCAATTCATTTTTTGGGACGAACCAGTTATCACAATTCATGGATCAAACCAATCCGCTTTCGGAGATTACGCATAAGAGAAGGATTTCTGCTCTGGGACCCGGAGGACTTTCGAGGGAACGAGCCGGTTTTGAAGTTCGTGACGTACACTATACCCATTACGGTAGATTATGTACGATCGAAACCCCTGAAGGTCCGAACATCGGTTTGATTTCTTCACTTTGTGTTTACGCTACAATAAATAAGCTCGGTTTTATCGAAACACCTTATAAAAAGGTAATCGAGGGGAAGGTCAACCTTGAGGAAGAACCGATTTATCTTAGCGCAGAGGAAGAAGAAGACAAGATTATTGCACAGGCAAATACCTTGTTAAATGAGGATGGTTCATTTACAAACGATAAAGTAAAGGTAAGGTATCACGCCGATTATCCGATTACCGACAAAACAGAGGTCAATCTGATTGACATTGCACCTAACCAGATCGCCTCGATTGCTGCTTCGTTGATTCCGTTTCTTGAACACGACGATGCAAACCGTGCACTGATGGGATCGAACATGATGCGGCAGGCAGTTCCTTTGTTGAATGCTGAGAGTCCGCTCGTAGGGACAGGGATTGAAGGTCCTGTGGCCCACGATTCAAGGGTTCTGTTCAATGCAGAAGGAAACGGAGTGGTTGAATATGTTGATGCCAACGAGATCAGAATACGTTACTCCAGACACGATGAAGAAAAGTTGGTCAGCTTCGAAGATGATTTGAGAACGTATAAACTTACAAAATTTAAACGAACCAACCAGAACACTTCAATCAACCTCCGGCCTATCGTTCGTAAGGGCGATAAAGTGAAAAAGGGACAGGTACTGTGTGAGGGATATGCCACCAAAGAAGGTGAACTCGCTCTTGGACGGAACCTAATGGTTGCCTTCATGCCCTGGAAAGGCTATAACTTTGAAGATGCCATTGTAATTTCTGAGCGCGTTGTAAAAGAAGACATCTTTACTTCAGTTCATATCGAAGAATTCACGCTCGATGTACGTGATACAAAACGGGGAATTGAAGAACTTACAGCCGACATTCCGAATATCAGTTCAGAAGCAACAAAAGATTTGGATGATAATGGAATTATACGGATCGGTGCAGAAGTAAAAGAAGGAGATATTTTGATTGGAAAGATCACACCGAAAGGAGAATCGGATCCGACTCCGGAAGAAAAACTTCTGCGGGCAATCTTCGGTGACAAAGCAGGCGACGTAAAAGATGCCTCACTGAAAGCCCCCCCTTCAATGAAGGGAATCGTCATTAAAAAAATGTTGTTTTCACGTGCCATTAAGGACAGGAAGGCAAAGAGCAGGGAGAAAGAGATTATAAAATCCCTTGATGATGAGTACCAAATAAAAGCAGAAGCGCTTAAAGAAAAACTGATTGAAAAATTGATGACACTGGTGAGCGGTAAAACCTCTCAGGGCGTTACCAATAAATTCAGGGAGGTATTAATCCCGAAAAGCGCAAAATTTACGCAAAAGATGCTCCAGGGTATCGATTACCTGAATATAAATCCAGGGAAATGGACTACCGATAAAGCCAAGAATGAACTGATAAAGGAGTTGATAAACAACTATTCAATTAAGTACAAGGAGATTCTTGGTGTATACAACAGGAAGAAATTCGTTGCTAGTGTAGGCGACGATCTGCCGAATGGTATCGTTCAGATGGCCAAAGTATTCATCGCCAAAAAACGCAAACTTACGGTTGGGGATAAAATGGCAGGACGCCATGGAAACAAAGGGATCGTGGCAAAAATTGTTCGTGAAGAAGACATGCCATTCCTCGAAGACGGGACACCGGTAGACATTGTTTTGAACCCGCTGGGTGTACCTTCGCGTATGAACCTTGGGCAGATTTACGAAACTATTCTTGGATGGGCCGGCAAAAAGCTCGGACTCAAATTTTCCTCGCCAATTTTTGACGGTGCAACCATTGACGAAATTAACGGTTATCTTACAAAAGCCAACCTTCCGGAAAACGGTATGATTTACCTATATGACGGAGGCACGGGCGAACGTTTCGACCAACCGGCAACGGTCGGTTATATCTATATGCTGAAACTGCATCACATGGTTGACGACAAGATGCACGCACGATCAATCGGTCCATACTCGCTCATTACACAACAGCCGCTCGGGGGGAAAGCACAGTTCGGAGGACAGCGGTTCGGAGAAATGGAAGTATGGGCACTCGAAGCATTCGGTGCTGCCAATATACTTCAGGAAGTCCTGACTGTAAAATCAGACGACGTGATCGGGCGAGCGAAAGCTTACGAATCCATCGTTAAAGGTGAAAACATGCCTAAACCGAATGTCCCGGAATCGTTCAATGTACTGGTACATGAACTGAGGGGACTTGGATTGAATATTACATTTGATAAGTAATATTCAAAGTACACTGTTTTATTTTCTATTCACTGACTATTATATATATAAAATATGGCTTTCAGAAAAGATGAAAAAATTCCGGGTGAATTTTCAAAAATTACCATAAGTTTAGCTTCTCCCGAACTCGTACTTGAGCGTTCTCATGGGGAAGTAACAAAGCCTGAAACAATTAACTACCGAACCTACAAGCCCGAACGTGACGGATTGTTCTGCGAAAGGATCTTCGGTCCTGTTAAGGATTGGGAATGTCATTGCGGTAAATACAAAAGAATACGTTACAAGGGAATCGTTTGCGACAGATGCGGTGTTGAGGTCACCGAAAAAAAGGTAAGAAGGGAGCGAATGGGACACATTCATCTTGTCGTTCCGGTAGCACATATTTGGTTCTTCAGGTCGTTGCCTAATAAGATCGGTGCCTTGCTCGGATTACAAACCAAAAAACTCGATACAATCATTTATTACGAACGTTATGTCGTAATTAACCCGGGTCCTGCTAAAATGGCTGATGGAAGTGATTTGAACTATCTCGATTTTCTTACAGAAGAAGAATACTTTGATATTCTTGAAAAAATCCCACCTGACAATCAGTACCTGGATGACACCGATCCCAATAAATTCATTGCCAAAATGGGGGCCGAAGCAATCCACGATCTTCTGGCGCGTCTGGATCTTGATAAATTATCGTATGACTTACGTTATAAAGCCAACACAGAATCTTCACAACAAAGGAAACAGGAAGCGCTGAAAAGGCTACAGGTATTCGAAGCATTTCGTGACGGACAGGGCCGGATTGACAATCGTCCCGAATGGATGATCGTAAAGGTTGTCCCCGTCATTCCTCCCGAACTAAGACCTCTGGTGCCTCTTGACGGCGGAAGGTTTGCCACTTCCGATCTGAATGACCTTTACAGAAGAGTTATTATCCGTAACAACCGGCTAAAACGGTTAATCGAAATAAAAGCACCTGATGTCATCATGCGGAACGAAAAGAGGATGCTTCAGGAAGCCGTCGATTCATTGTTTGATAATTCAAGAAAATCGAACGCCGTTAAAACGGAATCGAACCGGGCCTTAAAATCGCTGAGCGACAGCTTAAAGGGAAAGCAAGGACGTTTCCGTCAGAATTTACTAGGTAAGAGGGTTGACTATTCAGGAAGGTCGGTGATCGTTGTAGGTCCTGATCTGAAATTGAATGAATGCGGATTACCCAAGGAGATGGCCTCCGAACTGTTCAAACCCTTTATCATTCGCAAAATGCTTGAACGGGGTATCGTAAAAACGGTTAAATCCGCCAAAAAGATCGTCGACAGAAAAGATCCGGTAGTATGGGACATTCTCGAAAATATTTTAAAAGGACATCCCGTAATGCTGAACCGTGCCCCTACCCTTCACCGGTTGGGCATCCAGGCCTTCCAGCCTAAGCTGGTTGAAGGCAAAGCCATTCAGTTACACCCGTTGGTTTGTACGGCTTTCAATGCCGACTTCGACGGTGACCAGATGGCTGTACATGTACCCCTCGGCAATGCTGCTATCCTCGAGGCTCAAATGCTCATGCTCGCTTCGCATAACATCCTGAACCCTGCAAACGGAGCTCCTATTACGGTTCCGTCGCAGGATATGGTTCTTGGATTGTATTACATGACGAAAGCCCGGAAGTCTACTGATAGCCAGATTGTAAAAGGGGAAGGTAAAATATTTTATGGACCGGAAGAAGTCATTATAGCTTACAATGAAAAGAAAGCCGATTTACATGCTATCATACAATGTAAAGTAAAAGACGTTGAGAACGATGAACCCTTAGACAGGATTATAGAAACTACAGTTGGCAGGATTTTATTTAATCAGGTAGTTCCTGAAGAGATGGGATTTCTTAACCAGCTAATGACAAAGAAGGCACTCAGGGATATCATCGGTGATGTGTTGAAAAAAACCGGAACGGCTAAAACAGCCAAATTCCTTGATGATATCAAATCTCTTGGGTTCAATATGGCATTCAAAGGAGGATTATCATTTAACCTCGGTGATGTGGTTATTCCCGAGATCAAGGATGTACTTATCAAGAAGGCAAATGAAGAGGTTGACGAGGTGATGAGCAATTACAACATGGGTTTCATCACCAATAATGAACGCTACAACCAGATTATCGACATCTGGACACATACGAATTCGAAGCTTACCAATACCCTGATGCAGAACCTGTCGAAAGACAAGCAGGGATTCAATGCCATCTATATGATGCTTGATTCAGGCGCCAGGGGTTCGAAGGAACAGATCCGACAGTTGTCAGGGATGAGGGGATTGATGGCAAAACCGCAAAAATCAGGTGCCACAGGTGGTGAAATTATCGAAAACCCGATCCTTTCCAATTTTAAGGAAGGATTATCAGTTCTTGAATACTTTATCTCCACACACGGTGCCCGAAAGGGATTAGCCGATACCGCTCTTAAAACTGCGGATGCCGGTTATCTGACAAGACGTCTTGTTGATGTGGCTCAGGATGTTGTAATCACTGAAAAAGACTGCGGTACATTGAGAGGTCTCCGCACAACAGCTTTGAAGAAAAATGAAGAAGTGGTCGAGACTTTATATGACCGTATTCTTGGCCGTACTTCATTACATGACATCTATCATCCGAATTCAGGTAAACTCATCATCTCTGCAGGAGAAGAACTTGTCGAGGATATTTGCAGGACCATCGAGGATTCTCCGATTGAAGAAGTGGAGATCAGGTCGGTGCTGACTTGTGAAGCCAAACGGGGAGTTTGTTCGAAATGTTACGGACGTAATCTCGCCACAGGCCGTATGGTTCAAAGAGGAGAAGCTGTAGGTGTGATCGCTGCACAGTCGATCGGCGAACCGGGAACGCAGTTGACTCTGAGGACCTTCCACGTTGGTGGTACCGCTTCCAATATTGCGATCTCTTCGAAAATAGAAGCAAAATACGACGGTGTCATTGAAATTGATGAACTACGGTCACAATA
>CAVXTE010000053.1:0-74592 GCA_963764475.1 uncultured Bacteroidales bacterium
TTTTACTGTTACCGCTTCAACTAATTTCATCATACGGCTTTTTGAATGAAAGGCCAGCTTGCTTTGATGAATTCCAGATCACCGGAATGCTTCAAGTACTTCCCTGCAAGGATGATGTATAATGGCGTCGCATCGGCCGCATCATAATGAACGACTCCTGAAGTGCTCACTTCATGATATATTTTTCCGGATAAATCCTGGTATTTCTGGTACATTTCGAGCTCCGATTTTACTTTTTCAAAATCACCGTAATCGAGTAGTGCGAAACCGCTCCATTCTCCGTCGCGGCCAAAATACCAGGCATAACCGGGCCGGCCGCTCACCTTTTGTCCTCCATCCCAACCGGTATTTGTCGTAGAATAACCTGCTACAAGCGATTTTCCTAAACCCGGTGTATTTACAAAAAACCGGTCGGTTGCTTCAAGAGCCCAGTTGTAGCCTTTGTTAAATGCAGTGTCGGGTGTGATTATCTGTAAGGAACTATTTAGAACCTGAGAGCACATTGCAACCGTTTCATCATAGGCTTTTTTCGTATCACTGATTGTTTGATAATAATCAGCAATTGCTGAATCAATCCCTGTGTTACTGGCTGCAACAACTAAATCGAGCGGTTCTCCGGGTTTTATTTCAAACTGAAAAATACCTCCGGCTTCGAACATATCTGTTTCTGAAGATTGAATTAACGCTTCTTGTTGATCATTGATAAGAAAAATCGTAAAATTATCAAATTGTCCTGCTTGATGGTATTGCGGAGTTTTATCAGCTCCAATCAGGCAGCCAAAATCACCCGAATCATCTTTAAAAAGCATAGCATTCAGGTGATCGTCATAAGCAAACCGGATTTCTTTATTAACATTTTCAGAATAGGGCCACATGAGACGCATGTTGGTTTTGAACTTAACAAATAATTGTACGGGTTCGTCACCTTCATATTCATAATGAATAATGCCGGATGCCCGCTGTTTCATAGCGACCACCGTTTCTTTCAATATAGAACTACCAAACCGGTAGATGCGATTAAACGAAGCCGGAGTAATTTCGATTTCAGGGATACTGTTGTTTAGCCAGTTAATTGAATCATTTTTCATGAACCGGATGCCGGCCTTATAGTCGCGAAAGGCCATGAACGGATGCGACCATATTTCATCGATGCCGCCCTTTTGGTTTCCCATGATCAACATTCGTTCTCCCGCTGCATCCCAGAAATCCGGAGTTGCCTTCTTCCTGCGAATAGCAAGATCCGAAGGTTTGTAATTCCATTGTTGTTGATGTGCAGTTACTTCTTTTTGATCAAAGGATTCAAAACGAAAAACCTGCTGGGGATAGTATTTCCAGTAAAAAGCCGGTTGTTCGTTTTGATTCAGGGATAAGTAGTTCAATGCATTAGTCAGAAATTTTTCAAGGTGCTCACGATTATAATTAGGCCCTGCAAGATATGTGTATGCACCGATTGCAATCACTTTGCCTTTCCCCGGATTGACAATGTATTCTGTTACCAGTTTAGTATTCTCACGAAGAAAGATATAGTCCCAGTCGACTGCAACCACAGCACCATTGCGAGGTACATTCTGATCGAAATATCCTGTAATCCGAACAACCGTATCCTGATGAGCCCTGAAAATATAGGCGCCACCGTTCAATCCATTGAAAAGCGGATGACTGCGATACGCATGCAGTCCGAGTTTTCTTCCATATCCTTCGTCTTTTGACACTTTGTACCGGCTTTCCGCTTTAACAGGTTCGATATTAAGATCATTTAAAAGATGGAATGCGTCGAGCGTAAGCAATAAATTACCGCCGTTCTGAAGGTAACCATTTATGGCATCAAGCATGGATTTATCATAGGAAAGTTCAACGGAGTCCGCTTTATGATACCAGATAACATCGAAATTCCCCAGATCCATTCCTGCCGTTAAATCTGAAAATCAATTACACTGGGTTTAAACTTTTCATTTTTTGTCAGAAACTCATATGCAGCAGCTGTTTCCTGATTACTGACAGAAGCTTTATTCCTGACAAGTAAACCCACACTTAAAGTTTGGGAAATACAACCGACGTATAAATTTAATAGAAGGATTGAAAGATATAGACGTTTCATTGCCTCAGATTTTGTAATGCCAAATTAGATAAATAAATGAAACAGGCTATAAAGGAAAGCAAAATAATAAATCCGTACAGAAGAAGAATTAAAACAAATAATCACATTCCACAATCACTGGAAAAGGACTCTCTGATTTTTGAAAATTCCGGTATATTATTACGAGGCAAGGTTGCATGGCAGGTTATCCCGGAATACTATTACTCGTTTAGCCGTGAAGATGTTCGGTCCGCCTGATAATTTCATCCTGCAGTTCTTCTGTTAAATTGATAAAATAATCACTATAACCGGCAACCCGGACAATAAGGTCCCTGTAATTTTCAGGATTTTTCTTTGCTTTCCGAAGTGTTTCCGCCGAAACAACATTGAACTGGATGTGATGACCATCGAGTTTAAAATAACTTCTGATCAGGTGGAGAATATCTTCGATCCCTTCATCGGTTTCGAGAAATGAAGGGGTGAATTTCTGATTGAGCAGGGTTCCACCGGTACGTAAATGATCGATCCTGGCAGCTGATTTGATGACTGCTGTCGGTCCTTTCCTGTCGGCGCCCTGAACAGGTGAAATACCTTCCGATAAAGGCATCCGGGCTTTTTTGCCATCGGGTAATGCGCCTGTAACACTTCCAAAATAAATATGGCTTGTAGTTGGCAATAGGTTTATTCGGTGTGTGCCTCCCCGTGCTGTAGGCTTTCCATCGATGGCATTGTAATATATTTCGAAGACTTTCCGCAGGATATCATCTGCGTAGTCATCATCATTGCCGTATTTAGGAGTTTCTTCAATCAATACTTTTCTCAATTCCTCATAATCGATAAAATCCTTTTTTAATGCGTCGATCATCCCTTTCATCGTAATCGTTTTCTTATCGAAAACATGATATTTTAGGGCAGTCAGTCCATCAGTGATACTTCCCATCCCTACACCCTGGATATAACTTGTATTGTACCGTGCGCCACCGTTATGGTAATCCCTTCCTTTTGCAATACAATCGTCGATAAGTAATGAGAGGAAAGGTACAGGCATATGCTTTGCATAAATCCGGTCGATGATGTTGTTGCCATTAATTTTGATACGGATAAAATGATTCATCTGTTTTTCAAAGGCCGTCAGCAATTCATCGAAGGTTTGTAATTTAGAAGGATCACCTGTTTCCAAACCGATCTTAATCCCCGAATTCGGATCGGTTCCATTGTGCAGCGTAATTTCCAGAACTTTTGGAATATTGAAATAACCTGTAAGAATATAGGCTTCTTTGCCGAAAGCTCCGGTTTCGACACAACCGCTGGCTCCTCCATTCCGGGCATCTTCAATTGATTTTCCAACCCTAAGCATCTCCGGAATGATGGCATCGGTATTGAAAACTGAAGGCTGGCCGTATCCGGTTTTAATGATCTTCAAAAACTTCCTGAGATAATGATCGGGATTCTTTTTACTGACCTGAACCATAGTACCCGGTTGCAACAACCGCATTTCTTCGATTACGTCGAGAATGAGGTAGGTCAATTCATTTACAGCATCAGAACCATCTTTTTTTACTCCACCCAGGTTAATCAGGGTGAAATCGGTATAGGTGTTACTTTCTTTTGCCGTAACACCGATTTTGGGAGGAGCCGGATGATTGTTGAATTTGATCCAGAACGACTGGAGCAGTTCTTTCGCCCGCTCTTTTGTCAACCGACCGCTATTTAAATCATTTTTATAAAAAGGCAGGAGATGCTGATCCAGGCGACCCGGATTAAACGAATCCCAGGGATTGACTTCGGTGATGACCCCCACATGAACGAACCAGTAGTATTGAAGCGCTTCATGGAAATTTTGAGGTGCGTTGGCAGGAACATTCCGGCAAATTATTGCCATCTTTTTCAACTCTTTTTTACGTTCCGGGTGTTTTTCTTCGATCGACATTTTATCGAGCAATTCGGCGTTCCGTTTTGCATAGTTGATCAACCCCAGCGCTGCAATTTTCATGGCAGTGAGTTCTTCCTTTTTATCCAAAGCTTCGGGATCAATGCCATTGTCGAGCATTGATATTTTCTCATCAATTTCAGCGATCATCTGATTGAAACCAACGTGGTAAATTTTATCTCCCAGAACCGTATGACCCGGAGCACGTTGTTCCATAAATTCAGTGAAGACGCCGGCTTCATACGCATCGATCCATTCTTTTGGCAATTCGACGAACATTTTATCACGAATCGACTTATTTTTCCAGAATGGAATGATGTCTTTCTCATAAATGTCAATTGTTTTTTCGTCAGAGGAATATGATATTTTTTCCCGCGAATTAAGAATTTTCAAATCATCAACCGAATGAAGGCAAATCTCCGGATAAGTAGGAACGGCCTGCGGCGCTGGACCTCGTTCCCCAATGATCAGTTCACCGGGGTTTATACAAAGTGATTTATTTTCGAGAATATATCTAAAAGCCAGTGCCCGTTTTACCGGCATACTGACATTCTTTGCTTCAGGACTCTTATAAAATTGAGTGAGAAGAATAGCCCGTTCTGCCGAAATATATGGCTGGACATTTGTACTTTGGTCTCTTAACCGTTTAATCCGATCATTCATGTAATTATATCTCTGCTTATTTGGTTTAAAGTAATTGTGAAATTAAATATAGCGCAACGAAACTTTTTCAACCCCCAATTTTTGTTATAAATCCGCTTTCTTCGAACCGTTGCCTGATTTGGGTCACCCAATTTTCATCAAGGACTGAATCCGGACTCATTTTATTGATGATCCCAAAGTTTTCGTATTTCCTGTCAGCAATCCGGTGATAAGGGAGCAGGTTGACTTCGACTAACGCACCGCATTTAGATAAGTGGTCAATTGTTAGCGATATGTTTCTTTCGGTCATTGTGATTTCTGGTATCAAGGGGATCCTGATGATCACACCGGCTTTGCTTTTGATGAGGTAATTTAAATTTTCGAGGATTTCATAATTTGAAATTCCTGTATACTTCAAATGCTCAACCGGATCAATCAGTTTGATGTCGTATAGAAACAAATCGGTAAAAGGCATAATTTTTTTAATCAGGGCCTTGTCGGCATACCCCGACGTGTCGACAGCCGTGTGGATGCCCGCATCCCGGCAAGCTTTCAGAATATTGAAAAGAAATCCTGACTGTGTCAGGGGTTCACCTCCTGAAAACGTAACCCCGCCACCCGATTCGTCATAAAAGATGCGATCTTTCTCAATTTCCCCAAGCAGGCTTTCGACTGTATGAGACTTGCTTAACCCGGGTGCATGTACTTTTCTGATTCCTTCCGGATTGTGGCACCACCAGCAACTCAGCGGGCATCCGGTAAAAAATACGGTTGTCCGGATTCCCGGTCCATCATTTACCGAAAACCGCTGGAGATTAAAAATATAGCCTTCAGAATGCTTCATTAGTAATAATATTTAAACATAAAACAAGGGAATCAAATCCGGATCTCTCGAGAATAATTCTTACCAGATCCAACATTCATAGAGCATTCGCCCGAAATGACCATACATTTTAAAATTGATAAACCAGTCGTTCATACAATACAATTGGAAACTACAAATTTAAAGATTGTTTTGAATATTATAAAAAATCGTGCGGGAATAAAATTTCAGTTCTTTAGACCCAAATTTTTTTACTGAGCATCTTTCACACAGCGGAAGCCCACTGTTGCATTTCTTTCAAACCCTTGCGAAACACGCAAAAGCATCTGTGTTTTATTCAATGGTTGAGGTCCGCCCGTAACGTACCACCAGCTTGAGGTCGGATTGTAATAGCTGCCTCCGCGCATAATGATGAAGTAAAAGCTTCCGTCATCGTACAAGTCGTTTGTCAGCTGCCAAACATTACCGGTAAGATCTTCCGCACCGAAAGGACTTGCTCCGTCAGGATGCTGGCTGACACCGGATAATTCTCCACTTTTGTAATTGCATTTTGTTGAGTCGGGTTCATTTCCCCATGGAAAAAGGCTTCCATCATTTCCCTGCGCAGCATAAAGCCATTCCGCTTCTGTCGGCAGTCGTTTGCCGGCCCATTTTGCATAGGCTTGCGCGTCTTCATAACTGATGTAAACGACGGGATAGTTCTTTAGTTTACGAGGAAATTTGCCGTTTTCCCAATTCTTCAGGTAATTAGCAGTATCCGTTGGTTTATAGCCGGTTGATTCGATAAATGTGTAAAACTCGTTGTTTGTCACCGGATATTTATCAACGTAGAACCTTGGTATAGGAATGGGTTTAGTGGAATCATATTCAGGGTAATGAATAAAATCGGATGGAATTTCAGGATAGATGATAATCTGTCCTTTAGGGATTTCTACCATACCATCAGGGACAGTTTTTGCCTTTTCTGTTGGAATGTGTTTACTTATCAGAACCGGTGCGCCGGATTTACGGTATATAATCTGTTCATCAAGCAATTCATCCGTATCGAATAGTTGAACAACGATTTTTCCTTCAAACCTCCCGAATAATTCATAAAGATTGAGTTGAAGTTCTTTTTTGTCAAAAATCACAGGTGTTTTTTCATAAGCCGGGTTGCCCTTCCACACCAGTATTTTATTTCCGACTTTGGTTTTAACAAAAAGTGAATCATCTCTTTTTTCGACCTGAAGAAAGTTTTGAAAAGCAGCTATGCAATCGACACTTCCTTCCCGCCGTGTTTTTAAATATGATTTGTCAAAGGCATCGGTATTGGCCGGAATGAATTTTTTTCCATTCATCATAACGGGAGTCAACATTTCGTGATGCCATAAACTAACGAAGTGAGTGGCTTTTTCAGGTTGAACCTCAAACAAAGGTTCGTTGAAACCTGCAGGAACCAGGCTGTAAACTGTATACATGGTTTTTTGTTTCGCAGGAAATTTATTCACCCAGATACTGTCTTTTAAGGTATTAATCAGCGGAGTCCAGGAAGAACTATTAAAACAAGATGAATTTTCCCTCAGGATTTTAATGACTTTTCCTAGATAAATATATTCCTCGTGCATCCATTCCGGCCGACCGGGTGCCATTGTGTTCAGTTCGATACCATAACCATTGAACAGCGAAATGGCAACTTCGCGATGAATAGGTCCCTGACTGAGCTGACATACCCGGAAGATCGCAAAATCAGGCCGGATCAGTTTGTTCATATTCAGTGGCGGAGGCATAAAAATGGCATCATGGACCCTCCCAGCAATGATGCCGGGCATGTCTTTGGTTACGGCCATTCCTTCCGAATACATGATGACACCGGGCTTGATGCTGTCGGCTGCACGTTGTAAAGCTTCACTTGAACTACCGCGTGTATCCAGAACAACTCCATCGGCATCTGCATCCTTAATAAGTTGAGCCATACCTTTGTACGGGTCTTCTTTGCGTGTACTTTGATCCCAGGGATTATAGGCGATGAAAAACCGGGTTCCGTTTGATTTTGCCCATTCAGAAAATGATTTCAACTGACTGAGCCCACCGGGAAGATCCCGGTACAAATCCCACTGATTTCTTTCGTCGATCCCCAATGTCGGCCACGTGGGCCAGATGCCATATACATCATAGCCGCCAAGGTATTTTTTGCCACTTTCAAGGAATTCCTTTACATGATAACCTCCGGCTTGTTCATCAAAAAATTCGTGATCCCAGGCAAACTGCAGGACGATTAGATAACTTTTTCGGATCCATGACAAATCCTTCCGCTTAAAAAGTGTATCGTTAAACTGGTCGAGATCATAAAGATAATGATCATGAAACATCAATTTGAGGCCGTTTTGCCAGTCGCCGGTAAATGCATCGAAATAAAAATTGTACGTAACCGAACCGCCTGGAAAAAGGTGCGTTTCGTATCTTCTTTTTTGCGCCTTGTCAATCTCTTTACGTCTGGCAATTCCGCAAAATGATGCATTATCATTCAAGGGTATTGAACTATAGCCCATTTCCCAGGCGTTGTCGGGAAGAATTACACCGATGGGTGAAAGTCCGGGCCTGAACAACTTTGTACGTGCAAGATTCCAGGGGCCTGTTCCGGTTATATAGGTTGAGTTTTTTGCTCTTCCGAAGGGTAAGACATTCTCGAGAACGACCGTGTCACTGTCGTAGTTAAAAAATGTAACAGCATATTTTATTCCTTTTTTAAGAGTTGAATCAATTGCAAATGAATACAAAATCGAATCTTTTAAACGGAAGAATTTCCTGCCTTCGCGTATAACTGTGTCTGTGGGTGATGAATAACATTCAGTCTTATCGATGAGGACTGAAAATAAAGGCAGGCCTTTCTTGAGGGTGATTGTGTCGCCTGTTTCAGTAATCGCTTTCCGAATCGAAATACCATTTGTTGAAACGAGATTCAGATTCTGGCCGAATGTAATACTACATGGAAGTAAAAAAAGGAATAATAGTAGAATGATAACCAGTATTTTATTTGATTTCATAGAAAGTTTTGTTGGACTGCAATATTACTTATTTAAAACAGTATCTGTAAAAAAGCAACCAAATTTACTTATTTTTGGAACGGTAAACAAATTATTATGACGCTCGACACCATCATCGAACTTGAAAATATATCGGTTTTTCAGCGTGAAATTCTGGTACTTTCGGAAGTGAATTTTACGGTTGAAAAGGGAGAATTTGTGTATCTTATCGGTAAAACGGGGAGTGGTAAAAGCAGTCTGCTGCAAACCATCTATGCCGATCTTCCACTGAAAGAAGGTTCAGCAAAAGTTGCTGGTTTTGATTTGAATAAAATCAGGAATAAAGAGATTCCATATTTGCGGCGCAAACTCGGAATCGTTTTTCAGGATTTTCAGCTACTTCCCGATCGCAGTGTCGAAGCGAATCTCATCTTTGTAATGAAAGCCACTGGCTGGAAAGATAAAAAGCAGATGAAGGAAAGGGTGAACGATGTGCTTGATAAAGTCGATTTGAGCACCAAAGGATTTAAAATGCCGCATCAGTTGTCGGGAGGGGAACAGCAGCGTGTTGCCATTGCCAGGGCATTGGTAAATAATCCGGAGGTGATCCTTGCCGACGAACCAACCGGCAATCTCGACCCCGAAACTTCAAAAGGGATCATGATGCTATTGTTTGATATAAAAAATTCCGGTCGCTCGGTGGTAATGGCCACACATAATTATTCTCTTTTTACCGAATTTCCTTCCCGGACTGTTAGATGTGAGAATGGGAAAGTATTATCCTGAACCGGTGAAAGAGCTGTTATTAAAAGAATATTTTAACTGAAATTAGCGAAGGAAGGTACTTCAAAATACTTGCTGAATGAGTTTTTCAGTATTCGCTTCATTTGAATAATCCCTGGTCAATATTTTTTTGCGAAGTTCAATCGTTTCTTTGTCAAAATTCTTCTCAATCAGCAATTTAAGTTTTTCTTTATATTGATCTGCCGAATTCCCGATCTCACAGAGTTCATCCAGTCCTGTACCGTTAAGCATTTTATCATTTACAAGACAAAAGCGTCCATTGTACAACGTATTGAGAAGTTTGAGCTTAAGACCTGTCGCCTGAAAAGTCACGAGGATATTCACGTGGGCATTCCGGATAATGTCGAACATTTCATTGTCATCGGGATTGGCTATCAAACGAATGTTGGGCTTACTATCAACCAGTTGACGGATTTGTTTTGGTGGATTCATCCCGGCAATCACAAGGGGGACATCCAGATCGTTAAAGACTTCATTGATCAGGTATGTAACGGCATACGCGTTTTCAGGCACTTCGATATTCCCGTTGTATAAGGCATAGTTTCCCTTGCCTGTAAGTGATTCAACCTTGCTGTTGGCATGAAAACTCGGTAAGTATACGATTTTGTTGTCAGGGAAATGCCGTTTCAGATAATCAGTATCCTTGCGGGAAACAACCAGCATCAGCGTGGCATGTTTCAGCACTTTTTGATACAGGAAAAGTTTGACACTTGCGATAAGGAAATAGAATTTCTTAATAATATTCTTGTCTGCCCTGAAAAGACTGAAATAATAACGGTGCTCGATGTTGCTTTCGCGGTATATTTTTACCCTTTTTTCCAATCGTTTGTCATTAATATAATAGCAACTGTGCAGCCCCTCGAACAAAACGGGATATTCGTCCTGGGTCAGATTTTTGATCAACTCTTCAGAACGACGGCTGACAACAATATAGGGTTTAAACGACAGCGCCGATTTAAAACCAAGAATCCTGGGATAATAGTAGACTTTTTCACAGTATTGATTCAGTTCATCTTTCCTGTCGCGGCCCGGATATTCAAAACAATGCAGGATTATTTTTATCCCTTTCTGGTGAAGCATTTTAATCTTGTAAAAAACATCGATCACTCCACCATAATTGGGCGGATAGGGTATATCGAAGGAGATAATATGTAAATGGTTTTCAGGCATATTTTCGATAGACTTCCTGAATTATGTGTTCTTCTTTTTCCCAGCAGAGCTCGCTGGCTGCAAACTTAAGATTTTCTTTCCAGATTATAATCTGCTCCTGATCCTGAGTCATCGTTTTTATTTTTTCAGCTATGTGTCTGGGATCATGATTCATGATTGTATCACCAATCTTGTATGTATCGATTATTCTTTTAATCTCAGGTAAGGGAGATGCAAGAACAGGGATACCAGCCTGAATATAATCGAAAAGCTTGTTGGGCAGACTATACCTGTAATTCAGGTTGGTATCCTTATCCAGGGTGAGGCCCAGGTCGGCATTCGTGGTGTACTGATAAACTTGTTCCATGGTCTGTTTCGGGAGGAACCGGACTTTATCCTGAAGGTTCATCCTGTTCACATTTTCTTTAAGTTGATTAATTACGTCACCGCCACCGATGATCAGCAACAGATGATTTTCAAGGAAAGTCATAGCTACCACGAGTTCTTCGGCTCCGCGCTGAATGTTAATGCCAGAACCCTGTAGCACTAATATTTTTTTATCATCGGGCAAATCAAGTTGTTTCCTGGTTTTAACTTCTGTGAAATTTCTTTTTGGTGGGAAATTTCTGACCACCTTGACATGAACCCTATATTTTTCCGTGAATATATCAGCAATCGAATCACTTACAGTGAAAACATCGGTAAGTTTTGGAAATATCCATTTTTCAATTCGCTCCCAAACGCCTTTCACAAATTTTCGGTGGATGACTTCAGGTGTTTCGGTAAACAGTTCGTGGCTGTCGTAAACAAGAGGAATTCTTTTGATTTTATGTATGAGGAAATTGGGAAGCAGCGTATCCAGATCGTTTGAAACTAAAAGTACTGGTTTCCTGAATAGCAGAAATAAGAATAGCCGAATGTTGTACTCCGCGTAAAAAAGGGGTCCCTTCTCAAATAAAAGATGCATCCGGTGTGTCTTGTATTCCCTCTGATCAAGTTGCAGGCTGTTGTGTAACTGGCGTCCGATAAGCAAAACATCAAAACCAAGATGAACAAGGGTAAGGCATGTTTTATGAACCCGCTGGTCAGTGGAAAGGTCGTTAATTACCGAAACTATTGCCTTTTTCAAATCCTCTTTGTTTTGTGCAGGCTAAAATACTACTTTTAACCGCTGGAATAATCGAATTGAATTATCTTTGGATTGATGGTTATAGTAAAAAATTTTCCACTCAAATCCCACCATACATTTGGTATCAGTGTAGATGCAAAATATTTTGCTGAAGTTGCTTCACTGAACGATATAAAAACAGCTATTGAATTTTCTGATAAGAATAAATTACCGGTGCTTGTCCTCGGTGGAGGCAGCAATGTGCTGTTTACAAAAAAATATGAAGGCCTTATTATTCATGTCGGGCTATCAGGAATTGGGAAAATGGATGAAGACATCACCCATTATTATGTTAAGGTATCAGCCGGTGAAAATTGGGATGCATTCGTGAAATATTGTGTCGAAAGAAACTATGGCGGTTTGGAGAATTTGTCACTAATCCCCGGAAATGCCGGTACCAGTCCGATCCAGAATATCGGGGCATACGGAGTTGAAATGAAAGATTATTTTCATGAGCTTGAGTTTTACAATTTCGAAACCAATAGTGTTCGGATTTTTAACTACAGCGACTGCAGGTTTGGTTACCGCAATAGCATCTTTAAGCAGGATTTGAAAGGGAAGGGGATCATCTTATCAGTTACGTTCAGGTTGAATAAAAAGCCTGTATTTCATACCGAATACAATGCTCTTAAGCAGGAATTATCGAAATTAAATATAAAGCAACTGACCTTAAAAGCAGTGCGAGAGACTATAATAAATATTCGGAAAAGTAAATTACCCGATCCTGCTGAGATTGGAAATGCGGGAAGCTTTTTCAAGAACCCGGAAATGGCTGAAGTGGAATTCAGGAAGTTAAAATTTCGATTTCCTGATATTGTTTCTTTTCCTCAACCGAATGGTACTTTTAAACTGGCTGCAGGATGGCTGATCGAGCAATGCGGCTGGAAAGGTAAACGCATCGGGAATGCAGGTGTGCACGAAAAACAGGCGCTGGTACTGGTGAATTATGGTGGAGCAACCGGCAGTGAAATTTTGAAGTTGGGAGATAAAATCAGAGATTCAGTAGTCGAAAAATTCGGTGTGGAACTGGAAAGAGAAGTGAATATTTATTAAATTCTTAGCCCTTTAGCCACGGGCTTAAGCCCGTGGCTAAAGGGCTAAGATCAATCCTCATAGAATAAAATACATACATAATCCACCACCTCGTCCATAGGCACCACTTCTCCCGAATGACCGGTTTTAAGGATTTTTGTTTTTGGATTTTCGGAAACAAGCTTCGCATATTCGATCAGCGACATGATAGGGCCAAAACCGCATACAGAAATATTCCTGTCCTTCACTTCCCTGTAAACCCCTGCTGGATCCAGTTTTAAAATCTGATTGATTACGAATCCATCTAACAGCCTTCCTTCGTTTGGATCAACATAGTGTGAAAAATCAGAGGAGGCTATGAAACATATTTTTTTTTGTAACAATTTGTTAGCATTGAATACCGATCGTGCTATAAAGGATGCATTTTCGGGATTCTGCTGTGAAAGTGTGACGGGAACAATTTTAAAATCATAGGTTAGGGAATTTTGCAGAAACGGAAGCATCACTTCAGCCGAATGCTCGTATTTATGGGCTGCCGGGGAAACTGTAAATCCAGGTAGATGATAAAAGTCTTTGTCGATTTCAACTTTTCCGTACGGTGTTTCCCAAAAGTCATTTTCGTCGAGAGCAATTTCTGCCCCGTAACCTGTATGATTGGGATTGATGATGAAAAAGGTGTCGAATTTTTCATCCGAGGTTTTTAGAATTTCAAAAAAATGAAGTGCCTGGTAAGCCGAAAACATATAACCGGCATGCGGTACGACTGCACCGATAATTTTTTTCATGCTCATTGAGCGGTCGATGAGCAGATTTTCCTTTTCCAGAATTTCTGAAAGCATTGTATCGATTTTGTTCGGTTTAGCCGGATAAAATTTGCCAGCAACTGCAGGTGTTCGCGTTTTCATTTGTTCAAACTTTGAATTTATCGATTTTTTTCAGATTTTAAATTTTACTCAAATTTAAGAAAAATCCGGTCCCTGAGCAATAAAATTGGTACTTTAGCAAACAAATTGACCTTTCTGTCAGTTTTAACTTTCAAGTCAATTTATATTTTAGTCAATAAAAATTTACAATTATGTTCGACGCAAAAGTTTATACCGATCGGCGCAACCGGATTAAAGAAGAGGTGAAAAGCGGAATTATACTGATCCCCGGTAACACAGAAGCAGCCTTCAATTATCCCGCAAACACCTATCATTTCAGACAGGATAGTAATTTTCTTTATTTTTTCGGACTCGATCATCCCGATCTTGCAGGTGTGATTGATATCGATGAAAACAGGGATTATATTTTCGGGAACGATGTCGATTTGGACGATATTATCTGGATGGGCCCCCAGCCGTTGATCAGGGACCAGGCTGCCGGAGCTGGTATCAACAATACTGCACCTCTAAAAGATCTTGAGGCAATGCTAAAGACTGCCATTGCAAAAAACAGAAAAATCCATTTTGTTGCACCTTACCGGGGTGAGACTTATATGCAACTGCAAAATCTATTGGGTATTCCTTTTTCTGAGATAAAGGGAAAGGTTTCGGAAGAACTTGTCAGAGGAATAATCAAAATGCGCTCAGTTAAAGATCAGCATGAAATAAAAGAAATTGAAAAGGCTGTGGATATTGCTTACGAAATGCATACCACTTCGATGAAAATGGCTAAACCTGGGGTTGTAGAACAGAAGATTGCCGGTACCATTGAAGGCATTTCACTTGCACTTGGCGGACCTGTTTCCTTTCCTATTATCCTTAGCATTCATGGAGAAACGCTTCACAATCATCATCACGGAAATATCCTGAAAGTCGGACAAATGATGGTGACCGATGCGGGTGCTGAGGTGCAGTCGCATTATGCCAGTGATATTACTCGGACAGTTCCTGTAGGCGGAAAATTCAATCAAAGACAACGCGATATATACGAAATCGTACTTGAAGCCAATGTAAAAACCATTGAAGCAACAAAACCGGGAATTATGAACCGGGAACTGCATTTGATGGCGGCAAAAATAATTACGGATGGGCTGAAAAACCTTGGCCTGATGAAAGGAAATACAGAAGATGCGGTTCGCGAAGGAGCACATGCCATGTTCTTTCCGCATGGTTTGGGCCACATGCTTGGACTTGATGTCCACGATATGGAAGGGCTCGGTGAG
This sequence comes from uncultured Bacteroidales bacterium, assembly GCA_963764475.1. Taxonomy (GTDB): domain Bacteria; phylum Bacteroidota; class Bacteroidia; order Bacteroidales; family JAADJA01; genus JAADJA01. Next base: position 14,774 of record CAVXTE010000053.1, read on the forward strand.
AACTATGTCGGATATGATGAATCGATTAAGCGCAGTGAGCAGTTCGGGACGGCTTTCCTTCGCCTGGCAAAAAAACATCAGCCGGGATTTGTTTTTACGATAGAGCCTGGAATTTACTTTATTCCTGCTCTGATCGATTTGTGGAAGAAGGAAAAGAAATATACAGATTTCATTAATTTTGATAAAGTGGAATCTTTTAAAGATTTTGGCGGTGTCCGGATCGAAGACGATATACTGGTAACGGAATCCGGTTATAAGGTACTTGGTAAACCGATTCCAAAGACGGTTACTGAGATTGAAGACATCATGTCAAGGAAATAAAGCCCTGAGTTAAATATTTTTTATCTGACTGATAAGTTTTTTTATTTCTTCTTCTACCAGCTTTTTCGATGCCATTTCTTTCTTAAGGCTCGATTCGGTTTCTTTATTTTTCAGTGTAATGTTTTCAACATCCGATTTTAAGCGCGAATTTTCCTGCTTTAACAGGTTGATTTCTGAATGCAGATTTTTCAATTCACTGTTATCAGCCATCAATGTTGTTTTCTCCTCCAATGACTTCCACATTACATCGAGTTCAGATCGTAATTTATTAAACCGCACAAGCCGGTCAATGTAAAGAATTAATACAATCAAAAACAAAATGCTGAGAATGCCTGTAGCAATAAGAAGGATTTTTACCATATAATTTCTCTCATTCATGATCATCCTGCTCACTTCTTCGTCTTTTTTCAGCAGTTCCAAATCCAGACTAAGCCGGCCCATTTTCGCTGTCAATGAATCATTTTTCGCCAGTTCTTTATTCAAATAATGGTTGATGATCATGCTGTCCATTGCGATAAGCGCCTTGGTTTTTTCAGCTTTATTCATTCTATCGTGCCAGGTTTCATTCATGGTTTTCTCCATCATTGTTTGATATTGCCGATAAGTTTCGGCTCTTTGCAAAAGCAAAGTATCAAGCGTTGTCTGACTAAAAACGCGGATACTAAAGAAAACAAGAATTCCCAAAAACACTGTCGATCTAATTCGCATCGGTTTATGTATTGTTGAATATTGATTTGCTAAATTAAGAATTATCAGGCTACAGAGTGAATCCGGAAAATTAGTTTTTCGGCGTTCGGGATTTTACAAGAATGCACGTAACAGGGTAATGGTCAGAATACCTGACTTTATGCCGTATAAATTCAAACGCTTCAAAATTGGCATCATGTAAAATAAAATCGATCCGGAAAGCCGGAAAGTTCTCGCCTGCATAAGTAATTCCAAAACCCCTTCCGCTTTCAACAAATGAATCTTTTCTCCCTTTAGAAAGCATGTGGTATGCATAGGAAGAAGGTGTGTCGTTAAAATCACCGCAAATGATGACCGGATAGGGAGATGTCTTTATATGTTGTTCAAGGAGTTCTGATTGATTCCCTCGCTTGATAAAAGCTTTTTTCAACTTCGTGATCACCTTTTTTGAATTTTCTGAAAATTCCTGCTGTTCCTGCCGCGAGGCCATATCCTGAATAAAATTGTATTCGTTTCGTTTAAAATGGATGGAAGCTAAATGGATATTGTAAAGTCGAATTGTATCTCCATAGATTAATAAATCTGTGAACAACGCAAATGTCTTGTCTTCAAGGCTAAGAGTTCCTGAGTTTATAATTAAATATTTTGAAAATGTGACAATGCCGTCGAGCCTTTTTTTAACAGTCTCCTGGTAATAGTTGTTGTGAAAAATATATGGGCATCCGAATTTATCGGCCAGTTGTTTTGCAAAGACCGCAAAATCCTTTTTGTCGTAAAGTAATTCCTGCATGCAAATGATATCGGCATGCTGTTTAATTGTAAAAGATGTAATTTTTGACTGGTAATCGGAATTGGTAATGTATTTTGTGTTTGAGACATTTTCCTTTACAAAATTTTGAATGTTATAAGTCAGCAGCTTAATCGGTTTTCCCCCTTCAGGAATTTCATGAGAAGGATTAAACTCAACAAGACGCATAACATGATTCCAGCCGATTGCCACAAAAAAAACAGAGATCAGGGCATATTTAAACCGGATAAAAATCCAGAACAAAATGAACAGCAGGTTAGCGGCAAGGATGAAAGGGTAGGCGAGACTTGCAAAAGCCAGGTAAACAAATCGGGAAGGACTTATATAGAATGATAAATATGCTACTAATAACAACAAAACCGCCAGCAGGTTAAAAAACAGAAAAATTCCTGTTAATAATGAGACTGATTTTTTTGATTTTCTTTCGGGCACAGGGTTTTGAGTTTATTGCGGTTAAGTGTCAATTATTTGGATTACTCGATTTAAACAACATCTCTTTTTCCTCCTTTGTCAGGCTTTCATAACCCGACCTTGAAATTTTATCAAGAATCGCATCAATCTTTTTTTGGTATTGTTTTTTCTGGAGATTATAATCTTCATCGCTCATCGGCCGTCCATTTGAATAGACATTTTTGAAGCGTGTCTTTTTCGGTTTGCGTGATCCCCCAATGTTTTTAAATGAAATTGTTCGGAATAGCCGGCTAAAGTCAAATCCTTTTCGCATAAAGTAAATATAGGAAAATCCGTAGAGTGCTCCTCCCAAGTGTGCCAGGTGTCCTCCTGAATTTGCCGACCGAATCATTATTACATCAAGCACAACAGAAAACAATGCAATGTAAATTATTTTAACCGGACCAAGGAATAACAGGTAAATTCTGTAATTCGGAACATAATAGGAGATAGCGACAACAATTGCCATCACTGAGGCAGATGCCCCGAGAGCAACAGATTCGAGATAGATGGATTGAAACTTCGGAAAGATATTGTATGAAAGAATATAAAAAAGTGCACCTGCAAGTCCGCCGAAAATATAAGTTGTCAGCAGTTGTTTTTCGCTCAGGTATTCGAGGAAAATCCTTCCGAACCAATAAAGCCAAAGGAGATTGAAGAGGATGTGCCAGAATTCATAATGCAGGAACATGTAAGTAAATAATGTCCATGGCCGCATAATTAGTCTCCCGATCGACGCCGGTACCGCCAGCCAGTCTAAAATTTCCTGTGTATGGGAAGTTAGAAAAAGATCAAAAAAAACATCGATAAAGCGTATGATCAACCATACAGCAATATTAATGATGATCAGTTTGACCAGCATATTTTTGCTCCTGAAAAAAATTTTCAGGTCATCAAAAGGATTTTGAATCCTGTAGTTGCCACCATAAGGTTCCATTCTGCCAAAAAATCAGTTTAACGTTTTCGCCACAACATGATCATGATGTACCCAAATATCATACCACCCAGGTGAGCAAAATGAGCTACATTATCGCCGGGGTTGTTGGCAATGCCCGAATAGAGCTCAATTGCACCATAACCGATAACGAAATATTTGGCTTTAATTGGAATCGCAAAGTAGAGATAGATAAGCGCGTTGGGGAATAGCATCCCGAATCCGAGCAGAATACCGAACACTGCCCCTGAAGCCCCAATTGTGGTTGTGTTGTACAGGATATTCAGTTTTCCCATCAGCGGATTGACGAAATTTTTATTTTCCTGCAGGATTTTATAACCTGTCTCCTTCACCTGCTCGATGACATCCGGTGATAATTGGTTTTCGATATGGTGGATCTGGAAATAGAGAATCAGAAGATTGATAAGACCTGCCCCGATTCCGGTAATCATATAGTAGGTAAGGAACCGTTTGGGTCCCCAAACATTTTCGAGTGCATTGCCAAACATCCAGAGTGCAAACATATTGAAAAAAATATGAGCAAAACCACCATGCATAAACATGTAGGTTACAAGCTGGTGAGGTTTGAAAAGCTCTGATCCAGGGTAGTGTAAACCAAAAAAATCCGTCATATCGAATTTTGACGAAAATGCCAGGGTTGCTAAAAAAAACAGCCCATTGATAATGAGCAGATTTTTTACAACTGGCGGAAGTATCCTAAATCCTGTAGGTCTGAATTGATCCATGAACGATTTCTCTTTAAAATATCTGATCGAGTTCTTGCATTGTAATAACCTTAACGATCGGTTTTCCGTCAGGTGATACATCTGGGACTTTGCAGCCAAACAACCGGTCGATCAGTGAATTCATCTCCTCCCGTTCCAGTTTTGTACCATATCCCGTGGCAAGTTTTACAGCCATCGACCGTGCTAAATTAACTTTTTTATCTGAATGAATGTTCGATATGTTCTTTTTGAAGTTTTCAATGATACTTTCCAGAACATCACCCGGTGCACGATTGTTCAAATCGGCAGGTACGCCGTTAATAATAAACGTATTGTCGCCGAATTCTTCGATATCGAATCCTAAAATTTTCAAATCTTCCTGCAATGACCTGACGATTTCGGCATCGCCCGCTGAAAATTCCGTAGTTTCGGGAAACAATTGCTGTTGCGACATTCCTTTGCCGCTATCCAGGCAGTTCATGAACTCCTCAAATAAAATGCGTTCATGTGCCCGTTTCTGATCAATCAGCATCAATCCCGATTTAATGCTCGAAATAATATACCTGCCCTGAAGCTGAAAAACCAGGTTTAAGCTTTCGGTCATGTTTTTTTCATTCTCAGCAATAACCTTTTCCTGACCGACCTGCGATGTTATTTGTTTTTCGTCCTTCTTTAATGAAAGATCCGTATCATGTTCGTAAAGTTTCTCCCAGTTCTGAATGTGTTTTTTTGGTGTGGTACCGGATGTATGCTGAACCTTTGATAAATCAAATGGATTGTAGGAAGTATCTACCTTAATGTCAGGCGGATTGATCGGCTTGTTTTTGTCGGTCATCCTGAACTCAACGGATGGTTCTACATTAAAATCTATAGACTGAACCACATTGAATTTCCCAAGCGACTGTTTTATAGCGGAACTCAGAAACGCATAGATAACCTGGTTATTCTGAAAATTGACTTCCGTTTTAGTCGGATGAATATTGATATCGATATCTTTCGGATCGATTTTGAAATAAATAAAATAAACAGGGAAAGCATCCGACGGGATCAACTCTTTGAAGGCGTTATCAACAGCATGATTAAGGTAAGGGTGTCGGATGAACCTGCCATTCACAAAGAAATATTGTTCGCCACGTGTTTTACGTGAAAACTCTGGTTTGCCAATAAATCCCGAGATCTTTACAACATCCGACTCCTGTTCGATGGGTACCAGCCGATTGTTGAAAGCAGAACCGAAAAGCGATACAATTCGTTGCTTCAAATTCGATTTGGGCAACATAAAAAGTTGCCTGTTCTCGTTGAAAAAGGAAAAGCTGATCTCAGGATTTACAAGTGATACACGCTGAAATTCCTCGATGATATGCCGGAGTTCGGTTGAGTTCGATTTTAAAAATTTCCTTCGAGCAGGAATGTTAAAAAACAGATTTTTTAAAGCCATGGAGGTGCCATTCTGACAGGCACAGGGTGCCTGGTTTTTTACCTGTGAACCTTCGATCAGAATGCAGGATCCAACATCGTCTTCCATCCGTTTGGTTTTCATCTCGATTTGTGCAATTGCTGCCATCGAAGCCAGCGCTTCACCGCGAAACCCCAGTGTTTTAATAGCGAAAAGATCATTTGCCGAAGTGATCTTGGATGTGGCATGTCGTTCAAAACTCAACCGGGCATCGGTTTCCGACATTCCGCATCCATTGTCGACGACCTGAACCAGATTTTTACCTGAATCTTTTATTATCAGCTTGATTTCATCGGCTCCCGAATCAACGGCATTTTCAAGCAACTCCTTCACCACGGACGCGGGCCGCTGAATAACTTCTCCGGCAGCAATCTGGTTTGCTACTGAATCGGGTAAAAGATGGATTATATCAGGCATGGATTTTTTCGGATTAAAAAAATCGGTAGTTAAAAATTACACGGTCAGAATCAGGAAAAGAAAATAAAATAGAGTAACAGGACGGCGATGAATAAGTATATAATAACACTTATACTTGCCTTTTTTTGTCTTGCCTTATCTGATTTCTGGTATCTGCTCCAACCCGAAGTTAACCGTTCCCCGAAATCAGATTTATTCATTTCTCCTGAATTTTCCAGCTCTTTTTTACGCTTCTCAGCCCGTTCTTTTTCCTCATCGTAATACCGGGGAGGATAGTTGAACTGTCTTGGCTTGGGTAAACTGAAAAATGACAATCTCATAACGCATTCAATTTTTGCAAAGTTACCGAATTTTACTTTAAGGATTAACGGTAATATCACACAAATCATTGCAGAACTGCAATTTCACTAACAATTGATTAATTGGTGATTGAGTTTTTCGTAAAACAAGCAAGCTTTCTAATGACGGAATTTTTGGAGTTATATAAATTATTAATATGTATACTCCCCAAATTCAGATTTAATGATAAGCTTTTTACCGGACGAGGATTTGCAATAACCAATGACTTTCGCATCAACATTAAAGGATTTCGAAATTTGGATAATCGCTTGTGCAATTTTTTCCGGAATATAAAGCTCCATACGGTGCCCCATATTAAAGACCCGGTACATTTCCTCCCAGTTGGTGGCGGATTCCTCCTGAATAAGTTTGAAAAGGGGAGGTGTTGGGAAGAGATTGTTCTTAATCACTTCCATGTTTTGAATAAAATTCAGCACCTTGGTTTGCCCACCGCCGCTGCAATGGATCATCCCATGCACCTGATCACGATAAGTTTCAAAAATGGCCTTGATTACAGGAGCATAAGTCCGGGTAGGGGAGAGCACCATTTTTCCCATGTCCATGCCCTCGATATCCGATGATTCTGTCAGCATTCTCTTTCCTGAGTAAACAAGCTCCCCAGGAACAAAACCGTCATAACTCTCTGGATATTTTTTTGCGAAAATATCCTGAAATACATCATGCCGGGCAGATGTCAGCCCGTTACTGCCTATACCGCTGTTGTAATACTTTTCATAGCTGGCTTGCCCGAAAGAAGCTAATCCAACGATCACATCTCCTTCAAGGATGCGGTTTTCGATGATATCCGATCGCTTAAGCCTTGCAGCTACAGTGGAGTCAACAATGATTGTCCTGACAAGGTCACCCACATCGGCAGTTTCACCACCGGTAGAATATATGCCGATACCCAACTTCCGCATCTGTTCCAGAAACTCTTCGGTACCTTCGATAATAGCTGAAATCACTTCGCCAGGAATTCGGTTTTTATTTCTTCCAATTGTGGAAGAAATAAGAATATTGTCCGTAACACCTGCACAGATGAGATCATCCAGATTCATCACGATGGCATCCTGAGCTATCCCTTTCCAAACCGACAGATCACCGGTCTCTCTCCAATAAATGTAAGCAAGTGAGGATTTTGTTCCGGCTCCGTCGGCATGCATGATGTTGCAATAGTCCACATCACCCCCAAGAATGTCAGGAACTACTTTACAAAATGCATTGGAGAAGATACCTTTGCTGATGTTTTTTATAGCTGAATGCACATCTTCCTTTGAAGATGACACACCCCGAAGGCTATATCTGGATTTATCTGACATGGATTGAAAAAAAATAAGCATTCCCGAAAGAATGCTTATTTGCTTGTTATTTTTCGAATAAAAGCTCGTTTTTTTCCTCGTCAATTTTATATTTCCCGATCAATGAAAATGTTGGTTCATCAAGGTAAAAACCTTTAGGAATTTTATAATTAACAGTCACTTCAATCATGGTAATTTCATGTTTACCGATCTTAAGTTCTTCTACCAGAAAAACAGCTTTATCTGCAATGGTTGAATTAGCAAGGACTTCATTCGGGTCACCGGCAAAATCATCTTTGCTAATGGCACCGTCCCTGAGCAGGTTCAACGCATCTTCAAGAGATATCTGTGGATTTCTGATTTTCTTATCGATAAAAACATTGATCCCGTATCCGTTCACTTCGCAGCGTGTACCGAAGCGTCCTTCGCTGTCTTTCATAAGTTTAACGACGTCTACTTCTTTTTCAGGATTTACCACAATGTCGATTTTTTTCGGAACTGTGACTTCAGCAAGTTTTTCTTTTGGTACAAAATCATTTCTGAGCACTGTAAATTCAGTTCGCCGGTTCAACTGGTGCGCAAATTCCTGTATTTCCTTTGTTGGTAGAGAATAGATAAGACTGTCGTTGAGTACCATTCCTGAATCGAGCACCTGAACACCATTGAGGTAATAATTCCTGTCAAGCACACGGGGAACACGTTCGCCGTATCCTTTTGCTACCAGTCTGTCAGGATCGATACCGCGAAGAATGAGATAATCCACAACCGACTGGGCTCTTTTCTGTGAAAGAATATCATTGCGTTCGTCTGTATCGCGTGAGTCGGTATGTGAAGCCAACTCAACGACAATGGTTGGATTCTCATCCAATGTCTTTATAAGTCCTTGCAATGAATCCTGATACTGTGGTTTCAAATCCCATTTGGCAAGATCGTATAAAATTTCTGGGAGTACGATCGGTTTCTTGGGAATAGGTTTCAACACGAAGTCATGCACGAATTCTTTGCTTCTTTCGACACCCACTGTGGTTTCCGTACCGTTTGCACTGAAATAGTTATCTTTTGAAATTGTCAGGTCGTAGGTTGTATTCGGCAGAAACTGATCTTTTGAAAATTCATACCGACCAACCGAATTTGTCTGCTTTTCTACAGTTGAACCATCGGAACCAACCATTCTTACCGTGGCACCATCGATAAACTGAAGCGTCCTGTCATCCTTTACAATACCTGAAAGCGAGAATTCAAGGGAGGGTACAACGAAATGCCATATATCGTCACCACCCCTTGACCTTTGATCAAAAATTTCCTTTCGGTTCGAACAAAAATAGCCTTCTTCTTCAGCCTCCGGATTAAAAATAATCGCAAAATCATCCGAATTGGTATTCATTGGATATCCGAGGTTAACCGGAACACCCCAGGTGTCGCCCGTTTTTGTTGTTTTAAAGATATCAAGCCCACCCATTCCGATGTGGCCATTTGAGGAAAAATATAAAACTGTATCAGAACGTAAAAAAGGAAAGCCTTCATTCGCAGGTGTATTTACATTCGATCCCATATTTTTTGGCCTGCCGAACGGATCGCTTTTCGACTTACGGGTAGCATACCAGATATCCGTTCCGCCATTTCCTTCCGGAAAATCAGCTGTAAAATAAATGGTAAGTTCGTCGTCGCTAAGTGTAGGGTGCATGATACTTGATGTGCTATCTCCCCCCAGGGCGATAATTTCCGGATCGGAATAGGTACGACCTGTCTTTTTTGACACATAAATATGACATCCTGATTTTTTATTTTTCTCGTTTCCGCACCGGGTAAAGTAAAGCCGTGTAAAACTTGAATTCATCATCGGGCTGCCCTCATTAGTAGCCGTATTGATTTTCATTTCGGTTTCGAGCAAATCGGGTGTGCTCCATTCACCTTTTCTATCCTGGCGGGTATAAAAAAGGTCGCTGAAATTCTGCCCGGTCCATTCATCCGTATCTTTTCCTGTAGAACCTTCGCGTGACGATGTGAAGATAAGGTCGTTGTAATTTGCACTGGCATAACATGGACTGAAATCATCTTCCCGCGAGTTAATATGGCTGACATTGGTGATTTGATGGTTGGTGGGATGAGTCGTCCACTCCTTCTGCATCGTACAGGATTTCAAACCATCGGGACCACGTGGATCATCCGGTTTCAGCTTAATGTATTCCTGAAACTGTTCCATGGCGTCGTCATATTTTTCATTTGCCTTCAGCATGTTGGCATAATGAAGCAGAACGATGGGTTCTTTTTTATAATATCCGTTTCTTACCAAACTCCTGTATGTAGGCTCCGCTCGCCTGGTATTGTTCATCAATCGATAGCATTCTGCCATCTGAAAACGTATTCTGTTCTTTTCGTCTCTGTCCCTGGTTTTTGAATAGGCTTTTTTGTATTTGTCAACGGCGGTGGCGTATTTGAGATCTTCAAAATCCCTGTCGGCTGATTCTGTTACCGTCTTTTGGGCCCAAACGTTAAAAGAGATTATTAATGCAAAAGAGAAGAAAACTACTTTTTTAATGTTCATAAATTATAAATTCTTTTTTCGACCGCAAATATAGTGATTTCACTTTTTAACGGGTTAGTTTTTCTTTTATTTCAGAATTTGCAACAAATCAAGCCTGTCAGTAGGAACAAACAAGCTGGCAAACATTAAAGTTTGATCTATTGATGAGTTTTTAAATCAATTAGGTCAAGATTGATCACTCGTTTTTTTATAGTAATTGTGTTTACTTCCCAGTGTTTTTTGTAGGTATTTATAAACTACATGTCGAATAACTGGATTTTGGCTATTTCTTACTTAACACAAATACAACTACCATCATGATCAGGATGACGATACTTGAAATGATGAGTGCGATTTTATACCTGTGAATGTTTCTGCTAAGCCGTTCAGGTTCCGATATTTTCTTTTTAGGATTGTATTTGCCTTGTTTGGGAATGCTAATCGACAACGAGTCACTCAACGATGTATAGAGATTTATATATCGTGCGGCACTGTCGAATTCACCCGTTGATGCATAAACTACCACAAGCTGGTGATAGTTTTCAAGGATTTCTGCTTTGGCTTTAATCTCATTTGCGATTTCGAGACTTTGATTAAAATAATCGATCGCTTCTGTAAAAATTCCTTTGGCGATCAGATTCTCACCGATGAGGCTGAAAGTCTCGGCTATAGCCCTTTTATCTTCGATTTCTTCACTGATCTTTAATGACTGAAAATAATAATCAATGGCTTTGTCCAGAAATTTTTGATGTTCATACATTTTCCCGATAAGTTGAAGCGTCGATGCCATTCCGCTTCGGTCTTCGAGGTCGGCCCGCAAGGAAAGAGCCTTTGTAAGATATTCGAATGAATGTGTATATTCTTCTTTATTCAGGTAGTTTGAACCCAAATTATTTAGTGCCGTTGCTTCAATGTACAGGTTTTTGATTTTTCTGGCCTGCGTGAGTGCCTCATTGTTCAAACTGATAGCTTTGTCAAACTGTAATTGTGTTTCATATACAGCGGCAATGTTTATCAGTTGCATTCCCCTGTTTTCATGATCTCCTGATTTTTCGAAATTCTCCAATGATTTGAAATATTCCTCAAGACTTTTTTTATAATCACCAAGGTAAAAATAAATGTTACCGATATTGTGATATGAAGATGCCAATCCAGCTATATTGTTTACACTGAGTTCATACAACAAAGATTTTTTATAAAAACTCAATGCCTGTTCGTAATCCCCGATCCGTTCGAGTACCATTCCAATGTTGTTGTTGCAGTTTGAAATCCCCTGAGCATCGTTAATCCGGCCGAACACCTCTACGGCATCGTGATAGTTAGCGAGGGCTTCGTTGTAATTACCTTTGAACAGATTTATATTGCCAATGTTTTTAAGCGCAACGCCTTTTCCGTGGAAATACAATACTGAATCGGCCAGTTTTAAAGCCTGTTCGGCGTAGGAGAGTGCAAGCTTGCGATCATTATACCATAATTCAGTGCACATTTTGTTCAATTGATCTACCTTTTTCTGTTGATCAATCATGTTCTGTTCAGGGGTAATGGAATCCTGAGGTTTTGAGTATGCCGTTTTTGCTTCAGGGAAAAAAGCTACGATCAGCATAAATAATATTTTTACATACCTTAACGACATTTATCCTTAGGTTTATTCAACTGTTAAATATGGCGCTAATTTTTGATACAAATCTTCATACATTAGTTTTACTTCTTTGAGCTGTGTAATATCCGAATATTCTCCAATTTCTTCTTTGTGGAGCACAATAGATTTAGCTACATAAAATTCAATATACGGATGTCGCATCAGTTCCTTTATCGTTGACTTGTTGATGTTGATTTTTTTAACCAAATTTCCATTGACTGTAATGTGTTCAAGTAATCCCAGATAACGCGTGCTGTCCATTCCGAAGACATCAAGGAGTTGTTCCTTTTTATAATATCCACCAAGCATGTTGCGGTATTTAACGATCCGTCTGGCAAAGGATGGGCCGATTCCTCTCAATTGTTGCAAATCAAGTGTGTCAGCGGTATTCAGTTCGATAATGATATCAATTTTTTTATCAGGTATTTCTTTAGTATACGAAGGGAATGAATCAACGGCAATTTGGACCCAGGGTTCGAGCACTGCTAATTCTTCAGGTTTCATTCCGTATATTTTGCTGAGGTCCTCAGCTTTATTGAAATGGCCACCTTTGTCCCGATAATTCATTATCGTATGAATAAGGCTTTCCCTCAACCCCATTTTAAGTAAATCTGCTTCGGTGATTAAATTCGGATCAAAGATAAAAGGATTTAATTGCGGAGCGGTATTTATTTGTTCTTTCTTTTTAAACTGAGTTTTGTCAATAGTAATAAAAGGTTCAAGTTTATGATATTCGGCTTCGCTGATCCCATAGATTTTAGCAAGATCTTCCTTTTTCCTGAACCGTCCTCCTTTCGATTCATAGTTTTTTATTATTTTAATCTGTCTTTCGCTCAAACCCATTTCCTTCCACTTTTCAGCAGGCAGATCATTCGGATCGAATTCGAATGGTGTAAGATTATTCGCATCTCGTGAACTTTCAGTTGCTCTTGTGTTTTTTATCGAATCATTTAATTTCAGGTTTTTTTCAAATTCAGCAATCTCATTTTTAAAGGCGGAAAAGTCCGATTTTTCATGTGTAACAACGTATGGCAATAAAATATTCGCCAACACCAGCATTAGAAAAATTCCCAGCAAAATGACAATTCCCCTCCGTTCAGTATGACTAAAAGAAAAATAATTCCTGATCTGTTTTTTCCAATCCGGCACGCGTTAACAATTTTGGTAAATCAAAGATAGAATATTTTTAGAAACACGAGAAGATTCAAAAATAAAAGCATGATCAATAAAGTGATGCAGTAAAATTTTTATCACCTGGAAATTTCCTTTCATCTAATTGTAGTGCGGGTTTTTAGCCAGTGTACTTTAAGATTTATTATAACTGTCTTGACTTTATTTACAGAGTTATTTAATTTTGCATATCTTCAAAAGTTGAAACTTAAATAACTTTAACCATGAAAAAAATAGTAACACTTGTTTATTCGGTGACCATAGCAGCATTGCTGCAGGCACAATCGCTCAGTCCTGCCGTTATTTCTACTGCAGGTGATTATTCAACGGGATCAGGTGTTAGTTTGAGCTGGACATTGGGTGAAATAGCTACTGAAACGTACGATAACGGTAGTTATATTCTGACCCAGGGTTTTCAGCAACCATTGGAAGGTATCTCAATTGCCGGTATCGACCTTGATCTGCTTGTTTTTCTTGAAGGTCCGTATTCGGGTTCGGAAATGGGTACTTCACTCAATACGACAGGCGTTGTACCGTTGTCTCAACCTTATACTGCAGCGCCATGGAATTACAGCGGTAGTGAATCTGTCCCAGCTCTTCCCAATGCGGATGTCGTCGATTGGGTTCTGGTTGAACTCCGTGATGCCGCCACGGCAAGTGCAGCTACACCTGCAACACGAATAGCCAGACAAGCTGCCTTTCTATTAAAAGACGGTTCGGTCGTAGGAACCGATGGGTCTTCTGTGTTGCAGTTTGCCAATTCATTTTCACAACAGTTATTTGTTATCGTTTGGCACCGGAATCATTTGGGTATTATGTCAGCCAATGGAGTAACAGAGACTGCAGGAACATATGCATATGATTTTTCAGTTTCCGAAAGCCAGGTTTATGGTGGAAGTACCGGATATAAAAATCTTTCAGGCGGAGTTTGGGGAATGGTTGCTGGTGACAATAATCACGATGGCCTGATCGATCTGAACGATAAAGCACAATGGACTGCTATTGCCGGACAAAACGGTTATCTCGATACCGATTTTTCCATGGATACACAGGTAAATAATCAAGATAAAGATGATCTGATGCTGTCCAATACTTCCAAAACACAACAGGTTCCTGAATAATAACTGATTTTTTTGATCTAACCTGTTTCAATCATAAATTCTTCGGTCCTGCGGATTAAATGCAAACTCAGGTTGTTGGCATATAGTCATTAATTTGAGATTTGCAGATGTCGTATGTTTTACCGTTCTGATATTATCATTATATAAATTAATTTTGCCCCTGAAATGAAATCACGGTACATTCAACGGCTTATTGCAAGGGGCGAAAATCAGTGGCTTGATTTTAAATTCGAGATTGCCGATTCACGGAAGATTGCCCGGACATTCGTGGCATTTGCCAATTCGGATGGCGGAAAGTTATTGATCGGAGTTAAGGATGATGGAACCATTGCCGGTATCCGTTCGGAAGAAGAGACATTTATGGCTGAAAAAGCTGCAAACCTTTTTTGCAGGCCCCCTATCGAATTTAAAAGCCATGAATGGAATATAGAAGGAAAAAGAGTTTTAGAGATCAACATTCCGGCAGGTCCACACAAGCCTTATTTAGCCAAAAATGAAGATGATAAATGGCGGGCTTATGTAAGGGTGAAGGATCAGAATATCCTGGCCAACAGAATTCTTGTAAATGCATGGAAAAGAAAATATAGCAACAGGGGAACATATATTACCTATTCTAAAAATGAGAAACTCCTTCTCGAATATCTTGAAAACAATGAATCCATAACTTTTTCCGCATTAAAAAAACTTGCCGGGGCGACCAATTCAGAAACGGAAAAAATCCTTATCAATTTTATTGCCCTTGGAATCATAGAACCTGAAATTACAGAGTCATGGATAATCTATAAACTTTCATCTGATTTTAGGACAGAGGTTGAAGAGAAATAAACTAAATTGGATCCGGTTTATATTGTATATACAGGCTGAACCTGCCTGAAATTCACAATTCCAATTGTTCAATTCGGATTAATTGTATCTTTGGCGAAATTTAACCTGCTTTAAAACATGGAATTATTAAAAGGAAAAACCGCGGTAATTACAGGTGCATCACGAGGGATCGGAAGGGCCATAGCACTTAGATTTGCGTCTGAAGGAGCCGATGTCGCATTTTCGGATTTGTATTATGATGAATTGGCTCAGAGCCTTGAGAATGAAATTACAGCTTACGGTGTTAAGGGAAAGGGATACGCTTCGGATGCCAGCTCGTTTGATGCCGGTGAAAAACTGATTGATGAAATCGTAAAAGATTTTGGAAAAATAGAAATTCTGGTCAACAATGCTGGAATCACCCGTGATAACTTATTGCTTCGTATGTCTGAAGCCGACTGGGATATCATTATGAAAGTGAACCTGAAATCGGTTTTTAATCTTACCAAAGCGGTTCAGCGTATCATGATCAAACAGCGGGAAGGCTCGATCATCAATATGAGTTCAGTGGTTGGCGTGAGCGGAAATGCAGGCCAGTCCAATTATTCTGCATCCAAAGCAGGCCTGATCGGTTTCACCAAATCTATCGCCCAGGAACTGGGTTCGCGTAATATTCGTTGCAATGCCATTGCGCCGGGATTCATCATTACCGAAATGACAGATAAACTTCCGGAAGATGTACGTAAAGGCTGGGAGGAAAAAATTCCATTGCGACGAGGTGGTACACCTGAAGACGTGGCAAACATTGCATTGTTTCTTGCTTCCGGCTTATCCTCATATGTTACCGGGCAGGTGGTCAGCGTGTGTGGCGGAATGAACACCTGATAAATCCTTGTTGATTATTTGTCTTTCAATCCAAAGGCTGACATTCAATTTTAAAATAAGAAAATCTTTACTTCGTTAGAACTTCTTGACTCCATTGTATTACGTAAATTAAAAAAGATTGAATTTTGATTTAGTAACCGAATATCCGGTTTGGCTGATTGTAGTTTGTGTGCTGGGAGGTTTGGCATATGCAGTAATCCTCTATTATAAAGAATCGAAAAATGATTTTCCGGCATGGATGAAAGGATCGATGGCTGTATTAAGAGCTATCGTCGTTACGATAATTGCATTCCTGTTGCTTAACCCGCTTGTCAAAAGTACTTCCCGCTATACCGAAAAGCCGGTCATTGTTTTTGCGCAGGACAATTCCCAATCGATTGTTAATGGTCCCGATTCAAGCTATTTCCGAAATGATTATAGAAAGCAGATCAGCAATTTATTGGGGAAACTGAGCAAGGATTACACTGTGGCTACTTATACATTTGGAGATAAAGTAAATGAAGGGACAGATTACACGTTCAAAGAATACCAAACCGACTTTTCCCAGTTATTTGATGATATTGAAGACAGGTATTCAAACCGCAATGTCGGTGCCCTGATCATTGCTTCTGACGGAATTTATAACAAAGGTTTGAACCCGCTCTATTCCGGATCGGTATTTAGCTTTCCGGTTTATACCATTGCACTTGGCGATACCAACGTAAGAAAGGATGCAATTCTGACAAAAGTGAATTACAACCGGATTGCTTACTATGGAAATGAATTCCCCATCGAAGTCCTTATTAACGGTCAGAAATGCAGCGGATTAAGTTCGAACCTGACTATCTCGAAAGGTGAAAATGTCTTGTTCAGAAAACGCATCGACTTTGCAAATGACAATTATTTTGAAACGGTAAAATTGCATCTCGAAGCCAAGGCAACCGGAATTCAGCATTATCATGTGCAGCTTTCAGAAGTACCCGGCGAGGTGACAACTTCGAATAATTCACAGGATATTTTTGTCGACGTACTTGAAGGAAGACAGAAGATATTATTGCTTGCCAATTCACCAAACCCGGATATTTCCGCCA
Organism: uncultured Bacteroidales bacterium; assembly: GCA_963764475.1. Taxonomy (GTDB): domain Bacteria; phylum Bacteroidota; class Bacteroidia; order Bacteroidales; family JAADJA01; genus JAADJA01. The sequence continues at coordinate 31,422 of CAVXTE010000053.1, forward strand.
TTAAGCAAGCCATACTCACCAACAGGAACTATGAAGTGGAGGATTTTATCATCAACAAATTCAATAAACCAATTGCTTCCTATAATCTGGTCATTCTGCATGGATTACCTTCTGCGTCCAATCGTATTCAGGCTATTTTGGATGAAATAGAAGCGAAGAAACTGCCGGTCCTTTATGTGATAACCGGACAAACCTATCTCCCGGTTTTTAATACTCTGAAAAGCGGATTAACGATCGTGGATGACCGGATCATTTACAATGAGGCTTTACCTGTATTAAATAAAGAATTTAGTCTGTTTAAATTGTCGGATAATACCATCCGAAGCCTGCAGCAGTTTCCTCCACTCATCAGTCCGTATGGCAGTCATGTGGTGATGCCTTCGGCCAGCAGCCTGTTTTATGAAAAAATCGGATCTGTTGAAACCGATTACCCGCTCTATCTTTTCAATCAGGTAGCGGACATAAAAACGGGTGTGATAAACGGAACAGGGATCTGGAAATGGAGGATCAAAAACTTTGAAGAAGAAGGAAATTTTGATGCATTCGACGAAATCATCAACAAAAGCATACAGTTTTTATCGCTTCGTATCGATAAAAGTTTTTTCAGGGTTTACAGCAAAAACAATTTTAATGAGAATGAGGACATTGAATTTGATGCAGAGGTATACGACCAAAGCTACGAACTGATCAATGATCCTGAAGTCAGCATGTCAATTATCAACAGCACCGGAAAGGTTTTTCCGTTTGTGTTTGCAAAAACATCGAATGCTTACCATTTAAATGCCGGAAGTTTGCCGGTTGATAATTACAAATATACAGCCCGTGTAAAAACTGGCGACAAAGTGTTGACAGATAATGGTGAATTTGTCGTATCACCCCTCAATGTTGAAAAGATCAATACCATTGCCAATCATAATCTTCTTTATAACCTGGCTGTGAAAAAAGGCGGGGAAATGGTTTACCCTAACCAGATCAGTGAGCTCGCGGATAAAATAATTTCACGGGAAGATATCAAACCGGTCATTTATTCACAGAAAAGGTATTCCGAACTGCTGAATTTTCCATTCCTGCTGGGCGGCATAATTTTGCTGTTGGCAGCCGAGTGGTTTATGCGGAAAAGGGGAGGAGCCTATTAATTTACGATGAACCGGAATCCTGAAATGCTTTAAATTCTTTCCTTAACAAAATATGCGACCTTTTCAAGTGAAGTGATCATGTCGTATTCTTCAAGATAAATACCTTCCGGTACACTCAGCGGTTTTGGCGTATAATTCAGGATACCGGTCACACCTGCCTCGATCAGTTTAATGGCGATCATTGGAGCTACTTCGGGTGGAGTGGCGATGATTCCGATATTGATCCGTTCTTTCGTTATTATGTCAACGAGATCATCAAAATGATGACAGTAAACATTGGCATACGTTTTATTGATTTTTTCCGGATTAATATCAAAAGCTGCAACAATATCGAGTTTGGTCCTTTTTTCATAGATATAATGAATAAAGGCTTTCCCAAGATTACCCATGCCGACAACTGCCACTCGCTGGCCTTCATCTGTGTCGATAATGCTTCCGATCAGGCTCACCATTTCTGCAATGTTATAGCCCTTTCGCAGCGTTCCTGAATACCCGATGAGCATGATATCCCTGCGGACCTGAACGGGAGTAATATGCAGCAAATTGGCTATTTCATGGGAAAAAATATGGGTTTTCCCCTTTGAAAGTTCATTGTTCAGACTTCTTCTGTACTGGCTGAGCCTTTCAACTGTTTTTTCAGGAAGATTTTTCATTCTGTGTATGAAAGATTGTGAATAAATTAACAGGCAAATGTAAAATAATATTTTTACATTTTAAATCTTGTGAATTTTTTAACAAATATTATTAGGGTCGTAAAATATTATAAATGAGAAAACGGATTGTTGATGATTCAGTCATTGATAAAAATTGTATCTGGGTAAACAACATCACTTAGATATAAACCTTTGGCCGGGACGGAATACCCTGCATTCGACCGGTTTTTGCTCAGCAGGATTTGATGAAGGTCGTCGATTGTTATTTTATGATGGCCAAGATCGAGTAATGTTCCAACGATTGCCCTGACCATATTTCTTAAAAACCGGTCTGCTGTGATCGTCAGGATCAGCAAATGACCGCTTTCCTGCCATAAAGCTTCATAAATATTGCAATTGTTTGTTTTGACGTCCGTATGGACTTTAGAAAACGAAGTGAAATCAGAATATTCTTTCAATTTAGCAGCACCCGAATTCATCAGTTCCACATCGAGAGGACCGTACACATAATAAGCCGAATCGTTGTAAAACGGATCTTTTAACCGGTGTATGTAATAGTGATAAGTCCTTGAAATTGCATCAAAACGTGCATGAGCATCGTGTTTTGTATGGAGCAGTTCATAAATTGCTATATCATTCGGCAGAAAACCATTTAGCTTTCTGATTATTTCATCCTTTTCCGAGCTTTCTATCTGATGGTCAAGATCGAAGTGTGCATAAAATTGCTTTGCATGAACACCCGTATCTGTTCTCCCGCATCCAACAACATTGACTGGTATATGGAAAATCGCTTTCAATGACTTATTCAGCTCCTCCTGGACTGAAGGGGCATTTTTTTGTATTTGCCAACCGTGATAATTGGCTCCGTTGTAGGCAAGTTTTAGAAAGTAGCGAACGTTCTGTTGCATCGGAACAAAATTAGCTATTTAGATTGAAAATAAATTTTGTTTGATTGTTAAAAATGTCTTTGAGCTCTCCTTTAATATAGATATTTTTGTAACACGAATATTAAATAAGTGCCATTATGAAGGTTAAACGCTTTGGAGTTTCCCTTGAAGATGAATTCCTTACGGATCTTGACCGGTTTGTAAATAAAAGCCAGTTTCCAAACCGCTCGCAGGCCATCCGATACCTGATTAAAAAATATTCGATTGAAGATGAATGGGAAGATGACAGGGAAGTCGCAGGAGCTATTGTTCTTGTATATGATCATCACAAACGGGAACTCCAAAACAAATCGACCGATATACAGCATGCTTATCATCAGTTGATCCTTTCGGTTCAACATGTTCACCTCGATCATCACAACTGCCTCGAAACAATTGCCGTTAAAGGGGCTTCGTCACAATTAAAGGATCTGGCGAATAAATTAATCGCCATAAAAGGTGTAAAACATGGCGAACTGGTCATGACTTCAAAAGCATAAAACAATGACAAAAGAAATCTGGATATTATCTGCCACAGCGGCTTCTATTGGATTTTTGCACACACTTTTCGGCCCCGATCATTATGTCCCGTTTATATTTATGGCCAAAGCGCGTAAATGGTCGATTTATAAAACCTCCTGGGTGACTGTTGCCTGTGGGATCGGTCATGTAGGCAGTTCCATTGTACTGGGCATTATCGGTGTCGCCTTTGGAATAGCAGTCTCTAAGCTTCAGCTTGTTTGAAGGCTTCCGGGGAAATATTGCAGCATGGGCATTAGTTATGTTCGGGCTTGGCTATTTTATTTGGGGAATTAGAAAAGCAGTTTTGAACAGACCCCATAAACATGCCCACTTTCATGAAGACGGGACAATGCATGCACATGTTCATCGTCATAATGATGGCCACGATCATGTTCACAAGAAAAATATAACCCCCTGGATTCTGTTCACAATTTTCGTTCTTGGTCCCTGTGAACCGCTGATTCCTTTAATAATGTATCCGGCTGCTGAACACAGTACATCCGGGATGATCATGGTGAGTGTGATTTTCTCATTGATTACAATTGCTACAATGCTCAGTATTGTCCTGTTCGCAACATTCGGATTCAACTTTATTCCATTGGGAAAACTTGAAAGATACACACATGCTTTAGCAGGTGCGGTCATCCTGATAAGCGGAGCCGGAATTATTTTCCTTGGATTGTAAGCAATTACCCTCTATGACCAGCAATTCCGGTAGCAATCCATAAAAAAACAGGACGAAACATGAAAGTGTTTTCTTTCTTTCAGGAAATGATAAAGCTTTACTCCTGTAAATTGTCCGAAGAAAAAAGCAAAGACCAGCACAGGATAGGTGATCAGGGCAAAACCGATACCACTGAATATGCGTTCGGCAACAATGAATGGTACCGGGATATGGATTGACAGAGCCCATTGCCAGGAGAATTTTTTTACATTGGCCCGCCAGTATCCGAAAGGAATATTGAATAGAAAAATTGAGAGTGCGACGAGTAATAGTTTCATTTATAGAATATTTTGACAGAATTTTGAGTGCTTGTTAACTATTTTGAAGTGCAATTCTTTCCTTTTTATCCGATTGACATTTCGTAATTAAACCTGTTTCTTTGCGGTCGGGAACCGACTTTAATCCCTTCTAAAAATTGATCGATACACGCTTTTAATTCGTCATGATAACCACCTTCGAGTATTGCAAATATATTCGGAAATGCTCGTCTCAGCCTGAAACCGCATTCATAGTATGCCTTGAGGGTGACTTTCATTGAAAGTAAATGATCTTTGTAATAGGAATCAAAACCGGCAGAAACAGCCATTACATCTGCCTCAAATTTATGAGCCTCCACAATGGCTTTGTCTACAGCATTTAAAAATTCTTTGTCTCCTGATCCGGACAACACTGGAAAATTCAAGGTATAGCCTTTGCCCGGGCCGCTTCCTGTTTCAGTCGGCTGGCCGGTAAACGGAAATGTAAATGTTTGGTGAACCGAACAGTAATAAACCCTGTCCGATTCATAAAAAATAGACTGCGTACCGTCGCCGTGGTGACCGTCGAAATCAAAGATGAAAACCTTTTTCCCTTCATTTACAAGTTTTTGAACAGCAATAGCGATATTATTGAAGAAACACAAGCCGGATGCCTTCTCTCTGTCGGCATGATGTCCGGGAGGACGGACCACGGCAAAATCACCCCGCTCAGAAGCCAAAACAGATAATCCGACGGCAGAAATTGCTGCTTCATAACTTTCGGGCGATAGATTTACTTCAGCCAGGAATTCTCTCTTCATGCATGCCTCTTTGATCCGGTCCCTGTATTTTTTTGTATGAACCAGTGTAATGTATTTTTCACCATTCAAATCCGTATCCCCGGTATAATTCAGGGAATTTTTTCAGCCGGTAAGCCCCCTCATAATTACTGTCAACGTTGTGAAGTAAAAATTTTTTATTAAACAGAACCTCCATAATTTAAGGTGAATGCTAAATGTTGCTGCTAAAATACATATTCCTTTTTTATATTTGAGAAGTTTATTGTGTAAAAATATGCGGTAACAAGTAAACTAAGTGTATTTTTACCACCTGATTTTAGTTCAAATTATTCAAAATGAAATCGGTCGATACATCTCTTTTATCATCTGATGAATGCTGGGGTATCCAGATCAATGGCCTGAATCATTGCCGGGATATTAATTGTAAATGGCAGGGATTATCAGCCTGCGAGGGTAAAAATATCGTTAAAACCGGGAAAAATTCAAAAGGTTATGTGATCAGTGAATCCGGTATAACTGATCAGCGGACAATCATTCCAACCGAAAATTAAGTCGCTGAATATCTTGTTTGCTCTGTTTGAAATTTCGCAGCAACAAATCAATATTTTATTGACTGCAAGAAAACTATTCTTTGGTAAATTTCATTACTCAAAAAACCATTTCTGTTAAAATTTGTTAAACTTTGAGAATAATGGTTTTTTCGATTCTATTTAAATAGTACATAATTATTTAACTCATCATGGCAAATCAAGGCCATTAAAATTAATTGAACAGAATAGTGGGAAATTTTCCGCACTATGAAAAGACTAATTATCATATTATCCATCACAATAGTAGCAATAGCTGCAGTCCTTCTGATTTACAAACCTGATATTATTAAAGATATTTGGTTATGGGTTGTCGGGTTGATCGGTGTCATTGTCGGATATTCCCAAAGCCTGCTTCAAAAAATTAAAGGGTGGGTAGGACCGGATGAAGAAGCTAAGGAAAAACAGACAGCTTCAGTTCCGGCTGCTGATTCTGTTAATGAAAATAAACCAGAACTTTCATTGTTGAGGTATTTTGACGACGGTGATTTAACGTTCGGAATGCTTTATTACAAAGATGAATTTTTCTGTTATACACTTGAAGAAACCAGAACAGAAAGTGACAGCAGCATTGCACCCCGTATTTCCGAAGGTGAGTATCCGGTCGGTTTCGATTTGAGGGATACCCCGATGACAGCCACCTACAGGCAAAAATTCCCCTGGTTTAAATATCATCTTCAATTAAAAAAAACCGGTACTGATTCACAGGAAGTTTACATTCATTCAGGTGGAACAGATAGTAAAACCGTGGAAGGGATCATCCTTCTGAATAGTTTAATAACATCAGATATTGATGTGGTATTAAAAGAATCAGAACAAGTTTATCAAAATCTGTATCAGGAACTGTACACCCGCATTAATGAGGGTGAGCCAATACACATTCATATTTATAACGAAAACTGGTTTCACGACCGTTTTTATAAACTATTACGCCCATGAGTAATATAGAAAAAGCGCTGAAAAAGAAAAAATTGTATAACATTCTGTTTGTTGGTTCTATGGCCGTTGTAGAAACCGGAATATTTCTTTTGTTCTTTTTTAATACCATAAAAGGAATAATGGACGGCATTTCACTTTTTAACATTGTTGCCCTTGACCTTATCCTCCTTTGGATTGGAATATTGGTGGGTTATTACGCCTGGGCCATTTATTTTTTTAATATAAACCTGGGTCTTCCCAATGCAGAATGGACGAGAATTGAAGAAGAAAAGAAGAGAATAAAAGAATTGCGTGAATTGGGAGTAGATACCAGTAATATTCAGGAACCTGCACGCCCTTTGGAAAATCCTTACGCTAATCAGAGCATGGGACTTCCGGGAGGAACCATCCGTGGGACCCTTGCGCTTACATTGATGATCGGAGGATTAAGCCTGTTCATGTTTTCGATGGGGAACAGTCAGATTTTTGAAGGCAATAACTTTATCTACGACAATTTTGAATTCTTCAAAACAGCTTTCCTGATGATGATCGCATTCTATTTCGGTACACATTCGTTGCAGATTCTAAAAGGAAGCAACCAGGGTATCATTCAAAAACGATTTGCACAGCCAGGTAGCAGTGATCTGCAAAAAAGCGACATGGTGAATAAGGATGATACCGAAGTTTCCACAACCAGCCCTGCTCCTGATATGCAGGAGATGACCCATGTTTCAGGCCTGAAGGAAACTACGGCTCCGACTGTCCATAATTCTTCCGGTCTGAAGGTCGCGTTTACCTCTTTTAAACCGCCGAAACCAGCGTTGAACGATACCGAAATCAGCACCACGGTCATAAAGGAAGCAACATCCCTGTTGCTGACAAATGATGACATTGTAAAAAAAGCAGAAGAAAATCATATTGAGCCGGCAGCATTGATGGCTGTGGTTGAAGTAGAATCAGGGAAAAGCGGTTTCCTCGATGACGGACGGCCGAAGATATTATTTGAAGGTCATGTGTTTTGGAGGCTGCTCGTACAAAAACAAAAAGAAGGAAAGATTGATTTCGGACCGGAAAAATATGCTGCTGAGCATCCGGATATTCTTTATCCGAAATGGACAAAACAATATTATAAAGGCGGTTCCGCTGAATACGACCGGCTTGGAAAAGCACTGCTTATTGAGCATGACTCTGCGCTGATGTCTGCCTCCTGGGGTAAATTTCAAATTATGGGTGAAAACTTTAAGCTTGCCGGATATACCACAGTAGATGAATTTGTCGAAGACCATAAAATTTCCGAAGCCAAACATTTGGATGCGTTTTTTAATTATTGTACGAACCGGATCTTCAGGAAAAAATCATTGATTGAATACCTGAAAATGAAAAACTGGCAGAATTTTGCGGAAGCCTATAACGGTTCCGGATATGCAGCCAATCAATACGATATAAAACTTGAAAAAAGCTACAATAAACACCAGAAATCATTAAACCAGAATATTTCCGGTCAGTTGAAACGCGAGACAGGCTATAAATCGAATAAAACCGAAGTGCTGGGAGAACTTTCTGTCTTTGATGAACAAGTCTTCCTTTATAAATGTAAAACGCTTGAACTTCCCTGGAAAAACAACCAGACTTCGGTAAGCTGCATTCCTGAAGGCACCTATGATGTCGTAAAACGCTATTCCGATAAATACAAAAATCATTTTCACCTGTTAAATGTTCCCGATCGTTCATTTATCCTCATTCATTCAGGAAATTATTATACGCAAACAGAAGGCTGTATTCTGGTCGGGGATAACCATACCGATATCAATGCCGATGGGCACTCGGATGTGACCAACAGCAGGAAGACCCTGGCAGAATTATACAAATTCCTGCCCGACAAATTCTCCTTAACGATCGGCGAGAATGCTTAAACGGAAACTGATCATAGTGCTGATTATTGCGCTTTCAGTCTCGTGCAAAGAGAATCAAAGGGCGCTGGTGGTAAGCAAGATAAAATCTGCTTCCAAGCTGGCTACCGTTGAATTTACACTCGATAAGATCGTATTTGCTACCAAGGATAAAAAATTCCTGGGGATCATCCGGCTGAACCAGGCTGCTTTTCTGGCTTATACCCAGGCAACGGTGAAGACCGGCATCGACCTGAATAAATTGAAAGAAGAGGATATTAAGATCGAAGGAAAACGCATTACACTCATGCTGCCGGCGATTGAAGTTCTCAATTTTTCCTATCCGGTCGAGAAATACAGGGTGGATGAATCGGTGAAAAGGAAAAAGTTCCTGGTGAAATTCAATATCGAGGATTACGATGACCTTTTCAGGCAGGCGGAGATCGATATCCGGAACAACCTGAAGTACCTCGGACTGGTAAAAACCACCGAAGAAAAAACACGGCTGCTGATGCAGGGTCTTTTAAAGAATTTAGGATACAACGAAATCTACATCGATTTCAAAAAGGGTGAATTGCTCACTGAAATTAACCCCGATACAACTGAACAGGAATGATATTCGGCTTTATCATAAAAAATATTAAATCCATTCTCGACGGATTGATCATCGCCGGACTGATCGTAGCATTTGCCCTGTGGGATCCGCTGAATATATTCAACAGCAAGCCGAAATTACAAGATACCCCGGTTACACTGAGCAGCGTAAAAGAGATCGGGCAACTGATCACGGCAGAATATTACGGCGAAGTGGTGGAATCGCTGAAAGACTCGAAAATAGAAAATTTCGATAAAGAACAGGTTAAATCAGATGCCAGGAACCTTTTGAATAACATGGTTTCCTCCATAATCGTTTTGCAGCAACTGGATGACTCGCTCCGTAAAAAGCCCTTTGCATTATTCAAAAGCAAGGTTAAACAGGGAAACATCGTACGAAAATTCGATAAAGAATTTCCGAATGTGGTATCAAATTACCTCTACAGTGTGATGATCGCGAAACTGGCTGGCAATTTTAAACTGAATCATGAATCCGACACAGAGGCATCTGTCCTGTGGTATTTGTTTTCTAAAGATACGGGAACCCTGGTATCGTATACCGAAGACAAAAGTCCCGTACAAAAAGTCATGCTATCCATCGATTCGGCCTATGCCGGAAAACGGGCCGACAGCCTGAATACAGAGAAAGTTAAGAAAGAAATCATTTATGTCGGCAGGGGATGGGTGAAAGCCGGGATTGATTTTGAGAGTTTCGAGGAACGCAATTTCTGGTACGATGCAACTTCCGGTATCATTTATTTCCGCGATTTCGATCCCGAGATCCTCGATTGCGACATCAATCCCTGGTTCATACCTGAAAAGAAAATCAAAGGATTTGAATTGATCGTCGCCACCGGACGCATTAAAGATCCGCTCGAAGAATCGACCAAAGTAAAAATCGCCTGCAAGCAAAAATTCGAGGAGGCAGGCCATCGAAGCCGGTATCATCAGAACAGGCCAGGGTTAATGCAGCGGAGAGCCTTAAATACCTTTTCTCACTTCTGCTTGACAAAGAAATAAAACAGGTGATCTTTACGCGGGATAAATATGCATACCTGTTGTCGGATATTGCGAAGGATTCTGTCGTTGACCACGAAGAAGCACTCATGCTCGACGGTTTGATACAGACCGATAGCAGGCAGATCGATACCGGATGGTACAATGATTTTAAATTGCAACTGAACGACCTGGATAAATTCATCGCGCAACTGAAGAAGCTGAAAACCGTTCCCGGAAATTTGCCCTATTCCGAATTTGCTTCCGTTTCGACTGAATTTCTTGGAGATTCGACGTTATCCGCCGATGAGATGTTAACGCTCGATTCACTGTTTATCCATATCAGCGCTATCGATTCGGGCATGTATAAATTCGCGATGAAAAAACGGCTTCAGCAATATTATTGTGAATTCAATCCACAGTTCGACGATATTTTTGAATTTCTGAAGAACGATTCCATGCATTGCCTGAGCTATCTCGGGCTCGATTCGAATGCCATGGAACTGAAAAACCGCGTTCAGTATAAATTGTCACTAACAAAGAAAAAAGAATTCCTCAACCGGTTCCTCGAAAGCATTGATAAAAAGCTACCCAATGATCCTTATTACAGGGAACTTTTTCGCCCGGATTCAATCGTTGAACTCAAAGCCGGGCTGGATACCCTCGTTTCACGAAAGATCGTCATGACAAACTCAGTTTATTTCGCCGATACCAGCGGAATTACAATTAAAAGCGCAGCATTCTTCAACATGCTGACAGCTCCCGGATCGCCCTTGATAAGGAAATCGTTGATCGTTTCCGACCCGCAAAAGCAGAAAATAAAACCGGCAGTAAAAAATAGCCTGGTTGCTAACTGATAATAATTGATAATGCAAGAATTATAGATGATTGGCTCAAGCGGACGCATACGCCATTTTGGGTTTTTAAAAAATGACAGTGGCCGATGGAATACATTAATATTTAATCACCTTCCTGATATAATAATCATTATCGTTCTTCAAACGAATGAAATAAATTCCCGGAACCTGGTCAGCTGAATTCCAGTTAATATTATAGTGACCGGGGTTATAGTTTTTACTTGTCAATTCCTGTATTATAATTCCTGCAAAATTCAGGACATCCATCTGCACAGTTGACTCGTGCTCAATATCGAATGAAATATATGCGCTGCATGTTACAGGATTTGGATGAACAAAAAAAACTTTTTCATTTTTGCTGTTTGAGTTTTCTTTTATTCCAACTGTACCTCCATTGGCAGTATGTAAAATTGTCCCATCGCTTCCCACAGCCCAGATATTGTTATTATCTGATAAAGCGATTGAACTTAACCCGTTATTTGCATTGCTTTCCTGCTCATCCCAGGTTATTCCGCCATCAGTAGAATGAAGGATTTTCCCGCTATTATCAGTAACCCATCCGTTATCCTGATCGGCGAACTTAATTGCTGTAAAAGAATAATCTTCACCCTGATTATATATTTCCCAGTTTATACCGCTGTCTGATGTTTTTAAAATATACCCGTCCTGGCCTGCACACCAGCCTACATGATCGTTGATGAAAAAAACATCGTGTAATGGATAATACCATTGAAATTGTAAATTCCAGTCTTCACCTCCATTCTCAGTATAAAGAATTGCCGGGTTTCCTAAGCCGTAACTTGTTGTTATCCATCCATGATCCTCATCGACAAAGTAAACGGATGTTAAGCTGTTGGTATATTGCTGCTGGCTCCAGTTAATTCCGCCATCAGTCGTCCTAATTATATTCCCATCCCAACTAACAGCCCATCCATGCAGACTGTCAAGAAAATAAATTGAATAGTAATTACAAACCGGGGCACTCAGTATTTTTTCCCAATGAAAACCACCATCGGTTGTATGAAGGATATCACCGTTATAATCTGCCGCCCATCCATCCATATCATTAATAAAATAAATACTCGAATATGCATGTCCAGCATTTTCATGCACTGCATACCAGTGGTTCCCGCCATCCATCGTTTTAAGGATGATTCCGTCTTCACCTGCTATCCAGCCATTTAGTGAATCACTAAAACAAACAGATGAAAGGTGGTTTTTCAAAAAATTCAGTTCAAGCTGACCCCAGTTGTTTCCTCCAGCAGGAAGAGTAAGGATATTGTCGGGATAACCCACAGCAAAGCCATTCTCCTGCGTAGTGAAACATAATGATTCCAGCGTATAGTTGATGCTTATTTGTGATTGCCATGTAGCACCACCATCCAGTGTATGTTTAATAATTCCTGTAACCCCTGTTTCGGTTATCATCCAGCCTTCATTCTGATCAATAAAATATACTGAAGGATAGAACAGTCCATATTGAGAAATATTTGTTTCCCAGTTCTCACCACCATCGGTTGTGTGTAATACGACATCTTCCCCACTTGCCCATCCGTTATTGGCATCAGAAAAATAAATTGAAGTCAGTGTTCCCAACAGACCCGTGTATTGTTGTTCCCATGTTGAACCTTCATTTGACGTCTTAAAAATAATTCCATAATCACCTGTAATCCATCCGGTATTATTATCGAGAAAAAAAACATCTTTGAGGTTATTTCCTGTCCCGGTCTGGACGATATTCCAGGTTAATCCTTCATCGACTGTATGCAGCAATATTCCCTCGTCGCCGGTAATCCATCCCTTGTCGATGCTGACAAAGTATATCGATTCAAGGTCTGAAGTTGTTCCTGATGAAATAGCTGACCAGGAATATCCACCGTCCTGCGAATGTAACATCGTTCCATTGTCCCCAGCAAGAAATCCATGATAGGGATCGATGAACCATACGGAGTTAACTGAACTTGTCACATCCACGTACAATGGCTCCCAATAGTTAAGAATCGGAGATGTCTTTAAAATTAAATTATTCGATCCTACTACCCAACCGATTGGACTTATCGTAAAATCATCCATAAAATAAGCATCGGTAAAATAATTATCCGGTTGAATGATATTCTGATTATACCATTGCGCATTGATTGTTTGGCAGGCAAGAAGAAGGGTAAAAATAAAACTCAATTTTTTCATATTAAGGGTCTGTTTTAAATTTTTCTTCATTTGCAAATAAGGTCGTAAAATTATTTCAGAGCCAATTCTTAAATGACGTAAGTCTTGCGGCTAAGCCTTGTGTGCTTGTTGACTTGTGACTTATTCCCGCATCGATTGTTAGTTTAATTTTGTTTCCGGAACTCATAAACCAAAAGTAAAAATATTTTCGACAGGATTGATCGTTTTACCGGCACAAGTCTGCCGCTCTAATTCCATCGAACAAGACTTGCCTTTAGCAGTACTTTCCTGTCAAACTGTGATGAAGCTTGGGCGGGCTACAAACCTTGATGTTTAGTACTTTTCCTACCATTACTAATACAAAATGTTATGGGCTTTTATTCTTTTGTCTTTAATGTTTCCAATAGTCTGTCCCTTTGTCATATTTTATGTAAAAATTATTATTATTATAAAATTTATAATGTTTCGTCTGATATGGATTTTTTTGCCCACAATATTCATCATGCTTTAATTCGAAAAATTCTGATTCAGGAAAGTTTGTGATTGCTGAAACAAAGAATTCATTTTCTACTAATTTTGAGTTGCCATTTATTTCATATGTTATCCTGTTACTAAACACAATTGGACTTTTCTCTGCTGTATATGATTTTGTCTTTATTTCATTTGATTTTGGATATTTAAATAAATCACAATCTCTTATTAGGGCATAATTTATTGAATATTCAGATATTCTTTTGGTCGTTTTTGGAGGAATACAAATTATTGAGTCTTCTTTAAATGAAACAGCATATCCCACAGAGGAACCAAGATTGGCAGAACTTGAACTTTTAACCTGGTTAGTCTGAATGTTATTATAAACATTTATTCCAGTAACAGCAACAGAACCGGTGGATGTGTTTGAAGTCGAAGCAGACTTATTTTCTGATGTTGTAAAAGTTCTATTCTTGAAATAATCATATGCAAAACCATTCAAAATGAAATTACTTTCGTTTAGTTTTACATAAATTTTACTGTCTGTTTTGTTATAGAAATTAAAACCGATATTACCACCATTTGCCCATAAGTTATAAGATATTTTACAATTTTCATCTTCAAAGAATAACTCATCAGTATTGGTAATGGATTCTTCTATTGGTTTGACATTATAAACTTGGTAAAATGAAGTTGTTACACAAGATGACATTATTAGCACTGTGCTAATTGTGTAAAATAAATTTCTAATTTTCATTATTCAATTAATTTTAGTTTATGCCCTACCCAACGTTAGGCTTAGGCTCTGCCTAAGTCGAACATATCTCCCGGATCAGCGGATTGGTATTTTATTTGTTCCTTATATGCCTTTATGATTTCATTTTTTAATTCAACGTATTTTGTTGGTTCAGCCAGTTTTTTCAGTGAGTTTAGAGTGATTGAACTTTGACTTCTTTCGTAATTGTCAAGTCTGCAAGTGGGTAAAACATAAAAATCCCATTGTTCCATTTTTAGGGGGTCAATAGAATTTTGGTCTTTATGTTTTAAATGGCAGAAAACATACAGATCAGCGTGTCTTTTGGGTTTTTTATGTTGCATATTTGTTGCTGCATCCCAATACCGCGATGGTTTGATTGAAAATGAAATTGTCGAAAAATTCTTTTGGTTCCAACTCTGAATATATGCGGCAGACTTAACTTCTATTTTTATTCCGTCTTCTGTTGTCAGGTCAAATGCATTCCATTCGTCACGCAAATTTTCAGGATTAAGTCCGATTGCTGTACCGACAATAAATTCTGCCAATCGTCCGCGGGTCGCATTACTCAAAATGTCTGATACGCTCCATCGCCAAAAGTCCGATAGGTTATAGTTGGTCTTTTGTCCGTTGTCTGTCAAATATTCATTCCCGGTTTTTGGGTCTGCTTTTATTTGTTTGAGTTCGTTCATTTTATATTAGCATAACGGATGGTTTAATAATGATGTGCCAGCCGTAAAGATAATCTTTTTGGCACAAGCGGACGCTTGCGCTATTTTGGGTTTGCTACAGTAAATCGTGGAAAAGAGTATGTTAATACTTGTGGATATGCTGCTTAAATATTTTTATATATTTATTTGGTTTTTACCATAGAATGCCTTTAGGGTAATTAATCGGCGAATTGCAATTTTTATACTTTTTCGAATCACGAATAAATTTATTTCAGAAATTTTTCACAGGCTTATCCATCGAATCATTTTTTTTACAATTTATATTACTCATATCTTAAAGCATCCACAGGGTTTCTTCTTGCCGCCCGGTAAGTAAGCCAGCTCACCGTAAGCAAAACAATGGCCAAAGTAATAAGTCCCGACAAAGCAAATATCCACCAACTGAGTGAGGTTTGATAGGCAAAATTGGCCAGCCATTTTCCCATACCATACCAGGCAATTGGAGTTGCTATTACAAAGGCGACAACAATCCATTTTACAAAGCTTAAATTAAGCATTTGTATGATTTCGGTAATGGTGGCTCCGTTCACTTTGCGAATGCCAATTTCTTTTGTTCGCCTTGCCAAAATAAAGGTTGCCATACCCATTAAGCCTATGCAGGCAAGGAAAATTGCCAGTACTGCAAAATATCCCATCAATTGAAACGTCCTGGTATCCTTTTCATAACGCGACTGAAGTACACTATCCAGGAAGGTAAATTCAATCACCTGGTCGGGATAATATTCCTGGCAGATCCCGGTGACGGATTTCATTGAGCCAATAACATCAGAAGGCTTTACCTTGACGATCATATGATAGACATCAGGGTAATGTATCACGAAAACGGCAGGCTTAATTTTATTATAAAGCGATTCAAAGTTAATATCATCAATAATTCCAACAATTTTTCGGGTAGATTTCGGCCAGGAACAGCGGATTGTCTGTCCTATTGGATTTCCTTGTATTCCAAGCATTTTTACAGCCGCTTCGTTTAGAATGATCGATTCATCTGCATCCGTTTTATATTGCTCAGAAAATAATCGTCCTTGAGCGGGTTTAATACCCAGGGTTTTAAAATAATCGAAGGTAACATGAACAAAAGGAATACTGATCCCCTCTGTTTGTCCTTCTGGCAATACACCGCCCCAATTATTCAGCGACCCTGAAGGGATACGGCTTGCAACAGAAACGCTGGAAACATAACTTTGATTAAGTAGTGTATGCTTAAGGGTATTGTACTGTGCTTCATCACCATAATCAAAAACAGTTGTAATTACTGCTTCCTTATCAAAACCCAACGCTTTGTTTTGTATAAAATGAATTTGACGAAACATAACAGTTGCACATGCAATGAGAATGATCACTATGGTAAATTGCGCACCCACCAGTATTTTTCTGAATTGAAATTTTGAGCTTGCATTATTTTTTGATGACTTCAGCGCTTTGACCGGACTGAAGGAAGAAAGAATAAGTGCCGGATACCACCCTGCCAGCAGGCCTACAATTGCTACCATTCCAAAAATGCCGAGTATGATATTCACATTAGCCAGGATTGAAAATGCCAGGTTTTTGCCCGCAAGTTGATTGAATAGGGGCAAGCCCAGCTGAACAATGATCAGCGCAAGAATTAATGAAATAATAAGCACCACGAATGATTCGGAAACATATTGCAAAGCCAGTTGCTTTCGTGAGGCGCCATATGCTTTTCTTACGCCAATTTCAGTTCCCCGGGTTGTTGCATTTGCCGTAAGCAGGTTTATATAATTAAAACTGGCAATGAGTAAAATAAGGAGACCAATGGCTGAAAAGACCAACACATAGGTCATGCTGTTTTGAGGTTGAATATCGCCCAGGAAGTGAGCAGAATGAAGATGAATATCTTTTAGCTGTTGAAGGATAAATATTGGCAGTGGATCGTCAGGTTTGTTATTTAATGCCGTAGTCATTACCTCACTGATTTTTCTTTCGAGGTCCGGTTTTGAAAACGCATTTTGCATTTCGAAATAAACATGAAAATTTTGCCATCCCCAGCTATCCATCCAGTAATCACCAAACATTTTATCTCCATCTTCGAGGGTCATAAAAATATTGCATATATAATGGGAGTTTTCGGGCATGTCTTCAATTACACCGGTAATTATATAATCATATTCATTACTTACTTTCAGTATTTTCCCAATGGGATTTTCATTGCCAAAATATTTGCGGGCAATGGTTTCATTAATTACAGCCGTTCCTGGTTGCTGTAAAGAATTCTCAGGACTCCCTTGTATAAATTTAAAAGAGAAAATTTCAAAAAGCTCAGCATCTACCCAGGCCACGTAATCTTCCTTATATCGATCGTCTTCATACTGAACAAGTATGTTATCCCGGGGTAAGATCCTCGCATAATTTTTAATTTCCGGTAAATTATCCGCCAACAACCTGGCTGCTCCGGGAGCCTGATAAGGATGTTCTTCCTGGCACAATCGATAAATATTATCTGCTTTTTCGTGATAACGGTCATAGCTCAATTCGTGCGATACATACAATAACAGCAAAATACAAACAGCCAGTCCTATGGTCAGGCTTGAAATGCTGATGATCGAATACGCTTTGTTCTTCGTAAGATTGGCAATGGCGATTTTGAAATAATTTTTGAACATGATGCCCTGGTTTTTGAAATTATTAATTGAAACCTTAATTGTTTTAATTTGCTTTCTCCATAATTACCTGGCCATCGAACAAATTAATTACCCTGTGCGCATAACCCGCATCGCGGTCGCTGTGTGTTACCATGATAATGGTGGCACCTTCCTGGTTAAGTTCAGTTAAGAGGTTCATCACCTCAATCCCATTTTTTGAATCCAGGTTTCCGGTAGGTTCATCGGCAAGGATAAGGCCCGGATTGGCAATTACAGCTCTGGCGATAGCTACACGTTGCTGTTGCCCGCCCGAAAGTTGCTGCGGAAAGTGCTTCGCCCTGTGGCCAATTTTCATCCGTTTTAGCACGTCGTCAACCATTTTGCGACGCTCGGCAGATTTCAGTTTAAGGTATATTAATGGGAGTTCTACATTGTCATATACATTTAGTTCATCAATCAGATTGAAGCTCTGAAAGATAAACCCAATGTTCCCTTTGCGAAATTGTGTACGATCCTTTTCTTTCAAATGGGTAATATCCGTTCCGTTAAAAGCATAGGTTCCTTCCGTAGGATTGTCCAATAAACCTACAATATTGAGCAAGGTCGATTTCCCACAACCCGAGGGACCCATAATACCCACAAACTCACCTTTTTTTACATGAATATCCACTTTACTTAATGCCAGCGTTTCGACATCCTCAGTGGAAAATACTTTTGATAATTTTTCTGTTTTTATCATAATATCTTGTTTTTTGCTTTATCAGCTTTCTTTTTATCAACTTTCAAGTTCAGTGCCGCAAACCATAAGCGATTGATTAGACATCTAATAAGTACATAGTTAAACAAAATTTTGAAAATAAGTGTAAACAAAATTTACAGTATGTGTTCAATTCATTTACAATTGGTTACCTTCGTTGTATTCTTAACTATATTCTTATCGGATGAAGGGAAACATTCTTATTCTGGACGATAACAAAAGTGTTCTCACTGCATTGGAGATGCTCCTCCAAACGGAATTTGAAAAAGTTTACACCTTGCGAAATCCAGCTTGCCTGGTATCCACAATTCAAAAACACCAGATAGATGTCGTGTTGTTGGATATGAATTTTAAGGCCGGAATAAATACCGGCAATGAGGGGATATATTGGTTGCATGAAATACAAAAACTTGATCCTACCATCAGTGTTGTTATGATCACGGCCTATGGGGATGTGGAGCTGGCCGTAAAGGCTGTGAAAGAAGGAGCTTTTGATTTTATATTAAAACCCTGGGACAACAATAAATTGATCAGCACTTTGCATGCTTCCCTGAAACTTAGAAAAAGTGAGATTGAAAATACATCACTGCTCAAAGCCACAAACAACTTAAAAAAAGAACTTCAGCCTGCTTCACAGCCAATCATAGGGCAATCGGAACCCATGAAAAAGGTGATGGAGATGGTAAGAAAAGTGGCTAAAACCGATGCCAATATTTTTATCGCAGGTGAAAATGGGACAGGAAAGGAACTTATTGCCCGCGAAATTCACAGGCATTCCAAAAGGAAAAATGAAATAATGATTGGTGTGGACATGGGCGCTATTAGCGAATCACTTTTTGAAAGCGAACTTTTTGGCCATACAAAAGGATCATTTACCGATGCAAGAGAAGATCGTGTCGGTAAATTTGAAACCGCCCATAAGGGTACCCTTTTTCTTGATGAAATCGGAAATCTCCCGTTGCCCCTGCAGGCTAAATTACTCACATCCTTACAAAACAGAACCATCGTAAAGGTAGGCAGCAATATCCCTGTTCCCATCGATATCAGGTTGATTTCAGCAACCAATAAAGATTTAAAGAATATGATTGAGGAGGGTCTGTTTCGCGAAGATCTGCTTTATCGAATCAATACCATTACCATTGAATTGCCTCCGTTGATGGAGCGCGGAAATGACATCCTGCTGCTGGCTGAATTTTTCCTTCGTAAATACATGATAAAATACAATAAGCCCGAACTGAAAATAAATCAGAACGCACAAAACAAACTCCTGAAATACAATTGGCCCGGCAATGTAAGAGAACTGCAGCACAGCATCGAAAAGGCTGTGATTTTAGCGGATAAGCCGATACTTGATGAAGATAGTTTTACTTTAAATGATAAAAGCTCAAATCAGAAATTTGATCTTCAGGATAAAACCATTGAAGAAATGGAAAAGGAGATGATCCTGGCCAGCATCGACAAAGAAAAGGGGAATATGAGTGCCGTGGCAAAAAAGCTTGGGATTACTCGTCCGACACTGTATAAAAAACTGAAAAAATTTGAAGATTAAAACCTGATCGGATGGTGGATCAATAAAATCAATCCAATGTTATACAAACATTTTTATAGCGCAATCATACTGCGATTGGCAATCATCATTTTGCTTTCCGTAGCCGCAACATATTTATTTTTTGAAAAGCAGGATATTGTATTAAGCATTTTGTTTATTGTTTTGTTGATAGGCGCTGTAATGAATATCATCCGGTATTTTAATGGTCTAAACCAATGGATCGCTTCTTTTCTATTGGGTATCGAAAATGATGACACAACACTAAAGACTCCAAAGAATTCGGGAAACAAGGCCATCAACGAAGTATATACCGGAATAGAAAGGCTGAATGAGCTTTTTAAGAAAACTAAAATGCATATCAGCACACAGGAACAGTACTTTCGTTCGGTAATTGATCAATCGGCCACCGGACTATTTTCGATAAACGATGCGGGACGCATTTTAAATATTAATCCTGCTGCTATAAAACTCACCGGTCTAAAAGAGTATTACCATATTCATACATTAAAAACCATCGATAAAAAATTGCCTGATTTCATCCTGGGAACTTCCGGAAAAATTAACCGGGAATCTGCTATTTTTGAAAATCCGGCCGGGCAAAAACTGTTGTTTAAACTTTCCCCGATACATACACATACCGAAACCATCAAACTGGTTGCCGTTAGTGATATTACCAAAGAGCTGGATAACCGTGAAATTGATTCGTGGATCAAACTGGCACGGACTTTATCCCACGAAATCATGAATAACATTACCCCCATCACCACTTTGTCAAAGGTCATTTCTGGCTATTTTGTTACCCATGATAAAACAATGAATACCAGGGATATTGATTCTAAAACCATTGCCAATACCGTCAAAGGTTTGGGGGTGATTGAGGAACGTGGACTGGGTTTGATCAATTTTGTTGAAAATTACAGGAAATTCACAAAACTTCCTGAACCTCATTATAAAGAGGTTAACCTATCCGCTTTAATAGAAAGTAATTTGATTACGGCAAGCGCATATCCTGAATTTAACGCCATTAAAATCGAAAAATCAGTACCAAAGGATATTTTATTTTCTACAGATGAAAAACTACTTTCACAGGTCATTCTAAACCTGCTAAAAAATGCCTTGGAGGTGCTGATCATAGAAAAAACAGTAAACCCGCTAATCGTCATCAAGCTCATAAAAAATGGCAGTTCTGTAAAGATTGACATTTCGAACAACGGGCCGCAAATTCCTCCGGAAATAAAAGAGCAGATTTTTGTCCCCTTTTTCACCACCAAAGAAAACGGTTCGGGCATTGGCCTGAGCCTGAGTAAACAAATTGTATTGCAAATGGGCGGGGATATTATATTAACCGCAGGAAAAGACCAGCGAACTACTTTCAGTATTGTGCTAAACTCCGAGCTGCTGCCCCAGTAAAATTAGTCAGGCGTCAATGCTGTGCATCCTACCGAACGATGTGTAATTAAATCGTACAGACAGTGTAAACTTCATTTACACATTTTTCCAGTCTGCACATTATTTGATTCCAGATATATCATGTTTCCAGACACATAAGGTTTTAGGCACAGCACTTGAATGGAGAAGGTGATAAAATCTTTAAAGTTAATGCATCCAATTCTTGTCTGTCATAATATGCCCCTATTCCTGCCCCAATCTGCAGGTATAGGAATGAGATGCTCAAAGGTTATCAAATACAAACAATTCGTGAAACAATAAACAAATTGATATTAATAATATTCAGAACATCAAAATGTGCATCAAAACGAAAAATTAATCTATTTCCTTATTCACAAAATTTAAAAATTTAAAAAAACAAGCTATGATCCAAAAAACAATTTTGACGTTAAGTCTCGCATTTCTTATTCTCCAATGTGCAATGGCACAATGGAATAATAATCCAGATGAAAACCTGGTTCTTTTCTCTGCCTCGAACATAACGAGTGTAGCCTCAGTAAAAACAACCAACAATAATATTTTCGTTAGCTACTTTTATAAAGAGAGCAACAATTACAATTTATATGCCCAGTTATTGGACGCGGATGGATACAAACTCTGGGATGAAAATGGGTTGCTAATTAGCTCCCACCCTCAGGATGTGAATCCCGAACCACAACAAATGTTAGTTGATAATGATGATAATCTGATAATTGTTTTTACTGACAAAAGACAAAATACCGACTTGAGTTTGTTCTGTTATAAATTGAATCAGGAGGGTGACTTCTTGTGGGGAAACGATGGCTTATGTATTTTCGAAAACAACAACAATGATTGGGTCAATTCGATTTCAGCATTTTGCGACAGTGAAAATGAAATCATTGCCTCGATAGGCATTTTAGGAATGGCCACAAACAGTGTTTTTTTGCAACGAATTATGAGTGATCAAACGTTACCGTGGGGCCTTCAGGGAAAAAGCATCGCAGATGCTGAATCACAACAAGTCTTTTCTTCCGGAGAGCATATTGTTGCTGTTTTTAAAGAGATAACCGGAAGCTGGCTCAACCCGGATATTACTATTTTGTATCAAATATTCGATAAAAATGGGACGCCGGTTTTTGAGGAAAATCAGATTGTAACAGATGCCGGAGGAATCACAATGTTTGATAAATATGATGCTATGATGACTGCTAACAATCAAACTATCATAACCTGGCATGATGATAGAAATCAGGAAGGGAGGGCTAAGCCCTATGCACAATGCATCGATATTAGTGGAAATACGCTCTGGACTGGAAATGGAATTTGTCTTAGCGAGGAGGCGTATGTTAATAATTTTTATCCGATGGTTGTAGGTCAGGGATCAGATAATGATGTAGTTTTTATCTGGCAAAAAACGGTGGGGGATCTTCAATGGTACAAAGCCATTTATGGTCAGAAAGTTACAGAAAATGGCAACCTTGCCTGGGGAAATGATGGTAAAGAATTATTAGCCGAATGTAGTAATTTTCACAAAATAAACGGTTGCATCCTGGATGAAAACAACTTCTATGTTGCTTTTGGTTTACATCCCACCGAAGGATATTTTGATACGGTTTACACACATTTAGGTTCTTATAGTTTCGACAATGGAAATTCAAATTGGGGCGAACCTGTTCAATTTGCTTCCTCTGGTAAGTCGAAAGGATTTTTTAATTTACCCATGATATTTAATGATCAAATTTTGGTAACGTGGATGGAAGGAGATTTTGATCCCACACAGGAGGTAAAAGGACAAAATATTTGGTTTGATGGCATACTTGGGCTTTCTACCGGACAAACTACTGTTGAGGAAAATCATTTTAGCATGTATCCAAATCCTGCAAAAGATTATTGTCAATTGAAGTATAACGGGGCTGATATCGAATCAGTTTTGATAATAAATGCACAAGGAGTAGTAGTTTACACGCCGAAAGTAAATACGCTTAATCCGCGAATTAATGTTTCCGGATTGAAAAAGGGATTCTATTATGTAAAAATCCTTACTGCAGACAATGGAATTTACACATCGAAACTGGTCAAGGAATAGCAAAATAAACCCCACATGCAAGTACGCTTAAATATTACTATACTGTTTGACTTTTTGAATTATTTTGCTGATTCTGATAAAGCTAATCCTATGCTGTAAATAGGGTTTTTATTAACGGATTAAATTAGTAAGCCATGAAAAAAGTAATTTTCTTTTTAATTTTTAGCGTATTCATTGGTTCATCCTACGGGCAAACAATTGTTTGGAAGCAATTGGCCTCTATTCCGGAAGGATACTATAGTGGCGAAGCCGTAACCCTGAACAAAGAAATTTATTTTGTCACAGGGCGAAATGACACTGCAGCAACCCCTGATTTAAAAGAAATATATTTTACAGCTCACAGAAAAGGCGAAAGTTCAAGTGTGTATTTCTCAAAACTTCTAGACAAAAAATGGATAAATCCTAAAAAAACAAAATCGAAATGAAGAAAAAAATATTTATTTTATTAGCAGCACTTCTATGTAGTCAAACTTTAATTTTTTCTCAAGTAAATGAAGACTTATCGATAGGAGAAAAAATTACTTACGATTCAAAAATATTTGGAGAAAGTAGAGAACTGTTTGTTAGTATGCCGTATGTTTATGACTCATTAAAGAGTTATCCTGTTCTATATCTTTTGTATCCAAAAGCATGTTTTCATCGTGCTAAAGCAGCTGCCAGGTATTTAGAAGGAGAAAATGGGATACCAGGGATGATTCTAATTGGTATTTGTTCCAGTGATGAGGGATCTGATATTTTTCCATTTGAAAATAGACGAACATCAGGGGCTAAAGGAGAAGAATTCTTAAATTCTATAAAGAATGAAGTAATTCCTTTCGTGGAAAATAAATATTTGACCGATACATTACGAATTTTGGCCGGATTTTCAAATAGTGGAATGTTTGCTAATTATTTAATGGTAAAGGAACCTGATTTGTTTCATTCGTATATATTAAGTAGCCCAATGATTGGTTGGGGAGATAATTTTGTGCTTCGACAGACAACAGAGTTTTTTAATAGTATAGACAGTTTTAATAAAACCATTTATGTTATTTATGGGGAAAATGATTACGATCATGTGCTTAATCCAATGCCTGCCTATGAAAAACTATTTTCGGATAAAGCACCTGAGGGTTTAAAATGGAAAATAGATGTTTTAGAAGATGAAGGGCATGTACCTTTTATTGATGTGTATAATGGAATAGTTTATACATTTAAAGAATTAGGATACAAGCCACAAGAATCAATATTTAATGCTTGTACAGATGGTGATTATGAAATTGTTGAAAAGATACTCAGAGAGAATTCTACTTGGGTTGATTCAACTATTAGCGGAACGGCTACGCCTTTGATTATAGCATCCTATTATGGGCATGATAGTATAGTAAGGCTGTTATTAGATAACAATGCTGATATAAATTTCCGAATGTCGAGTAATGGCTATAATTCATTGCAATATGCATTATTTACTAATAAATTATCTACCATTCAATTGCTAATAGATAAGGGTATCGATGTAAATAATTCTGGTAATAACCAGATGACGGCTCTTCATATTGCTTTGAGCAGGAGATCGTACAAAGTATGTGACGCACTTATGGCTGCAAATTGTGATATTAATGCTCAGTATGCAAATGGAAATACAGCCTTGCATTATTCAATTGAAAACAACTTAGATAGTATAAGCAAATGTTTGATTGATGCAGGCGCTGATTTGAAACTTCTGAATAATGATAAAAAATCAGCTTTATTTATTGCGATTGAAAATAATAATCGTGATTTAGTTGATTTATTAAAACAGAAAGGATCAAAATTACCGCAAGACAAACAGAAGATGAATGAGCTTCTTCAATTTGCCATTAAAAATAAGTTTCAAGCCATTGCAACAGAGCTTTTTGAAAATGGAGCAGAATTATCGGGTATCGACAATGAGGGGAGAAATTTATTGCATCTTGCTACAATAGGAGGAAATCTTGAATGGGTGAAAAAACTTCTTGATGCGGAATTTGATGTGAATGTTATCGATAGTTTGAATAGAACAGCTTTGCACTATTCGGCCGAGCAAAATAATATTGATATAGCAAAATTATTGGTGACAAAATGGGGCAGATATACATAAATTGGATTACACAAATAGAACAGCTTTGGCATTGGCAAATGATTGGGGGAGCACTAAAGTATCTAAATTTTTGATGGATAATGGAGCTAGTGTTTTTAATTCTGATATTATTGAATTAGAAGGAGCAGGTAATAAAAAATCTGAGATTAAAGTTACCTATATAGCCAATATGGGATTTCATGGTTTCATCGGCATCAAAAACAGTATTAATTGACGCTTTTTTTGACGAAGGTTTTGGATCTTATGCATTGCCATCAAAACAAATTGTAAAAAAGATTAATCAATTAGATAAACCTTTTAACTCAGTTGATCTTATGCTTGTTACACATGATAATGGGGATCACTTCTCGACTAGTATGATGGCTGAGTATTTAACGAAAAACAAGAAAGCAAAAGTAGTATGTAATAAAAGCGTTTCATCGAAATTGAAGGAAAATAAAAATAGTAAAGTTGATAGCTCGAGAATAGTTGGAATTACTCCTGAATTGTATAAGTCAGTTGACACTAAGGTTAATGGTATTGAAATAAAAGTTTTGAGGTTAAGACATAGTGGAGGAGATGGACGAACTGAAAATATTGGATTTTTATTTGATTTGGATGGGATTAAAGTATTGCATGTTGGAGATGCTACGGGTAGAGTTTGGAAAGGAGCTGTTGTTAATGGAATTGAAGAATATGATGCAGTAGGCCTTAAAAATATGCAAATTGATGTGGCCATTTTAAACAGAGGATCCTTATGGGGCATTGATGCTCCCGGGATCGAAATTATTGAGAAATATATAAAACCGAAACACATTATTCTAGGTCACTTTTCAATAGGCAACAAAGATGGTGAAGACGAGGTTATTCAAACTATAGAGAAATTAAAAGATAGTTTGCCAGGTGTCACAATTCTTGAAGAGTCAATGCAAAACATTATTATCAAAAATAATTGATCGAATAAGAAAATAAATAATGATTAATTATGAATAAAAAATATTACAAATCAACAGCAAAATTTCCCAAAGCTATAACTATCTGCTTTGCGATACTTGCATTGCAAGTTAATACTGTCAAGGCTCAGGTATCATTTATCACAAATGGGCAAAGCATACAAACTACTGATTCCTGGGATATCAAACTGGTAGATATTAACGGTGATGGTAATTTGGATGCATATTTGGGTGGCAAAACATGGCTAAACAATGGGAATGGAAAAATTTCTGAAACAGATCTCAGCTTTGGCTCTGGTATTTTTGCAAGTTTTGGAGATCTCAATGGTGATGGATTTGTAGATGCTGTTTGCCAGGATAGCATTTATCTTAATGACGGGGACAATCATTATGAATTCAAAATCAAGCTTTCCTCTGATATCTTAATGTACTCGTCTGTATTAGCTGATGTGGATAATGATGGAGATATTGACATCATAAGTTGTTCTACAACAACAGATAGAATTTTATTTAACGATGGTAAAGCTAATTTCACAAACTCGGGTAAAAGTCTGGGAGGTTGGGGACAGGCAAGTTATACTTTCGGCGACATTAATAGTGATGGTTTTACCGATATCTATGTGGCTATTCCACACACACCACCTCCTGCAATGAAGCATTCTGCAAACAAAATTTGGTTTGGTAGTGCCGAAAAGAAATTTACTGAAAGGAGCCACGATATTTCTAATGCAGTAAGTCGAAATGCAATTTTATGTGATTTTGATAATGATGGTGATTTGGATTTATTTCTTGCCAGTAATGGTAATTCCGGAAATATGATCTTTTTTAATGATGAAAAAGGAAACTTTAAAGATAGTGGTCAAGTACTTGGTAATAATTCCAACGCTGCAAAGACCGCCGATTTTGATGGTGATGGCGATTTTGATTTATTTATCTGCCATGGTGAAGTTCCTTTTGGCGATGGAGCCCCCAACAGGGTTTGGTATAATGACGGTAAAGGACACTTTACAGATAGTAAGCTTAGCTTGGGAAATTCAAATAGCGCAGCAGTAGCGCTAGGTGATATGAATAAAGATGGCAAAATAGATGCTGTTATTGTAAATGTAAAATTAGACCCTGAGAATAGCTATACCTCTGTTCCTTGTCCTGTCGAAATATGGCTTAACAAATCAAATAGTAGCAACAATTTTAAATAATACTAAATAATTCATAAAAATGAAAGATTCATTATCGTTTCTAATTCTGTTTTTTCTATTCGCAACAAGTATAGTTGCACAGGTTTTTCCAGGCCAGAATTGGTCATATAATGAAGATCCCGAATCGGATGGTTGGAATTCGAAAAAGATGGAAGAATTCAATCGATACATTATTGACAGTACTCATATAACCGGGTTTTTAATTATCCATAAAGGGCAAATTGTTTTTGACTATGGCAACATTGAAGAAAACAGTTACATTGCTTCGTGTCGTAAAAGTGTGTTGTCTATGCTATTTGGAAAATATGTTGAAAATGGTGTTATTAATTTGGACGAAACATTAAATGAATTAGGTATTCAGGACGTAAAGGAAATGTTGCCAATTGAAAAAGAAGCGACCATTAAGGATTTAATTTCGGCACGCTCAGGTATCTATTTAACGGGATCAAATGGAGGAGACTTCCGCGATTTCGCACCGGAAAGAGGGACTAAAGAACCGGGATCCTATTGGCTTTACAGTAATTATGATTTTAATTTGGCAGGTTACATTTTTGAAAAGGAAACCGGTAAAAATATTTACGATGATGTTGAAGACCAGCTAGCCATACCTCTTGGAATGCAGGATTGGGATAGATCCTTACAACGAAAATATGGAGATGAAACAATATCAGTATTCCCTGCTTATCATATGTGGTTTTCCACCAGAGATATGGCTCGCCTGGGTTTACTATTGCTCAATCGGGGTAAGTGGAATACAAAGCAAGTCATTACAGAAGAGTGGGTAAATGAGATGCTTAAACAACGAACAACATCTGAAGAAATGATCGAAAATGTTCCAATATTGAAAGACCTATTTGGTCACTATGGTTATGGATATATGTGGTGGCTATTTGAAAACCCGACCGACGAAAGATTCAACAATGCTTATTCTGCCCTTGGAGCAATGGGGCAAAGCATTAGTGTTTTTCCGGAAATCGATGTTGTGATAGCCTATAAAACAAATTCAGTGTATGGAAAGAGTAATAGTGCTAGAATTACACAGCTACTTTTAATTAATGCTATTAAGTTATATGAACCCCAATAACTAACTACTAACAGCAGGAAAATGAAAACTAATTTATTCTTATTTACAATGTTATGTGTGCTGAACCTTTCAGCATTTCATGTAAAATCACAGGCGGCTGAAGAGCCTTTAGGCAAAAGTTTGAATGACACATTGGTCTTGACAACGATAAGTAAAGACTTATACATATGCACCTGCAAGCCAAATACAGCAAATCCGAATGGAGGAGGGGAAATATATTTTCAAGGAAAATTTTATAAAGATGAAGTAACGGAGGATGCTGACTATCATGACTGTGATGAAAGGTTTTTAATGCAATGGGATTTAACGAAATTACCCAAAGGAATTAAGATAATTGAAGCTAAAATGCATTTGGTTTGTGTAAATTATACTGGTGATAAACAAGGACAATTAGTATATGAGTGCATAAGTGAAACCTGGAATGCAGATATGGGCTATAGTCAAAAACCAAACACATTATCCGAAACCAGGGTAATAACTAATTGGCCAACAAAGAGTACATACCATGTTGTTGACATTACCTCTTTTGTTAAGGCATGGTATAATGGCAGCCTTCCTAATTACGGTTTAATGGGTTTTAGTATTGACACAGAAACAACTAATTCGGCCTTATTTTGCTCTTCTAAATTTCACCAGGAAGATGTCCGTCCTAAGCTTATTATTGTATTTTCAAAAGAATAAATAAGAATATTGACAAAACAGAGAATTATAATTGACCATGCCTGAATGAGGTTGACCGTTTTTTTGATTAAGTTATTGTTATGTTGATCTTTTCTTTTTTTGGTTTATACCACTGAATGTGGCAGCAGGGTCATATGCAGATAATAATTGAGAAAACAATCTTAATAGAAAATTAATCAGTCTATTCGTGTGGATAATCGAAAAATATTGAGCAATAACAGCAACTTAATGATGAATAAACAGTATGAATAGCAGTCGTAAATAAAATTTGTCAATTAAAATTTAAACGATTGAGCATCTTACTCCATCAGTTTATCATATTAGACAGGTCATTTTTCAAATTCCGGCAAACCCTGGAAACCTGAGCTTATTCACAATTATTTAGCGTTAATATAATCTACATTAATCCATATTATGAGATACAAAAAATTTACACTTTCAGAAAAAATTACAAGAACCTTAAATCAAAGCAAATATTTAAGCAAAACGGGGATTTCTTTCCTTTTTTTCTTAGTATTACTATTCAATGCGTATGCACAAACAACAATACAATTTGAGGAAGTATTGCCAACAAATGCGCCTTTTGATCCGGTAAGTTCCGGTTCTATAGCTTTTGCTGACATAGATGGAGATAGTGACCAGGATGTTTTGATTACTGGTGCTTATTATAATGGCACAAGTCAACTAATTTCAGAATTATATACCAATGATGGGTCTGGAAATTATACGCTGGTTTCGGGTACACCTTTTACAGGGGTTTGGACTGGTTCGGTGGCCTTTGCAGATATTGACGGTGATAACGATCAGGACGTATTGATAACAGGAGATAAGGGTTCAAATGTTGGAAGTTCAGAATTATATATCAATGATGGAGTTGGTAATTATTCTCTTGTTACAACTGCACCTTTTGATGCTGTCAGAAATAGTGCCGTAGCCTTTGCAGATATTGATGGCGATAACGACCAGGATGTTTTAATTACAGGATGGAACGGTTCTGCAAGAATTTCAAAATTGTATAGCAATGATGGTTTAGGAAATTATAGTCTTGTCATTGGGACACCTTTTGTAGGAGTGAACACAGGGTCTGTCGCCTTTGCGGATATCGATAATGACAATGACCTGGATGTTTTGATTACCGGATTTAATGGTTCAGGTGGTACTTCAAATTTATATATCAATGATGGTTTGGGGAACTATAGCCTTGATAATACAACCCCTTTTGATACTTCTCAGGAAGGTTTTAGCGCATTTGCAGATATTGATGGTGATAATGACCAGGATGTATTAATTACCGGATTTAATGGTTCCTCTGAATTTTCAAAATTATATAGCAATGATGGAACTGGACTGTTTAGCCTTGTTAGTGGCACGCCGTTTAATGGGGTTTATCACAGTTCAATAGCTTTTGCCGATATTGATGGAGACAATGACCAGGATATTTTGATTTCAGGATGGAATGGTGCCGTCATCAGTTCAAATTTATATATCAATGATGGCACAGGGGTTTATATTCATGAAAGTGATGTAAATTTTGAAGGTGCCTGGGATGGCTCTGTTGCATTTGCAGATATTGATGGTGATAATGACCCGGATGTATTGATCACTGGTACTGGTGTATCTAGTGCTATCACAAATTTGTATAGAAATATAACCTGCAGTGCTACAACAGGCATTGATGTGATTACCGCTTGCGATTCGGTTACCTGGATAGACGGGGTTACCTATACCGCCTCGAACAACACAGCAACGTATACTCTAACTAATATTGCAGGATGTGATTCGGTGGTTACACTTGATTTAACCATGAACTATTCCAATACAGGAGTGGATGTAATTACCGCCTGTGATTCGTATACATGGATAGACGGGATTACCTATACAGCATCGAATAACACAGCGACTTATACCTTAACCAATGTAGCAGGTTGTGATTCGGTGGTTACGCTTGATTTAACCATTGATATGGTAGATGTATCGGTAACGGTAACAGATCCTACCATAACAGCCAATACGACAGGCGCATCCTACCAATGGTTGGATTGCAGTGCGGGTTATGCGATAATTCCCGGCGAAACAGCACAAAGCTTCACCGCTATTGCAAATGGTAATTATGCCGTTGAAGTAACAGAAAACAATTGCACCGATACCTCCGCATGCGTAACCATATCAACAGTAGGTAGGAAGGAGACATCCGGGTTCAATTCAGTATTCATCTACCCCAACCCGATTCAGGAAATGGTTAATATTAATTTAGGATCTTTAACCGATGTGTCGATAAAAATATTTAATGTTAGTGGTAAATTGATATATTCTAAGGAAAACATCAATACTCCAATTTGCAGTTTTGAATTCAATGAATCATCGGGTATTTATTTCGTTAAATTAAGCGCTAACGAAAAGGTACAACGCTACAAACTGATAAAAGAATAATAACAATACATTATAGCACAAGCATCCGCTTGTGCTTTTGTCCAATACCGTTTTCTTATTCATTTTCTGTTTCAATTATTCGGTTCTTTCAAAACCAATTAATCCTAATTGTTCCAGAATAATTACGTAAACTAGTGTAAAGATACTATTTGTTGGCACAAGCGGACGCTTGCCCCATTTAGGACAAAAGACTTAAAGCTGCCGATCCAATTCTTTGGAATAGATGTTTTTGGCAAACAATTCATCAATTCAACAATTACCTCTATTCTCCGATGATCTTCACCAGTATGCGTTTTCTTCGCTTTCCGTCGAATTCACCGTAAAAGATCTGTTCCCAGGGACCGAAGTCCAGTTTGCCGGCTGTGATCGCAACTGTTACTTCCCGGCCCATGACCGTTCGTTTCAGGTGAGCATCGGCATTGTCTTCGAAGGTGTTGTGGTGATATTGCGAATAGGGTTTTTCGGGCGCCAGTTTTTCGAGCCAGGTCTCAAAATCCTGGTGAAGGCCGCTTTCGTCATCGTTGATAAACACACTGGCTGTGATGTGCATGGCATTGACGAGGCAAAGTCCTTCTTTTACGCCGCTATCGCTTACACATTGCTGAATATCGGGCGTAATGTTGAGCAATTGTCTGCGTGTTGGGGTATTGAACCACAATTCTTTTCGGAACGATTTCATAGTACTATTTTTTTTGCAACATTTCAATTGTTTTCTCTATCCTTTTTTCGCGGGTCTCCGGTTTCTTTGCTTCTTCGATAGCTGTGACATATTCCCGTTTATGACTAACCGGCATTTTTTCAAATTTCTCCAGAACACCACCTTTTTCAAGCGCAGCCTTCAGGTCTTCCGGCATATTTACGATCCGGTTTTTAGAATCGATTACAGGAACGTCAGATTTTTCAGTCATAGTCAGGATGCTTTCGGCAAGTTCATCCAGGTCGATATCTTCTCCTTTTACAACAATGTCCGATTGCAGGTAAAAAGCTTCCCTTTCGTGAACCTGGTTTTCAATAAAAGTAAACAATTCTTCGGGTGATTTATCCTTTAGCAGCGGACGGTTTTTTTTCGACCGGGTCAACCGGTGAACAAGCGATTTGACACTGGTCTTTAGGTATACAGTGAGTCCGTATTGTTTCATCAGCACCATGTTGTCGAAGAAGCACGGTGTACCGCCGCCTGTTGAAATAATTGTACGATCCATTTCAAAGGTATCTCTTAACGCCTCCTGTTCGATCAGACGAAAGGCTTTTTCATCGTATTTCCGGAACAAACCGGCCACGGATATTTTGTATTTGTGTTCGATGTATTTATCGAGGTCGACAAACGATAAGTTCAGTTTCCTGGCCAGTTTTTTACCGGCTGTCGATTTACCGCTACCCATATATCCTGTCAGGTAGATTCTCATTACTCCGGGTTTTCGTTTAATTCTTCGGTCGAAACAAGATTTCCGTGGTCGTATATAAGTACCTTTTGGGGTTTGCCGTCGGGCAGATACCAGGTTTCTTTTCCGTCTTTTTCATTTTTCGAATAATGGGTCACCCTTTTTAAGGTCCCGCCTCTGTACCAGGCTTTTTGAACGCCTTCACCTTTGTTGAAGTTGCCGATTCCGACGATGGTTCCGTCAACTTCGTAATAGAGCCATTCTCCGTCGTACATTCCGTTTTTATAATGGCCCTCTATTTTTGGTTGTCCTGAAGTATAATATTCTGTATAGGCTCCGTCGAGTGTGTCCATCCGGTAATTTATATCGGAAACTTTTTCACCGTTTAGGTCAAATGTTTGAGAAAGCCCGTTTTTATGATTGTCTTTGTAAATTTCAACCGACTGAAGCTTTCCGTTATAATACCATCGTGTTGATTTTCCTTCCATCAGATTGTCACGGAATGTACATTCCTGCTGTTTCCGCCCATCGGAGAAATACCATGTAGCCGTTCCGTCATAAAGATCTCCCTTTTTATGAATCTCGGATTTTAATTTACCGTCATCGTAGTAAGTTTTATCAACATTGGTACAAGCGCTCATTAGCGTCAATATGAGTACGATGTGGATTGTAAATGATGCAGGGTTTAAATTCTTTTTCATACCAAACATAAAGCGTGAGGCAAAGTTAACGGTTTTTCGGGTGCCTTATTTTGGGGTGATAGTTTAAGAAAAAATTTGAAATTTGATCAGGGTAATTGGAAAGCTCTTTTAAATTCTTTGTTTTACGGCTTCGAACAAAATTATACCAGCAGCTACCGATACATTTAGTGACTTTGTTTCACCCGTCATGGGAATTTTTACGATTTCGTCGCACAGGTCGAGGTATTCTCCGGCTATCCCTTTGTCTTCTGAGCCCATAATGATAGCGGTGGGTTTTGAATAATCAATGTTGAAATGAAACTGACTTGCTTTTTCACTTGCTCCGATGATTTGCAGCCCGCTGTTTTTCAGGAAACGGATTGTTTCCGAGAGTCCTGGCTGACGGCAGACCGGCAATTTATTCAATGCGCCGGCGGATGATTTTACAGCATCGGCATTGATGAGCGCCGAACCTTTGGCAGGGATCACGATTGCATGGACACCGGCACATTCAGCCGACCGGGCAATCGCCCCGAAATTGCCGACGTCTGTAATTTTATCAAGGATGAGAATGAACGGAGTTTTCCCCGATTCATAAAGCCCGGGCAACAACGTCTCGATGTTTGTGTAGCTTATTTCGGAAATAAAAGCTATAATGCCCTGGTGATTTTTACCGGTGATGCGATCAAGCTTTTCTTTTGGGACGAATTGAAAAGGTGTGTTCGATTCAAGGGCAAGCCTTTTAAGATCGTTGATCCGTTGCGCATTCAGCGTGTTCTGAATAAAGAGTTTCTCAATCTCTCTGGCTGAATCAAAGGCTTCGATAATGGGTTGATAGCCGTAAATAATATTTTTTTTGCTCACAAAATGTCCGGTTAGTGATATGATTGCAAAGATAGGTTCATTCGCATTATAAAAAGCGATGATAACCGAAATTGATGGTGAATAAACCTGCAGAAACCAATTGCAACGGAGCATACAGAAATCACATAAAATATTTTTGAAATAATTTGGATATGTCGAATAATACATAGAATTTCGCGCCACTTAAAAGCACTCTGTTAAGTAAATAACAATTTCATAAAAGGCTAAATATTAAAACACTAAAGCGATGGACCTG
This sequence comes from uncultured Bacteroidales bacterium, assembly GCA_963764475.1. Classification (GTDB taxonomy): domain Bacteria; phylum Bacteroidota; class Bacteroidia; order Bacteroidales; family JAADJA01; genus JAADJA01. Next base: position 66,390 of record CAVXTE010000053.1, read on the forward strand.
GAAAAAATAATGAATGATCTTGAAAAGAAACATCCCGGTGAAGTAGAATACTTACAGGCAGTACGGGAGGTTTTGGAATCGATTGAGGATGTTATTGAACAAAACCCTCATTTCGGCTCAGCCGGAATACTCGACAGGATCATCGAACCCGACAGGGTACTGATGTTTAAAGTCCCCTGGATTGACGACAATGGAACCGTGCATGTGAATCTGGGGTACCGTATTCAGTTCAACAATGCACTCGGCCCTTACAAAGGCGGCCTCCGGTTTCACCCAAGTGTAAACCTCAGCATCCTCAAGTTCCTTGGATTTGAACAGATCTTCAAGAATTCACTGACGACACTTCCGATCGGTGGGGGTAAAGGCGGTTCTGATTTTAACCCGAAAGGTAAATCGGATACGGAGATCATGCGTTTTTGCCAGTCGTTTATGCTGGAACTGTGGAAGATGATCGGTCCGGAGATCGATGTTCCGGCAGGTGATATCGGGGTAGGAGGAAAGGAGATCGGTTATCTGTTCGGTATGTATAAAAAACTTACGCATGAACATCACGGTGTGCTTACAGGAAAAGGACTGAACTGGGGCGGCAGCCTGATCCGTCCGGAAGCGACGGGTTTCGGTGCTGTTTATTTTGCCAAGGAGATGCTACTGACAAAAGGTGAAGCATTTGAAGGCAAGACTGTTTGCCTGTCGGGATTCGGAAACGTTTGCTGGGGAGCGGCACAGAAAGTGAATGAACTCGGAGGTAAAGTGGTTACAATTTCCGGCCCCGATGGTTATGTATATGATCCTGCAGGAATTTCGGGTGAAAAAGTTGATTATCTGCTTGAATTAAGAGCCTCAAACCAGGATATCGTAAAACCTTATGCTGAAGAATTCCCTGAAGCTAAATTCGTAGAGGGAAAACATCCCTGGGAAGTGAAATGCGATGTGGCTATTCCGTGCGCTACTCAAAATGAGCTGAACGAAGAAGATGCAAAAACCCTGGTGAATAATGGTTGCTTTTGTGTCGCTGAGGGTGCGAATATGCCTTCCACTCCACAGGCAGTCGAATACTTCCACAAAAACAAGATCATGTTTGGTCCCGGGAAAGCAGTAAATGCAGGTGGTGTAGCGACCTCGGGACTTGAAATGTCACAAAATGCGATGAAACTGAACTGGCCTGCCGACGAAGTCGACATTCGCCTGCAGCATATCATGAAAAGCATACACGATACCTGTGTAAAATTCGGCACAGAACAAGACGGCTATGTTAATTATGTAAAAGGAGCCAATGTTGCAGGTTTCCTGAAAGTCGCCAATGCCATGTTAGACCAGGGCATTATTTAAGTGAAATTCATTTAGGTTAATTTTTATATACCCGGCCCTTCCGAAAGGAAGGGCCTTACTTTTTTTTAATCCTATAATTTATAACGGTTTCCGCCGTTTACAGTTTTAATGTTAATTTTGCGCTCGTTTAGATAACATAAAGCTTACCCTTGATGGAATTTGTAAATCCCGGTTTTTTATTTGGACTTTTGGCTGTTTCCATTCCGGTTATTATCCATTTGTTTAATTTCAGGCGGTACAAAAAGCTCTATTTCACCAATGTCAGCTTTATCAAAGAATTAAAGCTTCAAACACAAAAACAGTCAAAGCTTAAGCATTTACTTGTCCTGCTGATGCGGATACTGGCCATAGCAGCCATTGTGATGGCATTTGCCCAGCCGTTTATTCCTTATTCTGACAAACCGATTCAGCATTTCGGACAAAATGCAGTAAGCATCTATCTGGATAATTCGTTCAGCGAAGAATCCGAATCGGGGAAGGGTACTGTGCTGGATGCAGCAAAAGAAAAGACCAAAGAAATTGTTTCGGTATATAAAAGCTCCGACATCTTTCAGCTATTGACAAACGATTTTGAAGCCCGGCATCAGCGATTTGTAAGCAGAGATGAGTTTTTAAGCATGGTCGATGAAGTTAAACTTTCTCCAGTTGTAAAAACGATACCGGAAGTTATGTCACGTCAATCCGATCTTTTTTCGAAGCAAGCGGCTAAAATCAGGACAGCTTACGAAATATCGGATTTCCAGAAAGGGGTAATGAACGGGGATTTTCGTACTCCCGATACAACGGTTAATACCTATTTTGTTCTTTTAAAATCTTTAAACCAGAACAACCTGTACATCGACAGTTGCTGGTTCGAAGCACCGGTTCAGCAGGCAGGACAAAGCGTCAAACTTAAGGTAAAAATAACGAACAGTTCTGGCGATAGTTTTGAAAAAATACCGGTCAGATTGAAAGTAAACGGCCAGCAAAAAGCATTGGCCAGCGTTGATCTTAAACCCAATGCAGATGCTGAGGTCACGCTGCCGTATACAAATTATGAAACGGGTATACAGTATGGTGAGGTAGAAATCACCGATTACCCCGTCACATTTGACGACAATTTTTTCTTTACATACAATGTTGCTTCACTCACAACCATTCTGAGCATTAACGGCAAGGATGAAAATAAATGGCTCGATGCCCTTTTTAAGAACGACTCCAGTTTTTTATTCCGTAATGTGAAAGAAAATAACATCGATTATTCATCGCTCTCATCTTATCAGATGATCATCCTGAATGAACTGGGAAGTATATCCACCGGCCTGGGTCAGGAGATACAGCAGTTTGTTAAGAATGGCGGGACGCTGGTAGTTTTACCTTCAGATAACATTGATTTCAATAGCTACAGGGTATTTCTCAATGAATTAAAAAGCGGGTTTTATACGGAGGCAGACACTTCGGATACGCGGATAAGTGAGGTTAATTTTGAGCATCCGCTTTTTTCGGATGTCTTTGATAAAATACCGGAAAACATCGATCTGCCGGTTGTCTTTAAAAGTTATACCATTCAGGTAGAAACAAAAAGCCGGCTCGATGTGCTCATGCGTATGCAAAATGGCCGGATATTCCTTTGTCAGCAGCCCTTCGGGAGTGGACGTGTGTTTTTATTTGCCGTGCCATTTGAGACTTCATTTTCCAATTTCCCGAAACATGCCATTTTTGTTCCAACCCTTTATAAAATGGCGATTTCCAGTTTAACAGAGGATCCCCTCTATTATACGATCGGGAAAAACAATGTCATTGGGGTAAACAATGCTGATATTGGCAGCGATGATGTGTTCCATATTAAAAGTTTGAATTCGGATTTTGAATTTATTCCCGAACACCGGAAAGTAAACATCCATTGTGATATTTATCCGCACGGGCAAATTGTGCAGGCGGGTAACTACACGCTTTCTGTCGGTGACAAACCCCTGAAAGGCCTTGCATTCAACTATGATCGTTCGGAATCCGTTATGCAGTTTTTTACTGCTGATGAGTTGAGAAATTTTATAATTGACCACAAGCTTAAGAACACACAGGTGATCGATACACCCGACAAACCTTTTGTCCAAACCCTTACCGAAATGAGCCAGGGAACCCGTCTGTGGAAATGGTTTGTGATGCTTGCCCTTCTTTTTTTATTAGGTGAAAGCCTGCTGTTAAGATTTTGGAAATAGAGCTATCCAGGCAGATGGATGTATAAGCATTTAATTTCCTTAAGAAATCGGTACTTTTACAATCAACAATTTTTCATTTCACCATCATTTTACCCGTAAAGGTATTATTGCCTGATGCTACCGTATAAAAGTACACACCGCTTTCAAAACCCGGATTATCAAAGCGAATCCTGAATTTTCCGTTTTCGGCAGGTTCGTAATTTTTTTGATAAAGCTGTCTCCCTTCGGGATCATAAACGCTGAAAGTGACTTTCTGGTTTCCTGTCCCATCGGCTTCTATCCATGTTGTTTCAGTAAAAGGATTCGGGTAATTCTGGGAGACTGTGAACTGTGATGTACTGGCGGCTTGTTGATCCGTACCGGTCAGGACTGATACCGGAACGGACATATAGGTAAAATTATTGAGTGTTGCTTGTGGCTGCTGGGCAGTCCATAAGAAGATACCCGGCTCATTGTCCGTTTCGAAAAAGAATTGAAGTTTAGAGCTCAAAATAGCTGGTGCCAGAACAGGATACACGCACTCGGAGAATGTGTAGAGGAGACCGGAAGTAAAATCCACGATACCCTTCCATGTCTGTCCCCCATCCGCTGAATAATTCCCGAAAATATGGCGGTAGTTCAACGACCCATTGTCAAAACCCGCTGCAACTCCGGAATAGATTACAAAGATCCGGTTGTTTTCATCGATCAAAAGCTGTGGAAATGATGTAAGCGAATTGTAATATGTCCCCCAGTTTGTCACCGTAGAATCTCCGTTAAACGGCGTGATCCAGCCAACAAGATTTCCGTTTTCTTTAAGGTAATCAAGGGTGTATGAACTGATAATCCCGGTATCGAGTTCGGGCATAGTTTCATTCCAGTAAATCAATCCTTCGGTTGCGGGGTAATAAAATATTGCACCGGTTTCGTCATATACTCTTACCATGCGGCCAAAAACGATGTGCGCATTTCCATTGTTGTCCAATGCAAGTGACTGTGAACCATCACCTGTTGCGAAATTTGGTGTAGCTCCTCCCGGTGGCGGCTCAAATGGTGATTCATATACAACGATTTTTTCCCAGTTATCCCCGTTATCGGTCGATTTCATGATATAACCCGGGCCCTGATTAAATCCGACAGAAAATGCTATTGTACTTCCTTTTGGTTCTGCCCAGATATATACGTCGGCACCGATGCTTGTAAAGTAATTGATATCAAGGTCATCAAAGAAATAATTCTGGATGTCCCAGGTTGCTCCACCATCCGTCGATCGGGAATAAAGAAGGGCACCATCCTGTCCCATATAAGGATCACCATAAGTACGACCAAGAACATGAATGGTCAAATGATCAGAACCGCTGGTGACCATTGCCGGCCAAACAATACCGACACCTGTTTGCGGACCGGCCAGACTGAATTCTTCCCAGTTTCCGGTTCCCTTGTTATCGCGCTTATCAAAAAGTAATTCCCATTCTGTACCATTTTGATAATGGGAAACAACAATTTCTCCATTGGTTCCGTAAGGTTGGTATGTCGGCCAACCCGTACGAACACTCTCAATCCTTGCAGTCGGGTAGGGTCCCCATTGTTGACCATCATAATAATTATATCCTGTACCTCTGTCGCTCCAGTCTGTCGTTTCAAACCCAAGCATCCACGCCGCACCAATGGTGCCATCAGGATAAGCAACCATCCTTTTCCCGATTGACCCATACGTTTGAAGATCATACCAGTTGTCACCGATAATGGCTTCATCAAGTTTTTGTCCAATAACGGGAGCTATCGATGGAATCCCGGATGGGTCCGGATCGAATACAGGTACTTTTTCCCGAATACCATCAACCGGATTTAGATGAGATTGCCCGAATGAAAAACTTATGATACCGAGGATTGCAAAAAAGAGTAATGTTTTTTTCATGGTGGTGAAGTGTTTATTAATTGACTTAATGTTTCACAAATTTAACAAATAAATCAGTTCGATGTTTGTGGCTGATTCAATTTAATGATAGCAAAAATCATGACTATAGCTGCTGCCCATTGAACGCCATTCAGCATTTTGCCGTTGAACAGATAATCGAAGAAAATTGCTGAAACCGGAAAAAAGAGCTCACAAATAGTGGAAACGATTGCCCTGATCCTTGTTAATCCGAAATAGTAAAGGAATATAGCCCCGGAACCTGTTGTAAAAGAAATGATCAGAATAAAAAGCCAGTTTACTGGTGTGGCCGTTGTAAATTGTTGAAAATGTCCTGAAACACCGACAATGATCAGCATAATGAGCATCGTGAATCCATACCGGTAAAAAGTTCCGGTATGAAAACTAAACCGGTTCAGCACTTTTTTACTGAGAACCGTTGAACTGCCGAATGAAAAGGCAGCCAGCAATGCAAACAGAGCTGCATAAATCGTATTTTTCTCCCTGCCGAATTCAGGTAAGCGAAATCCGAAAACAAGAAAATAGCTTGCTACAATAGCTAATGCAGCCCAGATAATAAATCGTTTTCTCAGTTTTTCTTTCAGTAAAATGGATGCCAGGATAAGGGCAAATACAGGCTGCAGTTTCTGAAGCAAAACAACGACTGTAAGATGTTTGAAATTTACCAGGAATAAGGCTTTTACAATAGCCATGGTTCCAATGGCTCCGCCAAACAAAGCAACAAGAAAAAATCCGAGATAATCACTGGTGGAAAATGTTTTCAGAAATTTGTACTCTTTATATAAAAACAAATTCATGAGAACGAAGGGGATAAAATGCAGGATAAAGACCACCCAGGTGATATTCAGGTTGTACAAATGCGGAGTCAGCACAACGCCGTCAAAGCCCCACATCATCGAAGCGATGCTCACGGCGATAGCACCGATTATTGTTTGTCTTCCTTGTTTTGAAATTGATCCGTTTTCCACTGTCTGATTTCTTGTTTTACAGGTTCAACTTCTTCATATCATCTTGCAATAACCAAATCCAGTATCTAAATTAACTTTAAATCCCCGTATTTATCCTCACAAATAAATTTTCACTTCCTTTTTCAAATAGCCTTCTCCAGGCTCGTCAAAATTAACCTCAATTTTAAACACATTGCCATTCCTGCCGATAATTTTGCCATTCTCAATCTTTTTGATCTTAAAATTCGTCACATAGAAATCAATGTTAACGACTTTCCCCTGCAAGGCTTCCAGGGAAATTGTGTAGATGTTATTTTCCAGTCGATCGGAAATAATTCTTGCTCCGGTTGATTTGTCTCCTGGTTTTGGATCATACACCAGCGAAAGGACTTTTATTCCTCCTTTAATATCATAGCGGATGGTTTCAGAATCACCCAAATCAAAAATCATTGGCTTTTCAGGTGAGAAATCTGTTACATCCGATTGAATGCCGCTTGTTATTTTATTAATTGTTGTGCCTTCGGGAAACACAGGATTAAAGATGAGTTTTACCGGAGCCGGACCTTTGTGATCTATTTGCCATGTGACGTTGTTTTTTTTACGGTTCATTTTTATACTGATCAAATGATCGCCCATCCGTATATTTTTTGCCTCAAATGTATTCCAGTCAGCCGGAAGCTGAGGTGAGAGTGTTATCATATTTGCAACGGCATCCGTTTCAAGCCCCAGCAATCCTTCAATGGCAGGTTGTAATACCATTGTCTCGGACCAACACTGATGCCTGCATACACCTGAAGGCTTGTACACTTCACCGTTCAGTACTTCCTCAACAAATCCCAGTCCCCAGTATTTATAAACCTGCAGATTATCCATGAGATGTGTAAAACCCTGTACACTACGTCCACCTGTGTATTCGGCAAGAGCTACCCAACCTGTAAATAAAGGCCAGATGCTGCCGGTGTGGTAGCCATTTGGATTAAAATGGGGATTATCTTCGCCGATAATCCTGCAACCCCAATCGGAACTAAAAATATTTTCAGCTAAAACGGGTAAAATCGCGGCAGTCTTTTCACGATCAGTTTGCTGAAAATAGATCGGAATTGCAGGCATGATGGATCGTTGATCCATATATGATTGATCGCTGAATTTACCGTGATAATAAAAGTTTTCATCCGGATTCCAGAAATCAGTATTGATGATGGCATTAACAATTTCTGCTTCTTTTTTATAATCGTTACCAGCATCAGTCAAGTCTATTGATTGTGCCATATATGAAGCTTCGTTCAGGGCTTCTGCCCAGCAGGAGGCCAGGTACAGCGAAGTATGCGATCCGAACAGGCTGCCTCCTTCAACCCAGCCATGGCCAACGTTGGTGTTCTCAATTAAATGATCGCCATCCGTATCGGTCGAAAAACAGAAATCCAGGGCTTTTTGAATGAAAGGCCAGCTTGCTTTGATGAATTCCAGATCACCGGAATGCTTCAAGTACTTCCCTGCAAGGATGATGTATAATGGCGTCGCATCGGCCGCATCATAATGAACGACTCCTGAAGTGCTCACTTCATGATATATTTTTCCGGATAAATCCTGGTATTTCTGGTACATTTCGAGCTCCGATTTTACTTTTTCAAAATCACCGTAATCGAGTAGTGCGAAACCGCTCCATTCTCCGTCGCGGCCAAAATACCAGGCATAACCGGGCCGGCCGCTCACCTTTTGTCCTCCATCCCAACCGGTATTTGTTGTAGAATAACCTGCTACAAGCGATTTTCCTAAGCCCGGTGTATTTACAAAAAACCGGTCGGTTGCTTCAA
>CAVXTE010000054.1:0-77128 GCA_963764475.1 uncultured Bacteroidales bacterium
GTATTCCTGTTAAGTGGCCCCAAATATCTGCTGCCCGTGTCATCGTTGAATCGGGACTTGCCAATTACCGAATCGATCCGAGTCAGGGCACCCATTTTTTTCAGAACCTCACTTCTTTCCGGGTCGGCTATTTTACCATCAATCCGTATCTGAACGACGGTTATTACGACATTGATTTTTTAAACAATCAACCGGCGGTCTTTGAAGATGATTTTATTCGTCACATCCGGTTCGGTTCACCCGTGAAAATAAAAATAGACGGCCGTAAAAATATCGGCGTTATTTTAAAGCCGGAGTGACTGTTTTAGGTTGAGGTATCAAAAATTCCGAACCTGATCCGTTAAGAAGTAAAAGTGTTATTTTTGTCAAGGTAATTATTTCAGATAATGCAAATGTTTTTCAAGTACTTGTTATTGCTTTATTTTTCTTTTTTATCTGCTTTAGCTTTAATTGCCCAAAACGATAAGACTATTGATAGCCTGGAAAATATTTTAATGCAGGCCCCTGATCAAATTAGTAAGTATAAAATTTTGCTCAATTTATCTAATGCATACACAATTATAGATATTTCAAAATCTCTTTCTTATGCTGAACAAGCATATAATCTTGCTGAGACCAATTTGGATAATAAGGAAAAATTGGATGCGAATCTGAACCTAGCCAAGATTTATTATTATAAGTCAAATTTATCTAAGGCTATGGAACTGGCTATAGTGGCAAGAACGCTTGCAGAAGAAATGGATCTCGACAAGGAACTGGCAAGTTCATTAGACGCTATAGGTGTAATTTATTATGATATTGGGAACCAAACAAAGAGTTCGGAGAATATATATGCAAGCTTAAAAATTTGTGAGAAATTAAAAGACAAAGAGGGTATGGGTGCTTCCTATTGCCAGATAGGAACCTTGTATTTCGATCAAGGGGATTATGACAAAGCTGTGGATTATTATCTTAAATCCATTGAATTAGCTAAAGAAATTAATAGTAATGAAGGTATTGCAAGTAATCTGAATAATCTTGCTAAAGTTTATTATGTAAGGAAGGATTATGACAAAGCACTCGAGAGGTATGAGGAGGCAATAAAAATAAACCTTGAAGAAGGGAATGCCTATTTGGTGGCGAGTAATTATTTAAATATTGTAGATGTTTATTTTGATCTAAAAAGATATCCCGAAGCTATTTCGAAAATTCAGCAAGCACATGATATTTTCGAAAAAATTGGGAATAAACTCAGACTTGCCAAAAGTCAGGTAATGCTGAGTAAAATATATTTTGAAACTGGAAAACAGGAGCAATCAAAAACATTGGCCCAGAATACGCTTGAAATTGGTAAATCGGAAGGATACAATGAAATTGTTGTTAATGCTTCTGAAATTCTGAATAACCTATATCTCACTCAAAAAGACTCAGCTGCTGCATATCGTTATTATGTAATCGCAAATCAATACAAAGACAGTCTCTTCCTCGACGAAAAAAATAAAACCCTTACAAAACTTGAATTACAGTATCAGTTTGAAAAGAATGAGCAAAATCTTAAAATAGCCAAACAACGTAAAAATATTGCGATTCTGATTATTTCAGTTTGTTTATTTTTCAGTGTATTATCATTCTGTTAATTTTAAATCAATTAAGGCTTAAAGCCAAGAAACATCATCTGGAAAAAGCTAATTATAAACAGGAACTGGAATTTAAAAATAAAGAAATGGTTCTCAATGTGATGTCGCTCATGAAGAAGAATGAAATGTTGGCTGAACTGTCCGAAAAAATTGTTGTCATCGAAAAGGAAACCACTTCCCGCGAAAGCAAAGACATTATAAAGAAAATAGCCAATGAATTACAAAAAAGCCAGTCGGATGAAATATGGAAGGAATTTTCTGTCCGGTTTCGACAAGTTCATGGCGAGTTTTATGACAAATTATTGGAGAAATTTCCAACGTTAAGTCCCAATGAATTAAAACTCTGCGCTTTTCTTCGATTGAATATGTCGACAAAAGATATTGCAGAACTTACCGGTCAGCGGGTTAGTTCGCTCGAAACCGCCCGTTATCGGCTGAGGCAAAAGCTCGGAATCGCAAATTCCGATGTTAATCTCATCACATTTCTTTCTTCCTTATAAAAAACTCTTTTCCACTGAAGTACAAATCTAAGTATTATTAGTCTGAAATTTAAAGCATTGCGTTTTCTGTTCGTTCCCTTGTACAGGAATTGTACAGGTGGGTTTAATAATGAGTAAGGTTTATGTAGGGGCAAAATAATTGCGTTAGGTTATTTCAAAGTTGAACTTTGCACAAAAGTTAAAAAAGTGTGAATGGGGTTGCGTATGCTTTTAACGGGAAACTTAGTAATGAAAAAGAAAAAAGAAAAAAAAATAAATCAGGAAGTCGGAATAAATCTTCCAGCGGCTGATGAGCATTTGAACGAATCACCCCAAAAAGAAAGGATAGATCCAAATTCTATTGAGGAATTTATTGAATTTAAAAAACTTCAAAACCGATTACTGAAGGAGATGCTGAATAATATAAAAAAATCAGGTGAAACAGATAATTAATAACAAGTAAAATTAAACAACATGAAGAGAAAACTTTTTACTATGATCATTGCGCTGTTTATTGGCGCAACCTCGTTTGGCCAGCTTTCAGGGACCTATTACATCCCAACAGGCTCGCCGGGCTATTCGACGTTACAGGCAGCCATTGCTGACCTGAATACTTTAGGGATTAATGGGGATATGACTTTTATAGTTGCAGACGATTACACAGAAACAGCCCCAATAGGCGGATATCTGCTTGGCAATACCCTCTTAAATGCGAACAGCGTTACCTATTCAATTAAATTCCAGCGCTCAGGCACAGGAACAAATGCCCCGTTGTTGACAGCATGGGAGGGCACCACAACCAACCTGGATGCTATCTGGAGAATTGCAGGTACAGACAATGTGACCATTGATGGGATTGACCTTACGGAAAGTGCCGGTAATACCGATCAGCTTTCACGTATGGAATTTGGTTATGCGATGGTAAAATTAAGTAACGTAGCTCCATTTGATGGGTGCCAGAATGTAACCATAAAAAATTGCACAATTACGCTGAACAAAGCCCCCGCACCGACGAACCCCACAAATTGCACAGGTATTTATGCAGGCAACAATCTTGCCACTTCAACCGTTGCGATTGACCTTACAGGAGGCAACACTTCCGATGCTATGAACGACTGCAAGTTCTTCAACAACGTGATTACCAATGTAAAAAATGGAATTGATATTACCGGATGGAATAATGCACCTGCGCCTTACGACATGTTTAACCAGAACATTCAGATTGGGCTTGACGGAGCCAATGCTATCACTGACTTTAATACATATGGTATCAGTGCAAGGTATATGAAAGCGTTAACGGTTGCAAATAACAATATTAGCACTTATACAGCTACACCTGTATCAAGCTTAATAGGTATAATACTTCCTTCCGTCTCTACAAACTTTGACATCTTTAACAATACTGTTACACTTGCTCCAACTGCCGGTTTTGTTTCACTCTCAGGTATCAGTGCGCAAACCGGCGACCCTGCTTTTGCGAGCAATGTTTACAATAATACCGTTCAAAACTGTACAAATAATCCTTTAGCTACCTATCAGGCATTCTCAGGAATTACTTGCAGTGGGTCAGCCGGCACACTTAACATATACTCAAATACTGTCACGAATAATAATATTCCCGGAACCGGTAGTTTTACGGGTATTGACAGCCCAAGTAGTGCTGGTAACCTGAGCATGTACAACAATACCGTATCGAACAATACCAAAACAGGAACATCTGGAACATTTGTTTGTATGAGAGTAGCTACTGGTAATGCTTATGACAATAACATTTTTTCAAACTACAATACAACATCAGCTGGTGCCAATCAAGGTGGTACAATGACCGGTATCAACTTTACAAACGGCAACCCGGGTAAATTATACAAAAACAATGTTTACGACCTTAGCGCAGGCGGCAGTGCATCGAATGTTGCTGTTAACGGAATTACCGTTGCTGGTGGAACAGATATGAATGTTTATAACAACTTTATATCCGATTTGAGAACCCCGCAAGGAACAGGAACTTTAATTAATCCTGTTAATTCTATTGCAGGTATCAATGTCAGCTATGGCACGAACGTTAATGTATTTTACAACACTGTATACCTGAATGCATCAAGTACAGGAACTTACTTTTACACATCAGCATTGTATGTTTCCACAAATCCTACTTTGGATTTGAGAAACAACGTTTTTGTTAATCTATCCACAACCACTGGCGGTATTGTATCTGCTTACCGCAGGAGTGCAGAAGTTGCCGGATTACCGACCTACTCGAACAACTCAAATGCCAACGTATTTTACGTGAACGAAGAAGAAGTTAATTTTTTATGCGTGACCTACTTTGATGGTACGAATCCTTATTTCTTTACCGATTACCAGGCACTGGTTGGACCAACAAGGGATGCCGGTTCTTTCAGAGAACTACCTCCTTTTGTAAACGTTAGCACAACACCCTACGATATGCATATGCTGACAACTGTAGTCACCAATTGCGAAAGCGGGGGAACCCAGATTACCTCTCCCATTGCTATTACCGATGACTTTGATGGTGATACCCGATCATTATTACCCGATATAGGAGCTGACGAGTTTGCCGGAATGCCTGCTGTCGCTGTACTAAACCCGGGTGGTGTCAATGCAACACTTATCAGTTCATCCCAGATCAATGTGGCATTCGTGCCGAATCCTGCTAACAATAACGTGGTTATTGCCTGGAACACTACCGGTACCTTTACTGCACCTACCGGAGCACCACCCTCGAATATTGGTGATCCTTTTGCCGGTGGTAACTTATTATATTATGGTACTACTTCACCTGTAAACCACTCAGGACTTAGTGGTGCAACTACCTATTATTATAAGGCTTTCTCTTATGATGGTTCAGCTTATTCTTTGGGAGTAGCAGTAAGCGCAATAACCAATATCGATCCGCCTTCTGCTTTTACAGCTACTACGATCAGCGCCACTCAGATTGACCTGGCATGGACAAAAAATGCATATAACAGCGATGTGATCATAGCTACTACCTTTGATGGTACTTTCGGTCAACCGGTGAATGGAACTGCTTATATAGCTGGTAATTCCATCCCCGGAGGAGGCGAAGTAGTCTATGTTGGACCCTTGACCGCATTCAGCCATACCGGTTTAATATCCAACCTTACTACCTATTATTATAAAGCCTGGTCGTATGAGCCGGCGAATAATAATATTTATTCACCAACCGGAGTTACAGCCAGTGCTGCAACTTTATGCGGAACCTTTGCACTTCCGTTTGCTGAAGATTTTGAAACCAACTCTATCGGATGCGGAACGGTACTCGACATTAATCAAAACGGAACCTGGTCACCTTATTACAACACAAACTATGCACATAGCGGTGCTAATTCTTTGCGGATAACGCAATACGCTGCTGGTAACGACTGGTATATCACAAATGGACTGGAACTTACGGGTGGTGAAACTTATGAAGTCAGGTTCTGGTACAGAACACAAGTCACATCTGGTAATACTCATCAACTTGAAGTTAAATGGGGAAATTCACCTACCCAAGCCGGTATGACCAGTTCTCCTATTTACTATAATACAAGTCTCACAGCCACAACTACCTATATCGAGATTGTTTGTTCCTCCTTCACTCCGGCAACATCAGGAAATTATTATGTAGGCTGGCATGACTTCACTGCTGTAACAGCAGGTTCTTCTCTTTATATTGATGATCTTTCCGTAACAGTAACTAATGTGCCGGCATCTATCTCATGGACAGGTGCTGTAAATTCGGACTGGTTCAATTCAGGAAACTGGAATCCGGTTGGAGTACCGGGAGCCATTACCGCAGTGACCATACCCGCAGAACTGACCAATTATCCGACAATTACAACACCTGCAAGCTGCAGCAGTATTGTGATTGCGTCAGATGCTTCATTGCTCGACAACGGTAACCTTACGGTCTCCGGAACAACAACAGTAAATCGTGATTATACAGGAGGTGAATGGCATCTGATATCATCACCTGTTTCCGGCGCTACTGCCAATATGTTCCTCGGTTTATATCTCCAGAACCATACAGAATCTACAAACCTTTATACCGACGTTACAAATCCTGCGGCTCCGCTGAATGTGATGCAGGGCTATGCTTTGTGGAATGATATGGCTGGCACAGCTATATTTGTTGGAACATTAAATACCGGAAATATTGGTGCTGCAAATAATGTTACCCGCAATGGTGAGGGATGGAATTTAGTTGGAAATCCATATGCTTCAGCAATTGACTGGGACGCTGCATCGGGTTGGACAAAAACCAATGTTGACAATGCAACTTACCGGCATGTAAACAGTGCAACATGGGCGTCTTATGTTGGTGGTGTTGGAAATAATGGCGGCAGTCAATACATTCCTTCATGCCAGGGATTTTTCGTTGGGGTTACTGACGGATTTACAGTAGGAACACTCAACATGACCAATGAAGTTCGCACAAATACTACTTCAACTTTCTATAAAGATGACGTGGCTGATATCTTAAGGCTTACTGTTTCGGGCAACGGATATACGGATGAAACCGTCATTCGTTTTCTCGATGAAGCTACTCCGGGTTTTGACGGACAATGGGATGCTCATAAGCTCTTTGGTGATGTTGCTGAATCACCGGCAATTTATTCTGTGGATAATGGAATGATGGCAATTAACTCCCTGCCGGCTACAAATACTGTTCAGGTTGGCGTTAAAGCAGGTGTACCTGGCGAATTTACCATTGCAGCCACAGAAACCAGCGAATTTGCCAATGTTATTTTAGAGGATTTAATGACTGGAGCAATCACCGATTTGAAGAATAGTCCGTATTCATTTAACTACGACATGAGCTTTGATAACAGGTTCGTACTTCATTTTACGCCTATGTCCGTCGTTGATAATCAGGTGGAACCGGTCAACATATTTTCAAATAATGGTGATATTTGCGTAATCGTGCCTTTGAAAACAAACGGGAACATCATCATATACAGCCTGATGGGCCAGGAAATTTTCAGAACTCCGATCAAGGGGACACTCAATAGAGTGCCATTGAGTAAGAGTGCTTACTACATTGTAAAGGTGGTGAGTAATGACGGCCTGGTAACTAAGAAAGTATATAATAAATAAAAAATCCAATCCCTGCCCTCCTCTGCGAGAGGAGGCCGGGGGGAGGAAAAATTTATGTTGAACAAAATAAAAATACAGATATGAAAAAAGCATTAAAAATATTCATGGTGGCAGGCATATTTCTGTCATTGTCTTTGTTGTCAAGTGGTCAGAATCCTCCCCATCCGAATGGTGGCGGAGGTCCGACTGGTGGAAATACCCCGGTAGGCGGTGGTGCTCCGATTGATGGCGGACTCAGTATTATGTTGATTCTCGGAGCAGCTTACGGCTCAAAAAAAATTTTCAAGATGAAAAAATAATTATTAGGTTAAATTTACATATTGATTAAAAACCTTGTCGATCACTGACAAGGTTTTTTGTTGATCTTTTGTTTACCAATCGGGCAAATTGTCATTTACAAAAATTATCAACTGATTAATCAATTGCCTTTAAATCAGTGTCCTGCTTTTCATCATTTTTTCTGTATAGTTAATGTACAGGTACATTTAAGGTGATGTAATGCTTTTGTAAAGGCAATATAATTGCATGGATGGTAATATTAGCTGTATTTTGTTCATTATTCGTAAATAATGGAATATGAGTGATTATTATGAAAGATGCCTAAAAATTAAAGGTCTGTGAAAATGGATGATAAATTTTGTTTCAGCATTAATTCATTTCACGACCAAAAATCGGCGGCATTAAGCATTTTCATCACGGAATTAAATTCCCTGCTTCAAGAAAGCAGGGAATTTATTGAAACCACAATGTTTTAGTAAATAAGACAGCAATATAACAAGTTACAATATTTAGAAAAATTGAAATCAGATATTAAATAACTATAAAATAAAACAAAATGAAAAAGACATTACTCACCTTAATTCTTATGTTGGTTATTGGCTTAACTACATTTGCCCAACTTACGGGTATTAAGACAATACCCGGAGATTATCCAACATTGGCTGCCGCTATTACTGCCCTGAATACCTCGGGTGCAGGAAGCGGAGGAGTGACTTTCAACATAGCAGCTGGTTATACGGAAAGCTTTACAAGTCCGACTGCAGGGCGCATTACCACTCTGTCAGGCTCATTGGCGAATCCAATTGTATTTCAAAAATCAGGCACAGGAAGCAATCCTATTATTACTTCCGGCTCCGGCACAGGATTAACGGACGCCATCATTGCAATAACGGGCTGCGATTATGTAACTTTTGATGGTATAAATATTAAGGATAAAATAACGAATGTTTCCGCCAATGCAAAAATGGAAAGGGGCTTTGCCATCCTGAAAAATTCCGCAACTGACGGATCTCAAAATATTACAATTAAAAATTGCACCGTCACCCTTGATAAGGTCTATGATTTCACAATCGGTATCTATTCGAACAATCATACTGTAACGACAACTGATCAATTAATCGTTACGGCATTTTCGGGCACTAATTCCAATCTTAAAATTTATAGCAATACGCTGACGAATTGTTATTCTGGCATTTACCTCGCTGGGTATAATGATGCATCGGCACCTTACAATTATTATGATCAGAATAATGAAGTAGGCCTAGATGGTGGCAATATAATTAACAATGTAGCCGGACAAACCAATCCGGGTTATGGTATCTATACCATTTATCAGAATAACCTGAAAGTAGCTAACAATATCGTAACAAGTACCATGGGCGGGGTTGCAGGAACTGCTGTTCCTTATGGTATTTGCCTTAAGGACGCCATGAATGCCAGCTACGACCTTTACAATAACTTTGTCAGTATGCAGTATTCGGGCGATCCATACAGTGAATTCGACGGTATTTACAGCAACATGGGAGGATCGGGCACTTCCAACACAGTAAATATATATAACAATACGGTAACAGGATGTACTTATCCCACTGTCACGGGAGGATGGATATATTATATGCAATTGTTAAATCTTGGGGTTACCACAAATGTTTATGGTAATGTGGTGAGCAATAACACAACCGGGTCAACATCACTGGCAGCGACCGGCCGTATTAATTATTTGTGGTGCAACAAGACCAATAACGCGCAAGGTCCCATGCAAATGTATAATAACTCTGTTACAGGTAATACCCGATACAGCAATGCAAATGTTGGTCAGTCCCAGTATTACCTTGCAGCTGGAGGGAATGGTACTACGCTTGATTGTCATAATAATCTTATTGATAATAATGTGGCAAATGCAGATCATGCGTACCTACGGACTTTATATTGGTTATAATGATTCGGAATACAAAAAAGTTTACGACAATACCATAACAAATATAAGCGGGATCCGTGGATCCGGCAACAGGATTGTACAATTATAATGGTACTTTAGGCTATTTCTACAATAATAAAATTCAAAATATCAAAGCCAGTCCATCTTCAATTTATGCCTCTATTAACGGTATTGATCAGACCAATTATGGCACAGAAATGTATTTTTTCAATAATACCATCACGGATCTGGAAAACCCCGGAGCAGATGTTACCCTGGGTTATGACTGGAATATGCTAAACGGAATTTACCTTGAGGAAACAGCCAATATAAGAGGTATTTATAACAATACCATTTACCTAAATGCAGGCATCACCGGAAGCCAAACCAATTATGGCTCATCCGCAATTTGTGTTGTTAATCTTTATGGTGTTGATTTAAGAAATAATATATTAATAAACACTAGCGCCAAAATAGGTCCGGAAGGAAAAACAGTGGCAATCCGCGAAAGAAACCCTGGATTAAGCGGCTTTACATCCAATTATAACAATCTTTATGCCGGTACACCCAGTACAAAAAACCTGATTTTTTATGATGGGATCACCAGCGCTCAAACATTAAATGATTATAAAACTATTGTTTACCCGCAGGAACTGCAATCTAAAACGGAGATGTCTCCTTTTGTAAATATAACAAGCCAGCCCTGGGATGTTCACCTCAAAACCAATGAACCTACCCAGTGTGAAGAAGGAGGTGTAGTTATAAGCAGCCCATTTCCAATTGTCAGTGATATCGATGGCGACCCGCGTTATCCAAATCCCGGATATCCTTTCAATCCCTCTTATCCGCCAGGTGCACCCGACATCGGGGCAGATGAAATTGGAGGAATATCGAACGACCTGACGGCTCCAAGCATTGATTATACCCCGCTATATAATACAAATTCAACAACTAACAGAACTCTACTGGCTGATATTAAGGACCCTTCAGGAATTGCAACGGCAGGTCTCGGTCTTCCGGCCTTATACTGGAAAATTAATAGCGGGGCTTACCAGATGGTTCAGGGTCAATATTTGAGTGGGTCATCGTATTCATTCACCTTTGGTGCAGGAACTAGTATTGGCGACATTGTATCATATTATATTGCAGCAGTGGATTATGCTCCATCTATTAATGTCGGGGTATTCCCATCACTGGGAGCTGGTGGATTCACTACCTTTCCTCCTGCATGCTCGACTCCGCCAACCAACCCGTCAACTTACAGTATCGTTCTAAGCATTGCCGGCACATTCCATGTCGGTATTGACAAGCCGTATACCACTTTGTCTGCTGCTATCAATGACCTTAATTCGAAATCAGTTTCCGGGCCTCTGACTTTTATACTTGATGACAACAGCTACCCGAGTGAAACTTTCCCGATTTTGATTCATCCAAATGCAGGTAGCAGTTCGGTTAATACCGTAACTATCCGGGCAAATACCGGTGCTTTTCCGGTCATCAGCGGTTACATTTCCAGCTCTGGCCTGATCATGTTAAAAGGGGTGGATTATTTAATCTTCGATGGTTCTGATGGACTATCCAACGAACAAAGAATAACATTTGAGAACACTTCACCAGATTATAACTCTTTCACTCTTGGTATTACTAACGATGGAGCAAGTGATCCTTCCACCAATATCACCATTAAGAATTGTATTGTTAAGGGAAACAATACCAATGTACTTAATGAAACCTATTTGATTGTTTTTAATAATAATGCGAGCATTAACGGCGGAGGTTACAACAATATCATTATTGATCATAACTTGCTTAACAGGGCCAAAAATGGTATTGATATAAATGCAAACGATAATAACCGGAATCATAATATTACAATAACAAATAATACGCTGGGGTCACCGGTAGATACTGACTACATAACACGATGGGGCATTGCCGTCAGACGGTCGGATAATGTATTGATTGCTAATAATGATATAATGGGTCCCGCAAGTGAAATTGGCACATATGCCTGTTTTGGAATTACGTTTGTCTATAATATGACTAACCTCAAAATTACGAATAATAAGATTCATGACTTTCGTTCAAGTAGTATTGGTTGCTGGGGTATAAAGTGTGACAATGATAATAATTCCACTCCCACTGAGATTTCGAATAATCTTTTTTATAATATTAGTGCTCATGGAATGAATCCGGGAGTTAGCCAAAATCAGGCCAATGGGATAATGGTTCGTCAGGGTGGAAACCTTAGAATTTGGAATAATACGATATTACTTACCGGAGATTATCTTTATGGGGGCGATAGCTATGCACCTTCATCCGCATGTATTCTTTTCTGGAATCTGTCTACTGTAAACTCAGATCAAATCGACATACGGAATAACATCCTTCAGAATTCCATGACCAATTCCTTTCCCAATCCGGATCCTTCAGCGTGGGGAAAAGCTTACGGAATTATGACAACTGAAGTGGTTACCTTTTCACACCTCGATAACAACGATTACTACATCGATGGCTATCAGGGTCAGATTGCGCAGAAATTTTGTGTAGGAGGAACCTGTTTAGTTGATTTTCCGACCCTTGCATTATGGCAAACTTACACAGGTATGGAAGCCAATTCATTAACTGTAGATCCTCAGTTTACTTCCCAAACCAATTTGATACCTACTACAACTTTGATGAATAATGCAGGGGTTTATATTCCGGAAGTACCGACTGATTACACCGGAAAATACCGTAGCAATCCATGCGATATAGGAGCCTATGAATTTGCAACTGATCAGGTGCTGAACCTTAAGGTTTATCTTGAAGGAGCTTTTAATTCATCTACAAATATGATGAATACAACACTTTTGACAACGGGTTACCTGCCTGATACGCAACCTTATTACCCAGCTCTGCCCTACTTTGGTAATAATGATCCAACCTGGTTATATGCCGGAACAGAAAGTGTTTCTGCGATGCCAAATGACGTGGTGGATTGGGTTACTGTAGAACTTAGAGATGCAGCATCAGCTGCCACTGCAGGACCTGGAACAGTTATCCCCGGAGGAACCAGAGCGGCCTTACTAAAGAGTGATGGAACGATCATTGGTACCGAGGCAAATCCATACCTGATTTTCGCAGGCGTACCTGTAACCCAGAATCTATTTGTGGTGATAAATCATCGTAATCACCTTGCAATATTAAGCTCAGGTCCTGTTACTTCAGCCGGCGGAATTTATTCATGGAATTTTACTACGGAACAGGGACAAGCCTACAACAATGGACAGAAAATGCTGGCTACCGGAAAATATGGCATGATCGGTGGTGACGGCAATGGCGATGCGCAGGTAAATGCTTTGGATAAAACGGCAGTCTGGAATATACAGGCAGGTAAAAACGGATACTCAGCTTCAGACTTCAACATGGATGGGGAGGTTGCTAATCCGGATAAAAACGAAATATGGGTTCCAAACACAGGGACCGGAAGCAGTGTTCAGTTTTAATCCGGATGTCAATATATGTTTTAAAACCATCATCAGAATAGAATTAAGAATAATCATAGGTGAAATTTAGGTGAAAACAGATTGCGCAATAGAAATTTCTATTGCGCAATTCTGGCATATTAAATTATAGCGGTGGATTAAAATCCTCGATTTATACCATTAATTCGCACGAAATAGACACATTTGATCCTTATAGTTAACCATAATAAAGAGACAGAAGCGTAACCTATTTTCACAAATGGAGTAAAACTGAATCTGAGAAATTATTCTGAGCTGAAGATAGATCCAACTTAAGGATTGGCGTATATAAAATAATGAAAAAGTTAGATTCGATACAAGAAGGAAAAAGGGAAATGGGATACTTTGAGTAAACTTTCATGGTGGTTAAATTTAGGTTAGTTAAGAAAAGCCGGGGACACAGACTCCCGGCTTTTTATTTTAGCAACAGACAACTTTTCGCTATTATGAATTGTGTAAACTCAAACAACTGACGGGTTAACCCGTCAGTTCGATCCGTTTAACCCGTCAGTTGTTCTCTTCCTCATTACTTGTGCCGGGATCATTTCCCGTCCACAATTTTTATCTCCTCCTTCGTTAGGCCTTAAAGCTCAGAAACGATTTGGTTGATGTGGTCTTTGTAAGTTTCTGTTTTTTATTATTGTAAATATACACTCTTAAATTCCTTTAACAACTTATGGTATTCTTCATGCTTGCCAATACCTATCTTTTTAGCTTTAAGTTCTTCAAAAGAATCAGCAATTTCTGATTGCTCTGCATCATTCAATACTTTGTCAGCCATCATAAAAAGAATGTTATTCTCCTTTTCAATGTGGTTACGGAGAAGTTGAATATAGCCACTAGTATTTTTGACAATTTCGTCAATTGCGTTTTTATTTCCTTTTTTGAATTCATCAAAAGCATGACTTAATTCTTTTATAAAATTTCTGCCTTGTTCGTGCTCAAATAACATGACTCCAATCGGGCCCCCTTCTTGAGGCATTCCATGATTTATTAATGCGGGGAAAAAGATTTCCTCTTCTTTGCCATGGTGGCATTTATCCGCAAAACCTTTAATGAAATCTATAATTTTTTCAAAATGGTCAATGTTCAGATTCCTGTCTTTTTCAAGATTTCCTGAAATAACTTCCATTATTTTGAGCATGATTTTTATTCCTTCATGCTCGTCTTTTAATTGTTGTGTAGCTTTCATTTTACTTCTCCTGGTATAATTGTTAATTTACTTTTTTTATTTTGTCAATTGACCAGCCGGTTTTTAATCCTGCAATGAACCATGCAAGGGCAAGGGCTCCAATAGCAAAGATTGTATCCCCGATTACTCTAAGCCAGCGGAAAGTTTGCAGCGTGGGATCCTGCATAAATTCGGCCGAGCGTGCGTACCACATACCGTGTTTTATACTGGCTATTGTCTGCATAACCCCAACCGGCAGAAGGCTGATAAGGACCATTAGTAAAAGCCCGATGTTTAATGCCCAGAAGGCAAACCGGATTACATTATCTTTCCAAATATGTTTTACGGTAAGTCCTTTGATCACAAATAGCATCAATCCGATACCCAGCATTCCATAAACTCCGAACAATGCAGCATGACTATGAACTGGAGTTGTGTTAAGACCCTGCATATAATATAAAGCAATGGGTGGATTTATTAAAAACCCAAAAAGTCCGGCGCCAACCAAATTCCAGAAACTTACCGAAACCAGAAAATAGACTGGCCATTTATATGCCTTAACCCATTCGGTTGCCCTGCTCAACCTCAAATTGTGATAAGCTTCAAAACCCATCAGAACCAGGGGTACAACCTCAAGAGCGCTGAAAGTCGCCCCCAGGGCCAATACAGCTGTCGGTGTACCCGTAAAATAAAGATGATGAAATGTCCCAATAATACCACCTGACAAATAAACGATAGTTGAAAAAAGTACTCCGGATGTTGCATATTTTAAATTCAGCAGACCCATCCTTACAAAAAGAAAAGCAGCGATAACTGTTGCAAATACCTCAAAGAAACCTTCCACCCACAAATGAACAACCCACCAGCGCCAGTATTCTGCAATCGATAAGTGCGTATGCTGACCCCACATCAATCCGGCACCATAAAATGCTGTTATGGCAACGGCAGAAATTACAAACAAGGTAAGCAATTGTCTGTTTTCGGTGGGTTTTTTCAATGCTGGCAATAACGCCCGGAACATTAATATCAGCCATAACACAAGCCCTATAAACAAAAACAACTGCCAGAATCTGCCAAGATCAACATATTCGTAACCCTGATGTCCAAACCAGAAGTTCGGTATATATCCAAGTTTCTGCATTACGCCCATCCATTCCCCTATAAGCGAACCTACTACAATAATCAGCAAGGAAATAAAAAGGAAGTTTACACCAAGCCGCTGGAATTTTGGCTCAACACCAGATACTGCCGGAGCAATATATAAACCGGTGGCAAGCCATGAAGTAGCAATCCAGAATATAGCAAGCTGCACATGCCAGGTACGTGAGACCGAATAAGGCAAAATCGCATCCAGTTTCAATCCATAAAAGCCATTTCCCTCTACACCATAATGGGCTGTAATTACACCCATAATTACCTGAACCAGAATAAGTGCAGTAACGATCCAGAAATATTTCAAAGTGGCCTTCATTGAAGGTGTTGGATGTAAGCCAGCAAGCGGATCATTTTTGGGTAATAATGATTGATCTAATTCTCCTGATTTGTTGCGGGCATGGTAATAAGCAAGCAGGCCTACCCCGATCAAAAGCATCATAATACTGAATCCTGTCCACAGATTGATACCCGGTGTAGGAACATTTCCAACGATCTCATCCGGCGGCCAGTTGTTCGTATAGGTGATGTTTGAATTGGGCCTGTCGGTAATACATGCCCATGCTGCCCAAAAAAAGAAAGCATTCAGCTTTTTCATCCTCGTAGGATCTTTAATCGAATTTTCTGGAATGGCATAGGCTGTCCTTTCCTTACTTAGTGATGGATCATTCATAAACAGTCCGGTATAATGCGAACTGTTGTTTTCGATAGCAGCAGTGCGGTCGGCTGAGACTTTAAGAAGACCTGTATTTGGGTCGTAGGTGTTTGTGCGGAGTGCAATTTGAAGTCTGGCTTTTAAGGCAGCTTGATTTTCAGCATCGAGTTTATCAAATGATTCCCCAAATCCTTTTTCCGACCAATAATTCAGTATATAAATAGCTTCCCTGTGCAGCCAGTCAGCTGACCAATCAGGTGCGACATAGGCACCATGACCCCAAACGGTTCCGACCTCCTGTCCACCTATAGATTGCCATACATTCTGCCCGTCTTTAATATCCTGTGAAGTAAAAATTATACTGCCATCCTCAGAAATTACTTTCTCAGGGATTGGTGGTTTTTCACGGTATATCTCATGGCCATAAAATCCAATGACGGAGAAGCATACGATCAGTATACCAGCAAAGAGTAACCATAGTTTACGTGTTTCCATTTATTATTTATTTTTAGGGTTACTTAATTTATGTTTTTTTTCGCAAGTTTTTAGTTTTAAATTATGAACTACCTGAACTTCATTTTTCTCATTAATCCGGGATTAAATCAATCAGAAATGCTTGTCAATTTAGTTTTCCTTAGTCATTATGCCTTTTGAATCAGTGTTTTTAAGGTTTTAAAAAGAAGCTTACCCCGTTCCGCAAGATCAAAGCTAAATCCTGAAAGGCTCCACTGGTCTATTGTAAGACGTACACTCCCCATAATGACAAAAACGATCTGTTCGCTCGAAATATCTTCCCTTATTTCTCCTGATTTCTTGCCGTCGTCAATAGTTTTAATAAAAAATGCTTTTGAATTTTCCATGATCGAAAATATCTTATTGCGTAAATCTTCTTCATTTTTATATAAACCATCCGACAAAATAACAATGGCATAAGAAGGATTATCGGAAAAGATTTTCATGTGGCCTGATATCATTTTTTCAATCTTTTCGATCGGGCTTTTTTGCAATTCGGATATTTTGGAATAATTGGATATGAAAACTGATTTCAGAAAATCGAGCAACGTGCTTAATATTTCTGTTCTGCTTTTAAAATGCCTGTATATTGCTGATTCTGTAACACCTATTTCGGTCGAAAGGTTTTTGATGGTGAGCGCCTGAATTCCGCCTTCACCAATTAGTTTTATTGCAGCTTGTATGATTTCCGATTGACGTTTTGAAAGATCTGTTCTCATGAAAAAGTAAGTGAATATTCACACACAAAAATAATTACTTTTTCTATTTCACAAATAACTTTTCAAATTTATTTTGGGATGCGGTACTTTTTTTTCAACCGACGGGTTAACCCGTCGGGTTACAATATTACCCTGTATTTGGAATCGATCGAACATAAACCTCCTTAATTATTTCATCAAAATTTTTATGTAATTTTATTGTGAACATTAAAACAATGAAATATTAACTACCGTGAAAAATCAACTGGCGAGATGGGTTGTAATGAATGATTGAAAGATTAATTTTACAAGAATGAATTTTAAATGAAAAATAAGATGAGCAGATATAAACTTTCTATTGCACTCGGTTTCATAATTTTTTTCCTGCCGGTTTGGTTATCAGCTCAAGACTGGTCGGAGCCGGTGAATATCTCAACCATGAACGGTGGAAACCAAACTCCGGGATTTACAATCGATAACCAGGGGAATTTGCATTGCGTCTGGGCGCACGTAGTAAATTACTATTACGCCATTATTTATTATTCCAAATCTGAAGATAACGGTGCCACCTGGAGTACGCCCGTGAATATTTCGCAAAATGCAGAAAAGAGACCCATTTTTGCGAACATTGTTACGGATAGCCAGGGGAAAATTTATGTTACTTATGATATGAGCGGAAGCGAAATCGATTCAAAAATTTTGATGAAGGTATTCGATGGAATTGAATGGAGCCCGGCAGATACTGTTTCGGGGACCACGCCATATGCAAGTCATAATAAACTTTTTATCGATCATAACGATCGTATTTACTGTTTCTGGAATCAAACCGGGACGGGAGCTGACTACTGCTACCGTTATCTCGAAAATAATGTTTGGAGTGAAGTTTTTCATCCATATACATTTGGATTCTTTGCATTTTCAGAGATAATTGTGGATGCAGCAAATAATCTTCAATGTCTCGGGGATATGTTTGAGGGAAATATTTTTTATGTGTATATAAAATATGATTACCTCGCAAATCAATGGAGTGACACGTTGCAGATCAGTGAAAAGACCACCGGAGACGGAGACATAGATTTGGACAACAATAATTTTGTCCATTTTACATGGAGGCATAAGACTCCCGGAACACCAAACCCGATGGAAGAAGACAGCACATTATACCGGTATTTTGATGGAAATAGCTGGACAACGCCTGAGGTTGTAACAGCTGATCCCTGGGGTCAGCAAATACAACTGATAAATAATAAAGTTTATATTACAGATTTCGAAAAAAATGAAGGGGAAGAAGGAAACATTGTTTTGTATAAAAAAGATTTTATGGGAAACTGGATAGGAGAATTGGTAGACTCAGATGCTCACAGATTAAATATTTTCAAAAAATCAGCCAACATACTTCATGTACTTTATGAATCGAAACCAGATGAAAATACTGATAATATCTATTACACTCAAAAAATTGTTGACACTATTACTAATTCCAGAGAGGATAAAGTTGCTTTACAATCAATGGAAATTTATCCAAATCCATTCTCAGAAACCGCAAATATTGAATTTCGCTTATTGAAAGAAAGCCATGTGATCCTGAGAATACATTCAGGCGATGGCAAGATCGTTAAAACCATTTATGACGGAAATCTTACAACCGGCGATATTAAAATGGTTTGGGATGGAACGAATGATTCGGGTGAAAAAGTTAAGAATGCTACTTATCTTGTAAGATTAACTGCAGGGAAAAATCAACTGGCGAGATGGGTTGTAATGAAGGATTGAAAGATAAATTTAAACATGAATGAATTTTAAACTAAACACGATGAACAGAGATAAAACCTTGATTGTACTTGGTTTCTTCCTTATTTTCCTGCCGGTTTGGTTATCAGCTCAAGACTGGTCGGAGCCGGTGAACATCTCAACCATGAACGGTGGAAACCAAACTCCGGGATTTACAATCGATAACCAGGGGAATTTACATTGTGTCTGGGCGCATGGAGTTAATTACTATTACGGCAATATCTATTACTCTAAATCTACAGATAACGGAGAAACCTGGAGTACGCCCGAGAATATTTCGCAAAATTCAGAAAAGCGACCCATTTTTGCGAACATTGTTACGGATAGCCAGGGGAAAATTTATGTTTCCTATGATATGAGCGGCAGCGAATACGATTCAAAAATTTTAATGAAAGTATTCGATGGAATCGAATGGAGCCCGACTGATACAATTTCAGGGACTACCTCATATGCCAGTCATAATAAACTTGTTATCGATCATAACGATCGTATTTACTGTTTCTGGAATCATGACGGGATGGGAGCTGATTACTACTATCGTTATCTCGAAAATAGTGTTTGGAGTGAAATTTTTCATCCTTATACATTTGGTTTCATGGGATTTTCAGAAATAATTGTGGATGCAGCAAATAACCTTCAATGTCTTGGAGATATGTTTGAGGGAAATATTTTTTATGTGTATATAAAATATGATTACCTAACCAATCAATGGAGTGATACCTTGCAGATCAGTGAAAAGACCACCGGAGACGGAGATATAGATCTGGATAACAATAATTTTATCCATTTTACTTGGAGACATAAAACTCCCGGAACACCAAACCCGATGGAAGAAGACAGCACATTATACAGGTATTTTGATGGAAATAATTGGACAACGCCTGAGGTTGTAACAGCTGATCCCTGGGGTCAACAAATACAACTGATAAATAATAAAGCTTATATCATCGATTGGGAAAAAAGTGAAGGCAAATCAGGAAATATAGTAATGTATACAAAAAATCCGACAGGAAGTTGGATCGGTGAACTTGTTGTTAGCGAAGCTGCTGGAACAGAAGCATTTCTTAAATCTTTAAATATGCTTCACTTAATTTACAGAGCAAAGCCTGATGATGATAATTTAAACATATATTATACACACAGAGTAGTTGATACGAGTACAAACATTGAAATAAATAATTTTACACTACAATCCCTCAATATTTATCCAAATCCTTCTTCAGGTAGTACAACCATATCTTTCAGACTGCTTAAAGAAAGCCATGTAGTTTTAAAAGTACTTTCCTTTAAGGGAGAACTTATAAAAACCCTTCTTGACCGGGATATGCAGACCGGATTTTACAGAATTGATTGGGATTGCACGGATAATTCAAATTTTAAAGTAAAGCCGGGTGCATATCTGGTAAGGTTAATGGCAGACAGGAATATTATATCACGGTCGGTAATAATCAGTTACTAAGTCATGAAAGTTTCAATTATTGAAATAGCACATTATGTTTAATTTAAAATTACAAATTATGAAAACAAGATGTTTGATTTTAGTGGTGGCTTTGATTGCAAACATCACCACCATTGTAAATGCTCATGAGAAGTAAGCCGTTCTTATCAGCGGCGACCGGCCGGATCATGAATGGATCGATGAAATCGTGACGCGTCAGTGTTTCGTTGTAGTCAACAGATTTATACGAATCGACCTGCTCGTCGAAACGGATGACCAGTTCCTCAATTCTTTTGAATGCCTCTTCTTTTGTATACATCATTTTGGATAAATAGCGGACTAATTTACCAATATTTTGAAATATAGCAGAAGATAAAAGAAATTCAAAAAAATTAATTGCCTCAATTGGTGAATCTAAAAATAGTATTTTTACTTATTAAATTCACACTATGAATCCCCTTGAAACATTTCAAAAAGAAGCCCCTGAAGTGGCAAAAGCCTTCGATGGGCTGATAACGGCATTGAAAAACACCAGCGGACTTGATGCCAAAACAAAGCAACTGGTCTACCTCGGGATAAAAGCGGCGCTGGGTGATGCAACGGCCATTTATTTTCATGTTCAGATGGCAAAGAAGCTGGGCGCTACCCGCGATGAGATCAAAGACACCATCCTCATTACCTTGTCGGTTGTCGGATTAACCGGTGTGGCAACTTGTCTGCCTGTCGCCCTGGAAACCTACGATAAAACGGACTGATCTTATACGGAACCCGACGGGTTTAGCAACCGACGGGTTAACCCGTCGGTTTGTTGTTGTTGTTGTTGGGAGAACCGTTACGGTATAAAAGTAAGCACCGCTGCAAATCCTTTGCAGCGGTGCTTTACAACAACAGTTATTGACTGAAATTTGCTTAAATAAGATAGTTACAATTATTTTAAGCACAGTATAAATGGACAATTAATCTCTTTTACGGATTAGTTTTGCACCATTAGTAATTGCCCCGATCATCACGGCAAAACTGTTTTTGTTTTTAATGTCCAGGTCGGTAATAATATGTAAATCAATCAGCCCGTCAGTTTTATAGCCGGTATTTAAATAATTCATTTCCGAAAGACATAAACTCCATCCTTCCATCCATTCTTTTAATGCGGTTTCCTGTAAATTATCACCTGCAAAATGCAACAATATATCAATGTCACTTGAAGGCCCTGCAGATGCATTTTTTGTACTGCCGATCAGGTAAAATGCTTTTACTCCGTATTTTTCAAAATCAAGCTTGTCTGCAATTATAGTAGCAAATTTCGAACGCCATGTCCAATGTACATCCTGATGTGAAGGTAAAAGTGACAAAGAACTTTTTGCCGGCAGCAATTCTTCATTTTTTGCTTTATCCAGGAGTTCAAGCGTTTTGATCAATCGCTGATTAAATATATAAGTACCGATATTTTTTGCAATTGTGTTCAATAGATTTTGTTCTTCCGGTAAAAATTGACTGTCACTTACCATCCGTTTGAATTCAGTGTAAAACACTTCGATCTTACCTGATATATTATCGTCAATTACAATATCGGCAGATTGGACCCAATTTGTTTTCGACCAACCGGACTCCTTATATATTTTCCCTTCAAACGTAATTATTACTCTTGTGATGTTCGGATATTGCCACCCTCCCCAGATATGTTTCACAATTTCCATTAAGAACTCATCTTCCGGCAGGTTCTCATTCATTATTTCGAGCACTTTATACAAGCATTTCAGCTCTTTTGCTCTTTCATTTAATTCAGCAACAATTTCGTTAATCGGGACTCCCTGCCTTATCATACTACTTCAAATTTTTAATTAGGGTTATCAATGACTTTTTAATATTTGATCTACTCCATTTTTATACGTGTTAATTTAGTCGTTTAGTTTATTCATTAAATGATACCCTGATCGATCATTGCATTGGCGACTTTAAGGAAACCAGCTACATTGGCTCCTTTCACGTAATTTATATATCCGTTTTCTTCCGCGCCGTATTTAACACATGTATCGTGAATATTTGTCATTATATGTCGAAGCTTTTCATCAACTTCTTCGGCCGGCCAGTTAAGTTTCATTGCATTTTGACTCATTTCGAGACCTGAAGTCGCAACCCCTCCGGCATTGGCTGCTTTACTTGGCGCAAATAAGATCCGCTGATCGTTGAAAACCTCAATAGCTTCATACGTACATGGCATGTTTGCTCCTTCCGCAACACATTTGCATCCATTATTTACAAGGCTAATCGCATCATCTTTATCCAATTCGTTTTGAGTAGCACATGGTATTGCTATATCGCATTTGACTTCCCAGGGTTTCTTGTTCGCATAAAACAGAGCTTCAGGGTACATATACGTATATGGCTTGACGACATCTTCATTAGAAGCCCTGAGTTCAAGCATATAGTCATTTTTGCCATCGGAGATTCCATCTTCGTCAAGGATATATCCATCGGGACCGGATATTGTAATAACTTTCCCGCCTAACTGGTTTATTTTCTTTACAACACCCCAGGCCACGTTACCAAATCCTGAAACTGCGATACGTTTGCCACTGATTGAACCACCGGTCGATTTAAGCATCTCATCAGTAAAATAAACGATACCATAACCAGTAGCTTCAGGACGTAAAAGACTTCCACTCCAGCCCAAACCCTTGCCTGTGAGAACACCGTTATGTTCACCCGATAGTTTTTTGTACATTCCATACAAATAACCGATCTCTTTTGTACCGACTCCAATATCACCTGCAGGAATATCAGTATCAGGCCCTATCATTTTCCACAATTGAAGCATAAATGACTGACAAAACCGCATAATTTCTGCATCAGATTTTCCTTTGGGGTTAAAATCAGAACCTCCCTTTGCTCCACCCATAGCCAACGATGTAAGACTGTTTTTGAAGATCTGTTCAAACCCAAGAAATTTCAGTATACTCAGATTTACACTCGGATGGAACCGCAATCCTCCTTTATAAGGTCCTAAAGCATTATTAAATTGTACCCTGTAACCAGTGTTTACATGTACATTGCCTGAATCGTCCGTCCAGGGAATTTTAAAAATATGAATTTTGTCAGGTTCTATTATCCTTTCAATAATACCCAATCTTTCGAACTGAGGATTTGCGTCGTAAATTTCCTCTATTGAATCAAGCACTTCAAATACAGCCTGATGAAACTCAATTTCTTCCGGATGTCTTGCTTTAATTTCCTGTAAAATTTTGTTGATATTCATTTTTTGTTGTTTAAATGTTCAATGGCGAAATTAAATGCTTATACAACATGCTTTAAGTCATCTTCCTGCTAAGATTACAATAAACCGATTGATAATTATCAACTATAATCAGAATTCGTGTAATACTTACTAGCGGAATAGAATAATTACATTTTGTACTTTTGACACAGGATATAAACCGTTTAATCCAAATGGAAAAAATTAATGATGATATCAGGAAGTTAATAAATAACCTTAATGAAAGACAAAAGGAATTAAGCTGTCTTTATAAAATTAAAAGTATTTTACAAGAAGGCATTTCATCAACAGATCAAATATTTTCCAAAATTGTTGAAATTCTTCCACAGGGTTATCAATATCCTGAAATTTGCAGAGCGAAAATTGTAATTGATGGCAAAGCAATTCAAACTGAGAACTTTCAGACCACGGACCTCAAACAAACAGCTAAAATAAGAATTGAAAGAGTCGAAGTTGGTGAAATACAAGTATATTACATTAAAGCTGTAAAGTCTGATGCATATCCGGTTTTCCTCCTGGAAGAGCAAAAATTGATCAATACAATTGCTGAAGATATCGGTCAGTTTATTGCAATGCGGCAATTTAAAATTCTTTTGCAGGATACCAGGGTAGTTTCTGAAAATCTTAACATTCCTATTGAATTAAGCAATTGGTTGACTAAATTCTCCCTCAAGGAAGATGAAATCAAAGAAATTTTAACATTGAAGATTGATTTTAAAAAAGGTGAATTAATATTTAAGCAGGGTGCATTATCTTCCTACATTGTTCTTTTTACTAAAGGACTTGCTAAAACGCAGCTTGAGGACATCAACGAAAGGACTTATATTTTTAAAATAGTCAAACCTTACGAATTTATCGGTTTAAGCGCATTATTCGCAAATGAACAATATGGATTTACCGCATCAGCCATTATGCCTTCTTCAGGTTATCTTATAAAAAAGGAAATTATTAAATATTTAATAAGTCAGAACACTAAATTTAATTTTGGACTTTTTAACTGGTATTGCGAAAATTTAAATTTGATTTATCATAAGTTAAATTATTTAGCAAATAAGCAAGCATTGGGTCGTTTGGCCGATACAATAATTTATTTGTCAAAATTTATTTTTGATGAACAGATAATTGATAATTCTATTTCGAGGAAGATCATTGCCGAATTAAGCGGGATGTCAACTGAGAGTGCTGTTAGAACTTTATCCGCACTTAAAAATGACGGGATCATTAATATTTCTAAAAGAGGTATTGAAATCGTTAACAATGAATTATTGAAAACATTAAGTATTGCGGGGTAGGAGGTTTTTCATGCAACCAGGGTTTTACAAACAACCGACGGGTTAACGCGTCGGTTGTTTGTTTTTATCGGTATTTGCCACTTACCCCTGAAATGTTACTTTTGCAAAAAATTAAGAATTCCTATGCGAAGATTTTTACAGATTTCACTGTTTCTGCTTTTTAGCAATTTACTATCGGCACAGACTGACAACCTCAGGGTGATGTACTACAACATTCTTGATTATCCTAACAGCGATCCGGGCCGGGAAATTTATTTCAGGACCGTGAACCGCTACCTGATGGCAGATGTGATTCTTGTTACAGAACTGAAAACTTTGACGGGTGCAAATACCCTGCTGAACCAGGCGCTGAATGTTTACGGAACAACCCATTACCAGAAAGCAATCTATATTTCGGGCGATTATTCTGAAAACCTGCTTTATTACAACAGTGATAAGCTTGTCCTTTTTTCGCAGAATGTGATCTATACCAGTCTGCGAGACATTAACGAATACATTCTCTATTATAAAGCAGAAGACCTGGCAACGGCGAACGATACGATTTTCTTTCACTTTTTTGTGGCCCATTTAAAGGCAAACCAGGGGTACGAACAAGACCGGCTGGACGAGGTGAATGACTTTCTTGCTTACCTGAATGCTATTCCCAACCCTGAAAATGTGTTCTTCGGTGGTGACTTCAATCTCTACACCAGTTCCGAACCGGCTTACCAGGCACTGGTCAATAATACACCTTATACTTTGAATGACGTGCTTCCGGCAGGGAACTGGCATTCTTCGTCCAGCTACAGTGATATTCACACACAAAGTACACGAACAGCCGATTTCGGGGGTGGTTCAACAGGAGGCCTCGATGACCGCTTCGATTTTATCCTTTTCACGGATGATGTAAATACCGGCAATCATTCGGTAACGTATGTTCCCAATTCATGCATTGCTTTTGGCAACGACGGAAATCATCTGAACAAAGCCTTGATTGATCCGCCGGTCAATCCCTATTTGCCCGATTCGGTAATACAGGCGCTCTATTATATGTCGGACCATTTGCCCGTTGTTTGTGATTTGTCGGTCGCTGCAACGGTCGACACAACCCAGTCGAATCTTGTGATCACGGAAATTTCGTACAATCCACCCGAAAGTGGAACCGACAGCCTCGAATTTATCGAGATTTACAACAACAGTCTGGCGACGGCAGATATGACAGGATATACATTGGCTTCTGCCGTGGATTACACCTTTCCTTCTGTGAGCATTAATCCCGGTGCTTTTTTGGTGGTAGCTGTGAATTCATCTGCCATGTTGAATACCTTTGGAATCAATTGCCTGCAATGGACCAGCGGCGGACTCAGCAACGACGGCGAGTTGATACTGCTAAAAAACAATGCGGGATTGACCCTGGATTCGGTACCTTATGACGATGTTTCTCCCTGGCCGACAACTCCTGATGGTTCGGGACCTTCACTCGTTCTTTGCAACCCGGATGCAGATAATTCACAGGGAGCTAACTGGCAAGCTTCCCAGAATTTTGTAGTAAATAATGCAGCCGGTACTGCAATTTATGCTTCTCCCGGTTTTACCGAATGCGGTTATCCGCCTGTGGCCGATTTTACAGCAAGTTCAACGCAGATCACAGCAGGGGAAAGCGTAAGCTTTACAGATCTTTCGGTCAATAATCCGACTTCCTGGTCGTGGAGTTTCGAAGGTGGCACACCTGCTGTTTCATCGATGCAAAATCCTGTAATTACTTATAATACCGAAGGAAATTATACAGTCACACTCGTTGTATCCAATGCGTCGGGAAGTAATACACTCGTAAAAACAGGATACATTTCCGTTTTAGCTCCGTTTGTGGGTAACCTGATGATCACGGAGATCATGCAAAATCCATCCCTTGTTCCGGATTCCGACGGCGAGTGGTTCGAAGTGTTCAACCCGACAAACAGCCCGATCGATATGAACGGCTGGACGATCAAAGATGACGGGACGGACATTCATACCATAAGCAGCACACTGATTGTACCGGCAAAAGGTTTTGCAGTGCTTGGAATAAATTCCGATCCGGGTTCGAATGGCGGATATACCTGCGATTACCAGTACTCATCCTTTTTTCTCGGGAACAGCGGTGACGAGGTCATTTTGCTCGATCCCTCAGATACGGAGATCGACCGGGTGGAATATGACGGCGGTCCCAACTGGCCCGATCCAAACGGTGCAGCCATGGTTTTTACCGGAGCGCCATCCGCTGATAACAATGACTATGCGAACTGGACAACGGCCACTGTTCGTGAGCCATCCTTTACCGGAACCACAGGCGATAAAGGTTCTCCCGGAACAAATGGTTCGGATCAAAACCTGCTGTCACCGGCTTTCGATCTGAACCTGAAAGTCTATCTCGAAGGTCCCTTTAATGGAACGGATATGAATACCACATTGACCGGGTTAGCCGATTTCCCGTTGCTTCAGCCGTATAGTATTTCTCCCTGGAATTACAGCGGTTCGGAAAGTATTTTAGTTTTACCAAATCCGGCTATTGTCGACTGGCTTTTAATCGAACTTCGGGATGCTGCAAGTGCCGCCGATGCTACGTCGGGAACGGTCATTGCCAGAAGGGCTGCATTTCTTTTGGATGACGGTTCGGTTGTAGATACAGATGGGTCATCGCTTCTGCATTTTACAAATGCGATTGCTCATCAGCTTTACATAGCAGTGTTTCACCGCAACCATCTTCCTGTTCTTTCGGAAAATGCCCTGGTCAATGTTTCAGGGGTTTATTCATACGATTTTACTTCAGGTGTAAACCAGGTACATGGTGGAATTTCGGGTCATAAAGAACTTACACCGGGTAAATGGGGAATGATCGCCGGTGATGCAGATGCAAGCGGTTCGGTCGATATGGGTGATAAATCACTGTTATGGAACAATCAGGCTGGGAAAAAAGGTTATTTAAAGAGTGATTTAAATATGGATGGTCAGGCGGGAAATAAGGATAAAGACGACTTCTGGCTGCCGAATCTTGGCAAGGGCTCGCAACTACCCTAATTGTTTGCGTTACAATATTTATTTATAAGGTCGCTGGCTTCAGCGCCGTAATTCCGGCTGTAGCCAAGTTCAATTGCTTTGTTGAGGTCCTGACATGCAAGACTGATGCTGTCCATGGCAATGTAAACAAGTGCCCGGTTTTTATAAGCATACGAGTTCTTTGCATCGAGTTTTATAGAAATCATGACGTCATTCATCGCACCTGTAAGATCATTCATTTTGAATTTCGCAAAGCCCATATTGTCATATGCAAATGCATTGTTGTTCCCCTTATTCAGTTCAATGTACTTGTTATAATCTTCAACTGCACCTTCGTAATCCCCTGTTTTTTCTTTTACATAAAAAGCCCTGTTCAGGTATGCATCCTTATAATCCGGGTCGATGGAAATGACTTTATTAAAATCGGCCAGCGCCAGCGGGTATTTTTTTAATTCACTTTCGCACAAAGCCCTAACATAATAGGCTTCCTTATAATCGGATTGCAGGCTAATCGCTTTGTTTAAATCTACGATGGCACCGCTGTAATTTTTAAGCTGGTATTCGGCACTGCCGTTTTTGAAATGATAGGTTGAACTGTTTTGACGGCAGGAAAATAATAGTGAAATAATGGACAAAATTAAGGTCAGGCGGATAAGCGATCAATAAATGTTGTTTCATTTTAACCAGTTTGAAATGCAAAAATAGGTTTTTACTTTTTGTATAAACCAATAAAAATTTCAAGTTGTTCATTCATACTGTCTCACGGAAAGCCTTTTCTTATTTTTGACAGGATTTTTCCGGAGGTGGTTAGATAAGAACCGGCCAGGTCTGCAGTTAGGCAGGAATGTACGGGAAGGATACCAACTACATCTCCGATATTGATCGTTTGGAAAGAATCCATTGTCGTCCTTATTATTCCGTGCTCCTGCGAAAGTGACGATACAAACGAATCCGGGAATCGGGTCACTCCATTTTTCCCCATCAAACCGAACGACCAGGCCGTAATGGTTTTTTCCTGCTTTATCGATGACGAATTCTTTCGATAAATGGACGGCTCCACCATAAATAACCAGTTCATTCCGTTCGGGATGCTTTGCAACAACAGGGCAGGCAAGGATTACAGAAATATCCTTGATTTTACACGAACCGATCTGAGCCTGCATTACGTCGTAAAAGACAAAATTTCCGGGACGGATTTCGTCAACTCCGCTAAAATCTTCCGCTACCGAACAGGATGGGGTATCACCCACTGAAATTATCAGATCAGGAAATTCTTTACTGAACCTGGTTTTAAGGTTTTGAAGCTGAGCCACCGTATCGTTGTGAATACGGATAATTTCTTCCTTTTCTTTCGCTTTATAAGTATGGCCTGCATGTGTCAGAAAGCCGACTGGTTTCAGATATTTAGAATTTTTGACTGACCGCAGGATCGATTCTACCGTAGAAATATCGGAAGATAAAATGCCCGTTCGGTGATAGCCGGTATCGATTTTCAAGTAGATATTAACCTTATTTTCCAGATGACGTGTCAAGAAATTTTGCGGTAAACACAGATTCTATGGTGAGTGACAGGCTGATTTTCTCAGCCAGTTTATTGATCGATTCTATTTCAAGGATGTTCACCGGAAAAGCGATCAACATATCATTCCAGCCCGCTTCAGCAAAATATTCAGCCATTGTAACAGACGAAACAGTGATGCGGTCGATTCCTTCTTCACGAAACCATTCTCCAATTTCAGCCGATTGATGGGTTTTGAAATGAGGCCGGAAAACAACATGATTGCTTTTGGCTTTTAATGCCATTTTACGGATGTTTTTTCGGGTTCGTAGTTCGTCAACGATAAAGGTCGGCCGAATAATTTTCATAGCAATCATCTTTTAAAGCAACCAAAAATAAAAAACCTTACCCTGCAAAACAAGGTAAGGTTTTCTTTTCAAAAAAATCCGGGTTCTTAATTAATCATTTTTGAACCGGAAGATTTTTTTTGCACCATAGGCAGCACCAAGCACCAGCATAATGCTTAAACCTCCGTCGATGGGTGCAGTTCCCCCAACCGGAACATTTCCTCCAGTAGGCCCGCCACCGCCATTCGGATGAGGTGGGTTCTGGGCTAACATTAGCAAGGGAAGTGTCAGGAATACTGCTGCGATAACGACTGTTTTAAAAACTTTTTTCATATCTGTATAATTTTTTGTTTTCAACATAATTTTTTTCCTCCCCCTTGCCCCCTCCAAAAAAGGAGGGGAAACAAAGGAGTGGGCTTTATTTTATAAACACTTTTTTCGCAACCACGCTTTCGTTGCTCAGCACTTTCACTACGTAATAAGCACTCTTGTCAAGTGTAATTTTATTAGTAGGTCCTGTAATCGGGGTACTGTAAACTTCCTGACCCATTAAATCATAAACCATTATGGTCCCCTGGGTTCCTGACGGCACATAAACATACGCGTCTTTTCCGTAAGCGAATATATTCGTCAATGAAGTATTGTTTTCATCAACCGCTAGCGGTGTGAAGTGAACGATGAAGCGGTTTTCCTGATCACCTGCATTGAAATTGAATGTATAAGAATTGGTCAATAAATCCGTGATCATGCCTGTAAACGTATCCTCCAGGTATATATTGGCAAATTCACCTGTTTCGACAGCAGTAATAGTAAATATACCTGATTCAATAGCTGTAAACCCAACCGGAACTGTTGATGCCTGCGGCATACCGTTTATAGAAAGCTTAACGCCGGATGGAGTGTATGAGAAAATCTGAGGTAATTCAGGATTTGACAGAGAAATTCTCTTATAGGCATCATAGATACCGTCGTGTTCAACGCCCGCCAGATCATTAAAATGAATCCATGTCTGATCCGAATAATTCTGACCGGAAGCTTGCAATACAAGCAGGTTTGGATTCTCCGATTTGTAGAAATTATCTGATCCGGTATGTGTTTGTTGAGCATATCCTAAAGTTAATGTTCCTGCCCCAGTTCCCATTACAAAGAATCCCTGCATCGGACCAATGTATTCAGAACCAGTTCCGCCGGTTCCTTTAACATATGAAAGATCGTTTCCTGTTGTCGCTTCGATGTAGTGAACCTCATTGCTCATACCAGAGGGGATGGTTACTGTTTCCCAGTCGATGGATGAAACAAAGGGATTTCCCAAAAGGTTCCAGCCCAAATTGTCAGCTGTAAAACCGGCCGACTGGCTGCCAAGGTTCAGATCGCCGCTGAACGTAACTGTATTTGCTGTATTCAACATAGAATAGAGTCCATAACCCTGCATAACACCTAAATTTGTTGCAGGATCGGCTATTTCGGTATAGCTGTTTGTAGTTTCATCGAAACTTTGTAGATACATACCTGTAAAAACAGCAGCTGTGGTAGCAACTACCGGGGATGAAACCAAATGCCAGTCGTCAGAACCGGTCGGGTCGCCGGTAAAGAACCGGTCAACAGATGCTGAGCCGAAAATAATCAAGAATCCATTATCAAGTAATGTAGCAGTATTTGTTGCATCGGAACCCAAAGAAATGTTATTGCACGTAGCAACATGTGTAACAGTAGGATAGTTTGTCAGATCCAGCCGGTATGAAAACATTTGTTGATGAAGCTGGAGTAACACCTTCATTCCAGTTTAATGCTTTTCCCCAGTCGTTATCTATTGAACCATTCCATGTGACATTAGCAATGGCTTCTGTTACATAGATATCATCAACTGCCAGCCAAAATTCGTCAGCGTCGCTGTGGCCCCAAAATCCGATATAATAAACACCAGTGGTTGAGG
Source organism: uncultured Bacteroidales bacterium (assembly GCA_963764475.1). Classification (GTDB taxonomy): domain Bacteria; phylum Bacteroidota; class Bacteroidia; order Bacteroidales; family JAADJA01; genus JAADJA01. The sequence continues at coordinate 31,691 of CAVXTE010000054.1, forward strand.
GAGTAAAAGTAGCCGTTCCAAGATAGTAACCTCCTGTAAAAGTCTGGTCAAAAATAGGACCATTAATCATAGCAGATGATACAGCATCATTACCCCAGTAAATTGAAAGTTTTTCAGGAAAAGATGAACTGGCTGCAAAAGCAAATCCAACTTCATATGTTGTACCTCCTGTTAATTGCAATCCTTTTGTGAACATCCAGTCGTCCATTGCCATTGAAGAATTATAACTGATATAAGCGGCATTTGGAGCTGATAGCCCATAGGAAGCATTTGTTACCCATGTATAAGAATCTGCATTTACATTTTCAACATTCATGCATGGAGGCATTTCAGGAGCAGTAACACCATCAAAGTTTTCAAAATAAGGTATTGCAGCAGCAGCACACGGGGTTACAGTTAGTACTCCTGAAACATTTGTTGTTCCATCCCAAAAACCACCACCACCAGCGTTATAACCACCATAGGTATAAGGTCCACCATTTAATTGCCAACGGCTTGCATAATAATAGGTTCCAGGAGCAAGTCCTTGAGCAACACCTAAATCAGCCTGAAACTCATCATTATTATTGGGGTCAATACCAAAATTATAGGTTGTTGCCACCCAGTTTGTCCATGTTGAAGGATCAGTATCGGTAGTGTTATAACCTATCCAGCAAATAATACCTGTTCCAGGTCCTGCTGCTTCAGTTACCCCTGGTTCATACCCTCGCGAATATACTGTGACGTTTTGTGTAAGTTCAATAGAAGCAACATCAGGCCACTGTAAATTGCACCAATCAACAGCGTCCGAAGGTGCTTCTTCAACTGTTACATCATCAATAAATAATCTATATCCATCTAAACCAGCAGGTTTTACATGCCAGGCTATATAAACGTTTCCTGAGTATGCACTCAAATCAACAATTAATTGCTGGTAGGTTGTATTACTGTATGATGTGTTAGGAATTAAGGTTGTTGTGAAGTCAGCAGGAACCTTCCCGGTCGTAGAAAGCAACAACTCAAAATCATTTGGTTCATATGAACTTTGAACTCGTTGCCAGAACTTTATTCGTTGATTACCACTCAGCGTTAACTGTGGTGTAATGAGGTAATCATCATTCGCTCCGTCATTATAATCAGTATACATCATGGCAACTTCAGGAGCACTATTATAATTGGAAGTATAATTCATGTCCCAGGCATCTGCATCTGCATTTACATTTAAAACTGTCCAACATTGTTGAGTTCCCGTAAAGTTTTCAGTCCATGGAAACGCCGAAATTGCTCCACATAAAGTAGAAAATGTATTCGGTCCCGTCCAGTCACTTTGTCCTGTTCCTCCGCCAGCATCACAATCTGCCCTCACATACCAATCATAGGTAGAAGATCCGACTCCGCCCGACCATGTATATGGATTATCTCCGGTGTTGTCTACGGTAGGGGTAGAGCCCGCAGTTGGAGCAGGATCACCGGTTGGTACGATATAGATATCGAAAAATGATTCAGTACTTGTCCAGCCAAGATCAGCTCCAACCATAGAAATATTCGTTACTGTTTGAGCTAAAGGAGGAATACAGGTGGGTGGTGGAGTGTAAATCCACTCTAAGGTAAAGTTACCAGCACTTGAACCGTATCCAGCATTTATCCACCACACTCGTTGGGCAGTACCTGTACCATTGGTCCAACTAATGGGTTGGTAGTCCGGCTCATCATAACATCCTATTTCATTATCACCCGGGCATGAGCCACCATATCTCATTGTATGCCTTGAATCATAATCATTATATGATTGCCAAATTTGGATTGTAGCACCATTTGCTACATCATAATAATAGATCCTATCTTTGGATGTTATTGAACAAAACGAAAAATTATTATTAGCAGTTGTTGTCTCACTATTATAAGGAGAAGTTAATCCAGCTAAATCAAGGGCATCAGTGCAATCATCTCCGGTAGCTACCGATCTTCCTGTAACAGCAATATCTGCCGAAGCATCACCACCCAAATTAGTAATATTATCACTGTAAAAGGCAGGTGCGCCGGTAGGTGCAAATTGCACAAAAATGTCTGTATTGCCAAGTGTTGGGGGTGTATAACTTACATTTACAAATGAAGTGTATGGTCCGCCATTGGAAAGTGACACGCCAAATCCTGAAGGTGCAGTTACTACAATGGGTCCTGCAGTGAGATTCGTTCCGGAGAGAACATATTGATTATAACCATAACTTTCGCTTGGAACATAACCGAAAGCCAAAGAACCTGGGACTGTGTTTAAATTGGGTGATGTTGAAGTATAATCAAACCTGATATTCGGACGATAGCTATAATTAGATGTAGTAGCAAGTCCGCAAGTGCTGGAACCATCAAGCCTATAACCACTCATTGCGCCACTTGTGGCAGTCGTATAACGCAATCCACCATAGGGTGAAGTAAACGGATTTGATCCTGTACAGATATCGATGACGATGTTATTAGTGCCATCCCAAGTAAAATTGGAAGTAAAACTAATCATGTCAAAATTTCCGGCTGTTTGCACAACAGGAGTGTAAGTATACGAACTTTTTACAGGAGCCAATCCTGTTGAAATATATGGGCTGGCTAAAGTCTGTGTTGTGTGACCCATGCTTATAGTGTAGTTTGCAAGGGAAACTGCTGATTCTGATATGGAGAATCCGAGTGCATTAATTGTTGCACCAGAAGGCATACCGGCAGTGGTTAATTCTGTGGCTAGGTAAACTATTTGCATATGCTCATAATTATAATACCGCTCCACTGGGTCAGCAGTAGAACCATTTGAGGTAGTCGTACCGGACCCGATAATTGCATTTTGTGCCCACGAGCCTCCCACCCATAGAAACAATGCCATTAAAATAAGTAATAATTTTCTCATGTGTAAAGAATTTAAGTTAATTAATATTTCGATTAATTCATTTAATTACAATTATATAGAAAGTTCATTTTTTGTTATTTTATAGGTATATTGTAGTATTTCTGTTACTTGCAGAATAGAATTTTCAAAAGTAAAGAAATTAATTTTATTAGGCCCAATTTATTTTAATTGTTAATAAAATTATTTTCCGGATAAATCTATTTTGGCCATTCCATTAAAGTGGTTTATTTTTGTTAGCTTATCAATGAGAACTGAAATCCCCTGAGCTAAAACAGAATTATGAATTCTGCAGAAAGAAGACGGTTAAAGGAAAGAAAGCGGCACCTGAGAAGGCAAAGGAAAAAATATATTGCAGAACAAAAAAGAAGCATAAAAAAACAGCGGCATGAAAACCGGGGAAAAAAAGCCCGGATGGGTAAAATAATCCGCAAAGCAAAGTGGAATGATTTTGTCAAATCCTTTATCTACTTTATCAAACACCCTGTGGGAATCGAAAAAGCCAGTCAGGCACAACTTATTGTAAGGAAACATGTTAAGGAAGATATAAAAAAAATACGCCGGAAAAAAATGGAACAGCTTCCGGGTGAAATTGCCGGGAATATAAACAGGTTCTGGAAAATAAGGTACTTCCGGTTCAGAAATATAATTGAGGAAATTAGTAATTTTTTAAAATCCCTTCATTCCATCCATACCGATAAACAATTACGAAGGAGTTATTTAATTGGTTTTGCAAATTCAACGGTTCTCTTCATTTTATCTTTCTTTTTCGTTTATTTTTTAAATCAATTCGTCACCGTGTGGGTAGCAAAGATATTTGATATTCCAGCGATTCTTTATTCCTACCGGATTTACTGGCCTTTATACACATACTCCACGCTATATTCAAGGGGTGCACTCATCGTGATTTTTGGGGCCGGCCCGCTGATCTGCCTTATTTTGGGCTTTGTATTTTTCAGGTTATGGGTGCTTACCCGGAAGAATTCAGGTAACCTGAAAATATTTGCCTTATGGACTGCATTTCATGCGTTCAATTTGTTTTTTGGAGCCTACATTGTTGGTGTTATTACCCGTACAGGATTTATTTATACGACAGAATGGTTGTTTCTGAGCCGGGTATTCGATGTGGAGGAAATTGTATTTCTTATCACTTCGGTTATTTTCCTTCTCATCATTGGTTATTACGGAACACGACATTACCTGAACACGGCTAATTCCGTTGTATTGATCGAACCTAAATTCAGGTTTGTTTATATGCTGGCAGTAGTTTTTATTCCCTGGCTGGTTGGTAATCTGGTCATTTTCTTTTTAAACTACCCGCACAAACAAACGGATTTATTACTTCTCCAGGTGACTACTGTTCTGATGATCTTTCCAATGTTTTTTCGATACCAATCACCTTCCCTGCAAATCAACAGGCACGAAAAAGGACCTTTAAACATTCGGGTTGGCTGGATTTATTTTTTCCTACTGATCGTTGCACTTATTTTTATCCGGATTGTTATATTCAGAGGAATAAAATTCAGTTAAACAAAAAGAAAATGTTTGAAAAAGAGTTAACAACTTATATCGAAGAACATACGAGTCCTGAATCAGAAATTTTATACCGGCTTAACAGGGAGACACATCTTAAATTTATGTTTCCCCGCATGCTTTCAGGCCACACACAGGGAAAATTTCTTGAAATGGTCAGTTGCATGATCCGGCCTGAAAGAATACTTGAAATCGGAACATTTACGGGATATTCTGCAATTTGCCTTACTGCCGGACTTCAAAAAAACGGGGTATTGCATACCGTTGAAATAGAACCCGAAAACAGCGATTTTTCTGCAGGATTCTTCAGGAAAGCCGGGGTAAGTGAATGTATCGTACAGCATACCGGCAAGGCCCTTGAAATACTTCCGGGATTGGACGGACCTTTCGATCTTGTGTTTATCGATGCGGATAAAGAAAATTACCTGAATTATTATAAGCTTATTTTTGATAAAGTCCGTGCAGGAGGATTCATTCTTGCCGATAATGCACTTTGGGACGGCAAAGTTGTAAAACCGTTTCCGGATCATGATAAGGAAACAGCCGGGATTATTGAATTCAACGATTTTATAAGTCACGATGACCGGGTTGAAAATGTAATACTGACACTTCGTGACGGCGTAATGATGATCAGGAAAAAATAATGGACAATTGCTTTTAAACCTAATTTATAAAGATTCAAGTCTGTGGAATTTACTGAGTTGATTAAAAAAAGACAAAGCGTAAGAAGGTATGATCCGCGTCCTGTGGAAAAAGAAAAGCTAGAGAAATGTCTTGAATCGGCAAGGTTATCGCCTTCGGCCAGCAATTCACAGCCGTGGTCGTTCATTGTCGTGGATAAACCTGATTTGAAAGACAAAGTGGCCCGTCAGACTTACGACAGTATCATTACATTCAATAAATTCGTAGTACAGGCTCCTGTGTTGGTTGTTATTGTCATTGAAAAACCAAAGATGATCACACAGGTCGGGGGAATCATTAAGAAAATAACATATCCTTTCATCGATATTGGTATTGCGGCCACTCATTTTTGTTTGCAGGCAGAAGCCCTCGGATTGGGAACATGTATGCTGGGTTGGTTCAGAGCTAAGCCGATTAAAAAATTGCTTAATATACCTCCGGATAAAAAGATCGGACTGATCATTTCACTTGGGTACCCTGAAAAAAATTATCCGCACCGGGAAAAAATCAGGAAAAAATTCGGGGAAGTTGTAAAATATAATTCCTATACAAATGGATAAAGCATTTAAGCTTTCCCGGCTAACAGCTCATTAGCGATTTTTTCGATTATCTCAGGATAATGCTGGTGTTCCAGCAGGTGAATGCGCGCTGCTAGCGTATCCGGAGTATCGTCAGGTTTAACCTCGCATTTGGCCTGGAAAATAATTTTACCCTCATCATACTTTTCATTTACGTAATGAATTGTGATACCTGATGTTTTATCCCCTGAACGAATCACTGCTTCATGAACATGTGCTCCATACATTCCTTTGCCTCCGTATTTTGGCAACAAAGCTGGATGGATATTAATGATCCTGTTCCTGAAATTTTTTAAAATTGAAACAGGAATCATCCAAAGGAAACCTGCAAGAACGATCAAATCTGTTTTATCTTCAAGTAGTTTATTCAATATTACATTGGTTTCATAAAATGTACTTCTGTCAAAAACATAGGCAGGTATATTCAGATTCTTTGCGCGCGTTAGTACGAAAGCATCTTTCCTGTTGGAGTAAATTGCAGTGACCTTTATCTGATTGTGATCATAAAAAAATTCGCAAATACGCTGTGCATTGCTTCCATTTCCCGATGCGAATAATACGATGTTAAACATGGTTTCCGTGTTTTGCTTTTCAAAGATAGCCTGTTATATTGATCCAACCTTATGAATTGCTGGAATTTTGTCATTTATGCTGCATTTTAGCAAATTTATCCTGGGAAAACTTTTATGTTTGGATTTCTGCCTATAATCTAAATTGTAGTATCTTAGCTTTTAATTTCGATACACATAAAATATTTGTGTAATTTTGATAAAATTCATTTCTTTGCACGCGTTTAACTTAAAAATGTAAAAACATGTCAGATATTGCAACAAAAGTAAAAGCTATCATTGTTGATAAGCTTGGTGTAGATGAAAACGAGGTCACAAACGAAGCCAGTTTTACGAATGATCTTGGTGCTGATTCCCTTGATACGGTCGAGTTGATCATGGAATTCGAAAAAGAATTCAATATTGCCATCCCTGATGATCAGGCTGAAAAGATCGGTACAGTTGGAGATGCGATTAAATATATTGAAGATAATACGAAATAAATTCTTTTTCCCCCTTATAAATGGAGCTTAAACGGGTTGTTGTTACCGGACTTGGAGCCATTACTCCCATTGGAAATACCGTTGAGGAGTTGTGGAAAAATTTGGCCATTGGTACCAGTGGTGCGAATACCATTACCCATTTCGATTCCTCCAAATTTAAAACGCAGTTTGCCTGTGAGTTGAAGGATTACAGCCCGGATAATTTTTTTGACCGCAAGGAAGCCAGGAAATACGATTTATATGCACAATATGGTATGATCGCAGCCGATCAGGCTATCGCGAATGCTGGTATTCTGAATGATCCTGTCGATTTATTCCGTGTTGGCGTCATATGGGCTTCAGGAATTGGCGGACTCACTACATTTGAAAAGGAAACAGGAGACTATCTGCAGGGAGATGGCACTCCCCGTTTTAATCCATTCTTTATTCCGAAGATGATTGCCGACATTGCCTCCGGTAATATTTCGATCAAATATGGCTTTAAAGGCCCTAATTTTGCTACTGTTTCGGCATGTGCCTCATCGGCCAATGCATTGATCGATTCGTTCAATTACATCAGGCTTGGCAAAGCGGATATTTTTGTTGCAGGCGGTTCTGAGGCTGCCATTACGCCCAGTGGTATCGGAGGATTTAATGCTATGCATGCCATTTCAACCCGGAATGATGACCCAAAAACAGGTTCCCGTCCTTATGACAAAGACCGGGATGGATTTGTTTTGGGTGAAGGCGGTGGAGCCATGATCTTCGAGGAATATGAGCACGCATTAAAAAGAGGCGCGAAAATTTATGCAGAAGTAGTAGGTTGTGGAATGACCGGAGATGCCTATCACATGACTTCACCCCATCCTGAGGGTGAAGGTGCAATGAAGGCAATGCAACTGGCGTTGGAAGATGCGGGTATTCAACCCGGTGATATTGATCATATCAACACGCACGGCACCTCGACACCAGCCGGCGATGTCGTCGAACCTAAAGCCATAAAAGGAGTTTTCGGCGAATATGCCTATAAAATTGCTATTAATTCAACCAAATCGATGACCGGACACCTTTTGGGAGCGGCAGGTTCAGTAGAAGCCATCGCTTCGGTTCTGGCAATGAATAATAATTTTGTTCCACCTACCATAAATCATTTTACTGACGATCCGGAAATTGATAATAAACTCGATTTTACCTTCAACAAGGGTAAAGAAAAGTCAATCAGGTTTGCCTTGAGTAATACGTTCGGATTTGGTGGCCATAATGCTTCCATAATCTTCAAGAAGTACAACGAATAATCGCTTATTTTGACCTTAGGATTTTCTTTTTTCGGGCTATTTTCATCAGATAAGAAATTATATCGCTCCATACAAAATGTTTTCGGATTTGCCCCCGGAAATATTTTTTTATATCAGCTCGCATTCAGGCATAAATCTGCCTCAAAAGAAATCATTAACGGTATTAAACTGAGCAACGAACGGCTTGAATTCCTCGGCGATGCAGTATTGAGTTCGATCGTTGCTGATTATCTTTTTAAAAAATTTCCTTATAGAGATGAAGGATTTTTGACCGAAATGAGGGCGCGGATTGTAAGCCGGTCGCAACTAAATAAGCTTTCGAAAAGACTCGGATTTGATAAACTGATACAATCTGAAATAGTTCCTGCTAACTTTAGCAAATCATTGCATGGGGATGCCTTCGAAGCCTTTGTGGGAGCAATGTATCTCGATAAAGGGTACCGATTCGCCAAAAAAACGGTTATTTCCCGGGTCATTGAAGTCCACTACGACATCGATCGTCTTCAGAATGAAGATAAAAATTATAAAAGCCAGTTGATCGAATGGTCACAAAAGGAAAAAATCCAGGTTGAGTTCAGGACGGTTGAGGAAATCGGCAATGGGTATGGGAAACAATACCTCGTTAATATATTGGTCAACGAAGAATTGTATGCCGATGGAATTGATTATTCCATTAAGGGAGCAGAGCAATTAGCTGCCTGCAAGGTCATCGAACGGCTCGATGCGGAAGAACGCCTCTGATTCATTTTTTAATCCCAAAATTTATCCTTATCGGAATCCTTTTCCGACAGTTTTTGTTAATTTTGATACGAATTCAGGTTCATCCAAAATGGCAAAAAAGCTACACCTCGATATTAATTTTAATCAGGACAACACCCTTATTGGGATTTCCTGCCATAAATTGGATTATTCGCTTGCTTTTCAACTAAATGATAAACTTCGGTTAAAACTGAAACGAATCAAAGATCTTCCTGAATACATTCAAAAACTAGACGTTACATTTTATTTTCCGCTGTTTCACTTCGAAAACAAAGACAAGTTATTACGTTTTAATTTATTGTCGAACCACAATCCGGACAGGAAACTATTTCCGGCTTACAAAACAACCGATTACTTTTTACTGGTAAACGGTGTGATGAATGCAGAAGAAAAGGATGGGTTGATTGAAAAAATTAAAAAAATCGAGCATGTCCTGATTGCATTCGAAGTGGATTTCAATAGCATTAAAGGAATGGATAACTTCCTTACTGACCTTGAACTGCATTTACTAGAAACCTTAAAAGCGTAAACGCTAACCCGTGGTTGACTTTTCACCCTGACTGGCTTTTGATGAAACCGAATTCTGTGAAGCGTGTTTTAAACTTTGCAATACTTCGAAGACAGTGAAAAAGAGATACAGGATAAAAAAGGAAATAATGAACCGCGGTGCATCGTCCCGGTTCAATAAAGCATAAACCAAAATTACCGACAAAAAGAAAATCAGCTTACCGAAAGTCAGCAGCATGAAAATATTTATAAAGCTATTCGCTTTTTTCAACGAAACCTTCAGCAAAATATAATGGACGAGCAATGTAACAGAAAAGAAAAATACATATAAATAAGGCAAAGCCGGCGTCCGGTAAGCATCGGGTAAAAAAAGGCTAATAGCAAAACCGAGCGCTGCAAGTAGTAGCGTAAAAAAGAACAATCTTCGAAGAAAAGAGATGTAATGAAACCTCATGTTTGAATACTTGTAATTAAATTATTTTTTTTTCAAAAATTCCTTTATCACGGAGTAAATTGCAAGTGCAACGGAACCGATTGACAACACTACCGTGAATACAGGGAATTTTAAATTTAACCACTGATCCAGCTTGATGCCGCCATAAACTCCAATAAGAATAATGGCAAGCATCTGGAATGCGATACCCGAATACTTCGCATAGTTATTTAAGTGATTTTTCTGTTTGCTGTCCTGTTTCATCAGGGGCTGGGATGAAAGGTTTTTTTGGACCACTGCTTCCTCCTTCCATGTTGCAGGAGCCGGTAAACTTTGCACCCGGTTCGATCGATATTTTATTTGTGGTTACATCACCATTTACATCCGCTGTAGTCTTTAATGAGAGCAGTTCCTCAACCGATACCTGTCCTTTAACCTTACCTGACACATCCGCATTTTGACAGAAAATTTCGCCGTCGATACTACCGGTCTGGCCAATTACTATTTTCCCTTTACAATTTATAGAGCCCTGCAGTGTCCCATCTATCCTGAAATCTCCTTCGGTTCTAATTTCCCCTTTAATATGGGTTCCTCCTACAATGGTATTGGGAGTATTTGATTTTGATTCAATATCAATATTTTTCGCCATACTGTTCTGTTTTTTTGAAAACATAAAGGTAAATAAATTACTTTTTATCCAGATAATTTTGTTTAAAAAAGGCAAGGTACTTCTTCACGTCCTTGTCTTTATAGAAAACAGGATAATTTTCCTGGGCAATGACAAATCCTTTGTAAACATTCTTCGGGATATTGGCAAAAACATAATCATTCGACATAATTGCCCTGTAATAATTCATGGCCTTCTTTATCGTCTCAAAATTACCGACCATGATAAAACTTGTATTTGCATCAAGAAGAATATTCGTGATGGAAATATTGTCGAGGCTGAAATATTTCATGTCGAAGTCAGAAATCCTTACTTTCAGCGCATTTATATTTACATTTTCATCCTTCACCACAAGGGCGAATATCTGTTTGCTGTTGGGATTGAATTCATACATAGAAACATCAAACACCTCTTCCTTTTCTTTTGTCGAAGTAGTGTCTTTAGGGCCATTGATGTAATCGAGTAGGTTTTGTGCCAGCGGCACCACATCACTCTGCGGGAACTGCGCAATCAAACTATCGAGTGCAATGACAAGCGAATCGATAACTTCTATCTTTCCAATTGAAACAGCCCTCAGGTAAGAAAACTTTGCAAGAATATCCTTCGGTTCGGAAAATTCTTTCAATGCCCGTGAACTGTTGCTGTAAACCGTATAGTAATGTCCTTTTTCGTAATGTTCATACGTTTCAGTGTACAGGTTTAAGGCCTGGTTTTTTTGCGCCTCAAGTTCTTTGTAATAATCGGGATCGATCAGTAATTTGGCATAATCACTCTCAGGATAATTTTCAACGATCAGGTTTTTATATACCGCCGCTTCATCAGGTTTCTCTTCGACGGTATAAATACGGTAAAGCTGATAATAAATTTCGAGAAGGTTTTTATTATCCGGAAATCGTTTGAGTAAAGTATCGAAAGCTGCTTCAGCTTTTGGATAATCGTCCAGTTTATCTTTATAAATGAACCCAAGGTTAAAATATGCGTCCTCTATCTTCGCATTGGAGACTGCGATCAGTGTGTCGGTAAACGGAAGGTTCTGTAAATAGTAATCACGCGTATGGGGATCATTTGAAACGATTTTTATGCTGTCGGTTGCGGTACTGTCCGCAGCTTCAACAATTTCTTCCTCCCCGGGCTGATAGGTTGATTGTTTATTGGATAAAAACCAGTTGTCTTCAAGTTTCCGGGGTCCCCATTTTTTTGCAAATTCGGAACGACCATTGCTTAATGCAGCCGGATTATAAAAATACCAGCCACCGCTTCCGATCGGACCGCCGATATTATTTATACTACTGGCACTCTGATTGGCCATAGAAGTCAGTAGTTGTTGTTCCATTTCCTTTTGCTGTTCTTCATCCTTGATCACGTTCGCTATGATTTTATCGATCACGGCATTCCGTTCCTCTTCCGACATTGCGGCAATTTTTTGCAAGCTGTCTTCTGTTTCAATGACGATCAGGTTGGTCACCAGGTCGGTAAGCGAATTGGTACGTGCTACGATTAAGTTGTAATCCGGATAATCTTTAGGCAGCACTTGAACCGCAGTATCATAGTATGCCTGAGCTAATTTATATTGCGGTAGCCCGAAATAAATATCACCCAGTTTTAGTGACGAAGTTGCCTTTTGGAAATTATTGTTTTTTGAAGTTGCCACGGACAATGTCAGGTAGTTGATAGCCAGTGAATCCTGCTGATTTTTTAGGGCGATCTCAGCCAGTGCATAATAAATCTGATCGCGATACGGCAGGTTTTTATCCTCTTTCAACATTTTTTCGAGGTTCTTTACGATCGATTTGCTGTCCTCTCCGTATTTAACGTCGTAGCATTTCGCCAGATTAATAGCGGCATTAAATGCCATTTCGTACGGGGGATTTTTCCTGATCACCTGTTTGTAAAATGCCGAAGCTTTATACAGCTCATCCTTGCTTTGATAGATTTGTGCGAGGATAAAACGGACTCTGACATCCATTTTTCGGCGCTGATTCATATAAAGTGCTTTGGTCAACTGTTCTGCAGCCTGGTCATATTTCTTTTGCAGGATATACATGTCGGCTTTAACAAGTGGAAGGTACTGCTGAACTTTGTAAGGAACTTTTGGATTTTTATTGATCTCCGCCTGGAGATTATCCAGAACCGATTGTGCCCGTTTGAATTTCTTTAACTGATTATACGAATTTCCAAGCCAAAGATTGGCTTCATACTTGATCTGGTTTTTTTTGTATTCGTTTATTACAAACTCAAAAGTTCGGCGGGCTTTGTTGTATTCCTGTTTATAAAAATAGGCTTTCCCTATGAGCAAATAACTGTCGTCGATCCAGTGTACATATTCTTTATGGCGAAAGTACATTGAGTGCCGCTGTATATTGATGGATGATTTTTCGATGGCCTTGTCCATGTAACTGTTCAATGCCTGAGCCTCGGTTTCCGTCCCATAGTTGAATACTGGTAATATGGTATTATAATTATCCTTGACGGTTTTTTCAAGTTGGGCAACACCTTCCCGATAGCTTTCTCTACCGTTCCAAAACATGTTGTAATGACCAGTGATGTTGTGGAACACCCTTCGTGTAAATGTGTTTTTTTTGGTAGAGCATGAGTAGGCTACCATTATAATTAAACCGGCAACAAGAAGAAGGACAGTTTTATTTGATTTTTTTCGGGTCAAGATGGGTGCCGCTTATTTTTAAATGCTTTTTTACCTGATTTCAACTATTTAACTTGTTTTTTGCAAAAATATTTTATTTTGTACAATTCGACCCGAAAATTGTTAACCGGCGTACAATTATCCGGTTAATGACAGTAGCAGGTTTAATGGAAGGTCTTTAAATTCCAAGGAATACGCATTCAATCTAACTTAAAATCAGATATATTTGCAACCCGATAATTAAAGTAGGGATATGTCCGCAAAAAGAATAAAAACAAAAGGTGGAAAATGGTACAAAAAACTGAGGGATAAGTACAGGCTTGTCATCAGCAACGAAGATACTTTTGAGGAGGAATTTTCATTTCGCCTGTCGCGATTAAATGTGTTTATAGTTACAGGAACCATAGTTATCCTGTTAATCGTAGCCACCACTTTTTTAATTGCATTTACACCGCTGAGGGAATACATTCCGGGGTATACGGATGTGAACCTGAGAAAGCACATGATCCACCTGGAAAAAGTAGCCGATTCTCTTCAGACAGTTTTCGATCAGAAAAACCAGTATATTCAGAAAATAAGGGATATCATCGAAGGCAGGGAAATTCCTGAAGATACCTCAAAAACACAAGTACCCAGCGAAGCCAACCTGAATATCGATTATAAACGATCGCCCGAAGATTCCATATTGAGGGAAGAATATACAAGCGCCAATTCATACGATCTTTTCTATAACGAAGCTGGGGAATCTGCAGGATCACTCTCTTCCCGGTCGAATTTTCATTTTTTTAATCCGCTAAAAGGAATTATTACCAGCGAGTTCAATGTCTTGACAAAACATTATGGAATCGACATCGTTTCAAAACAAAATGAAGCTATTAAAGCAACTTTAGATGGAACTGTATTCCTTTCGGAATGGACTATACAAACCGGTTATGTGATTGCTTTGCAGCACAAAGGAAATTTTATATCGGTGTATAAGCACAACTCAGTTTTGTTGAAACAGGAGGGAAATGTCGTGAAAGCCGGTGAACCGATTGCCATTATCGGCGAATCAGGTGAATTGTCAACGGGGCCACACCTGCATTTCGAATTGTGGTATAATGGAACACCGGTAAATCCGAAAGATTATATTGCATTTTAAGATTGAACGAAAAATTTGAAAAAAAGGATCGCCATACTCGGATCTACCGGATCCATCGGAACACAAGCTCTTGAAGTAGTGGTTCGGCACCCTGAAAAATTTGAACTGGAAGTGCTGACTGCTCAGAAAAATTCGGAGCTGTTGATCAGCCAGGCCCTGCGATTTAAACCCAATGCGGTGGTTATCGGGCAAAAAGAATTATATTCTGAGGTAGCTCGTGCACTTCAACCGCACAACATAAAAGTATTTGCAGGTGAGGAATCCATTTCGCAGGTCGTTGAAATGGAAACAATCGATATTGTACTGGTTGCTCTTGTCGGATTTGCAGGGTTGTCGCCGACCATTCAGGCTATCAAAGCGAAAAAGCAGATCGCACTTGCCAATAAAGAATCACTGGTTGTTGCCGGTGAAATTGTGACCCGGCTGGTAAATGAAAACAATGTTACGCTGATCCCCGTTGATTCTGAACACTCTGCCATTTTTCAATGCCTGATAGGCGAAAATCCTGATAGTGTGGAGAAAATCTACCTGACAGCTTCGGGAGGGCCTTTTCGTTGTTTGAGCCTTGATGCCATGGAAGGGCTCACCAAAACGGAGGCACTGAAACATCCCAACTGGAACATGGGTGATAAGATTACAATTGATTCGGCTTCGCTGATGAACAAAGGCCTTGAAGTGATCGAAGCAAAATGGCTTTTTGGCCTGAATGCAGATCAGATCGATGTTATCATTCATCCGCAGTCTGTTGTCCATTCGCTGGTTCAGTTTGTTGATGGTTCAATGAAAGCACAAATGGGTTTACCCGATATGCGTTTACCCATTCAGTTTGCATTGGGATTTCCTGACCGGCTTAAGGTTGATTTCCCACGGTTTAGCTTTCCCGACTTTCCCAAACTTACTTTTGAATCCCCTGATATTAAAAAATTTCGTAATCTTGCGCTGGCTTTCAGCGCACTCGAAAAGGGGGGAAATATGCCCTGTATTCTCAATGCGGCCAATGAAATTGTGGTAGATGCATTTTTGAACGATCGCATCCGTTTTTTAGAAATGCCGGAAGTAATTGAAAAATGCATGGATCGGGTCGGGTTTATACTAAATCCATCCCTTGAAGATTACAGGGAGACAGATGATGAAACCCGAAAACTTGCGATCGGGTTATTGGCAAAGTGAAAGTGTTAAAAACAAACAGGGGACAATTGCGTTATTGATTATACCCAAAAATTAATCTGCATAAATGGACATTGTTATAAAAATTATTCAATTTCTTTTTAGTCTTTCCATCCTTGTTATCATTCACGAATTCGGACATTTTCTGGCTGCCAAGGCGTTTAAAACAAGGGTCGAAAAATTTTACCTCTTTTTTAATCCCTGGTTTTCCATTTTCAAATTCAGGTATAAAGAAACCGAATATGGTGTTGGCTGGCTACCTCTTGGGGGATATGTAAAAATAGCTGGAATGATCGACGAATCGATGGATAAAGAACAGTTAAAGGCACCTCCGCAACCCTGGGAATTCCGTTCAAAAAAACCCTGGCAGCGCCTGATCATCATGCTGGGTGGAGTTACTATGAACATTATCCTGGCGATTATAATTTATATTTTCATGCTCCTGACCTGGGGGGAAGAATATTTGCCTACTTCGCAGGTAAAATATGGCATAGAGGTCGATTCGCTGGCTATGCAGTTGGGTTTGAGAAACGGCGATAAAATCCTTTCTGTAGATAGCGAATACGTTGATAATTTTGCGAGGATCCCGGAAAAAATTATTCTTGATGATGCTAAAACCATTCAGGTTGAGCGTGATGGTAAAAAATTAAACCTGCAGATTCCGGAAGGTTTTTTAAATAAACTCATCAAGCACAAATCGCCTGATTTTATAAGTTTTAGAATACCTTTTGAAGTTGGAGAGTTCACAAAAAATTCAAATGCAGAGAAAGCTGGTATCGAAAAAGGTGATAAAATTATTGCCTTCAATAATATACCTACTCCTTATTTCAGCGATTTCTTTAATGAAGTTAAAAATCATAAAAATAAACAGGTTACTGTAACTGTGGTACGAAAGTCCGATACCATTCCTATTCAGGTTGTTACCAATGCAAATGGTAAAATCGGTGTTGGTCCCAAACCGTTAGATAATTATTTTACTTTTAACAAGGTTAAATATAATTTTTTTGAAGCCATTCCTGCCGGTGCAGTCAAAGCATACAAAGGCGTAGGCAATTACCTCAAACAGTTGAAACTGTTATTTAATCCGGAAGTAAAAGCGTATGAGTCAGTAGGAGGTTTTATTACCATTGGCAGTATTTTTCCATCCACATGGGTGTGGCAAAGCTTTTGGACACTTACAGCGTTTCTTTCCATTATGCTGGCTATATTGAATGTATTACCCATTCCGGCTTTAGACGGAGGACATGTGATGTTTTTGCTGTACGAGATGGTGACACGCCGGAAACCCAGCGATAAATTTATGGAATATGCCCAGATCACAGGAATGGTGATCCTGTTTGCATTGCTCATTTTTGCTAACGGCAACGATATTGTCAAGTTGTTCAGGAAGTAAAGGTTCTTTCTGACGAAGTTTATTAACTGGTAATACTGCTATTGCCCAGGGTATTCAAGAACCTCTTCCGAAAAATAATCGAGTTGGATACCAGCTTCTTTAAACATTTCTTCCGATTCTTTCCCGGCATGATATTTTTTTTCACATACCACGCGCTCAATTCCGCAGTTGATAATTAGCATAGCACAGGTACGGCAAGGGGTCATTCGTACATAAATGGTGGCTCCTTCCAGCGCAATGCCACGGCGGGCTGCTTGTGTAATGGCATTCTGCTCGGCATGTACTGTCCGCACACAATGCTGGCTGACTGAACCATCTTCATGGATTACTTTTTTCATCAGGTGGCCCACTTCATCGCAATGTTTTAATCCGCGCGGAGAGCCCACATAACCGGTCACCAGAATTTGCCTGTCTTTTACGATCACGCATCCGGCTCTTCCCCGGTCGCAGGTTGCCCGTTTTGAGACAGAATGGGCCAGATCGATAAAATACTGATCCCAGCTTGGCCTTACATGTTCCGTACGATTATTTATATCCATAGTCTTCTTTTTAATTTTCACAAAATTCCAAATCGACAATCCCTTCACTAATCACTAATTCCCTGTATTTCTCTTAAAACCCTTTCAACTTTCAAATGAAGCTGACCGATAGTTCCATCGTTAATAAACACATAATCCGCCATTTCCCTGCATTTTCCGAGGTTTTGTTTATTTGGATCAGTGGAGGTCATTTCTCGCTGTTCATTTTCTATAAATGTTTTTTCATCGATCTGGTCGGTCTCCGAATCCCGCATCCTGATTCGCCAGTATCTTAATTTAGGATCGGCATCCACAGCAAAAAGATGAAAATCCGCTTTTGCACGCAATGAAGTTACTTCGCCTGGTGTACGTATACTTTCAATTACTGCATTTTTTTTTGTTTTCACAGCCTCATAATACAACTGATCGGTAATAAAGGACGGTGAGTGCTTTGATCTGAGTTCATTGGCTACGATCACCATGCTGTCTCTGTTTTCGGGAAGGCCTCTTCGTTTGATCTCCTTCAATAAAAAATCCCTCACCGAGTAATGAGCAAATCCTTTTTTCGAAACAAGGTAATCGACGATGGTCCCTTTTCCTGCTCCAAGTGTCCCGGTTATCCCAATGATCAGCATATAATCTGTTTCAGATTTATGATATGGTAAATTTATGGTTCAATCGCACTTTCTTTTTTAATATCACGAATCCATTTACCGATATGAACCGGCACAAAGGATTTCAATTTCTCAAGCAGTTCACCGCCGTCTTGTGCAACAACGATGTTATTTTTATGCTCTTCCCTGATGAAACGTTCCTGAACTCCGTGATCGAAAAATTTGAGCAGATGATCAAAATACCCATTCACATTGAGCAATCCAACGGGTTTATCGAAGATACGAAGCTGGTTATAGGTCAAAACTTCCGCCAACTCGTCCAGTGTTCCCATACCACCGGGCAAAGCAACGAAAGCATCCGACATTTCCATCATCATCAGTTTGCGTTCCTGCATATTATTTACGATATGCAATTCGGTAAGATGGTCGTGGGCTATTTCAAGGTCGGCGATACTTTTCGGAATGACACCGTAACACTTTCCACCAGCAGTAAGAGCACTGTCGGCAAGAACGCCCATCAGTCCGACTTTTCCTCCTCCGTAAACCAGGTTCAAATTATTTTCGGCCAGCAGTTTTCCAAAAGTTTTTGCATGCAGCCTGTAACGTTCATTTGAGCCGGTACTCGACCCGCAAAACACACAGATACTTTTCATTGTTAGTAAGTGATTTTAAAGAGAGCAAAAGTACGAAAATTGATTTGCGGTTGATCAGATATACATTTGCTTTCATAAGATAATCTTACTTTTGCATTATGGAATCGACACGACAAAATAAAATAGCAAGGCTTGTGCAAAAGGACCTCAGCGAAATTTTTCAATTGGAGACCACTTTTTTGTTCAAGGGAGCAATGATCACAGTGACAAAGGTGCATGTAACAAAAGATTTATCTATGGCAAAGGCTTACCTGAGTATATTTGCTGTTGGAGACAAACCGGGAATGATTGATGAAATCAGGTCGCATCAGAAAGAGATCAGGTACAAACTCGGACAACGGATCAGCCATCAGGTAAGGGCCATACCCGAACTGCAGTTTTACCTTGACGATTCACTTGATTACATTGAAAATATTGAAAAACTGCTGGATGATTGATCAGGGAGATAATCCGGCGGACCGGAGGTACATTCATTATTTTATAACCATCTAAAAGTCAAAAGTTGCATGCAATACGATCCAATAAAAAGAAGCCTTGGAAACGTTTTTAACCGGACTCCCTTCCTCAGGAAATTATTTTACCGTTTGCTCGATCTCTTGCTGCTTCGTACATGGCATGTAAAGAAAGAAATCCGTTTATGGGCAAAACAAAAGAATAATGACGCCCGTATCCTTGATGCTGGTTCAGGTTTCGGACAATACAGTTATTATCTTGCGAATAGAAACCGAAACTGGGAAATAACTTCGATCGATGTAAAAGAAGATCAGATAGAAGATTGCAGCCATTTCTTTAAAAAAATAGGAAAAGACAATGTTTCATTTAGTGTGGGTGATCTTACGGAATACAGGAAAAATGGCTTGTTTGATCTCATCCTGTCGGTTGATGTGATGGAACATATTTTAGAGGATGAAAAAGTATTTGAGAACTTTTATGCTTCGTTAAAACCGGGCGGGATGGTATTAATTTCCACCCCTTCCGATCAGGGCGGGTCAGATGTTCACGATCATGAACATGAATCGTTTATCGAAGAGCATGTGCGGGATGGCTACAATAAAAATGAGATACAGGAAAAACTGCAGCGTGCAGGATTTACAACAACATCTGCGAGATTCAGTTATGGCTCCCCCGGTAAAATTTCCTGGAAATTGTCGATGAAATATCCGATTAAAATGGTGAATGCATCGCGAATTTTCTTTGTCATTCTTCCGTTCTATTACATTGTCACATTTCCATTTGCGATTGTTCTCAATTTCCTTGATTTATATACTGAACATAAAACGGGGACTGGTCTTATTGTCAAAGCCTGGAAACAATGAACCTGCCGTTTTTCATAGCTAAACGTTATTTGGTTTCAAAGAAATCGCAGAACATTATCAATATAATTTCGGCAATTTCGGTGGTGGGTGTTACTGTCGGAACGTTCGCCCTGATTGTTGTCCTTAGTGTTTTTAACGGATTTGAAGATTTAGCCAAATCGTTATTGAATGCATTTAACCCGGATATATTGATCACTGTGAAGGAGGGTAAGACTTTCGATGCCGGTCGCATCCCTAAGAAAGAAATAATGAATATACCTGGAGTAGCAAGCTACACCGAAGTGGTTGAAGAAAATGCATTGCTGAAATATAAATCCGAACAGGACATTGTAACAATAAAAGGAGTCAGCAACGATTTCTTGAAGGATAATCCCCTCGACACTATGCTCATCGACGGTACATTTACACTAAAATATGATAACGATAATTTTGGGGTGATGGGGTATCTTGTGGCATATGATCTGGGTGTTAAGATCAACGATTTTTCAAATCCGGTCGTTGTGTATGTGCCGCGCAGAACAAAAAAAAGGTTCGTCACTATGAATCAGTCTTTTAATACAGGTGTGATTTTTACAAGTGCCGTGTTTTCTGTTCAACCCGATATCGATTCGAAATATGTGATCCTTCCGATTGATTTTACACGTAATCTTCTTCAATACACAACAGAAGTGACTGGTATCGAACTGCGGCTTAAGCCGGATGCGGATGTGAGCCGGATTCAGAATAAAGTAAAGGAAATTGCCGGCCAGCAGTTTGACGTCAAAAACCGGTTTCAGCAGGAAGAATTACTCTATAAGATCATGAAATCTGAAAAATGGGCTATTTTCTTCATTCTTTCATTCATAATCATTATTGCCGCATTTAATGTTGTTGGTTCGTTATCAATGCTGATTCTCGATAAAAAGAAAGACATTGCCGTTCTTTTCAGCATGGGAACCGACAAGAAAAGAATTAAAAGAATTTTTCTCACCGAAGGAATTATCATCACACTTACCGGAACAATTGCAGGCCTGATCCTCGGATATATCGTTTGTTTTATACAAATTAAATTCGGCCTGATCAAGCTTGGCAGCGATGCGAATGCTTTCATTATTCCATACTACCCTGTTAAGATGATGGCGTTCGATTTTCTGGCCGTTTTTTGCATTGTATTTTTAATCGGAACAGCGGCTTCCTGGTTTCCTGTAAAACAATTTTCAGAAAGGTACCTGAAAAGCAGGCTGACAGACCAACTAAAAAGTCAATAATTGCCTGACTATACAACCTTTCCGGGATCGTCATTGTCTTATAAAAGTTATTTAGGATATTCGATATATTTTTAATAACTTTGCCTGTTTTTTATGTTAAAAAAATTTGATTGAATAATTAAAAATTTCGAACAATGAAGAAGACTACTTTTGTTAACCTTTCGGGTATATTTTTGGCGTTGGTATTGTTTACTGCTGAGTCAGTGTTTGCAGGGAATATTAAAGTCGCAGCAAACGGAACTTCAAAATTCACTGTAGACGATAATACCTATACACAGCTAAAAATCACTAATACCCTTACCGATATAGGTTTTGTAAATGTAAATACCAAAGAAGGTGATTTCACCATGTTTAATGTTGGAGATTATGGTTATACGATGGAAGAAGGAAATCCCCAACTCCCGGTAATGAAGAAATTGATCGAAATACCTTTAAATGCAACCATCGAAACACAGGTTTTGTATGAATCTTATGAAGAATACAACCTTGCCGATTACGGGATAAATAACTTTATTCTGCCGGTTCAGCCACCATTAAGCAAGAGTGTGGATAACGCAGATGATGTTCCGTTTGTGTATAACAAAGCGGCCTATAAAGTAAACGGATTTTCCGGGCAACAGCTTGTAAAGGTCGTTGATCTCGGAATGATGCGTGGTGTCAGAATTGCAAGGGTTGAGATTTCTCCGGTTCTTTATAACCCGGTTATGAACTCGATTAAAGTTTATACTAATGTTCAGGTAAAAATAAATTTTGCCAATGCCGATGTTCAATCAACAATCAACAATAAAAAGAAATATTTCTCCCCGTATTATGAAGGAATTTATTCGGAACTGGTAAATTTTAAACCGGTAAAAGGCAAAGAACTTGTCATGGATGAACCGGTTACATACGTTATTGTTTCCGATCCGATGTTCCAGGAAGCCCTTCAACCCTTTATTGAATGGAAAACCAAAAAAGGATTTTATGTAATTGAGGCTTATACTAATGACCCTGATGTTGGAACAACCACGACTTCGATCAAGAATTACCTGCAAAATTTGTTTCAGAATCCCGCTGCTGGTGTAAATCCGCAAACCTTTGTCCTCTTGGTTGGTGATGTGGCTCAAATACCTGCTTTCAGTGGCACTACAGGTGCACATGTTTCCGATCTTTATTATTTTTGCTATGATGGTGCAGGCGATATTTACCCTGAATGCTATTACGGCAGATTTTCAGCCAATAACCTTACTGAATTACAACCGCAGATTGATAAAACCCTCGAATATGAACAGTATCTTTTCCCCGATCCATCATTTCTTGATGAGGTTGTCATGGTTGCCGGTGCGGATGCATCACATCAGTTGACCTGGGGCAATGGTCAGATCAATTATGGAACGAATAACTATTTTAATGAAGCGCATGGCTTGTTTTCGCATACATATCTTCAACCCGAACCGGGCGGTGGAAACTATTCGCAAAACATTCATAACGATATCAGCAATGGTGTTTCTTATGCCAATTATACTGCACATTGCAGCCAATTAGGTTGGGCTGACCCGTCATTCAACATTGGTGACATTCCGGGTTTGACAAATGACCATAAATACCCATTGATGGTTGGTAATTGCTGCTTGGCGGTGTCGTTTCAGGGCACATGCTTCGGAGAAGAAATTGTACGTGCAGCCAATAAAGGTGCGGTAGGATATATAGGAGGTTCAAACAGTACTTACTGGGATGAAGATTTCTGGTGGGGCGTCGGTTTTAAAACTGTTTCGGCTAACCCAACCTACAATGCCAACAATTTGGGTGCTTATGACCGTACCTTCCATGACCATGGGGAAATGTTGGACGAATGGTATGTAACTCAGGGTCAGATGCCGCAAGCAGGTGACCTTGCCGTAACACAAGCCGGATCGAGTATGATCACATATTATTGGGAAATTTATCACCTGATGGGCGATCCTTCATTAAGCATATATTTTTCACAGCCTCCTGAAACCACAGCCAATTATGCTAACCTGATGCCGCTATCCGCTGCTACTTTTACCGTTAATACAGAACCGTATGCTTATGTTGCTATTTCGAAGGATGGTGTCGTTAATGGAGCAACTGTGGCAGATGAAACCGGACTTGCTGAAGTAAATATGTTTAATCCAATAGTAGTTCCCGGAGAAGCCAATGTGGTCATTACCGGTCAGAATATTAAACCTTATATCGGCACTGTGACGGTGGCTTCACCTACCGGCCCCTATGTTTTATTCGATGTAATGACAATAAACGATGGTAGCGGCAATGGGAACGGCAATGTTGATTTTGGTGAAAATATCATGCTCGATATAAGCCTTGAAAATCTTGGCAGCCAGGTAGCATCTAATGTTACAGCGACACTTTCAACAACAGATGAATACATAACAATCAATAGCGGCACGAATAGCTGGCCGAATATTCCGGCTGGAAATTCGGTTTCATTAACAAACGCGTTTAGCTTTACGGTGGATGAAATGATACCGGACCAGCATGTAGCTCAATTTGATCTTTCTATAACTGACGGCAATGAAACCTGGAATTCGATGATCAATGTCACGCTCAATGCACCGGTATTGACTATCGGTTCTTATACAATTGATGATGCAAGCGGAAACAACAATGGCAGGCTCGATCCGGGTGAAACAGCCAACATCCTTGTCCCGAATGTCAATGAGGGCAGTTGCGACGCTGTAAATTCCATAGCTACAGCTTTATCTGCCAGCCCTTCAATTACAGTAAACAATGCGAATTATGATTTGCAGACAATTATGTCGGGTGAGACAAAAAATGCGATCTTTAATGTCACAGTTTCTCCAACAGCACAAATTGGAGAAGTGGCACAATTAAATTATGATGTTGAATCCGGCCCTTATTCGGCAAATTCCATGCTTTCTATGACCATAGGACTTGTTGTTGAAGATTTCGAATCAGGCGGATTTGATTCATTTCCATGGGAATTCAGCGGGAATGCTAACTGGATCATTGACAGTTCTTCACCATATGAAGGAACATATTGCAGTGCATCAGGCGATATAAGCGACAATCAGTCTTCAGTGATGTATCTTACAGCAGAAGTTTCAACTGATGATCAGATCAGTTTTTACAGGAAAGTTTCTTCCGAAGCTTCCTACGACTATCTTAAATTTTATATTGACGGGTCTATGGTCGATCAGTGGTCCGGTGATGTAGCATGGAGTGAAGTTTCATATCCCGTCACCGCAGGATCTCACACATTTAAATGGGAATATTCAAAAGATGTTTCTGTTTCCAGTGGTAGTGATTGCGCATACGTTGATTTCATTGTATTCCCGGCGATTGGTGGTCTTGCTCCTCTTGGTGTGATGATGTATGCAAATCCGCAGGAGATTTGTGAAGGTGAGAGTTCACAACTGAATTCATTTGCCAGTGGCGGTTCAGGAACCTATACCTATACTTGGTTGCCGGCTAACAGCCTTAATAATCCGACCATTTCAAATCCCTTAGCAACACCTGATGTTACAACTACCTATCATGTTGTAGTCGATGATGGTGAAAATACAATTAATGATGATGTCACAGTCACAGTGCATCCAACGCCTGCGACACCGGTTATTACGCAAAACGGTAACGCACTTACGTCAAGTTCTGCTGCTGGTAATCAATGGTACAATGAAAATGGAATAATTTCAGGTGCTACAGGTCAAACGTATGCACCTAATGCAACAGGTGATTATTATGTGATTGTCACCAGTGAATTTGGTTGCGTATCCGAGTCGTCCAACACCTTCCACTTTATTTACACCGGCGTTATTGAGCTTTCGGATAACCAAAAAGTAAACATCTACCCGAATCCGTTTACAGGTGAGTTTACGCTTGATTATTCCCTGAATACCTTATCCAAAGTCAGGATCACTATATTCAATACCTTTGGTCAGCAGGTAGCATTTTTCGAAGATAAAACATCCGGTTCGGCAGGAAATCACAGGATAACTTTCAACGCGGAAAGCCTGGAAGCCGGTATTTATTATTGCAGGATTGAAACCTCCGAATATTCTATAGTAAGACGAATTGTTCGTTCAAACTAAATAATTAAAATGATCGTATAATATTCCCTGAAATTAATCAGGGAATATTTTATTTCAAACAACAAGAGTATGAAAAAATTTCTATTTACTTTTTCTTTTGCTTTTTTATTATGTTATTCAGGATTATTCGCTGGCAAAGGCTATGACGTGACTTTCAGCCAGCCTCAGAGTAAAATTTATGAACTTAATTTTACACTGGGAAACTACGACTTAACTTCGGTAACTATCGATAATATTAACTACACAAAGCTGATTTTTGAAGGTACTGTCTTTACACGGTTAAATGGTTTTGCAGAACTTCCTTTTCTTAACGCATCAGTGGTTCTTAGTGGAAATAAAAATGTAACCCTCAATGTTATTGAAGGAGATTATGTCGAATATTCTTTAAGCGATCCGATGTTACCTTCGCGGGGTGTTATTTACCGCGATCAGGACCCTTCAACCATTCCTTATCAGATCAGCCCTTCTTCAATGCGAGATGAATGGTATCCTCAACAACTTGCATCGAATACTTCTCCCTATATTCTTAAAGATTTAAGGGGAACAACGGTTTATGTTTATCCGTTTCGTTACAATGCTGTTCAAAACGTCCTGCGTGTTTATAAAAATCTTACGGTTCAGCTTATTGAAAACGATTCACCGGTTGTGAACCCATTGAGTAAACAGCCTCAGAAAATACTAAGGGAATTGGATGGACTTTACCGGACGGTTTTCATCAATTATAAGCAAACACTGGAAGACCTTACTATCGGAGAATTCGGCGATATTCTTGTCATCTGCACGAACCGTGATGAAACTGCAATTCAGCCGTACATCGACTGGAAAAAAGATAAGGGTTATAACGTATTTGAAGAAGTGGTGAGCACGGGTACAAATGTAAAAACCCTGATACAGAACGATTACAATGCAAATAACAATATTTTATATGTTCAGTTGGTGGGCGATTGGGCAGATATTAAATCAGATATCGGTACATCGCAAAGTGCTCCCATGGATCCGCAACTTGGATGCGTGGCAGGATCGGATCAGCAACCGGATATTTGCATCGGACGGTTTTCAGCTAATTCAGCCGCTCAGGTAACGCTACAGGTTGATAAGGTAATGAACTATGAAATCAATCCTGAAACGGGAGGAACCTGGTATAAGGGGGCGTTGGGTATTGGATCGGATCAGGGTTCGGGAATTGGAGATGATGGTGAAATGGATAAAGTGCACATCCAGAATATATGGGATAATAAACTCGATCCCTTTACATACGATAATTATTTTACAGCTTACGATCCGGGTGCAGGTGCTTCAAACGTAAGCAATGCTGTAAACACGGGCATCAGTATCATTAATTATTGCGGACACGGTTCACCGACTTCATGGGGAACAACCGGATTTAGCAACAACAATGTGAACGCATTGACAAATGGAGATATGCTGCCAATAATCTTTTCAGTTGCTTGCAACAATGGGAATTTTCATGATCCTTCGGATTGTTTTGCTGAAGCCTGGCTGAAAAAGAATAATGGTGGTGCGGTGATGTTTCTTGGAGGTACAATTAGTCAGCCGTGGGACCCGCCGATGAGAGGGGAAGATTATTTTGATGATTTGCTTATTGGTGGATATGATTATACCGCCCATCCCGGCCAAAATGGTATTTCAACTACTGAAGGAAGAACTACCATCGGTTCCATTGTATTCAACGGCCTCGTTTTGATGACAACTGAATCGGGTGGTACGGATGACTGGGAAACTGCCAAGACATGGACACTTTTCGGTGATGTTGCCATGCAGCCTCGTACAGATACTCCCGGTGATTTAACTTTATCCAGCAACCTGGTTCTTGTTGGTCTTGATTTTACAACAACCATTACAGGACCGAATGGTCCTGTACCGAATGCAATGGTTTGTTTATCACAAGATGGTGAGTATTTTCATGGTGTCACAAATGCAACTGGTACCGTGTCCTTTCCGCAAACCTTAACTCCGGGAACTGCCAAACTGGTTGTGACGGCATTTAATATGGAGACCATTGATGAAGATGTTACTGTAGTTCCTCCAACAGGTGCTTATCTAATAGTTAGCAGTTGTGATGTGGATGATTCTGGAGGAAATAATAATGGACAGGCTGATTACGGCGAAACTGTCATGCTGAATATAGCAGCCGAAAATGTAGGAAACGAAGTTGCTTCCGGTGTAACCGCTACATTGCAATCGACCGATCCCTATATAACAATTATTGAGGATTCATATACGTATGGCGATGTTCCTGCCGGAACGGTTGTTAATGGCGATGGTGCTTTTTCAATAAGTGTTGCAGAAGATGCTCCTGATACCCATTATGCCGTCTTTGAAGTTGAGTTTGAGGATGCTGGCAAGAGTTCATGGACAGGAACAATGTCGGTCATGCTGCATGCCCCTGTACTTGAATTAGGAGATTATACGATTTCCGACCCGACGGGTAATAATAATGGAAAAATCGATCCGGGAGAAACGGTTTCGATTGTGATGAATGTTGAAAATAACGGCTCTTCGACTGCTTACAATGTTGGCGGAATGTTGAACTGTACCGATCCTTTCGTAACGATTCAGCAGGCATCGGTGAATTACGGAAATGTCGGTCCGGGAACTTCATCCGAACAATCGTTCGTTATTTCTGCGGATATTGCTACACCAGCAGGTCATCTTGCACAATTCAACCTTGCTTTCACTGCTGATATGAATATAATGGTAACAGGATCATTCAGCGAAGTGATCGGACAAATCCCGGTGTTGTTACTTGACCTCGATGGCAATAATAATTCTGCACAAAGCATGCTGGATGCGCTCGCCAACCTCGATTTTTCTGCAGAGTATTCTACAACTTTCCCGTCTAATTTAAGCCTATATTCTTCGATATTTGTCTGTCTCGGCATTTACCCCGACAACCATGTACTTTCATCTTCTGAAGGACAAACACTTGCCGATTATCTAGATGGTGGTGGAAATCTTTATATGGAAGGAGGAGATACCTGGTATTTTGATGCACAAACCCCGGTTCATGATATGTTTAATGTCAACGCAACCAGTGATGGTGCCAGTGATCTCGGAACCATTTTAGGTCAAACGGGTACATTTACCGAAGGCATGTCTTTTAATTATTCGGGCGACAATAGTTGGATCGATCACATAGGTCCGGTCGGTGCAGCGTACAACATATTCCAGAACCAGTCACCTTCATACGGTACCGGTGTAGCGTACGATGAAGGCACCTATCGTACCATTGCCTGTTCGCATGAATTCGGTGGTCTTGATGACGGAACTTCCCCTTCAACAAAAGAAGAACTGATGGCTTCTTACCTCGAATTTTTCGGTTTTACAGGAAACCCGCTTGTGGCTTATTTCAGTGCTGACAATACGGAAATTTGTGAAGGCGATATGGTGAGTTTTACCGATTTATCACTGGGGAATGCAATTTCATGGGAATGGACATTTGAAGGCGGAACACCTGCAGTATCAAATAACCAGAATCCAACCGTTGCTTATGAAACCGCTGGTATATATGATGTATCCCTTATTGTATCAGATGGAGAAGATACCACTTCGGTTAGCTTCCCTGATTATATTACCGTAAATACTTGTATTTCGGTTGAGGAAAATGATATAAATACTATTTTTGTATATCCTAATCCAAATAATGGTATATTTACAGTTGAATTAGGAAACGTTCTGAATGAGAATGTGGCGGTCAACGTGCTCAATTCACTGGGTTCTGTTGTATTTTCGAAAGATATTGTAACATCCGGAAACGGAATGAGAACCACACTCGATTTGAGTACTCTGAATAAAGGTATGTATTTCCTTGTGATTGAAAACTACCAGGGAAATACTGTAAAACGAATCATAATTCGTTAGTAGTTTTCATGGTTTAAATTGGTTTTTGGTTAGAGTCCCGCCCGCAAGCGGGACTCTTTTTCATATACTGAGTTTCGTTAATTTAGTGATCCCGATTAATTCTATACTATGAATGCAACAGAATTCAGAAAACAAGCCCACATTTTCGCCGACTGGATGGCCGATTATCTTGAGAATATTGAGCAATATCCGGTAAAATCGCAGGTGCAACCGTACAAAATTTATAATCAAATTCCGGATAATCCTCCGGAAAAATCAGAGTCGATGGATCAGATTTTTCAGGACTTTATTCGTATCATTCTTCCTGGTATGACCCATTGGCAGAGCCCTGATTTTTTTGCTTATTTCACAGCCAATTCGAGTTATCCATCCATCCTTGCCGAAATGCTGACCGCTACGCTTGGGGCACAGTGTATGATTTGGGAAACTTCACCGGCAGCCACTGAACTGGAAGAAAAAGTGATGAACTGGCTGAAGGAAATGACCGGACTGCCATCTTCTTTTCACGGTGTTATTCAGGATACAGCTTCAACAGCTACGTTAACTGCACTTCTTACAGCACGCGAAAGGATTACAAATTTCAAAATCAACGAAGAAGGATTTCATGAAAATAAATTCAGGGTTTATTGCTCTACTGAAACTCATTCATCCATCGAAAAAGGAGCTAAAATTGCCGGTTTTGGGAGAAAGAACCTTGTAAAAATCGAGGTTGATGATACGTTCAGAATGAGTCCTGTTGCCCTTCAAAAAGCAATTGAGCGGGATTTAAAAGATAGATTCATACCGGTATGTGTTATTGCAACCTTGGGTACAACCGGCTCCACTGCTATTGATCCTTTAAAGGAGATTGCCGAAATCACATGCCAAATATAACATCTGGCTTCACGTGGATGCCGCTTTTGCCGGAACAGCGCTACTGCTGGATGAATTCCGCTGGATGATCGACGGGATTGATAAGGCTGATAGCTTTGTTTTCAATCCACATAAGTGGATGTTCACAAATTTCGATTGTTCGGCTTACTTTGTAAAGGATAAAGAATCGCTGATCAAGACATTCAGTATTAATCCGGAATATCTGAAAACTAAAACATCGGGAATGGTAAATGATTACCGCGACTGGGGAATCCAGTTAGGCCGGCGTTTCCGGGCTTTGAAACTCTGGTTCGTGATCCGGAATTTTGGAGTGGAAGGAATAAAGGAAAAGATCAGGTTTCACATTGCACTTGCCATAGAACTGGAAAAACAAATCAGCATGGATGAATCTTTTGAATTATTGACACCAAGAACACTGAACCTTGTTTGTTTCCGGTTTCATCCATCCGAAATAAATAATGAGGCAGAACTGAATGAACTAAATGAGACCTTGCTTCACAAAGTGAATGCCACCGGTAAAATGTTTATGACGCATACCAAGCTTAATGGAAAATATACACTTCGAATGGTCATTGGACAGACCAACGTGAACAAAAGCCATGTGGACAAGGCCTGGAAACTTATCAGAGAAACAGCAAAGATGAGTTTATAGATTCTGGATACTCTTGTAACAATAAAAGAATCAATTCGTCCTAAATTTGCAAACAGATCCAATGAAGTACAGCCTAATCATATTGATTTTAATTTTGATCAGCAATGGTTCGAAATCACAGACTTCTCCACCAGATCGCCTGCAATTAGCCATCGATGATACTGAAAAAGGTCAATACAAGCAAGCCATTGAACAATGCAATACGATTCTTGAAACAGATACACTCAATGCGGAAGTTTATTACCTGAGGGGAGTAAATTATTATTTTTTGGAGGATTATAAGGAAGCCATTTTGGATTTTAATGAAACACTGAAATTAAACCCGAATTATACGGATGCATACCTAAAAAGAGCCAAAGCAAAAAGCAAAAGCAACAATTTTTTAGGGGCAGCACTGGATTATAACAATGCCAAAAATCAGAACTTTTCTGCAACGGTTGTGAGTGTGGCTGGTGATCTGATACGGTCAATATTTGGCAAAAGTGGGGAAAGAAGAAATACAGAGGAATGAAAAAACCTAACGGCGCAGTTCGAAATTTTTACCCAAATAGACTTTTCTCACCTGTTCGTCTTCTGCCAGTTCCTGCGAAGTGCCGGATTTTAGAATAGAACCTTCGAACAAAAGATAAGCCCGGTCGGTAATAGAAAGCGTTTCGTGTACATTGTGATCGGTGATCAGCACGCCGATGTCCCTATCTTTTAATTTTGCGACAATGGTTTGAATATCTTCAACGGCGATCGGGTCTACACCTGCA
This sequence comes from uncultured Bacteroidales bacterium, assembly GCA_963764475.1. Taxonomy (GTDB): domain Bacteria; phylum Bacteroidota; class Bacteroidia; order Bacteroidales; family JAADJA01; genus JAADJA01. The sequence continues at coordinate 62,962 of CAVXTE010000054.1, forward strand.
AATGGTTCATCAAGAAGAATAAACCGCGGATCGACGGCAAGCGCACGAGCGATTTCAGTACGTCGCCGTTCACCCCCCGAGAGTTGTATGCCAAGGCTTTTCCTAACATGGCTGAGCCCGAATTCATCGATCAGGTTTTCCAGTCTGGCTTTCTGCTCTGTTTTAGTAAGTCCGGTAAATTCCAGAACAGCTTTCAGGTTGTCTTCCACACTCAGTTTTCTGAAAACAGAAGCTTCCTGCGGTAAATAGCCGATTCCTTTTTGCGCCCGTTTGTACATCGGTTCATCGGTAATATCAATATTTTCAAGAAATATTTTACCTGCCAGCGGTTTGATCAACCCAACGATCATATAAAATGTGGTGGTCTTTCCGGCGCCATTAGGCCCAAGTAACCCGACTATCTCTCCATTTTTCACCTCTACCGTCACTTTATTGACGACCGTACGGTGCCGGTATTTCTTGATAAGATTTTCAGTCCGTAGAATCATACTTTAAAAAAAACAATTGCCAAATGTAAGAATAATAAGAATAAGCAGAGGAAATCGGCAGTTTCAAATTATTAAGTTTGAACGGATTAATTACATGACAATCAGAAGCTGAAATAAAATGAACCAAAAAGGGCAAACTTATTTATATTCGGATTATCCAGTTGTGATAATCGCCAGATGGCATCAACCCTGAAAATTTTAAAAATATTTTCAATTCCGAAACCTGCTTCCATGTAGGGTCTTTCCAGTGTGTGGGTAATATCGGGCAGGCTGTTAAAATTCTTATTTTGCTGTGACAGTGTTCCCCATATCCCTCTGAAATAACCCACTTCACGCCATTTGAGTTTACGCATCAGTGGAATATGGTTCAGGAAATATCCGTCGAAATGATGGGTATAAAGCACACTTACATATTCATCGCTAACAAATTCATAGTAGTTCATCAGATTAAAAGCATCTTCATCAAAAAGGAATGTTTCATTGCCCGGAGGAAGTTCGAGTAAAGGGTAAGGCAATTTTCCCCAAATCCGTCCGGCCTCTACAACATATTTCGACCAACCGAAGCCGAATACATTGAACCAATGACGAATACCGATTTTAACTTTGTGGTACTGATATTCGCCGCCCAAAAGGCCCGGAATGCCAAAACTATACTGCAAGGCTACCGTTGGATAACGTGTTCCGACACTGACCCGGTCAAAATTCCGGTAGATGAATTTTTCATTAAAAGCAAAGCGGCATTCAAGACGAACTTCGGAAGTTGTAATCTTGTCTTTTTCCACGGCATCACCAGTACCATCATATAATTCAACTTTTGCTTCCCCAACAGGAATAATGTCTTTATGCATCAGGTTGATCCTATTTATAAACCCGGTGAACCATTCGTGCTCATAATAACCATTATATTCGTTGGTGAGCGAGAGTTTATTTGCCGGATTTCGTCTGAAAAGCGCTGCAAACAGAAAATCCTCCCGGAACGCATTTGGACTATTGCCCAATTGTTCCATCTCATATTTGTAATTGAGACCAAACGCTCGTCGGGGATTTTTGTTCGGCAGATAGAGTATACCTCCTCCATACTTGAATCTTTGATCTTTGGTACCATAAGCAACATGAGCGTCGAGCCTTATCTGTTCATTGAATTTCGTTGTAGTCCTGCCCCCAAACCTGAACCGTGCACCTTCGATTGCATTAAAGCTCACCAGGGAAGCATACGGGCCGATTTCAAATTTGCCATTGCTGTAATAACCCGTAATGATAGTTTGAACGATATCAACCCAGGTTTTAAAAGCGGGAAGTTTTTTTAGCGTATCAATCATGTGATAGATTGTTTTTTCATCCCTTGTCAGCGAATCTACGCGGTTAGCTTTCCAGTAAGCATCACCTTTATCGTAAGCTTTTTTGTCAACAATAACATTTGTTGGCAACGAATAAAATTTTTTGTCTCTTAGTTGATTAAAAACAAAATTTTGGTAAGTGGTGGTTTTCTTACCGAAAAACCCAAGCAATGTCTTACTATTCTGAAGGATGTTGAAGTCGCCTATTCCCTGATCTCTGGTTACCATCCAGTATTTTCCGTCGATAAGGTTGAATTCCTGGCTCAGTACCAGATCGTTCAAATAATTGATATTGGCATCCTCTGCAATCCTTACCTTAAATTGCTTGATAGCATAAGTAGTATCATTTACCCAGAAATTTCCGGTAAACGTTAGCTCCTGTTTTCGGCGCGGTTTGAACATGATTTTATAGCACCACTTGCCTTCGATGTAACTGCTGTCGACAAGGTAATATTTGTAAGTGTTTAACCCAAAATTTGCGATCGGACTGACAAAGTTTTTTTGAAAGATGGTAATGTAATTATCATAAAAATTGTAATTCTGAAACATTTGGCCGAGAAACTGCGAGACACTTTCATTTTCAACACCTGAAATTTTAACGGCCTTGATCACTTCTTTTTCTGATTTCGGTTCTTTCCTGAAATAAAAGTCTGAAAAGGTTTCCGACAGGAAGATAGGAAGATAAACTTTCCCGTTCACCGTTGATGTATCAAGATGGTCGAAAATGAATTTAAAAGGCCTCAGTATCCTGCGGTTTTGAATTCGCTGACTGATGTTGTTGGCATCGATCTCAATTTTATTGTACACTTCATATTGGTACGCATCGAATTCCTTCATAGAGTTCTTATCCTTGTTCTCGATGATTTTCCTGAGAAGTATTTCAGCAGGATTTTCACCTGGCAAAATAACGAGTTCAGGTAGATTGACATGCTGCGATAACAAATCGAAATTAATTTCCTGGAATTTATTTTTATGGACTACAGATTTTTGCATTTTATACCCTACACAGGAAGCCACAAGCGTATCGCCCGGAGTACGGGTTTCGATAGAGAAATTACCGTTGAAATCAGAGGTCACTCCAATGGTTGTTCCTTTAAAATAAATATTTGCAAACGGAACAGCTTCATGTGAATCCGCATCGGTAACCTTGCCCATAATTTTTGTGATCTGTCCTGATAAGTGAAATGACAAAAAGAAAATGAGAAGAAAGAGAAGTGGATATTTTATCGTAGACCGTTTTTGCATTTGAATTGAACCTATCCTGAAATTTGATTTTATTATAACGAATAAATTTTAACTTTGTTAGTATTGATCAGTTTAAACCAACCAAATCGAAATTTTCCTGAAAGTTGTTTTGAAAAAATCATACTTCCGGCATTCCTATTATCGAAACCGGATAATGATGACTTAAAATTTCAATGATCCTGCCCCAAAGAATTTACTTTTAAAGTTAAGAATCAATACATTGCTAAAAAATACCCTCTTGTAGTATATCATGCAGGTGAATAACCCCAACATATTTAGTGCCATCCAAAACAAGAAGCTGCGTGATGTTGTTCTTTCTCATGATGTTCAGGGCGTCAACAACGAGCGTAGTTTTATCGATTGTTCGGGGATGTGAGGACATGATATCAACTGCACGAATGTCTTCAATCGAATTGTTCTTTTCCAGCATTCTACGTAAATCACCATCTGTTATCACACCGATGAGTTCATCATTTTGCATTACAGCGGTTACTCCCAGACGTTTTGACGAAATTTCCATAATCGTCGTCTTGATATCATCATCACTATTTACCCGGGGAACTTCGTTACGAATGTACAGATCGGCCACCCTCAGATAAAGCATTTTCCCCAGTGCACCACCGGGATGGAACCGTGCGAAATCATCATCTGTGAAATTCCTGCATTCAAGCAAGGCAACAGCCAGGGCATCACCCATAACGAGCTGGGCGGTTGTACTGGATGTAGGAGCAAGGTTGTTGGGGCACGCCTCTTTTTTTACGCTTGTATTGATGATATGATCAGCATGTTTAGCCAGAAAGGAATCAAGGTTTCCTGTAAAGGCGATCAACAGGTTTCCCCTGATTTTCAAAAGAGGAACAAGTGCTTTGATTTCCGGCGTGCTACCACTGTTTGAAATGCAAATGATAATATCATCGTGTTGTATGGTTCCTAAGTCACCATGAATTGCATCCGCGGCATGCATAAAGATCGAAGGAGTGCCGGTTGAATTCAGTGTAGCTACAATCTTCGTGGCAATATTGGCGCTTTTACCAATCCCGGTTATTACAACTTTTCCTGTCGACCGGTAAATTATCTCTACACTTTTTGCAAAATCATCATCAACATATTGTTTCAGATCCTGAACGGCAACTAATTCATTATCGATGGTTCGCAATATAATTTTCTTGATTTCTTCCTTTGATTTCAATACATTTGTTTTTCCAATGATACTTAACGCAAAGATATAAACATTAAATGAATCATGGTTTCAATATACCTCGGGCAGTTGACAATAAAATATTCTTCCCGAAGTTTTTTATTTTTTTGGTTTCAAAATCCGGCAGAAAAGAAAAAAATTAAATTTTGTAAAAAATTAATTTGTTGTTACGAATATAATTTTCATTAGATTTGTATAAACGGATTTGTTGATATTCAGGTTGTATTTTGAAAAATCCTTTAAATTATTAAAATAGACAAGAAATAAATATTCGAGGTAGGAAGAGATGGCAAAAATGAATAATTACCCGTTGCATGATTTATTGAAAAAAATATTTGGGTTCGACAGCTTCAAAGGCAACCAGGAATCAATTATCAAGAGTGTTATGGCAGGGGAGAATACATTTGTTATCATGCCGACGGGCGGTGGGAAATCGATGTGTTACCAGTTACCGGCAATTATTAATGAAGGTACGGCCATTATTATTTCTCCATTGATTGCGTTAATGAAAAACCAGGTAGATGCGATACGTAATTTCGGCGCCGAAAAAGGGATCGCTCATTTTATGAATTCATCCTTATCGAAAATTGAAATAAATGAGGTGAAGGATGATCTTACGTCGGGTAAAACAAAATTGTTGTATGTAGCTCCCGAATCGCTGACAAAAGAAGAAAATGTTGAATTTCTAAAGAACATAAAGATATCGTTTTATGCAGTTGATGAGGCACATTGTATTTCGGAATGGGGCCATGACTTCAGACCGGAATACAGGAGGATACGGCCCATCATAGAGTCGATCAAACAGGATGTTCCGATCATGGCCCTCACTGCCACAGCGACTCTAAAAGTACAGCAGGATATTCAGAAAAACCTGAATATCCTCGATGCGGAAGTCTATAAATCTTCGTTCGACAGGCCCAATATATATTATGAGGTTCGCCCTAAAACCAAGGATGTTGTTAAGGATATTATAAAATATATTAAAAATCACATGGGAAAATCCGGCATTGTTTATTGTCTCAGCCGGAAAAAGGTGGAAGAACTGGCTGAAACTTTCCAGGTAAATGGTATTCGTGCATTGCCTTATCATGCCGGTTTGGACGCCGTTACCCGCCGTACAAACCAGGATAAATTCCTGATGGAAGAAGCGGATGTAATTGTGGCAACCATTGCTTTTGGAATGGGAATCGATAAGCCTGATATCCGTTTTGTGATTCACCATGATATGCCAAAGAGCATTGAAGGTTATTATCAGGAAACCGGAAGGGGAGGACGTGACGACGGAGAGGGGAATTGCATCGCATTCTATAGCTATGATGACATTCTGAAGCTCGAAAAATTTATGAAAGGCAAGCCTGTTGCCGAGCAGGAAATTGCAAAACAACTTTTGCAGGAAACGGTTGCCTATGCCGAATCATCTGTTTGTCGTCACAGGCAGTTGCTGCATTATTTTGGTGAAGAATATGGCCAGGATGAATGTGGTGCCTGCGATAACTGCTTGCATCCAAAAGAAAAATTTGAAGGCCAACAGTTCGTAAAAGTTGCCCTTGAGGCAATTATCGAAGTAAAGCAACTCTTCAAAGGCAATCACATCATCAATATATTAATAGGTAAAAATACAGCTACCATAAAATCTTTTAAGCATAACAAGTTAAAATCGTTCGGAAAGGGAATGGACCATGATGAGAAATTCTGGAATGCCGTGATCCGTCAGTCGCTCATCAATAATCTCATCGTAAAGGACATTGAAAACTACGGCTTGCTTAAGATTACACCCGAAGGAGAAGAGTTTCTGCATAAACCTTTCTCCATCATGCTGGTTAAGGATCACAATTACGAAGGATCGGAAGGCGATGACGATTTCTTTGAAAGCGGTGTGGCAAAAACTGCAACGACGGACCAAACCTTGTTTTCACTTTTAAAGGACTTGAGAAAAGATATTAGCCGGAAGGAAAAATTGCCTCCGTTTGTCATTTTCCAGGATCCTTCACTTGAGGATATGTCGATCCAGTATCCCATCAAAGAGGAAGAATTGCTACAGATTACAGGTGTGGGTTCAGGTAAAGCAAAAAAATACGGTACTCCGTTCCTGAACCTGATCAAGCAATATGTTGAGGAAAACGAGATTACACGGCCCAATGATATGGTGGTACGTTCTGTTGTAAATAAATCCGGATTAAAAGTTTACATCATACAGAGCATCGACCGGAAACTGGCACTCGAAGATATTGCATTCACCAAAAACTTGAGTGTGGACGATCTTCTTACCGAAATCGAAAGAATTGTTGCTTCGGGAACCAAAGTCGATATCAATTATTACATTAGTGAATATGTAGATGAATACCACCAGGAAGAAATTTATGAATATTTCAAGGATGCCGAAACCGACTCTATCAATGAAGCTCTTGAGGAACTGGGTGAAGAGGAATACACCGAAGAAGAAATACGATTGATGCGTATAAAATTCATGTCGGAGGTCGGAAACTGAAAAGATAAAAAATTTCCTTTATTTTGTGCCATCATATTAATAACCGGCTGCAAAAAGCCGGATAATTTTTTTATATCGATCATATGTCAGAAGAAACCGAAGTTCAGAAAAAATCGCAATTTAGTATTGCATTAGTCCTCAGTCTCATTGCCCTTGCAGGAGTCGTTATATTGTTTGTATTTTACTTTGGCGGTAAACAATCTGTGGATGAAAATGGCAGCCAAAATATGCCTGTATTGTCAGGTGAACACAATTCCATCGTATTTGTCAATTCCGATGAAATTTTGCAGAAATATGAACTTGTAAAAAAATTATCGGATCAACTCGATAAGGAGCGGAAAGACAAAAATGACGATTTCAAAGCCAGGCAAAAAGCCTATGAGGATGATGCCAGCTATTTCCAGGAACAGGTTCAGAAACAGGCCATAGCGGAGAAAGATGCACAACGGATCTATGAACAACTAATGGTAAAACAGCAGCAGTTGTCCGATCTTCAGGATAAATATGCTTCTGAGCTCTCCCAAAAGGAATACGAGATGAATACCATATTGCTTGACAGCGTTAGGAATTATTTGACACGATTGAATAAAAAATACAATTACGATTATATATTGAGTTACAATTCTGCGGGCAATATTTTCTTTGCAAAGGATACCTTCGACATCACACAGCAAGTCCTTAACGGTTTGAATAATGAATACTTTAAGGAAAATCCGGTTAAAAAGTGAATCTTCGTCGAACCATCGGATTATTCTTAATTTCTACAGTTGGCTTGCTGGGGTGTACGCAAAAAATTGAACAGAAACCGGTTCGTCCAATTGATTTGATTTCAAGAGATTCAATGATCGATATCCTTACCGATTTTGAGATTTATGATGCTTTGATGATGACCATTCAAAAAAAAGACAGGATTCATTACGAGTACGACAAATTGTATTATTATAACTCAATACTTGAAAAGTATAACATCACAAACGATCGGTTTCAGCAAAGCTATACATATTACGAAGAGGATGAAAATCAACTGGATGCCATCTATGATGATGTTCTTACTAAACTTAGCAAAATGAAAGCCGAAACAGAGGCCGGTAAGGATTAGGGTTTCTCATAGGTTGCATTACAGCTGTACAAGTCAGCGCCGTCATTTACAGTATAATTCCATGTAATTGTTTTTTTATCCATCACACCGCTGCCTTTTACGGTATTCGATCCGCTGTAGCACATTGTTTGGGTGGGAATGGTAATCGTATTTCCGGCAATTATCGCGTAGGGCGGTTTTTCGTCAAACCCGATCAGCCAGAAATTTTTAATGATCACCTGCGCGCTGTTTGTCGTGTCTTTTTCTATCGTCACACTATATGAATCCTTGACGCAAGTTTCATTTACATTCCACGATCCGAGAAATGCGTCTCTCGGATCTCCCGGATTTAACACATTTTCATCTGTACACGAATCAATTGCAAAGGGTAAAGTCAATATGAGTAACCACTGATATATTTTATATGTCTTCATGGGTATGATTTTAAACCGTATCGAAATAAATTATGCCTGAGATTTGTTATCTTTGACAAACAAACAATAAACACTGTTGCAAAGATACGCTGTAAATTATGTTTTAGTGTGATGAAGGTGAAGTTTTTGATTTCCGAGATTTGGGAAAATTTAATTCAATCCCTTTGTGTGACGAAAATAAATAATATCGGTCTTTTGGTATTAATTTTCTCTGTTTTTGTCCCTGGCTTTTCAGGCTGTAAAAAGGAAAAGGCTACAACAGCGGATTGGCAAAATTGTTATAGTTGCACAGCCGGTGACTGGATTGGCTGGTATACGGGAACAGCCGATTATTATAATGCACTCACCAATACAACGCATAGCGGCTTAACAGTGTCTGTAAGAGTAGAAGAAACAGCCACCGATTATATGTCTGTATATATAACTGTCCCAAATTGCTATAGCGCTAGCATAAGCGGTGATTTCGTCAGTCCGTATATTTTGTCACTTGGTGGAACTTCTTCCTCTATTGATGCTATTATGTACAAAAAAGACAATCAGTTCCGACTGACAGGGAATTCAAAAAAATTTCATCATAAGGTCGATTCACTTGTGATTGAAGAAGTCTTGAATTTTGAAACGCTTAAGGACCAGTAAAAAGAGTTGTACCGGGCAAAACACCGGATAACTTGATGATGTAATTATTATGGAGAAAAAAATTCTTGAACGTAATTTTCAAAAAATTGTCAGCCTTGTCCTGGAGAGCAAGTTGAAGGATGCATTCAATGCTTTGAAGGATCTCGTAATTGCATCCGGCAAAGGTGATTTTATTTCGCACTATGAGTCGATGGATGAAACCTATGAGAATTTGCTTAAATATGCACTCGAAGGTGTCAGGGATCCTGAAAGAGAACATATTTACCATCATTTGCTTGTTTCGACCCTTGAACTGGCTGATGTTGCACTACAGGCTGCTTATATGATTGAAAGCGACCGGTATATTTATCGTTTGAAAAGGAAAATTGAATCCGAATCTGCTGAGATTAGGGATAATATTCTAACGAATATTGAAGACAAAGAGTTTGATAATGAAATTTCCGAGATTTTTAACCTGAATAACCCGGATAATAAGGATAGACAAAAGGAAGAATACAAGAACCATCAGGATGTTTTAATCCGGATTTTCAACCTGGTCTGGCTTACCGATAAATTTACCGATACAGATGTCAAGCTTATCAATACCCTCAAAAACGAAAAAAACTTCACCTGGTATGAGCGTTCCATGATCATAAGCTCGCTTACGCTTAGTGCCATCCGTTGTTTTGATGTAAAAAAAATCGAACTTATTATCGACAATTCTACTGATAGCGACAATCAGGTAAAACAACGGGCGTTAGTGGGGCTATTCTTTGTACTTTATTTATACGACAAACGCATAAGCCTATACCCGTCTCTACTTGAAAAAATCAAAGGTCTTGCAGTTGTTGAAGATATCGAAAAAAATATTGAACTCATTGCTATTCAGTTGCTGAAATCGCGGGAAACGGAAAAAATAACACGAAAGCTCGAAGAAGAGATCATCCCGGAGATGATAAAATTCAAACCCAAATTACAGGATAAACTCGACCTTGACAATATTTTGTCGAGCGATTTTATGGAGGATAAAAATCCTGACTGGGAACGGGTTTTTGAAGACTCACCGGACCTTCTTGACAAACTTCAGGAAATTTCGAGACTTCAGATGGAAGGTGCTGATGTGTTCATGAGTGCTTTTGCCCGCTTGAAACAATTCGATTTTTTTAATGAAATGATCAATTGGTTCCGGCCCTTCCATAAAGATAATTTCATCATTAATCAATCGCTCGAAAAAGAAAAGGAAACGTTCAATACCGGCCTGTTTCTTGAAAGCCTGGAAAAATCGTTTTTCATGTGTAATTCCGATAAGTATTCCTTTTGCCTCAACATACAATATATGCCCGATTTGCAGAAAAACATGATGATGGACATGTTTAATGCAGAACTTGAAGGAATCAAAGAACTGCAGGAAGAAGACGAATTGCTGAACAAATCTACACAGCAAAAAAGTATTTATTCACAATATTTTCAGGATTTATACAGATTTTACAAATTGCATCCGCTGAGAAATGAGTTCACGGATATTTTCAAGCTGGAAATTGATTTTTATACCTGCGATTTCTTTAAAATCCTGGTAAAAAACGATGAGATCCTGCGGAACATTGCTGAGTACTTTTTCGAGAAAGATTATTTTGAGCATGCCGTTAGGATTTATCTTGAGCTGAACCACAAGGGTGACAACAGCCTTGAAATATTTGAGAAAATCGGTTATTGTTACCAGAAAATGAAAGCGTACGATGAAGCACTGAATTATTACAAAAAAGCAGAACTGTACGATTCGAACCGTTTGTGGAACCTGAAAAAGCTGGCACTCTGCAACCGTTATCTCAAAAACTATAAGGAGTCGTTGAAATATTATCAGGAAGCGGAAAAAATAGAACCTGATAATATTTACATCCAAACCTATATCGGACATACTTACCTCGATTTGAAACAATATAAAAAAGCACTCGAATATTATTATAAAGTCGAACTCACAGCTCCTGATAATATCAAGGTATTACGGCCTATTGCCTGGTGTTCGTTTGTTTCGGGTAAATTTGAAATTGCAAAAAATTATTACAACAAACTTATTAAAACCGACGCTAACAAGTATGATTTCATGAATCTCGGTCATGTGGAATGGTGCATGGGGAATAAAATGGCTGCATATAAAAACTATAAATTATCAGTTAATCGTGAGGACAATAACCTGAAATCTTTTCTGGCCGGTTTTGAAGAAGATAAAATTCACCTCACTGGCTTTGGTATCAAACCAACTGAAATTACATACATGCTCGAATATCTGCGGTATTCCTTTTGATTTCGGTCAGGATTGTTTTAATGCGAAACAATGATTTTTTCTGCCCGCGTAAATTGTCCGTTTTCCCTCACTTCAGCAACGTAAATTCCCTTGACTTTGAAGACTCAGGTTCGCCTCGATCAATGCTTTCCCTGCGGCAAAAGCGGTCGGTTTATTATGAAAAACAACCTTACCGGTGATACTGCGTATTGTGACTTCAATTGTTTCAGGTTCGTTGAGATCAAATGTAAAATAAGCAAAATCGCTGACAGGATTCGGGGCTACAACTAAATGTTTTTTTTGACGCTGTATGTCTGTTGCAGTCAGGCATTCCTGAAAAATACCTCCTGCTTCTGAAACACTGTCCGTAACATTTGTAAATGAAGGTGGCCAGATTTGTTTTACCGCAATCACATGATCGGGTCGTATTACCACAATCGATGGAGTAGAAATGATTTCATACATTAAATGAATCTGATTTCCATTGCCCTGTACCCCGCTTACTTCGGGATATTCCACACCGTAGATCGAATCAAAATAAATCACATTGTTATTTGTGCTTCCTTTGTCGATGCCGAGAAAAAATACATTTCCGGTATTGCAACCAAACGTTTCGTATGCCGCCTCCAAATCTGGCGCATACGCCTGACAGCTACCTCACCCTGTCGAAAAAAAATCGATCACAACATAGTTGCCGGCATCCAGAATATCGAATAGTGTGTAGGTTACGCCATACGGATCTTTGGCATTAAAATTTACGGCTGTATCAAGTGTGGTTTGTGCAGATAGTGTCAAATAAAAGAGTGATGCTGCAACAAACAGTAATAATTTTCTCATTGTAAAATAGTTTAGATCAAAAAAATTTATTTAAGAATTTTGATAAATGCTGAATCTCCTATTTGAACAACAAAAATGAAAAAAAGTTTAACAGTTTCCCCCCATTGAAATGGATACTTTTTTATACATACCGAGTGATTTTAAAACGCTGAAACAGGGTTTGGATCAGTTGCATTAGAGGAATAAAAAATTAAAATGACTAGTTACAAGCTCTCAGATGACTGAAAATCCAGGTAAATAAAAAAAACCGATAGGGAACCACCCTATCGGTTTAAAGTAAGGCATTAAAAGAATAGAATAAACCTAATTATTAACCAAAACCAATTTAGAAAAGATGCCTTACCATTAAGTTCTTAATAAAATACCTGAACACTGCAAATGTATCTTATTTTTTATAATATACACAATTTTTTTTCAATTTTTTTTCATCTGTTTTAATTTTATTTTTTTTCGCCGGTAACCCGTGTATTGCCTGTACGTTTATGATTTTTTATGAAATGTTTTTTTTGCTGACGATAATCTAAACTTTCTCTGCATCCTTTTCGAATCCGCATTGTTCAGATAATAGACAGGGGAATTAATTAATTTTGGCATTATTATATGTTTGATGGAACTGAAAAAACTATTTCGGACAAATGAATAAAAATTCTATTTTTATAATTCGAATCTTTAATGAAAAGGCAGGCGTATTAATTCAATGAAGGAACTAATGACAAATAAAACGGAGACGCGAACACCTTTGGTTAAATTTGATCATGATAAATTGAGAAATCTTGTCAAGAGCTTCTCTCAGGAGCGATTGGCCTCATTCCTCGATGTCACAGATCTGAAAGCAGACACGCAATCGTCTAAAATGAATAAAATTGCCGATTGGGCAATTACGTATGGTTGCGCCTCTGTTTGTGTGAATCCTGTCGAGGTTGATGTGATTCCCCCGCTTCTTAAAGGGACTCCGGTGAAGGAATGTTACGTCCTTGATTTTCCGCTGGGTAAGCTGGATATTGAAATGAAAGCAGCTTTGGCATCGCATACGGTTCACAAAAGTCATCAAAACCGTGATGAAGGTAAGGGTAAAGTCGAGTTGGACATGGTCATAAATGTGGGACGGTTTAAAAAAGATCCTGCATACACACGCGAAGAAATAAATGCGGTTTGCGATGCTGCAGAAGGCGAGCATGTTAAGGTAATTGTGAGGTCCTCCGAGCTAACACTAAAAGAATTATATAAGGTATCGGAAATTGTAGCTTCCTCAAAAGCTCATTTTATAAAAAATTCAACAGGAATGGATGCATATGGAGCTACACCCGAACATATTCATATTATGAGGGAAGTTGTCGGAAACCATTTTGGAGTCAAAGCTGCAGGTGGAATCTCCGATGCGATGACCGCCATGCGATTATTTTATGCAGGAGCTTTGGACAACTCGTTGCAAGATCCTGAATTATTCAGAATCGGAACAAGCGCTCCATTGAACATTCTTTCAACAATGGTTTGGCTATTGCACAATACAGATGACTGGATCGATGCAGGCGTTATCCCATGCACAATATGTCCTTACAATCAAACCGGCAAATTAAGAGTTTCAATTCGTGAGGAAAGCAACAGCATTTGTCGTGATTGTGAGTACAAGGAGTATCGAAAACATAAAGAATTTTAGGATGAAAACATTAAAAGGTGGATATTTTGGTCGTTTACTTCGGGTCAATCTTAGCAATGGAGATATTAGAGAAGATACGATTCCGGAAAAAATATTAATTGATTTTATCGGCGGCCGTGGTCTTGGTTCCAAAATATTGTTCGATGAGGTACCCGCCGAAGCAAATCCATTGGGTCCTGAAAATATTCTCCTGTTTGTTACCGGTCCGTTAACCGGCATTAATGCTCCTGCAGCCGGCCGCTTCTCTATCGTTTCCAAATCACCACTAACAGGCACTGTAGGCGGTTGTTCGGCCGGTGGCCATTTTGGCATCGATTTGAAAGCTTCAGGATATGATGTTTTACTTGTAGAAGGAGTATCTGACAAACCCTGCTATTTGGTCATTGATAACAATCAAGTTGAAATTCGCGATGCCGGGGAATTATGGGGTAAGAACACTACTGAAACAACGGATACGCTGCTTTCTTTTACCGATAAGAAAGCGGGAATCGCCTGTATTGGTCCTGCCG
>CAVXTE010000055.1:0-6570 GCA_963764475.1 uncultured Bacteroidales bacterium
GCGTACATCAGAAACTGTTCGAGCGATGTTCCGGAAATATGATACGAGAGTTTAAATTTCCCTTTTGTTTGATGAATCAGTTCCAGGAAATAATTATTGGTTGGCAGATAATAATTTGTTACTGCCTCCTGAATTTCGCGTTCATTCCTCGAATCATCATACCAGGGCTTCGACTCTCCTACATCAAAGAATCGAAATGTACGAAAGTGAAAGGGATGGTGAATCTGAAAATAAAGGCAAATGTTATTCATGTCAGGAAGCTTTTTTATGAAGTGTATTCAGGTAAACCTGCCTGATTTCCCGGGCAGAATTTTCCCAGTTTAGTTTCCCAACTTCCTTTTTCCCTTCGAGAGCCAGTGTCTTGGCCAACTTTTTATATTTCAGAATGGCAAGCACCGCATCGGCCATAGCATGTACATCCCAAAAATCGGTTTTTACAGCATTCTTTATTAACTCTGAAACGCCCGATTGACGTGAAATAATTATGGGAACATTGGCCTGCATGGCTTCAAGCGGAACTATACCAAAAGGTTCTGAAACCGAAGGCATGATGAACAGGTCGCTTTGGCGGAGCATTTGGGTAACTTCAATTCCTTTTAAAAAACCGGTAAAATGAAACCGGTCACTGATTCCGTGCAGGGCGCATAATTCAACGATTTTATCTCTCAATTCGCCACTTCCTGCCATAACAAAATGTACATTCTTCATCCGGGCAAAAACCATTCTTGCAACATCAACAAAATATTCAGGTCCCTTCTGAATGGTAATACGTCCTAAAAATGTAACTATTTTTTCCTTGTGTTTACGTTTTACCAAGGTGCAAACACTTTTTACTTCAGGTTCAATTGCATTGTAAACTGTTGTTATTTTTTCAGGATGTATTCGATATTGTTCTATAATGCGTTTTTTTGTGAGGTTGCTAACTGCAATAATCTGATCAGCTTCGTCCATTCCTTGTTTTTCAATAGCAAAGATTGCGGGATTAATGGCGCCGCCGCTTCTGTCGAAATCGGTAGAATGAACATGAATAACAAGTGGTTTACCCGAAATTTGTTTGGCTGCAACTGCGGCAGGAAAAGTGAGCCAGTCGTGAGCATGTATCAGGTCAAACTGATTTTCCTGCGCGATGGTTTTTGCAACAATGGCATATTTGTTTATTTCGTCGAACAGATTCGGGCCATATTTCCCCGAAAAACAGATCTTATCCCCTTTCTGAATAACTTCCATTGGCTTATTTTCAGTTGCCGGCAACTGATATTTTTCAGAAAAACTTTCAGGGGTGAGGTATGGAACCAGCTTTGATGAGACACTGATAAAACTGACCGCCGTCCCGGGATTTCCGGGAATTAATAAATTCTTATCAACCGAAACAGCATCGGCACTGATTAACTGAACATTTTTTGATTGCTCGTTTCCATGGGCTTTAGGGATTACAAATGTGACATGAACATCGCGGCAAGCAGATAATCCTGAAACGATACCATAACATGCCGTACCTAATCCACCTGAAATATTTGGTGGAAATTCCCATCCGAACATTAATACATTCATTGAAGTAGGTTTAAATAAATTGAACAATTATGCAATCCATCCTAATTCCTGATTGCCGGATTTCCTGTTAATTTGATTTGTTTTTTTCAGGCAGTAATTCAAAAAAAGTTTTTCCTTTATTAAGTTTCGGGTATTTGCCAATCTACAATAAAAGGATATTTTGAGTTATACCTGTTCTTTCATAATTTTCAGGTGTATAGAGTTTCGATAGGACACATTATAATTGCCGCAGTAAACGATTCTTCTCTAAAGAAATTTAAATCCTGACTGGATGATTTTTCTGTATCATCGCTTAATCGAAACATTATTTTTTCCCCAGAAATGTTTTCTCTGATAGGGTCATTGTCAAAATTACGTTCCCTTAGTTTTCATTATTTTCGGCAATATTTTCTGAATTTGATTTTAAATTAAAAATAATTCTAATCGTTGAAAAAAGTTTTACACAATTCCTGGTTGAAATTTACATAATTCACATATTATTTTGTTAACCGATGACTGTTTATAACTAAATAAATAAAGGAATTAGGAACGGAATTTATGTTAGAGTATTTGCGTATTGGTTATAAACGCGATTTAACAACCAAATGTCGCATTCTTTCATTTGTTCAGAATGCTTCTTTGTTGTAGCATCGGCATTATCCCGAAATTAATGCGGGACAGGCTATTTTAAACTTTGAATTGCCTGCAATGTTTCAAATACTAATTTAGGGTATAATAAAAAGTCTTTGTGTTGTTTTGCAAAATTTAGGTGAAATTCAGGGGGAGGTGTAGCTTATCTTTTCTCACTGAATAAGCACTAGTGTCAAGTCATATATGAATCATTTGGTCGTCATGCTGAATTCCTGCCTATCGGCAGACAGGCATTTCAGCATCTCTGCTTCGAACAACAGATTCCGAAACAAGTTCGGAATGACGTACCCGAAATTTGACGCTTGACTTAACACTTGTATTTAGTTCCGGACTGTAATAGCAATTAATTTTAATCATACTTTCCGGCAACTGTTTTATCCTGCTCAAACATTAACATTTTCTTTTATCAACTGATCCATCAATTTCTGCCATGCAATGAAAATCCTGCTTTTTATCGTTCCAACCTTTATATCCAAATTTTCGGCTATTTCTTTGTATTTATAACCTTCATGTTGCATTTTAAAAGGTATTCTCAGTTTATCATCAATGGATTCAATTATTTTTTATTTCATTGAATCATTTCTCATCTCCTCAAAAAATGGTGTTCTTTTTTCTTCCACACATTTTACTGCGTACAGATACATTGCAGCGCTCCAGGTTTGCCAGTCTTGCCCCATTGGTTTTCCATCCTGTGCTTTAATCCATTCATTAAAACCAAAATCAAGGTTTTCTGAACGGGCTAATTTGACACAATGAGTAAGCGCTACTAATTTTTCTTCAGCAAGTTTATATCGTTTGGCCGCGACCAAAGCGGCTATATAAAATCCGCTTATAAAGGGCCAGATTCCGCCGTTGTGGTAATCTCCCGGATTATTATATGCTGAATATCGTTCGTGCCAGTCGGGATCTCCAGGTTTTGTAAAAGGGAAAAAATTAGGTGGCAAGTCGCCTGTTAGTTCACCTCTTTCCCGCATTACCGCACATTCCTCTTCAATCCACGAAATCATTTCATCGGCCCGCGAAGGTGAAGCAATTCCGGAGAGAATGGCAAGACTGTTCCCAAGAAGATCGAAACGCTCGCTACTAAAAATTTTCTACGACCAAAAAGCATAATAAGGTTTATGTTTTACCACCAGACCTTCATGTACATGCCGGTGAATGAGTACCTCCGGTAACGGTAAACCGGCTCATTGCGTGGCGCATATTTTCTGCTGATTCGTATTTTCCAAGAATTCTGAGATAACTGTACACAAGTGTATTCACATAAAGCCCATACCCAATTACCCATTGTTCATCGCGCCAGTCGCTGGTGGGTTGTTGTGCTACCAAAAATCGGTCAGAAGGGCTTTGATAACTCATCCAAACCAAGCGATTTTTCAACTGCCTCAGCAAGGAAATCAACTTCACCTGTAACTTTTCTGAATATGCCGGTTGCCAGCAAAAACAGGGGAGTGGTATCACTGGCTCCACGATCATCTTTGTCGTGCACCAGTGAAGGTAATATGACCATGCTCGGTTTGATTTTTTGCCAGTGTTTCCAACACTTTTCGAATACTGTCAAGCAATTTTTGATTTCCGGAAACTGCTATCCCCAGAATGGAAATCATCAGATCCCGTGTATAAGGTTCGGGATATCCCCAGCCTGCTGTTCGGGGCAAGCCGTGATAATGGTCCGTGGGCATTATGAAGTAGAACTTCCAGTGCTGCTTTTTTTGCTTGTTCAATCTCTTTTCCGTTATTGGTTTGCATGATCTTATCTTGTTAATTTTTAAATATTATCCTTCATAAAACCGAAGCCTGTTTTTAAGCTCAACAATCTCATTCTGCAGGTTTTCTATTCGCTGCAATAAATAGGTTATCGTCTCAATCCCTTCAAGATTAATATCCAGATCATAATAAAAACGAACAAATTTCTCAAGCTGAGGAAGCTGCTCCTTTTCGACAAAGTACTTTGACTCTATAATACTGATTTCAATTAATCCGTTTTGCTGCAAAAGGTTTATAAAAGCAATCCCGATATTGTGATTGACACAGAATTCATTTACCGCTATAAAATCATCTATTTGTTTTGCTTTCATGATAAAAGATTAAGATTTTGATAACTCGGTAAATAGGCTTTTTTGCCTTTCAGTTAAGTGGGTTGGGATTTTAACCGTATAGGTGATGTAAAAGTCTCCGAACTGCCCATCCTTTTTATAAACAGGAAATCCTTTCCCTTTGAGTTTTACCTTGCTTCCATTTTGCGTTTCGGGCTTTACTTTTAGTTTCACTTTTCCGCTCAGGGTATCGAGAGTTAATTCGCCACCCAACACCGCTGTGTATAATTCTAAATCGACATGAGTATATAAATCATTTCCCAGTCTTTTGATGCCGGGATGATTGGCTATTGAAAATGTAATATACAAATCACCGTTTGGCCCGCCATTTATTCCCGGGCCTCCATGTCCTGCAATTTTAATGGTTTGCCCGTTTTCAATGCCGGCAGGGATGGTTATTCTTATGTTTTTGCCATTTACTGAAAGGGTTTGTTGGTGGGTTTTATAAGCATCTGTAAGGTTGAGCTGTAATTGTGCATAATAATCCTCGCCTCTGAATTTTACCTGCCTGCTTCTGCCTGCATTTGCTGAACCACCAAACATGGATTCGAAGAAATCGGAAAAATCACTGCCGGATTGTGCCCGGGAATACTTTTTGCCCATTAAAATCTGAAGATTGTTCCTGGTACTGTTTTGCATTTTCAAACTGTTCGGCATGTTGCCAGTCTTTCCCGTATTTGTCGTATTTCTTTCGTTTTTCAGGGTCACTAAGTACTGCATTAGCTTCATTTATTTCCTGAAAGTTCTTTTTCGCATCCACATCGTTGGGATTCAAATCTGGATGATATTTTCTGGCCAGTTTACGGTAGGCTTTTTTAATGTCGATAGCAGTGGCTTTTTTGTCTATCCCTAATATTTTGTAATAATCGATGAAATTCATTTGTTCCTAGATATTAAATATCAAAAACCTAATTTATGCTAACTCCAAACAGATATCCAATCAATGCTGACATTACCATTGCAATGGTTCCCCAGATACAAATTCTCAATACCGATTTTCTAATTACCGAACCTCCAACCTTTGCTGCAATAGTTCCGGATAAAGCAAGAAATAAGATTGAGAACCCATATTGGAAGTATATCATTTGACTTAATGGAGCAAAAATTGAAATCAAAAGTGGAAATATTCCGCCCGCTAAAAACGAAGTTGCAGATGCAAAGGCAGCCTGCAAAGGTTTTGCCCTGGATATTTCATTAAGACCCAATTCATCCCGTGCGTGCGCTTCTAAAGCATTATGAGCAGTAAGTTGTTTTGCAACTTCTATGGCTAAATCGCTGGTCAGCCCTCTTTTTTCGTATATTTTAGAAAGTTCATCCAATTCAATTTCCGGAGTACTGGCAAGTTCATTTTTTTCCCTTTTTAAATCTGCGGTTTCAACATCCAGTTGCGAACTTACAGAAACATATTCTCCGGCAGCCATTGACAAAGCTCCCGCAACCAGGCCTGCCAGGGTTGCCAGTATGATTGGGTCTCTTGCCACACTTGCGGCAGCAACTCCAATGGCTAAACTGGTGGTAGAAAGAATACCATCATTGGCACCTAATACGGAGGCTCTCAGCCATCCGCTTCTTTCTACAAAATGATTTTCACTTTCCACTCCATTTATTTACAGGTATAACCACCATCAATAACTAATTCACTTCCGGTAACAAATTTTGATTCGTCAGAAACCAGATATAGTATTCCGTAAGCAATATCTTTCGGTTCACCAACATGTCCTATCGGGTGCAGGCTATCCAGCTGTTTTCTGAATTCCGGATTATTTTTACCCAACGCTTCCACCAGTGGTGTCCAGATAAATCCCGGATGCACAGAGTTCACTCTTATATTGTCTTTTGCATAGATAAGTGCATCATTTTTTGTCATTAACCTGACTGCACCTTTTGAAGCGTGATAAGGAGGAATATCTCCTGCTCCAACCAGCCCGTAAATGGAGGAAAGGTTTACAATGCTTCCTTTACCCGATTTTTGCAGGTAAGGAATGGCATGTTTCGTGCAGAAGAAAACTCCTTTTACGTTTACATTCATAACGGCATCCCATTCTTTTTCGGTTAATTCATGGGTTGGCTTGTCAGCGCCGGCAATTCCTGCATTATTAACTGTGGCATCCAATTTTCCAAATTCTTTGACTACCTCGGCATAAACTTTTTCAACTTCTTTTTCGTTTGCTACATCAAGATGCCAGAATTTTGCTACTCCGCCTGATTGAGTAATTTCATCAATTAAGTTTTGCCCTTCTTTGTCAAGAACATCAGTTACGGCGACTTTTGCACCTTCTTTTGCTAATAAAAT
>CAVXTE010000056.1:0-76502 GCA_963764475.1 uncultured Bacteroidales bacterium
TCTGTTTTTCAGCTTTAAATTATACAATTTACGATCTCGATCAGGGAACGAAAGAAAACTACCGGCATACCGATGATCTGGTTCCTGAAAAGTTCGTTTCACTGAACATCGATTACAAGCAGACGGGTGTTGGTGGTGATGACAGCTGGGGAGCACGACCGCATCCGGAATATACCCTGCATTACGGCGAATATGGGTACCGTTTCATCATGCGACCAATACGCGGCAATGAAAACCTTATGGATCAGAGCAGAATAAGGTATAAATAGGGCAAATAATTGGTATTGATTTATAACTGCTTGAATCAAAAAATATACTTTTGCTCAGTAGTTTTAAATGTTGTTCAACATGAAAAAATTAATTGGCTTTTTTGCTCTTCTTAATCTTCTGTTATTAATTTCCTGTACTAAAAATAATGACAAAATTGAACCGGTGTCCATTATACCGAAACCGGTCAAATTGGAACAATTTCCGGGTCATTTTACACTAAATTCCAGAACAAGCCTACAGTTTCCGGATGATTCAGCCGTAGCTGAAGTTGCCGGTTATTTCACAGATGCAATCAAAGTCCCGACTGGTTTTAAACTGAATGCAGAAGGAAAATCCGGAAACGAAAGCCGGATCATTTTTCAGATTGATAATAAAGCTGAACTAGGAAAAGAAGGCTACAAACTTGAGGTTACAAAAAATAAGATCATCCTTTCGGCTGAGCAGTCCAGCGGTTTCTTTTACGGCATTCAAACTTTGATGCAGTTGCTTCCTCCAGAAATATTCAGCCCGGAACGGATCGACAGCGTCAAATGGACAATACCCTGCTGTAAAATTTATGATAAACCCCGGTTTGCCTGGAGGGGAATGCATCTTGATGTTTCCCGGCATTTCTTTCCTGTTAGCTTCGTCAAACGCTACATCGATCTGATCGCGATGCACAAGATGAATGTTTTTCACTGGCATCTTACGGATGACAACGGATGGCGGATCGAGATAAAGAAATATCCGCGCCTGTCGAAGATCAGTGCCTGGCGGGTCGACAGGGAAAAAGAACCCTGGCGGAAAGTGACACCACCCATGCCGGATGAAAAAGCGACGTATGGTGGTTTTTATACCCAGGATCAGGTAAAGGAAATTGTTGCCTATGCTGCCAAACGCAAAATCACCATCATCCCGGAGATCGAAATGCCGGGTCATTCATGTGAAGTGCTGGCAGCTTATCCGAAGCTTTCCTGCACGGGAGAAGAAGTTTACGTGCAGCCCGGCAGCTACTGGCCGAATGAAGATATTTTTTGTGCAGGAAAAGAAGAGACGTTCGAATTTCTTGAAAATGTCCTCACAGAGGTTATCGGGCTCTTCCCTTCCGAATATATCCATATCGGAGGTGATGAGGCAAACAAGGCTCACTGGAAAAAATGTCCGCTTTGCCAAAAACGGATGAAAGAGGAAGGGCTAAAGTCGGTTGAAGAGCTGCAAAGCTGGTTTATCCGGAGGATTGAGAAATTCCTGAATGAACATGGCAAAAAAATGATCGGCTGGGACGAAATACTGGAAGGTGGGATTGCTCCGGAAGCCACTGTGATGTCATGGCGGGGTTTTCAGGGTGGGATCGATGCAGCCCGGCAAGGACATGATGTGGTAATGACTCCTACCAATTATTGCTATTTCGATTATTACCAGGCAAATCCCGATTTTGAACCCGAAGCTATTGGCGGAATGCTTACACTCAAAAAAGTTTATTCGTTTGAACCGGTTCCGGAGGAATTGAATGAAAAGGAGGCAGCTCACATTTTGGGGGCTCAGGGCAATGTTTGGACTGAGTTCATCCCGACCACTTCACATGCTGAATATATGGCTTTACCGAGAATGTCTGCATTGGCAGAGGTTGTCTGGAGCTCAAAGGAAGAAAAAAACTGGACGGATTTCAGGACAAGGCTGAATGAACAGTTCAAACGATTCGATGCCATGCATGTGAATTATTCGAAAGGTTCATGGAAAGTAGATATCGTACCGGTTATGGAAAATGGCAAATACAACGTAGCTTTTGAAACAGAACAATTGAATGCGCCGGTTCATTACACACTTGACGGATCGGTTCCTTCCGCAGTTTCGCCTTTGTATAAAGATCCGTTGCAGATAGATTCTTCCACAGTCATTAAAGCCGGGATTTTTATCGACGGAAAACTGAAGGAAACATTTTCGGAAAAGGAAATTATCCTGCATAAGGCGGTTGGTAAAAAAGCGACACTGGAAGCTCCCGCGAGTATGAAATATGCTGGCAAGGGAGCCCTTTCGCTAATTGACGGACTAAAAGGCTCGGATAAATACAATGACGGCTACTGGCTGGGATTTGAAGGAACTGACATGAACCTGGAAATTGACCTGGGGAAAATGATGCCCGTCAATCTTGTTTCACCTTCATTTTACCAGAATACCGGTGCCTGGATATTTATGCCCGAAAAGGTTGAAATCGAAATTCTCGATAATGAAATGAAGCGCGTGGCATCAAAGGTTGTAACTCCCGAAACGACAATGGAGGCAAAGGGAACGGTAGTAGAAGATTTATCGGCAACATTCGAAAATGTGGAAGGCAGGTATATAAAAGTCAGGGCAGTGAATATGAAAACCCTTCCCAAATGGCATGAAGGAGCCGGTAACAAAGCATGGATTTTTGCAGATGAAGTAGTTGTGGATTAAATTCAGAGTTTATAAATTAATAAAGCTTTTCAAAAGTTTGGTCAGACCGCAATTGATCAGAAAACCTGGGCCTGAAAAATCAAAAACATATAAATAAGCGAAACAATGCCACAAACAAAGCACATTGAAAAACATTTTACGGCCGGGGAAGTCGTGCGTGATATCGTGATCGGGATGTCCGACGGCTTGACTGTACCGTTTGCATTGGCTGCCGGTCTTTCAGGAGCGGTGGTAGCTTCGCATGTTGTCGTAACTGCCGGACTTGCTGAAGTTTCCGCCGGTGCAATCGCTATGGGTCTGGGTGGTTACCTTGCAGCACGCAGCGATGCCGAACATTACTACAGTGAATACAAGCGTGAAGAGACCGAAGTAAAAGAGATTCCTGAAGCCGAACGAGCTGAGATTACCGAAATATTACAGTCGTATGGTATTACGGCCGACGAAAGTGCACCGGTTGTAAGAGCACTCGAACGGAATCCCAAAGCCTGGGTCGATTTTATGATGCGCTTTGAGCTGGAACTCGAGAAACCCGATCCGAACAGGGCGATTCAAAGTGCGCTCACAATCGGAGGAGCCTATATCGTGGGCGGGATGATCCCATTATTACCATACATGCTGATGAACACCGTTCTGTCGGCGCTAAATGTTTCGGTATTTGTGACCTTATTGGCACTGGCGGTTTTCGGTTATGTAAAAGGACGCTTTACAGGGGCACATCCTTTTAGAAGTGCGCTTCAGACCGTTATCATCGGTGGGCTGGCTGCTGCTGCTGCTTTTATGATTGCGAGGGCGGTATCATAAAAGATGTAAAGGAAAGAATCCACAGGAAACTAGCTGAGATGATCTAAAATTTATTGCATTATAGAGAAATTATTCCCGACAGAAGTCCATTAAAAAAAGAATGAATAAAAATCAAAGTAAACTTTTGTAAAACCGGATCATAGAAGCTGTGGTTTGATGAATATCATAATAGTCGCGTGCAAATTGCCTTGCACTGTTACCAATATTTTGGCGGAATAAATAAGAATCCATACATTTTTTCACATGCCCTTCAAACTCTTCTTTTGTGTTTGCAATTAAAATATTTTCCTGATTTGAATAAGGAATCCCTTCTGCTCCAATTGTCGTGGATATGATTGTTTTTCCCAATGCCATTCCTTCGATGATTTTGACACGCAGTCCTCCTCCTGAAAGTAAAGGTATGATCAGCACGGACTTATCTGTCTGATAATCAATTGAGCTTTCAGGAGTACCATCTACAATCAGATGCTTATTTTGAAATTTATAGAAAGATGAAGGCATATTTTTCCCGGCAATCCGGAATATGAACCCGGGGTTTTTCTTGATGATATAAGGCAAAATCTCATGAATAAACCACTTAATACCTTGTATATTAGGTATCCAGTCCATCGAACCAAGATGATAGAAAACAGGAATCTTTCCATTATCATCCTTATAATGCCCAATCTCATAATTGCTGAAATCAATTCCAAAAGCAATTGTTTCAATTGGTACAGATGATGCAAGTTTCCTGAATACCGCTGCATCCTTTTCCGAAATCGTAATAATTCCATCCACTTTTTTTGCAATTTCGCTTTCGAAAATTTTTAATCTGTTTATTGCAATGCTGAGATACCATTTTTTAGCCGGGTTACGCTCATTTTGCAGGATTCGTTCCCAAACCTGGTATTCGGCATTTTGTGGGCGAAGTATGATCCGGGCACCGGAATATTTGCGGATCGTGTTTATATACAAGCCCATATACGAATGTTCAAGCTGGATTATATCAAATTCCTTTTGCTTAAGGATCTGTATTAATCTGGCATTCCATTTCTCCGACCAAAATCTTTCCACGAAATACGAATCCTTGCCAAACAAGTTAAAAATTAGATGAGTCACCTTTATCCGGGTATCTAAAGGAAAACTCTCGAATTGCGAAATTTCTTTAAAGCCTTCAGGGATAAGCCCATGATTAAAATGATTTTTTGGTGTGTCGATAGCAAATACTTTTAGTTCAATTCCTTGGTTCAGCAGACCTTTTGCATTGTTATACAAGGACAAGGAGCCTCCGTCATGAAGAGGAAAGGGAATTTTATGACAGATCTGTAGTATTTTCATCTAATGCAAGGCTGTCTGTTTTTTTGTATTTCTTTTATTGACCTTACTACCCTCGTTAACTGTTCATCCGAAATATCATGAAAAAGCGGCAAACAGAGAATATTTTCCGATATTTTTTTTGCCACCGGTAATTGTATGGTTTTATAAATATTGAATTCCGGAAAATCGATCACAAGGGGATAGAAATATTTTCTTGTGATTATATTTTTTTTCAATAAGTGAAGATGTAATTCATCCCTGTCTGCACCGAATTCATCCGGATCAATGATGACAGGTAAATAGGTGTAATTATACTTCACGTTATTAGCTGGTTCCAATAATTTTATTCCTTTAATCTGTTGTAGCAGCTTTTTGTATGTTGATGTTGCTGATTGTCTGCCTGAAATAACTTCATCCATATGTTTGAGGTGGCATAAGCCGAATGCCGACTGCAATTCATTCATTTTTGCATTGAGACCATATCCGTTGAGGTTATAATCAGTCCCAATGCCGTTGTTTTTCAATGCATCAACCTGTTTTTTTGTGGATTCATCATGACAGATGACTGCTCCCCCTTCGAGTGTATTGAACACTTTAGTGGCATGAAAGCTCACAACCGAAAGATCCCCATAGTTGCACAGTGGTGTTCCGCTGAACAGTACCCCAAAACTATGCGCAGCATCATAAATGACCGGTAGATTGTACTTTTCACTGATTCTTGTTATCTCATCGATTCTGCATGGCAATCCGAAAGTATGAACTGGCAAGATTGCACAAGTATTTGGCGTAATTAATCCCTCCAGGGATAAAGGATCGATATTAAAATCATTTTCGTAAATATCAGCAAATACCGGTTTCAGGTTGTTCCAGTGTAATGCCTGGACAGAAGCCGGAAAAGTAAATGGTGTTGTGATCACTTCACCCTTCAAATTCAGGATTTTAAGGGCGATCATCAAAGCCAGAGTGCCACTTGAAAACAGACTGATGTACTCTGCTTTCAGATAATTGCAAAGGGCCTTTTCGAGTTCGGCATGAAAAGGCCCGCCATTGGTCAGATGTTGGGATGCCCAAATTTTTTCAAGATAGGGTGTCATTTCGTGCAATGGCGGTTTGTACGGTTTTAGGAGCGGGATGATTTCATTTTTCTGATCATTCATAGGCTTTTATTTTATCTTCCCGGTTTATTTTATTCATTTTGAAAAAGAGCGTAACACCCCAGTAATTGTGATGATCCGTAAATGTCGAGTATATTTCTTTTATGCCTTCTTTTTGCAATATGCTGAATATCCTGTTGATCTTATAACTTTTCATCTGCATTTGCAGAAGGTTGTGAAATTTTCTTTTTTGGATCAGGGATCTGAAGAATCTAAGTGTTGTTGCGAGAAATGGAATTCTGTTTCTGAAATAATTTACTATTTTTCGCAGTGGGATGCGGTCGTGGTAAGTATAATGCAAAACGCCAATACCATTCTGTTTGATCGACTTTATAACCGACTTCGTTACTTTTGAACCCCTCCGGGTATTAAGATGTTGCAGTACAATATATGAGTGAACAAGATAGTACTTTTTATTTTGTATGCCATTCAGAAAATCATCAGCAGGATTAAATGAAGCATTTGTAACATGGAATCGTTTACAATTAAGCCGGGCCAACATCAGCATATCCTTCAAAATATCTACACCGGTCACTTCCTGCATAAAGCAGGAAAAAGGTAATATCATCCTTCTAGGTCCGCAACCAAAATCAAGTATACTTTCAGGTTTGAATTTTGCATCTATTTTTTCATTAATTACATTAAAAAGGTTTGTAACATAATCTTTTCCTGAGCTAAAAAATTCTTTCCATCGCTTCTCATCATAATATTTAATCAGGTAAGTATCAATCCCAAAAACCCCAAAGTAAGGTTCTTTTTTACCATAATTTTTCCATGATCTGTCGGTGGGCAATGTTCTCATAGCGGCGCCTGGTTAGCAGAACTTTTCAATTTAATTAGCTCAGACCCATTAAAAAAAAGCTGATGCAGAATGATATCAGCAAAAGCTACTGTATAAAATATACTGATTTTTAAAAAATGTTTAATTATCGTTTGCAATTTACATACCGTTGGTAACACTGATGTTAACAACAGAACAGTTAACATGCAGAAAAGAATCAGGCAGACATTGTTTCTAAAACTTAAGATTCCCAGCGCTGCAAAGCTTGAAATTATAAATAAAGGAATGATCAGCCGGAGGTATTTATGCCAGGCCAGCATGGTTCTTTGCTTTAAGTTTAGTTTATTGATAAGGGAATGATATTTCAGGATTTGCAGCAAACCCATAAGATATCTTTTTGTTCTGTCATAGTCATAAAGCAACTCAAAATTATCATCAACCACTTCGCAGTGCTCTGCCAGTCTTATCTGTTTGGATTTTAAAATATTCAGGCTCAGATAAAGATCGTCGAGTATAATATCGGGAGGGATAGGATAGTAACATTCTTTTTTAATAGCATAGAGGGGACCGTATACACCCATCAGGTTACCTGTCATGCTTTCCTTGAGCTTAAGAAAATTTTCATGTTTGCGAAAAAAAGAACATTTTCTTTCTTTATCCATTGCAGAAATACAGCAAGAAACAGCTCCCACATCCTCTGATTCCAAAGGCCGAATTATCCGGTGTAAAATACCATCCGAAAGCTCCTGCCGCTGGTCGCAGAATACGATATAATTATATTTTGCTGAAGAAACACCGGAATTCATGGAAAATGGTATTCCCTGGTGTTTATTGTTAAACAGAACATTTACATGCGGTAATGTTTTTATTTTTTTAAGAAAATCAATACTGCCATCGGTACTATAATCATCAATAATGATCAGTTCAAATTTTTCAAACGCTGATAATTCACGTAAGAGAAAATTGATTTTTGCAAGAAGGTATGGACTGCCGTTATAAGAAAGATATATTATTGATACATCATTTATCGGTTTTGATTCCGAATTGCTGATCGGTTCGACAGCCAAAATCCAATCCAGCCATAACGGATAAATTAAGTACAAAAGGGCTAAAAACAGCGTTATGGCAATGATGATGATCATTTTTAGAAGCGTTTAAAGGTTATTCTTTTTTATAAACCTGATCTTATAGATTGACTTAAGCAGCAAATAAATCCTTTCGCCTGTTTTCTCAGGCAGGAGTTCCTGAAGCATAACGGATGTTTCCTTAGCCAAATCGAACCACCAGCTTTTTTTATCCTTGTTACTGTAATAGCCATTTTTCTTTACCAGGCGGATTGCTTTTAACCTGTCAGCATAGGGAAATTCCGGAGTTTCGAAAACGATTCTTGGGTTAATTTTATGAAAATCATGGATATTTTTGGTATACAATTTTCCATGTTCAAGCACATAATCCCATTGCTTGGTGCCTTTAAAAGGCAGTACTGTATAGAAATTCGTGTAGTCGCATTTTATTTTTTTCGCAAATTTAACAGATTGTTTAACCGTTTCAAGTGTATCAAAAGGACTTCCTATGACATATTGCGACATAATTTCTATTCCTGCCTTTTTAAGCATTTCAACACCTTCTTTAATTTTTTCGATGGTAGTGAATTTGCCCATATAGGATAAAATTTCATTGTTTGCCGATTCTATTCCTACTGACACATTATAGCAACCGGCTGCTTTCATTTTATTAGCTAGATCCTGTGTCAGGATATCAGCCCGGAGCGAAATTGACCAAAGGATTTTAATATTTTTTTTGATCAACAAATCACAGAAACGGTCAACGCGTTTCATGTCGATATTGAAGCTGTTATCACCAAATACAAAAATTTTTTTGCCATAATGATTGAGCAGGAATTCTATCTCATGGATCATATTTTCAGGATTACGCGTTCTGTATGATTTATTCCATAGAGAGCTTGAATTACACCAGGCGCAGCTATACGGGCAACCTCTGCTGGTCACCATCCTGTGGAGCGGGTACCGCTCCATCGGAAATTTATCATAAGCAGGAAATGGTATCGTATTCAGATCTTCAATATGAGGTCTTGGCGGATTGGTAATTATGTCACCTTCAGGATTCCGGTACATGAGTCCTTTTATCTTATCAGGATTTTTATTGTGTTTAATGTGATCAATTAATTCTGTGAATGTGATCTCACCTTCACCGTATACGGCAAAATCGGCTGGTGTTTTTTCAAAGATTTCTTCCATAATTGTCGTCACATACGGACCTCCAAGACAAACAGGAGTATCGTTAAAAGTTTTTCTAATCCTTGTGAAAATATCAATAACCTCATAATAAACCGGAGAAAAAACGGTCATTCCGATCAGATCAAATGATGAATTAAAGAACTTCTTCGTTTCTTTTCTTGTGGCTACACGTGTGTCCAGCACTTCGAAATGGAGATCATCATATATTTGCCTCGCATATGCAATGAGGTAGGCCAGTCCGAGATGGATGGTCTTATAACGCCTGTCTTTGTTAGGAAATATCAATCCAATATTCACAACGATGAATTATTTTGAGTCATTTGTTTTACCAGTCAATTCTGCATCTGTCACGGAAAAATCCGCCACCGGGTATTTCATTTTCGGTTGCAAGCCAAATGACAGTATCGGCACCCTGACTCACATCCCTTGGTGCATTGGGTCCTCCCATGCGTGTGCGAACCCATCCCGGACATACCGCATTTACTTTTATTCCGGTTTCTTTTAATTCATTAGCAAGCATGATCGTCAACGCATTGAGTGCCGATTTGGAAAGACTGTATCCAGGATACTTTCCTGTTAAGCTTTCAAGTTGTCCGCTTCCACTGCTAACATTTATAATTCTTCCGTTTGAGCTTTCCAATATGAGTGGGAGAAAAACTTGTATCATCCTCCAGGACCCGTAAAAATTGGTAGTCATAATATTTTTTACATCTTCCAGTGAAACATTCGAAGCCGTTTTTGCCGGAACAATGCCTGATTTTCTAAGCATCGGAGTGATAGCCCGGATAGTTTTTCCAACCGGTTTCAGATTTTTATCGATAATGTCTTTTACTCCTGAGATGATTTTGTTCTGACGATTTGTCGAGATATCGCCTACTCCAGCATTGTTAATTAATACATCGAGTTTTTTAAAATTTGACCGGATAAACATGAAAAGTGACTGGATGCTTTTTTCATCCGTCACATCCAATTGTTTTACCACAACTTTCTCACTCAGTTTTGAAGCCGCATATAAACCTTTTGACAGATTGCGACTACCCATAATCACGCTATGTCCTTTAAGGTCGAGTTGCCTCGAAATTTCAAGTCCTATACCACGGTTGGCACCCGTAACCAAAATTGTCTTCACACTTTCTCTATTCTCATGCATGCAATTCAAATCCGCTTATAATTTTTTTAATGCGCTGTATACAAACCGGCTTATTATTAACGGCATCATTTCCATCCAGGTTCTTCTGTTTGTCAGCGGGTATTTCACCATGGAAGCCAACATATTTCTGCTGAAATGATGACAGCATCCATTGCATTCCTTATAGAACTTACCGTTTTTTATATCCTTCCTGATTTCTTGTGTAGCTTCAAGCCACAATTCAATTAAACTTTTATGGTTCCTGTTTTTGATTGAAATGGAAGCAGGCCGCAATCCGCATGGTTGAATTCCGCCGTCATACGTGATGTCAATAATGGCATAAACCTCCCGACAATAAAATTTATGCAGAAACTGCTCGAAAAATAGTTCGCCGGTTCGATCAGCAACACTTTTAATATAATATTCAATCCAGTTATAAATCCTGTATACATTGGTTTTTACAGGATTCTTTCGCTCAAAAACCAAAATATTTCGAAGTTGATGTTTCAATTCTTTTAGTTGACCGGGATCGACATTAATCGAAGATTTGTCTTCAATTGCAGGTCTTTCAGGAAAATTTGAATAAATGATTATCGGTTGAAACAGAACTTGTGTAATCTTCAGATTAACAGCTTGTATTACGACGTTGCAAAGGTCATTGACATTATATTTGCTTATGGCTGAAAGAACTGTGACCGGTATATCATTTTGCTGTAAAATCTTTATAGATTTTAAGGCATTCAAAAGAGCCAGGTGTGTCCCTCGCGTGCACGAATTAATTTCATCATCGAACGAGTCAATCGAAACATTGATTTCCGTTTTGCTTTTACGAAGAATATCAAGGTCCCTTCCATTTAATTTATAGACGGTCATCCCATTGGTGGTGATTGTTGTCCGGATCTTTTTTTCTCCTGCATAAGCAATGACTTCAAATATGCCCTCGAACAGAAAGGGCTCTCCTCCGCAAAATGAGATTTTTGGAATACCTGCCAAATTCATTTGATCGATAATCCAAAGGACATCCCTTGTTGTTAACCGATCTCCCGTAGAAGGATTATGGTTTTTCCCTATTTCACAATAGATGCAGTTTTGGTTACATTTGTCTGTTAAATTTACAGAAATCACCGAAGGCTTTTTTCGGACGGACTTCAGAGCCAATATTTCTGGTATGTAATTCTTAGTGAGTTTGGAAGACATTTTTAAGTTTAAGAAAGTATAAAAATACCTCCTTACTCTGATTCATGCAAATTTATTTCAAGGTTTATTTGAATTGTATTTGAATTTTTTTAAACAGGTTTTGTCATTAATCCACGTAATGTGCTTTCACTTTGAAAAACGATTTAAAAGATAAATTTTGTAAAATTGCGGGATCAGTCTTTTGGCTCCAGAAGTGCAACTCATTCCAATCGGCGGGCTTGCCGCCGCAGCCGCATTCCTTATAGCGAGAGCGGTATCATAAAAAGAAATTGGATTCACGATCTACAAGCTTTCCACCATCTGAACCTCAATGCACTGAATCGAGGAGATTCATTATTCTTTAGATTTCCTTTAGAATTAATTCATTAATTTGCAACATGAAAATTCTGATTATTGAAGACGAATTTGATTTGTTAATAGCAATAAGCAATTTTTTGATCAAAGAAAATTACATCTGCGAATTAGCTG
Organism: uncultured Bacteroidales bacterium; assembly: GCA_963764475.1. Classification (GTDB taxonomy): domain Bacteria; phylum Bacteroidota; class Bacteroidia; order Bacteroidales; family JAADJA01; genus JAADJA01. The sequence continues at coordinate 11,773 of CAVXTE010000056.1, forward strand.
AGACTTATTTAAAAGCAGACGAAAAACTTTCGATTTATGAATACGATATGATCCTTCTGGATATTACACTGCCTGATGGAAATGGTTTGGATCTGTTAAAAACGATCAAAAAGCGACACCTGAAATCGGGTGTTATTATTATTTCAGCTAAAAACTCTTTAGATGATAAAATCAGCGGCCTCGACCTGGGTGCCGATGATTATATGACGAAACCTTTTCAGTTGTCTGAATTGAACTCCAGGATCAAGGCGGTAATAAGACGCCGGCAATTAGACGGCAGCAATACCTTGACTTTTAATGAAATATCCATCAATACTGATAACAAGTCCGTGACAGTTAATGAAACCGAGATCACCCTCACTAAAAAGGAGTACGATATATTATTGTATTTTATCATTAACAAAAACAGGGTTTTAACAAAAGAAGCCATTGCAGAACACCTGTGGGACGACAACATTGATCTGGCCGACAACTTTGATTTTATTTATACGCATTTGAACAACATCCGTAAAAAAATAAAGAGGGCGGGTGGAATCGATTACATAAAAACAATATACAGCATGGGCTATAAATTCACAGACCGATGAAATTTTTAACGAAAATAAATCGCAATTACTTTCTACTGTTGACGCTTATTCTGGTCAGTATATCGATTGCCGGATATTTTATTTTACATGCGATTATACGGAATGAAACCAAAGAGTCGCTATTGGAAAAGAATATACTCATTCAAAAACAAATCCTTGAAACCGGGGAAATTCCGAATTTTTATCCCACCATTGAAGTAAAAAATATTAAAAGCATAACAACTGAAAACCCACAGTTTAAAGAAATATACATCCAGAATGAACTTGAAGATGAATTGGAGCCTTACATTGAATATTCAAACCAGGTAAAGATTAAGGATTCGTATTATTCGATAAAACTGCGGCAATCTGTTTTTGAAACAGAAGATTTAGGAGTTATCATAGCACTGTTGTTATTTTTTTTGCTGTTGTCGGCATTTGCAATTTCATTTTTTATCACAAGAAAAATGAATAAAACAATTTGGGCTGATTTTGAGAAAAATTTACTGGAGATAGAAAGTTTCAATTTTAATGAAAATAAAAACTTAAGCCTCTTACAATCAGATATTGAAGAATTTGACAGATTAAACAAGGTCGTAAACAGACTTACCGAGAAATTAAAAACCGATTATTTAGTGCTAAAAGAATTTTCGGAAAACGCCTCCCACGAAATTCAAACACCGCTTTCTGTTGTCCTGCTCAACCTTGAAGAAGTCTTGCAACAAGAATTAGCAGAAGACACCTTTAAAAAAGTGGTTTCTTCGATCAACGCCATTAAACGGCTTTCCACACTGAACCAAAGCCTGATTTTACTCACAAAAATTGAAAACAAACAATTTGTTGCAGATAAAACGCTTGCAATTAATGAAATTGTAAAACTTAAACTTGAGGAATTTGCGAGCCTTTTTGAATCCAGGAAGCTGAAAGTTGAGCTAATAAATGAACAGAATTTCACAATAAAAATGAATGAACAACTCACTGAATTGTTAATCAACAATTTATTGTCGAATGCTGTTAACCACAATATAGAAGGAGGCAGTATCAGCATATTTATCGATGAAAATAAGTTCAAAATTTGCAATACGGGCGATCCCCATTTCATGACAAATGATACTATTTTCCAGCGATTTGCCAAAGGTCATTCGAAATCATTTGGCTTAGGGCTGGCTATAGTTAAAAATATTTGCGAAACCCATAATCTGGAAATTAACTATTCAAAAAATGAACTGCATTGTTTTACTGTCAGTCCAAAATTATAAACCATTCAAAATGAAAAATTATATCCTGCCGGTATTGATGCTTTTTTTGACTGGAATGATGAATGCACAAGAGCGCGATTTGAGTTACTATTTGGAAAAAGCAAAAGTGAACAGCCCTTTAATCCAAAAAAATCAAAACGAAAATAAAATAGTTGTGCTTGATCTGAAACAGGTTAAAAGTATTCTGTCAAAACCCGAAATTAATCTCGAAGCCAGTGTATTATTCGCTCCTATTGTTTCGCACGACAATAATTCGACTCGTTTTGAATGGGCTTCTGACGGTGCTACTAATTATACCGGTTATGATTTGGCAATTACCGATGGCGGCCAGTATTCAGGAATGATTTCATTAAACCAGCCCCTGATTACAGGCTCAACATATCAAAGTTTTTCATATAAGGCAGACATTTCACGTCAGATAAATGAGAACAGCATTGCATTAACCATTCATGAAATAGAACGACTCGTCAGTTATCAGTATATTTTGTGTATTAAATCGGAGAAGCAAAGTGAAATTAGTTTAGCACTTGTTAAAGAGCTGAAAACCCAGTTACAGATTATGCAAAAACTGGTTGATAATGCCATTTACAAGCAAACAGATTTAATGCTTTTACAAATTGAATATCAAAACTATGAAGTTGAACAGAAAACATTTCAGGCTGATTATAAAACCAACTTGTACGATTTGAACCTTATCTGTGGGATAAATGACACAAATCTGGTTGAAAATATCCGTGAAATTAATTTTCAATTGAAGCCTGATACATCGGCAAAGTCACAATTTTTAACTTCCTACAAGCTTGATAGTTTGGACATATTAGCCGGGCAGAAAATTTTTGAACTAAAATACAAACCACAGGTCAGTTTGTTCGCCAATGCTGGTATGAATGCAGTGTATGTACCGGCGTTCAACCGTTTTGGATTTAGCACGGGACTTACGTTTAGCTGGAACATATTCGATGGCCATCAGCGCAACACACAAAGGGAAATTTCGGCCCTCAATATTCAATCAATCGAATATGACAAGAATTATTTTATGCTTCAAAGCGCTATAAACAAAAACAAAATTCTAAATCAAATTAAATCACTTGATCAAAGAATAATTTTTTCCGAAGAACAAATAGATCAGTACAATACATTGCAAAACATCTATTTTAAGGAACTTTCGCAGGGAGAAATTTCAGTAATGGACCTCAAAAACCTATTAAAAGATATTGCCGCGAAAAAACAGGAGAATTTACTGATGAAGATGGAAAAACAAATCTTGATCAATTCATACAATTATTGGAACTATTAAAGAATTCATGATGAAACAAACCGCCATTTTAATCATAACAATTAGTACGCTTTTGGCACTGACTTCCTGCAATGAACAGGTCGCCACCAAAAACGAGCGAATGCCTTTAGTCTCGGTTAAAACAACGCTTGTTCAACAAGGTGAAATCGAAAACAATATCATATTAAATGGAAAAACAATTTATTTGAAAAAAAATCCGGTCGTTTCACCCATTGCCGGTTACGTAGTCAATGCCCAGGTAAAATATGGTGATGAAGTAAAGCGAGATGATGTTCTTTTTGAGGTACAAACCAAAGAGGGCAAAGCTTTGGAGAACTCCAACATCTCCGGCAGCAACATTGGTATTGTTAAAGTATTGGCCCCTTCGAACGGGTTTATCAACGAGTTGAATATAAACGAAACGGGAGGATATGTTGTTGAAGGCAGTTTGCTTTGCAGCATTGTTGAAAACAAAGACCTGGTGATACAGGTAAATGTTCCATTTGAATACAATTCGCTTATAAAAACAGGGACAATGTGCACCTTGTTTTTGGCTGACGACAGCAAATTTTCCGGCAGCGTTTTCAGGTTGCTTCCTGTTATCAATGAGGTAAACCAAACCCAGAATGTACTGATAAAACCAAATACAACGCGTCAATTACCTGAAAATCTTAATCTGAGGGTACAATTTATAAATACAAAACACAGCAATTCATTTTTACTTCCAAAAGAGGCTGTTATGACCAATGAAACGCAAAGTGAGTTTTGGGTAATGAAAATAATGAATGACAGCATTGCAATTAAAGTGCCGGTAGTAAAAGGCATACAAAATGATAGTGTTGTTGAAATTTTATCACCGGATTTGAATAAAAACGATATGGTGATTCGTGAAGGCGCTTATGGATTACCCGACAGCACTGTCGTGAAAATTGTAAAATAAAATGGAAAACATATTTGTCAGATTTAAAAGTCCGATAGCAGTCATTTTATTGCTTATTTTAGTTGGTGGCGCCTTTTCATATAAAAATATGAAAACATCGCTTTTCCCGAACATCACCTTCCCGAAAATTAAAATAATAGCCAGTAATGGGGAGCAACCGGTTGATAAAATGATGGTCACGGTTACCAAACCACTTGAAAATGCGATAAAAAAAGTTCAGGACCTCAACATGATTCGGAGCATTACCAGTACGGGAAGCTGTGAAATATCAGCTTTTATGGAATGGGGCTCAGATATTGACCTGGACAAACAGCGGGTAGAATCGCAAATTCAGCAAATTAAAACCAACCTGCCACCCGATGTAGAAATTACAGTGGAGAAAATGAATCCGTCTATTCTTCCTGTGATGGGCTATTCCTTGCAATCGTCCACTAAAAATCAGGTGGAGCTGAAAATGATTGCAGAATATATTGTTAAGCCCTATTTATCGCGTGTTACAGGCGTTTCATCTGTGGAGGTAATTGGAGGGAAAGAGAAAGAATATCGAATTGTTCTGGATCAGCAAAAATTGAGTTTATTAAAAATTAGTTCGCAAGATGTTAATAATGCCTTGCAGCAAACCGCTTTCATCAAATCAAATGGGTATACTGTTGATTACAACAGGCTGTATTTAACCGTTACCGATGCGACCATTAAAAACAAGGAACAACTCGAAAACCTGGTTCTTTTTGACAATGCGGTTCGCAAAATAAAAATATCAGATATAGCACGTATTGAAATTGCTGAACGTAACGAATATGTCAAAATTAAAGCCGATGGCAAAGACATTCCTTTAGTTGCCGTACTTAAACAACCCAACAGCAACTTGATTGATATAGCTACTGAGGTTTCAGGGAAAGTCAATGAACTGAATAAAATTTTGCCAAAAGGGGTTTTTCTGAAACCGTATTACAATCAGGCTGAATTCGTTAACAGCAGTATCAAGAGCATTATTGATGTATTGTGGATTGGATTGCTGCTGTCCATTGTGGTTGTCATCATTTTCCTGCGTTCGTTAAAAGCAAGTGCTGTAATGCTGATTACCATCCCGCTCACGTTGGCTCTAACTTTTATCACCCTTCGTTTTATCGGCTTCGACTTTAACATTATGACCATCGGGGCCATTGCTGCGGCCATAGGTTTGATAATAGATGATGCCATTATTGTGGTGGAACAAATTCACCGCACCCACGAAGAATATCCCGACAGAAAACCAAAAGAACTGATCGGTAAAGCCATTCATTTTTTATTTCCTTCCATGGTAAGTTCATCGCTCAGCACCATTGTTATCCTCATTCCTTTTGAATTAATGTCGGGTGTTGCCGGTGCCTATTTTAAAATACTTACCGAAACAATGATCATTACATTGATTTGTTCGTTTATCATTACCTGGCTGGGACTGCCGGTGATTTACATGCTTTTTTCAAGAAACAAATCTTTGGTAAAAACCACTCCTATAATTCACGAGAAAAATCATCGCTGGATAAGATTTTTTATCTCTAAGCCATACATCAGCGCAATTTTTGTTTTGTTACTTATTTTGAGCATTGTTTATATCATGCCAAAACTTCAAACAGGATTTTTACCCGAAATGGATGAGGGGTCTATCGTTTTAGATTTCAACACTCCTCCGGGAACTTCGCTGGAAGAAACAGACAGAATGCTAAATGAAGTGGATAAAATTATTGAATCAATTCCTGAGGTCAAAACTTATTCGCGACGTATTGGAACTCAGATGGGGTTTTTTATCACCGAACCCAATCGTGGTGATTACCTGATTGAACTGCATAAAAAAAGACACAGGACAACCCTTGAAGTTTCAGATGACATCCGTTCGAAAGTTGAAAGTGCTTTGCCGGCACTAACTGTTGATTTTGGGCAGGTAATAACCGACATGCTCGGCGATTTAATGAGCAGTGTGCAACCTATTGAAATAAAAATATTTGGCGATGATCATGATAAACTGAAGGTGCTGTCGAGACAGGTTGCTGACAGTCTTTCAACAGTTAAAGGAACTGCTGATGTTTTTGATGGAATAGTCGTTGCAGGTCCCATGTTGAAAATTTTACCAAAAGAAGATAAACTTAAACAATTCGGGCTTAACCCATCTGACTTACAAGTGCAAACCGAAACCTGGTTAGCAGGTATAGTAGTGGGTTCCATACCTGAGAAAGAACAGTTGACCGATATCCGGATGATCTTTCCGCAAAACAATAAAACACCAGTTGAAAAGATTAAACAAGCCAAAATTTGTACACCAACAGGCGATTATCTGCCGCTTAATATTTTTGCCGACTTTACTATACAAAGTGGTGTTTCTGAAATTGATAGGGAAAACCTGCAAACGATGGGGGTCGTTACAGCGAGGCTTAACAACCGCGATTTGGGGAGTGTCATGAAAGACATCCGGCATAAACTTGCTAAAATAGTTTTACCTTCTTCCTATCAAATCGTGTATGGGGGTTCCTACGCCGAGCAGCAACAATCTTTTGCTGAACTGCTCATCATACTTATCTCAGGAGGCTTACTGGTATTTACAGTTGTTTTGTTTATGTTCAAAAGCCTGAAACTTTCATTGATGGTGATTTTCATCAGCATTACAGGAATATCGGGCAGTGTACTTGCCTTATTCGTTAACCACACACCCTTGAACGTGGGAAGCTATACAGGTCTGATCATGATTATCGGAATTATTGGTGAAAATTCCATTTTTACTATTCAAAGGTTTTTGTTTGAATTGAAAAACTCTACCATATCTAAAGCACTGGAACTATCAATTTCAGCCCGATTACGACCTAATTTAATGACAGTTTTGGGAGCCATCGTAGCACTCGCCCCATTGGCTGCCGGCATCGGCACAGGAGCACAAATGCACCAACCGCTTGCTATTGCAGTAATTGGGGGATTTATCGTTGCGTTACCATTGCTTTTGGTTGTTTTACCAAGCATATTGAAGTTAATATGGAAAAAAAATAATTCACAATCTTAAAAATTCCTTTAGAATCGGTTAGTAAATTTGAACCATTAATAATTTAAAACTTGGTAAAATGAAAAATTTAATTTTTGTGATTGCTGTAGCTACAATATTTAGTTTTAATGCATGCGGACAAATAAATAAAGATGTCCCGGCCAACATTAAAACTGCTTTTTCTCAAAAATTCCCGGATGCAACAAAAGTAAAATGGGATAAAGAAAACGAAAAAGAGTGGGAAGCTGAATTTAAGATGAATGGGAAGGAATATTCGGCCAACTTTGACAACAACGGCAAATGGATGGAAACAGAATATGAAATCAGCATTAACGAAATTCCTGTCGCTGTGAAAACAACTTTAGACAATGAATTCAATGGTTATAAAATTGGAGAATCTGAAATTTCGGAAACTGCAGATGGTAAAGTATATGAATTTGAACTAAAAAAAGACAGCAATAAAATGGAAGCTTCCATTGATATTAACGGAATGGTTGTAAAAAAGGAGCAAATTAAAAAAGAAGATAAAGAGGATGAAGATTAGCTTTTTAAAAACAGAACTGAATCATTCAGCAGCTTGTGAAATGCGTAGTAACTAAACACATCTCCCGGTAATTATAGTTATAATACGACTCAATTTTTTGTGTTGGATTACAGGAGGAATGTTTAAGCAGGTTATCTTTCCTTCACACTCAAATTTTTTAAGCCCTGAGGTGAAAGCAGGCGAACGATATAAACACACCGAAGAAAAGGCGGATTCTTCATGGGGCTATGCATTTTATTGGTCGTATTTTCTTCCTTCCTCAACTTATTATAAAAATCCAAGGAATTTGATGATAAAAAATGAGCTTGTACGCTGTGTCATCTTTGAAAATTCTCATAAAAATGATAATAAAGATATTATTCAATTTCATTTTTAGAATCCCGATTGACCTTTATACACCATCGAATTTTCCCGTTTGACAAGGTAACCATAGTAGACCAGCTTTTGTGATGTTAACCCCGAAAGTGTCGCCTCTGCATAACCCGAACCGCTGATGTTCATAGAAATATCATAAATACCAATATGCGTCATAGCAGTAAAGGAAAGAAATACAGTTTGGTTTTTATCATTTTTGTGGATTTTCAGGTTGGAAATACTTCCCTCTGCTGTTACCCCGCCGACACCATTCCGCCCTATCCTCGAATTAGACCCAACCTGAATAGTAACATTCGAAGAATCTACCATAATAAAATTAAGTTGCGAGGGTACCGGAAACTTGTCACCCCATTTTGTCCCGAGGTATTCGGCTTCAAGGACAAAATCCATGCTATCAACGAGTGCTTTTACTGTTTTATAACTCTGCGCATTTGCTTCATTTTGTTTTGCTTTTTTTTGTTCCCTGCGCAACTTTACGTTTCCGGTATCATTCTGTGCTGAAATTCCAGCCGCCATTATCAGGAAGCCAATTAAAATAGCGATCTTTTTCATTTCTATTCTGTTTAAACCTATTTTACATCGATTACTATAATAAGAACGACTTATTATCATCAATATGAGATAATTAATATAAATTAACAATTCGGTATTTTCCAGCCAGACCCATTGATTATATCAAATAATTTCCTATTAATCTTTTCTATGCTATTTTTGAACAGAAAATTTGAAGAATGCAAACGAAACACCTGTTTCAAATTGTAGAAAGATTATTTCAATAATTCAAACACAGATTAAATGAAGCCAATTTTATATCTCCTTGCCTTTGCTCTTATCCTGACCTTATTTAGCTGTGATTCCAAACAAAAAGATTTTCTCGTAACAGAAACGCAGGCAGAGAAGGATGCCCGCATGGAGTGGTGGCGTGAGGCACGTTTTGGGTTGTTCATTCACTGGGGATTGTATGCTATTCCGGCTGGAGAATGGAATGGAGAAAAGAACTACGGCGAATGGATTCGAAATTCAGCACATATCCCATGTAAGGTTTATGACAAATTTGTAAATGAATTCAATCCTGTGAATTTTGATGCGGCGAAGTGGGTGAAAATGGCGAAAGATGCCGGTATGAAATACATCGTGATCACGTCTAAGCATCATGACGGTTTTTGTTTGTTCGATTCGAAATACACCGATTTCGATGTGATGTCAACGCCTTATCATAAAGATATTTTAAAACAATTGGCCGATGCCTGCCACAAAGAGGGTATAAAAATTTGTTGGTATCATTCGATCATGGACTGGCATCATCCCGATTATTTGCCCCGCCGCAATTGGGAAAAAGAGAGACCTTACGACAGTGCTGATTTTTCAAGATACATTCGGTACATGAAAAATGAGTTGAAAGAGCTGGTTCAAAACTACGGTGATATTGGAGTGCTTTGGTTCGATGGAGAATGGGAAGAGACATGGACACATGAGTATGGGAAAGAGCTGTACAATTATGTTCGTAACCTTGAACCGCAAATCATTATCAACAACCGTGTGGACATTGGCAGGTCAGGAATGGAGGGAATGACCAAAGGGGGTGAATATGCAGGAGATTTCGGCACGCCCGAACAGGAAATCCCTGCAACCGGATTGCCCGGCGAAGACTGGGAAACTTGCATGACAATGAACGATCACTGGGGCTATAATAAATCGGATACAAACTGGAAGTCGGTCCCTGATTTGTTGCATAAACTGGCTGATATTGCGTCTAAAGGAGGAAATTTTCTGCTGAATGTAGGACCGAAGGCTGATGGTACTTTTCCGGAAGAAAGTATCATCAGGCTGAAAAAAATTGGAGAATGGATGAAGTTCAATGGTGAAGCCATTTATGAAACACATGCAAGCCCTTTTAGTAAGCTTGCCTGGGGCAGGTGCACCCAAAAAGTATCGGATGACGGTACACGGCTTTATCTTCATGTTTTTGACTGGCCAAAAAACGGAATTCTTAAAGTTCCCGGTATTTACAATGAACCGGAAAAGGCATTTCTTCTTGCAGATCCTTCACATAATGAATTAAAGATCGAAAGGGTAGAGGATGCATTGATGATAAGGGTTCCTGATAATGCCCCGGACTCCATTAATTCGGTGGTTGTACTCGATGTTAAAGGTAAAGCAGATGTCAGTCATCCACCGGTTATCAATTCGGAGTATAAAAGTTTTACAGATTCGCTTGTTGTAACAATTGAATCGGACAGGAAAAATGTTAAACTCAGTTATACCACAGACGGAACCATGCCGGGAATTACATCGCCACTTGTTGAAGGTCCGGTCGTCCTTACAAAGACTGCTTTACTTGCTGCACGATGTTTCAGGAACAATCTGCCTGTAAGTGACAGTGTTTCGGAAATTTTCACTAAAGTTATTCCGCTTCCTTCTTTATCGATCTCCAACCCGAAACAAGGCCTTGATTGCAAGTATTTTGAGGGGGACTGGGATTCGCTCCCGGATTTTAGAAAATTGAACTATCTGGCTGTTAAAACCACCACGAATTTTGACCTAAGCTCAAAACTCCACAATGATTATTATGGTTTTTCATTCGATGGATTTATTGATATTCCAACTGATGGAGTTTATGTTTTTTCAACCGAATCGGATGACGGAAGTGAATTATTCATTGACGATCGTTTAGTAGTCGAAAATAACGGCCTTCATGGGATGCAGTCTGAAAAGGGTGAAATTGGCCTTGCAAAAGGTTTTCACAAGATCAGGGTGGAGTATTTCGAAAAAACAGGAAGCGATGATCTGAAGGTGATGATTAAAATTCCCGGGGAACAAATAAAGCCAGTCCCTGATTCATTATTAGCCCATGGTTTCACCCGTGGGGTCCCGGAATGATCAATGAGGAATAACCGTTTTAAATGGTTTATTTAATTTTTGATTCACATTTTCCCATGGGCTTGAAATTAATTAGAATTCATACGGGAAGGGATAATAAAAAAGACAAACAAAAACTCTATCCTTCATCCCTCAAGGCATCAATGGGTTTGATGCGGATAGCCCGACGGGCCGGGATGAGGCCCGCAAGAGCACCTGAAATAACCAGGATGATCAGGGCTCTGATCGCCATATCGAAATTGACATCAGGATTTTTGAACATCTCGTTTTCCATACCAAATTTAATCAGTGCATAATTTATTCCTTCAACGAGAGCCACGCCGATGACCAGTCCGATATAGCCGGCAAGGGAAGTCAAAAAAACCGATTCGGTGATGATCTGTGTCATGATACTCAATGGGGAAGCACCGATGGCGCGTTGAATACCGATTTCTTTTGTCCTTTCTTTCACGATCACAAGCATGATGTTGCTGATTCCGATCACTCCGGCAAGTAACGTTCCAATACCCACGATCCAGATCAGCCCGTTAATACCTGTAAACAATCCCCGCATTTTTTTATATTCCGTTTCCAGGTTGAAATGCCCCATCGCTTCTTTATCCTCAGGATTTACAGAATGCCTGCGAGCTAACAACGCCAAAGCTTTTTCTTCAACCACCGAGGCCGGAATATGGTTTTTCGACGTGATGGAGAACCAACCTGCAATATCGCCATAGCTATATGTTTTTTGAAGGGTTGTAAAGGGTATATAAATGCTTTGTTCCTTTTCACCACCAAAATTGATGTTCGTGTTCAACGGTTTAAACACGCCGACGACCTGGAAATAGACGCCTTGAATTTGGATATATTGTCCTATTGGCTCTTCCTCTTTTTCGAAAAGGACTTCCTCTACCCGTGTGCCGATTACGGCAATCTTCCGTTTTTCATCAATATCGAGGGGATTGATAAAACGACCTTTTAGCATCTGCATCGGATCAATGCTGTCCCATTCAGGATATTCGCCCAGGATTGAGAATGCGCCTGTTTTGCTGCCGCGGATTGTATTGTTTGAACCACTGCCGGATGACCATCCCTGGATTTTTGGTGCGAGAAAACGGATTTCCGGGATGTTTTCTCTTAGTGCTTCAATATCATCGTTCTTAAAATTGAACCTGCGACCGCGCGGCAATCCTTTGTATGGCATAGTTGTTTGTCGCGGCCAGATAAACACACTGTTCGTTGCAAAGCTTCCCATTCCGGAGGTGACACCATTTTTTAGACCCGCTCCGGAACCCAGCATGATGATCAGCATGAAAATACCCCAGAATACTCCGAATGCTGTCATGAACGTACGGAGTTTGTTCTTTTTCAGAGTATGAAATATTTCCTGCCAGCGGTCGCGGTCGAACATTGTATTTATATTTCTTTAGATAATTTCATAAAACAGATAAAAAATTCTTTATTCATCCCTTAGTGCCTCTACCGGTCTAATTGATGAAGCCTTCCGGGCCGGGACAAATCCGGCCACCATTCCTGCTATCATAAGAACAACTGTAGCACTGATGGCAACGGTAAGGTTGGCTTCGGGATTTCTGAAAAATTCTGTTTGAATATAGGGTGAAACGACTTCCAGCAAACCAACTCCAAGCACCAGACCGATGTAACCTGCAAATCCGGTTATGAAAATGGATTCCTGTATAATGAGTATAATGATGGATGCAGGTGTTGCACCCAGTGATTTGCGGATGCCGATCTCCTTGGTGCGTTCTTTAACGGAGATCATCATAATGTTGCTCACGCCTACTATTCCGGCAATGATCGTCCCGATACCGATAATCCAGATAAATATTCTGATCGCAGCGAACAAATCCTGAAACTTTTTGTATTCCTCAACGCCATTCCAGATGAACATGGCTTGTTTATCGTCTTTATCAAACATGAGCCGCTGAGACAGCCGGGTCCGGATCTGATCTTCCATTCGTTTGCTGTCTTCAACATCCCATGATTTTACAGTCACGGCCATCGTTTGAACATCATTGCGACCGACAAACACTTTCTGTGCTGTTGAAATAGGGATATAAACAGCGCGCTGATTGCCCTGCCGTCCATCATCGTCTTCAAAAATACCAACGACACGGAAAGGCACTCCTTTTAAATTGATGTACTGCCCCATGGCAGAATCCTGCTTAAAGAGTGCTTCTTTAACAGCTATTCCGATGGTGACTACTTTTAGGTTTTGTTCTACGTCCCAGGGATTGATGAAACGTCCTTTAAGAAGTTTTACACCTTCGATGATTCCGTAATCGGGATGGACACTGCGAATACTGAAAATGCCATACTCATTTTTATAGGATATGCTGTTATCGCCCCACAGCATTGTCCGGCCGGCGATGTATTCAATCCCTTTCACCGAATTTTTGATAAGGTTGTAATCCGTATTTTCAAATGTGATCTCTCTCCCTGGTTTTAGTCCTTTGTACGGCATAGTAGTTTCTCCTCCCCAAACCCACAGCGTATTTACAGCCGATGATTTGAACTGATCGCGAACACCGTTTTCAAGTCCTCGACCGGAACCAAGCAGAATGATGAGCATAAAAATACCCCAGGCAACACTGAAACCCGTCAGGAACGTACGTAGCTTGTTTTTCCTGATAGTGCTGAATATCTCTTCCCATCTGTCGATGTTAAACATAGCCTTTAGGTATATGTATCGGCTATCAAAGCTAATTTAAATATTTGAAATGGAACGCAGATTTAGAGAAAAGATTTTGATGACTTCGATGATTAAATTTTAAAGTTGAGGAAATTTTACCAGTTAAATTGTACCTAAAATATTGGTCACCTGAAATATATTATTCCCTGTTCTTGGGGACTTCCGGAGAATAGAAACTACAAAACAATGTCAAGCAATATTCGTATAAACTGCCTGCACATCTTCGTCATCTTCGATTCTGTCAAGTAATTTTTCAATGTCGGCAAGTTCTTCCTCTGAAAATTCGACCGCAGAGGTTGGTATGCGCTGTAAGCCGGCTTTAGTGATTTTGATTCCTTTCTCTTCGAATGCTCTTGACAATGTTCCAAAATCAGTGTAATCGGCATACGCATAAACCGAATTGTCTTCTAATTCAATTTCCTCAAGGCCATAGTCGATCAAATCGAGTTCGAGTTCGTCGATTTGGATTTCCGGTGTTTTTTCAAATTCGAAAACTGCTTTCCGGGCAAACATAAACTCAAGTGAACCACCCGGTACCATGCTGCCCCCATTTTTATTGAAATAGGATTTTACATTGGCTACTGTACGCGTTGTATTATCAGTAGCACATTCCACGAATACTAAAACGCCATGCGGACCTTTTCCTTCGTAGTTAACCTCGGTTAAAGCTTCAGCTTCCTTGCCCTGCGATCTTTTTATGGCGGCATCGATGTTATCCTTCGGCATATTCTGTGCCTTGGCATTTTGGATGGCCGTTCTGAGTTTGGGATTCAGGTCAGGATCCATACCCCCATCCTTCGCTGCCATTGTAATAGTTTTGGACAGTTTCGGAAATAATTTCGACATTTTATCCCACCGTTTTTCTTTTGATGCCCGGCGGTATTCAAAGGCTCTTCCCATATGCTGAAATATTAATTCATTCGTGGCAAAATTATTAACTTGGCAAACAGTAATTACCTTTGCTTCAAAATTTTTATATTTACGACAGACATTTTTTTGGAGACTTAATGTATTATGCGAAAAACCACAAAAAATAAAAAACAAGGAGCGGGAAACGGCAAATTGACGATCCTGAATGTTACCGAAGCTACTGAGCTTTTACCGTTTTTAATAAGCCGGATGGAAGATAAAAGCCGAACAACGATAAAATCGCTTTTGTCACACAGGCAGGTTTCAGTCAATAGACGAGTCATAACTCAATTCAATTTTAATTTACAAAAAGGCGATGAGGTTTCCATTACATGGGCAAAGGTTCCGCAAATCACCAGGTACAAAGGCTTACAAATTTTATTCGAAGATCAGTACCTTATCGTAATTGAAAAAGATGCAGGCCTATTGTCGATGGCAACTGAAAAAGAAAAGGAAATGACGGCATACAGCATCCTGAGTGAACATATAAAAAAGGAAGATCCGGCCAACAGGATCTTTATTGTTCACAGGCTCGACAGGGAAACTTCGGGCGTAATGTTATTCGCAAAAAGTGAAAAAATACAGGAGGAACTTCAGAAACACTGGAATGAGACTATCGAAGAACGCACTTATATTGCAGTGACTGAAGGAATGGTAGAACAACCCAACGGGATTATTGTATCTTATTTGCACGAAAGCAAAGCCCTCATTGTTTATTCCAGACAAAATCCTGAAGCCGGCCAGAAGGCTGTTACCCGGTACAAGGTACTAAAGAAAAATAATGAATTTTCGATGCTTAAGGTGAACCCGGAAACAGGTCGTAAAAACCAGATTCGGGTTCATATGAAAGAACTTGGCCATTGTATCATTGGGGATAAAAAATACGGTGCTATCAAAAATCCCATTCACCGGCTTGGACTTCATGCGTTGGTACTCTCATTCGTGCATCCGGTTGTAGGTGAAGTAATGCGATTTGAATCGGTCATACCAGGCTCATTTCGGAAACTATTTGACAAGCAAACAAAGAAAAAGCCTGATTGATTAAATCAGGCTCGGTTGTATTTTGCAGCAGACGCTGAATCTTTTCTATTTGTCAACCTTTTTGGCGTCTTCCATAATCACATCATATGAATATCCGGCACCGAAGTCTTTGTTTAGGTTTATTGTTCCTTCAAAAGTAACTACATCGGCGGGTTTCACTTCATCCTGAGTGGTAACCGTCAGGTCGAAATTGTTGTCAACTTCGGTTCCGTCCTGAATGTGTGCCCAGTTTTTACCCAAAATACCGGCATTGTATTTTGTCACCTGTCCCCTGATCTTTACTGTTTTCCCCGCATAAGCATCCTTGTTGGCATACAATTCGGCAATGGTGATACCATCCTCAGCTTTATCGACTTCAGCATCCATTCTTTTTATCACTGGTTTGGAAGGTTGCACACTACCCATGTTGGCAGGCGTTTGCTGTTCTTCTTCTATGGGCTTGTCGCTAATTTTTTGAATAAAATAAACGGTTTCGAACGTTCTGTTCAGATCCTTACTCGCAAAATTATTCATTTCCATTCCATCTTCATAATAAAGTGTGGCACCTTCAGCTACTGGCATTTTACTAACCGCGAGCCAGCGTTTTTCACCGTCTTCTTTTACTTCGATATACGTATAATTGGTTGCCTGTAAAACCTGACTTACGACAACTTTATGCATGTTCGGGGGTAAAACTTCTTTGGCCTTGTGCTGGCAAGCCATTGATATAACCATCATTAATCCAGCTACCAATACTATTTTCATTTTCATTTGTTTCCTTTTTTTGCTTGTTAATTAATTCATTTAAAACCGGGCGCAAAATACAAAAATTATTAGTTCAAAAATCAGTGAGCCACAGGCTCAGAATTTCATACCAGGTTTATATTATTCGCTCATAAATTTTTGGTTATATTGATTCTCGTTTCTTTATCGTTAATTTATTGAAATTATATTTTATTAGAATTATTGACTCTTACACTTTAAAATAAACCACATGATGAAACCAGGATATTTTAGTTCAATACTTTTTGTGTTATTTTTTAGTTTTCAGGCATATACGCAGGAAACACCATCGAATGAAACACTGCGTAAGGCACAACGAAGTGTCTGCGCTATTAAAATTTACCAGGAATTGCCTGCAGGCGGCCAAAATATCTCACTCGGATGTGGTGTTGTCCTAAAAACCGCTGTAAAAGACAAAAGCATCTATTTTGTGGCAACTGCAAACCACGTCATTAAAGAGTTGTTCGAAATCAACGGAACCTATGCTACAATCAACGTTTTTGATCAGAACGGAAAATTGTATAAAGCAAAAACAATCAGTAAAAATAACATTATCTGGAGGGATACCGATCTGGATGCTGCTCTTATCGTTTTGCCAAATCACCTCGTTCCCGACGAGAATCTCCCTGATAATTATGCATCACCAGGACTATCAATTGTCAAACTGATTGGTGAGCCTGATTGGGCGCAGGATATTTATTTATTCGGTTATCGCTGGATGAATGAAAACCTGTTTATCGACATCGTGAAAAAAGGAATTTTATCGGTTGCAACCAAAGAATTGCCCGGTTACGAAGGCCGGCTGGTTTATCTGATCGACAATATGGCTAACAAAGGTATGAGCGGAGGACTTGCATTTACTGCAGACGGCACCGGTATCGGCATCATCAGCAGCTATGTATACGAGGTCGATGAAAATACTCAAAATAGTGATGACCTGACTGTTTGCCTGCCGCTTACTTTCTATTTTACTGCACTTGGCAGCCAGGTTATTTCCAATGCTGATACGATTTTACAGCTTGCAGGCAATTAATCCGAACTTCCCGATTAGTGGGAGAAAAGCTCTCTGAATGAAAACATTGGCAACTATGAACAAAAAGAGTCCCCTGCCGATGTATTTTTGCCTTGTTCGTGCGAAATCTTTTGGGTTTAATGTAAAAAGATACCCTAATATCATTCCTGAGGTCACCATAAATGTTGCAGACGCAATCATGGCAATTTTACAATTGATTTCCACCAGGCCAAATTTGTGAGTCGGTTGCAGGTAAAATTCACTGAATTCATGTTGGAAGTAATTGCCCTGTAAATCGAACTTTTATTCGGCTTGCCCGGAACCACCTGGTTTCTGATTGCTTCATACGTATTGAATGACGGCCTTTCTCCATGTGCGTTCCCATCATGGCAGCCTGCCATGGCAAAATTCGATTGAATAAGCAGTTGGATGTTGTCCTGAAAACAGATCAGCGGCGTATCGGCTTAAAGGAAGGGTTCGTGATGGCAGGAGGTACTGACTAATAGAATTATTCCTGTCATAGTATACCAAATACAAAAGTTAATTTTCTAACAGATAATTTTTTTATTCTTTAAAAAATATGTGCTTTATGGATCAATGTGCTTAAGAAAATATTATATTTCAAATTCCTAATATTAACTCAATCTTAATTCAAAAAAAATAAAAGCCGAAAAAGTGAATTTCGGCTTTTAACAATAACTTTAATAACTTGTTTTATGGCAAATAGATCGTAAAACCAAAATCAAAACCAAATGAATTTGATATACCCTTTGATTTGTTATCACCGTCTTTATAAGTTGAAGTTACGTTGTTATAACCTAAAGTACCATCAATTGAGACATTATCCGTTAAAAAAAATGCAACACCTGCACCCAATCCCCAATTCAGTAAATTGAATTTCATATCGTCCGTAGCGACTGAACTCCCATCAAAATAGTCATATTTTTCTTTCATTGACCCAAAACTAATATTTCCCTGAACAAAGGGTTGGACTTTTTCAATTTGAAAGTAATAACGAACAAAAGGTCCAATTAGAAATGTGGTAGTATTATCATTTAAATCGACACTACTACCATTGAGATTGGTTTGTTCAGATTTGGAATGATCAAATTGCAAATTGAATGCAATACCCCCAGCTAAACCATCAATGAAGAAATAACCTGCTGAAGGCATAATGTTGAAATTTGTTGTCTTCGGGCCATCATTTGAAACAGTTTGTCCTTGGGTTGTCACCTCAGTTTTCGAACTCCCGAATAATAAAGACATATCACTCTTGGCGCCGATCATAAATTTGCCTTTTTCAGTTTGTGCATACAAAACATTTATTGCCATGCACAACACGATTGTACTAAGAATAAATCTAATTTTTTTCATACTTGAAATTTTTAAATGAATAATGAAAAGTTGGTTTATAAATAATCTGTTTTGTAATCCAGAGCAAATATAAAATTAAATAGTTAACAAATAATTAAATTGTGAATTTTTCAAAAAAAAGAATTCATCCCATATCCTGTTATTCTTTGTTCTCCAATTGAATACGAGTCATCTATTATTATCCTGGACTTGAGTAAAGTAAACCTCTACTGGCTCGTTTTTGTGGATTGCTTTATTTTTACCAGATCCTATATAAATTTTTAAAACCGCTAAATTTTCTGAAAAATTTTGATCAGTTCAATAAGTATGACAATTATAAAAAGTTCGTCAAAACAGGTACTTGCCATTACAAAGAATCCGTCAGTTATTAAGGATTGGTTGCAACAATATAGATAAACCATATGGAAAGCAAAGGACGATAAGGTCAACTCTATACTCAGAAAGGAGAGGTAGTTTTGATGATTAACAGATCAGGAAAATTTGAAAACCCCAGGGAATTGAACTATTGGTGCATATCGGGTGGATGCTACACATACAATGTAATTGATTTTGATAAATGATAGTTATAAATTAATTTTGCCGTTTACTTATAATTTACAGCAACAATCAAAAAAAAAATAAAAAACGACGTCTTATGGAACGAATCACCGTAGTAGGTGCCGGTAATGTCGGCGCTACCTGTGCAAATGTTATTGCACATAAGGACCTTGCCCGTGAAGTTGTTTTGGTAGATATTAAAGAAGGTATGGCAGAAGGGAAAGCACTGGATATCTGGCAAACATCCTCCATCAATAATTTCAACAGCCGCGTTGTAGGGTCAACGAATAACTATCTCCGGACAAAAGGCTCCGGAGTCATTATCATTACATCGGGTGTTCCCAGAAAGCCCGGCATGACCCGCGACGATCTTATCAAGACCAATGCTTCCATTGTTAAGGAAGTCACTGAAAAAGTTGTAAAATATTCCCCGGATGCTATTATTATTGTGGTATCGAACCCGTTGGATGTAATGACCTATACGGCTTTTCTTGCTTCCAACAAGCCCGCTAATAAAGTTTTCGGGATGGCAGGTATTCTGGATACCGGGAGGTACAGGGCTTTTATTGCAGATGCACTGAATGTGTCACCAAAAGATATTCATGCTTTGTTACTTGGAGGTCACGGTGATACAATGGTACCACTGCCTCGTTATACCTCCATTAATGGGATACCGATAACCGATCTTCTTGCAAAAGAAGATATAGATAAAATTGTCGAACGTACGCGGTTTGGTGGTGGCGAACTGGTTAATCTGATGGGAACTTCGGCATGGTATGCTCCCGGCGCGGCAGCAGCTCAAATGGTGGAAGCTATTGTAGACGATCAGAAACGTGTATTGCCTGTTTGTGCTAAATTGAACGGTGAGTACGGGCTGAAAGATATTTACCTCGGGGTTCCGGTAAAACTTGGGAAAGGTGGTGTGGAAGAAATTCTTCAGTTGAATCTGAACAAACAGGAAATGAAGAGCCTTCAGGAATCTGCAATATCGGTTCGTAAAACATTGGATGTACTGGATTCGATGAAACTTTTCTAAAGAACATATTTTTAATTTCTTTTAAAGCACCCCAGAAGAGGGTGCTTTTTTTGTAAATTCGTGATCAAACTGAACTATTATGGATCGTATTGTTGTTTTGACCGGTGCTGGTATTAGTGCTGAAAGTGGATTGCAAACGTTCCGTGATGGCGATGGTTTGTGGAATAAATATCGTTTCGAAGAACTGGCCACTCCTGAAGCCTGGAATCGCGATCCGGGGCTTGTCCTTGAATTTTACAACTGGCGACGTAAAAAATTGTGGGAGGTTGAGCCAAATGCCGGTCACTACGCACTTGTGAAACTGGAAGAAAAATTTGAAGTGCAAATAATTACACAAAATGTGGATGATTTACATGAAAGAGCAGGATCGCAGAATGTACGTCATCTGCATGGAGAATTGAAAAAAGCGAGGAGTACCATTGATCCTGATTTAATTTATGATCTTTCCGGTTGGGAGTTGAATCTCGGAGATACATGCGTAAAAGGATCTCAGCTAAGGCCGCATGTGGTTTGGTTCGGCGAAGCTGTCCCCGAATTTGAAAACGCTTTAAAAATAGCTTCAAAGGCGGATATTTTTATCGTGATCGGAACTTCCCTTGTAGTTTATCCTGCGGCAAGCCTCGTAAAATATGTTCGTCCCAATAAACAGAAATATTACATCGATCCAAAAGCATTTGAAATTGGTGGGATATCCAATTTAACTATTATAAAAGAAACTGCTGTTACTGGTGTGCCGAAATTGGTTGATCTTTTATTGAAAGATTGAGAAACACTAAGTTTCATAGACTAATCAAGACACGAAAATGAAAAAGCCCGCCTGAACGGGCTTTGCATTTTGCAGAATATCTTGTACTTCGAATAAGCTCAATATCCGAACAAAAAGGTTGTTTAGTCCCTGAAATTTCTTCCCCTGTTTTCTCCGCGTTTGTTATCAAACTTACCTTCTGTTTTTTCTCTTGCCTGATTTACAGTAATGTTCCTACCTTTGATCTCAGCACCGTTAAGCTCTTCAATGGCTTTGTTTGCATCGTCGTCGTTTGGCATTTCTACAAAACCGAATCCTTTACTTCTTCCGGAGAATTTATCCGTAATAATTTTGGCCGAACTTACTTCACCGTACTCTTCAAAGATTTCTA
Source organism: uncultured Bacteroidales bacterium (assembly GCA_963764475.1). Lineage (GTDB taxonomy): Bacteria > Bacteroidota > Bacteroidia > Bacteroidales > JAADJA01 > JAADJA01. The sequence continues at coordinate 33,119 of CAVXTE010000056.1, forward strand.
AAATTTCATCTTCCTTAATGTTATAGGGAAGATTTCCTAAATAAATGTTCATAAATAGCTAGTTAAAATCTGAATGAATGTATTTTTTAAAATTTGCGTAAAGATAAATATTATTTTAAATTAAAATTGAAAATCGCTGAAATTCAGAAGCAAAATAAAAAATCCTTTAATGACAGTCTGTTCATCGATACTTTTTATTTACGTTTGGCTAAATTTTAATTTCTCACACGTAATTTTAATCGATGAAAGGGTGGAATTAGCAAATCGGAATGCAAATAAATTATACAATTGCTGAACAGAAATGACGCATGATGCCTTCAAACAGAAACCGGCATTCACTGGCCATTATACGACAAAGGAAATTATGTAAAGATCAAAGTAAACTCGTTGTCAATAGCTAATCAGCAGTGTCGATTTTAACGGGGCATATCAATCGAACGGAAGCCGGCAATTTTAACTGTGAAATGGCAATTTCAGAGTAGCCCCACATTTTTTAAAGCTTCTTTTAATTCATTTATGGTTATGGGTTTGCTGACGATTTTTTTATCCTTATCAAGCAAAAACATGGTGGGTGTGGCATACACATTATAATCGACTACTGGATCACTATCCCAGCTTTTCATATCACAACCATTCAGCCAGTTCAGGTTTAATTCTTTAATTGCAGTCTCCCATTCCGATTTTACCTTGTCGAGTGAAATCCCAAGAATTTCAAGTTTGCTACGATCAATTGTTTGATAAATCTCTTTAATTTTTGGCACTGATTCAGCGCAATGCGGGCACCAGCTTGCCCAGAACAATACCAGCGTATACTCTGCTTTGATATCCGATAGTTTCAGAAGTACTCCGTTAGTATCGGGAATGCTTATCGTGGGAGCTTGTTTTCCGACCGTCAGTTCAGCATATTTTTCGAGACGGGTTTGCAGGTCCGTTTTTCGTTCTTCATTTTCACATTGTTCGGGCGAATAATTCTGAGCGATATAATCAAGCACTTTATCGAAATGAAAATGCTCGAAACCACCCACCAGGTAATCGACAATGGATTCATACACAATGCTGTTTTCCGTTGCCTTTGCCATGATTATATCGACAGCCTTAATAAATTCATTTTCCAGTTCTTCCTGCGTCAGGTTTGGATTTTTATACAACGAAAGGTATTCGATTGCCATGGAAGTGTATACATTGCTTCGCAGCAGACTTACATCTGAAAAATCGACATGGTCGAAATAATGCTCAATGGCATATTCATTTCTTCCGTATTCATCCAGTGAAGGGTCATAGTAAAGTGGTTTTTTCAGTTTGATGATTTTTGTTGACCATGCATTCGGATAAGTCGAAACAATGCTATCGATATAGGAAAGAAAATCAGCCTGAACCAGGATGTATTTCATTCGTGCTTCATAAAAAAAGCTGTCGGAGCGCGGGAAATAATCGTTTAGCGGTGAAAGCAAATCGAATTTCCGGCGATAGTCATTTCCCTTTCTCAAAAAATCATAATAGAGTCTATTTTCTAAGGAGGATATTACTTGAAGTTGACCATAGATATCATCATAGTCCGTTGTGATTTCAATGTTCTCCTTGTTGTAAATGACATCAAAAAATTTGTTTTTATCCAGAAATATGCGGTACATACCGTCGTAATTTTTTGGGCCAAAAGAAAAAACGATTTTCCCTTCATTTGTCGGTAAAACCGTGTCGATAATATTAGTCTTCTCACCGTAAAAACTTGCCATGTATACCTCTTTATGAGGAAGATGGGTCACTTTAACCGAAAGTTTGTACGTTTGACCGTTTAAACACAGGGAAGCAACTACTAAAATAGAAAACAGGATATTTTTCATAACAATTTATAATGTGGGCAAATGTATAAAAATGTGATGAAAATCAATGTTTATTCATTTTAATAGAACCGGTTAATCCGGTACCTGGCTGGTATATAAAAGATTTTTGTACCAGAATTCATTTGGATCGCAATTTTCAACCTGTCCATTCATATTAAAGTCAGATGATTTGTATCCGTTTGTACCTGCTTCGGTTCTCCAGAGATCTTTATCATTTTCGTTGATCTCCCCATCAGCGTTTGCATCTCCTGCGGGCATTCCCCAAATGTTGGTGGCGAGTTCCTTATAGCCAGCAGTTCCTTCGTAGACCTGGCTCGAATCGACAGAAAAGTTGTAATTGTAAACCCCGTTTGAAAAGGTAAGCGGGTACGCTGACAAAATCCCTGTATGATTCCTGTGCCAGCCTGCGACAAATAAACATCATGTGAACACAGTATCGAAACTTAAAAGTGTCGATTATCGGGATTCAAAACTGAACCGTCACTCGTGAGAAAGGCTGCTTTTCGAGCGAACGTTGTAGCCGAAGTAGCTGACCCGGGACTTTCGGCAGAACGGAGATCGATCAGTACCCAGTCAACGATATTCGGATTTGTAAAGGAACTTACTGACTCGCTTCCGAAGTAATTCCAGGGAGCAACATTATAGGGCTGACTCAAAGGCAAAAGCTGACTTTTATTGAGTTCAGTGTTCATTTTGTCGCCTTTGAAAGGACCTTCAAGATAAAACGTGATTTTTACGGTTGTCGCATCCTTACTCTTGTTTTCATTTATTCCAGAACACCCAATATTAAAAGATTTATTTGAATTATTTTCCCTTGTGGATAAACCCGGTTGCGCCTGAATGATGCATGGAATCACGATTGGTAATATGAACCTTAAACTATTTCTCATTCTAACTGGATTGTTTTTCAGAATTTGAGCATAAACATATACAATTTTCTGAATGAATCGATCGATTCTTGAATTTTTTATGCTAATTTTTCAAAAAATAAGAAAACCGGTAGAAAATAACCATGAGATTTATTCGTAGACTGCCAGATAAGACTGGTTCTCTAATAAATCATGAAAGTTTAATTTTGAAAATGTTGAAGAAAAATACCGGTATGCCGATAAAATAGCGTTTAAACAGTCGGAGCGGCTCCTGCATCAGCCTGAATACCCATTCAATTCCGGCCTTCTGCATCCAGACAGGCGCTCTTTTCACTTTTTGAGCTAAAAAATCGAGGATTGCACCACCTGCCACCGATATTTGCACACCATGAAGCTTATCTTTGTTTTTTACCAGCCAAAGTTCCTGCCGCGGCACTCCCATTCCTACGATCAGTATGTCCGTCTTTTTTGAGATAATATCGTCGATAATTTCCCGGTCATTATTAAAATCAAAAAAGCCGTTTCGGATACCGGCAATGTTCAATCCGTGAATCCTGTCCTCCAGATTCTTTTTTGCGATCGATGCAATATTTTCTTCGCCTCCTAATAAATACAGATTCTTGTGATTTTTAGCTCCCCATTCAATAATTTTAGGGATCAGATCGGTTCCATTCATGTTTTCTTTGATATGGATACCTGCTATCAGTGCACCCAGTTTTATCCCGATGCCGTCATTTAACACGAGATTGGCCTTTTCGAGTGCATTTTTATAACCCGGATGTTGCTGGGCAATATTAAAACAATGTGCATTGATAAAAAAGATCAGATGGTTGTCATTAGAATTGCAATAATCCGAACACTTAGCAATCGTTTCTGGGGTATCCAGAATATCGACCGGGATATTATAATAAGCTGACCGCGACATAATCCTGTTGTTTTAAAAAATTATTTCGATTTAAATAATTTCTGAAGGATGTAAAAGTCTTTGTTCGTTATCCTCTGTTTTAAACCGCTCCACATCAATGACCGTAAAATTTTAGTTTGATTTTTACTTAAAACTTTATCGTAGCCTTTTATCAAGGCGAGAAAATAACCGTAACAATAATAAAAAGCTCCTGATATAACTGGTGGTTTAAACAGATCATGCATAAATTTCAGAAGCAAAAATACCGGATGATAATTTAGTTTGTATGCTCCGATGCCCTGTCTTTTTCTTCCTTTCAGAACCGAATAGCGGCCGATCGGCCTGTTTTGAAGATAAAAAATATCATCCAGAACAATAGTATCCCATCCTTTTTCACGTGCAATGATGTTGTCGGCACAATCCCATCCCAAATCTTCAGGTAATGCATCGGGGTTCTGTAAAAATTGAAAATTGTAGACTTTAAAATCACCATTCGTATGCCAGGTCGGACTTACTGCAAATATTTTAGCCCCGTTATTGTAATAATAAGGGATACCTGAAACAATCGCGTGTTTTTGTTTATCAGTCTTAGAAAATAACTGCGAAAAAAACTGTTGATCGAATTCAATGTCAGCGTCCATTTTTACAATATAATCACACACGATATTTTGCGATTTATAGTAATCAATGGCAAATTTGAACATTTTGATGATTTTGCCCCCCAACTTATATTCACCTTGATCAGGATAATTCAGGTATTCGACCAACGGATGCCTTAAAGAAAAATCTTTAAGTACCGCTTCCGTACGATCTGTCGAATTATCATTTACTACAATAATTTTCTCCGGTTGTAATTCCTGGTTCAAAACCGATTCCAGAGTTTTTACAATCCCTGCTTCCTCGTTGCGTGCCGGTATTATTATCGCATATTTCATATTAACTTCTGAAAACGGTTTTAACTATAAGATTTTTATACGGGAATTTCTGCTGCAAGTTTAGCTTTGTTTTTTCGTTCCTCAACATCCAGGTCGATCAGGTAAAGCAGAAGTGAAACAGAAACGATGCCCGTACCTCCTGCAAATATACCACTGCTGGTAAGAAACGTAAGTATGATTGATATAAACACAAATTTAATAAACCAAAGATTTTCATCAATTTTCATTGCTAAAACTTTTATTATGATAACTAGTTCGGCCAAAATAAAAAGCACCCCGAAATTGGAATAATCCCCGACAATCCCTACATCTGACTGATAAAATCCAAAAATCTCCTTGTACATTTGAATTTCCTGTCCATAAAGCGTATTTGTGCTACCAATTCCATTTCCGAAAATATAGGCTAAATTATTCGGCATAAAATCAGTCAGGAAGAATATCGCTGCTCGCAAACGCACATCATCGCCAGCCTGACTTGTTTGCTGCTGCGAGATGATAAACATCTCGACAAAGATATTCCTGAAAACATACAAAGCAGGTATCATTCCGATAAAAATCAGGAAGAAGATCAGCAGTTTCGATTTGATCTGTCTGCTGAAGAGGATGCTTAGGGTTGTTAAAAGCATAATTACTGCAAGGTTTTGCCTTGTCCCTGACAGAATAAATACAATAATGAACAGAAAGCAGAAAAATACGTACTTGAGTTTTTGAGTGTAATAGAATTGGGCCAGACACAAAAAATATGCAAATGTCATGTAGTCATTACCAATCAACCAGATTCTCAGAGTTCCACGGTCGATTTCCATTTTGGTATGCAGGAATTTAACAGGATAAACCAGGTACTGAATAAAATAGATTGCAAAAAAGACTATTCCGAAGTAAAAGATAATCCGCATGATTTCAAGTTTATCCAGTCGGAGCGTATGCAGCATGTAATAAAAAAGGTAAAAATACATGAACCGCTGAACGATAAATGTTGCTCTAAATCCCTGCCCATGCGCCGAATAAGCCATAAACATACTCAGAAAAACAGCAGTGAGTATGGCGATGATCTCATAATTGAAATTCAGCTTTATCCAGCGATGTCTGTCATAAACAATGTGAATTACTAAAAATAATGCGCCAATTCCAATACCGGCCATTTCCAGTATTTCAGTTGTTTTGTCACTTAGAAATTGGATGTTGTAAAACTGAACAGAACTTAAAATTACGAAAATGACTGTCAGTCTTTTTAGTAGATTCTCCATTGGCAATACTTAATACGACTCCAAATTTAGACAATTATACCCAGATTCTCCAATTCTGATACTGAAACCACGCCCTTTATGGGTAGCTCGGAATTCCAATAATATTTACTCAATGTAACCTTCTTTAGTTGCAAAAGGCAACTACTTTTTGAGATTACAAAGGTATATTATTAGCAGTTTATTATAGGCGTTAGCCGGAACAGTTTGAAAAACAAATGTGTTGTTCTGAGATTTTGCTCCAACGGATTCGATGCTCAGATAATCAACTTATTTTGGGGCGTTGATCCAGTTATTTAAACGTTCGGCAAATTTTTCCCAACTGTTATCTTCTATGAATGCTTGAATTTTTACTTTGTCGATGCTAATATTCTTACTTAAGGAACGATCGATTTTTATGACAAGGTCTTCAAAATCCCGGTACGTTTCAACGATGCCTTCACCTGCGAGATCTTTAAATGCTCCGGTATCCGGACCAATTACCTTGGCCCCGAATGAAATTGAATCCATCAGTGCACCGGAACTCAGGACACTTTCGTTGGAATAAGTAAACACTATCACTTTAGTAAGTTTTATAAGCTCCTTCAGTCTTTCAAACGAGATGTAGTCGTTTGTAATTGAGATATTACTATTCTGAAATTTGGAAAGTTCTCCGAAATAATCCTGGCTGGAAGCTTTTCCGACTATTTGAATTTTGTATTTGTCTGATTGCCCGGTTTCGTGCAAAAACTCCAGGAATGTATCAATGTTTTTATATGGTAATATAGATCCCCAAATTAAAATATCGAACTGTGGTTCATCATCAAAGGTAAGAATGTCACTTTTAAGGGGATGGGCATAGAATCTAGCTTTTTTGAGCGATTTTTTGTCGTTTCGTTCTACTTCATTCAGCCCTTCTCTCGCATGGGTTAGTATATAATCAGCATTCCTGATCATATCCCTGAATAAAAACTTCTTCAGCCCGTAATTTTTTTTGTCATGTGAAATTTTATTATGCAAAACATATACGATCTTAATTTTCAAAAGCCGCTTTAAAAAAATGATCATTATTATAAATAAAAACTGAAAATAACCTCCTTTTTTATCCGTGATATCAACAATCCAGTTGAGAAATATATAATCTGCTTTCCGGAGGTATTTGACAATATTAAAGATGCCTGTATTTGAAGGGTGATCTTTATTGAGAAACTCGATATATTTCCCGGCAGAACCTATAAAATTGTCGATGTAGGGATTGTAAGAGCCGCTTTTCAACCTGGCAGTTATGGGATAAATATATGCTTTTTTCACGCGTATCGGACGATTGGTTAATGAACTTTCTTTAAGACCAGTTTACCTTTTTTATTGACTAAAAAATGAAATAGTCCTAAAAATAAATACCGGATTCCCTTAAAATCAAGGTGTTTAAAACTTACTGCCAGTTTCCAGCCCAGGTGTTTGCACAATCTGAAAAAAGAATTAAGTTTATTGATATTGGAGTTCTTCCAGAAAAAAAACAAATGATTTCTGGTCATATAGTATGTCTTAATGAAAGAATTATCTTTTGTGGAATAGGATACGTTATGGGTAACAACTAAATCAGGATTATATATTATTTTACCACCCAGGTTTTTTATCCGCATCGACAAATCAGCTTCATCATAATAGAGAAATAAATCTTCATTTAAACCTCCTGACTTTTCGAACATTTCTGTTTTTATCAAAACTGCAGCACCATGAAAAAGATTTGTTTCCCTGATGCCACCATTTTCACTAAACGAAGGTGTATTATCAATTTTCAGGTGGTTCAGATCGATGTGGCCTCCGGTATAATATAGTTCACCGTTTTGTTTCAGAATTTTAGGTGAGGCAAGATCGGCATTGTTATCTTTCAGGTTGATAAGTAAATTCCAGATTAAATCCTTCGGTATAATAGCATCCGGGTTCAGCAAAAATAAGTATCCAGGTAGTTTAAAATTGTCGTTTATATAACTGAACGATTGATTGCAACCTGCTGAAAAGCCTATATTTTCATGCGAACGGATAATATGAACAGACGGAAGGTCGAGTTTTTCAATACTTTCAATCGATCCATCGGTTGAATTATTATCAAAAATTATAACCTGGTAATCGATTTTGTCCTCATCAATAGAATTGATGCATTTGAATAGTAACTCACCAAAATTGTAATTAACAATGATGATATAAACGTTATCCATTAACAATCTTATTATGAACTACATCCATATACAAATCATTCAATTCCTGAGCATTTGCCTGTATAGTTTTCAGACGGGGTATATTTTTCTGCAATTCATTGATCATCTCCGGTTCATCGATGATCTGCATCAGCTTGCTTTTCAAGTCATCCACTGAAGCCTGTTCATAAAGCAATCCATTTTGACTGTCGGTAATAAAATCAGGAAATCCGCCAATATTGGGTGCAATGATCGGCAAGCCTGTGCTGAAGCTCTCAAAAATAGTTTGAGGGGCAGTATCTGCACAAAGTGACGGCAAAACCATGATATCGAGCTCGTTGGTAATTTGGGGAATTTCTTCAGGTTTATAGCGTCCGTAAAACATCACTTTTTTCTCTCCAAGGCCATTGGAAAGGTAGCTGCTTTGGATAGATTTGTAATAGGATTCGGAATATCCTCCATAAATTTTCAATTGTGCTTTGCTGATATACCCTTCCGGAAGTTTTGAAAATGCATCAACAAGCTGATGTATTCCTTTATAATATCCTACACCTCCGATAAACCCGAAGACGATATTCCTGGGATCAATTTTTTTTGTATGTGCTACTTTTTGTGTTGCAATCGTAGAACCGATGTGCTGAACAATGATTTTATCAGGCGAAACACCATATTGGGTTAACTTGACTTCAACATCCTTTGAAACTGCAATTACCGCATCGCAATTGTTTAAGGCCGAAATGTTGTTGTCTAATCTTTGTTGCAGTGATTTCTCAAGTTTGGGCATGCTGAATCCGTTAAACTGAATATTATCGAAATCAAGGCTCTCAGTCTCTTCGCTGTTTTTTTTGTACCCTTGAATCGATTTTTTTATGCTGGAATAAAGACCGTGAGAGCCTTTGAATTGATTTTTGATCTTTTCCTTTAATATTGTCCGATTATGATTTCCGACTATTTTTGTATGAACACAGTTGCTGCATTTTTTCATCGAAAAAGGCCCCTCACATATTTTTCGGTCGTAGTCGACCATCACTCGGTGAGGGCATAACCACCAGTATTCATGAACCGAAACGATGACTTTTACTCCGAGTGACTTAGCTATATTTATGATGTTGGATGAAAATCCAAAGATCTCATTGATATGAACGACCTCGATTTTATGGTTCCTGATAAAATCAGTAAAAAGCGCATCGAACCAATTGCCTGTATCAACATTCAGGTTTTCATAATTTTTTTCGAGTCCTTTTCCGTTTACGAGTTCAAAGGACAGGAATTCGGAAAATAAATCATCCTGCTTTTCTATTCGCATCCGGCCAAAATCGAAGTTACTGGTACGCGAACTGTTGTAAAGGTAAAAAACCTTGCTATGTCCTGCTAATGCCAATGCCAGTGGCCGTGTGTAGTTTGTTACACCACCAATCGTTTTTGGATGATCACCGATTATCAATACATTCATTTCAACTCAATTTTTCTGCCAGATTTTTTGCTTCCACAATATTGTCCTCAATCGAGCAGTATTTCCAATCACCATACCTGCCTATTGAATATACTCCCATTTTATTCAATGATGCCATTTTATCTTGTTTATCTGCATCTGCCATTTTATTCACATGTACATAAGCCGGATCCATAACAACTGAATGCCAGGCTACTACCTTATGATCCTGTATTATGTCAGTATTTCTCAAATCTTTAATCACTTCATCAAAACAGTGTTCTACATCAATTGTTTTATCTTCCTGAAATCCGATTTCAATATACAGTGATAACCTGTTATCATTAAATATGTTATCGTAATAACCAATCCGATAGAAGATAGAATCCTTATTCGGAAAATAGACCCAGTTATTTACTTTATCCTTTCCTTTTTTATCAAACCCGATGTTAAAAACAAGTACTTTATTCCACGTATAAATGGTTTTATCGTATTCAATATCACAGCATTCAAGTAACCTGTTAAACGGAATTGAGGAAATAAGGTTTGCATAGGGTATTTCTCTTTTGTTTGTAGTTGCAATTTTATTCGCCAGATCGATTTTTACAAGTTTTTCATTCAAGGACAGACTGCCCTGTTTTGTTCTTTTGTACAGGGATTTGACATATTCGATGGCACCGCCTTTCGGATATGTAAATGTGTTGTTGTAATAATTATTCTCAGGCTGCCTGAAATTTTTGATGATCTGCTCTTTGTCGGCATGTGGGAAAAACCGGCCCATGGCATCCACATCAAGTTCATCGAGGTTGCAGGCATACAGCTTCTCATTATAGGGGATTAAAAACCTTTCGGCTATCGATTTACCAAATTTTTGATACACCATTTCCTTAAAGGAATTGATTTTTCCTGTTTTATCGGCATTGAAAAGGTCGAACAGACAATCGATAAATTCTTCCTTATCGAGTTGGTGTATGTTTTTTTGAAAAGGGAAATCGATGTATTTTCCATTATAATAGATCTGGGCATTTTTAACGACTTCCAGAATTTCTTCCCTGTTCATTTCCTGAAAAATATATTCTTTGATTTCAGGGAAACGGAAATGAAAAAAATGGCCCGAATAATCCCAGGTAAACCCTTCCTTTTTAATCGTTTTACAATACCCACCGATTTCACTGTCCTGATCGATGATCAGATAGTCACTATGATTGCAAAAGTTTGCATAACTTAACCCTGAAATTCCTGCTCCGATTATAAGATCCATTAACCAAAATATTTTAATGCCAGATATGCTATTGAAACCCCAAATACCAAGAAATATATCAAGTAAAATTTAAATTCTTTGAGTTCCGGCAAAAATTTTAACACATAAAAGAAATAAAATACAAAGATAATAATATATGCTATCGATGTTGTGAGTGCCGCAAAGCGTATTCCAAAATCGCTAATAAACAGGATGTTCATCACTATACTGAAAACGGCTGCAATGACTACCGGAATTAAAATAAAAAACTCCCGCTTTAGTGAATATAAGATACCTGAAAATATTTGAATGATCAGGTTTACATAAAACCCGATGATTAAAATCTTAATCGGCACTACTGACGGCAAATAGTCTTTATTGATGAGGTTGACAATGGGCTTCGTTAAAAACTCGAAAAAGACAATCGTAAGGATAAAAACCACTGGAATAATATAGCTTACTCCTTTGATAAGCTTGACTTTTTGTTCTTTTTCTGCATAAACTACACTCGAATACCAGAAAAAATTAATACCCAGTGCCAGGCTGCTGACAAGGCCACTAATGGAATAGGCAAAATTGTATTCTCCTAAATGTTCGAGTCCGATATAATGTTCTATAATGATGTAGGCCGCGCTTTGAATAAGTACCAGGGCATAGGAAGACGGAAGCAGGTAAAGGGATATCCTTAAAACTTCGCGGATGATTGAAAAATCTATATTGAACTTGAGTTTAAAATCCTTCCGCAACATCATAAAAAGATAGGTTGATCCCATGAAAATAAATGCAACATAGATGGATAATACCGCATACGGACTCTTTGAGATTTGCAAAAGGAGCATCGCAATGACAACGAGGAATGAGCCCACCTCAATAAAAGTTTCAAGCGATAGTAACAAAAAAGTGCGCTGAAAAACCTGGTATACAAACGATGATAATTTTTTAAATACAAGTACCGAAACAAGAAAAACAGTGACAATTTGAAAGGTCAGATTCTGGTAATGCATAAGTCGCAACGCTACGAATAGTATGATTATTAATGCAGGGAACAGCAGCGATATGAATGAGTTTATTGAATTAATAGTGCGATTCAATTTTTGTGAATCGGCACTTTTTTCTGCTTCCAGTAATATCCGGTTTGATGAATCTGGCATGTTCAGCAGGAAAATACCGAGAAGCAAAGCACTCAGCGATTTGGCAAGGCCGATGATGCCAATATCTTCTTTTGGCAGGAAATTGACAAGAATCGGGAAATAAATAAATCCTTTCAGCTTCAGAATAACATTCAGCGACAAGCCGTGCGTAAATTTCTTCAGCAGATCTTTTGTATTAAATGTTATGTTGTTAATACTCTCCATCAATTCTCAATTTTTTCGAAATACTGGGCCTTGAGATTGCTTGTAAAATACTTTTCTGCTTCCATCCTGTACTTCACTTTTACATAATTTTCGATCATAAGAAGCGATTCATCAAACTGATCGAGCTTGGTTTCTTCGGTCACCAGCCAGAATGAATGAATTCCAACTGTATGTTCTGTGAAAAAATCTTTTACCTCCTCTTTTGTAAGTGCCCACTGTGCCGGACAAAATTCCATAGAAAAATCAAATTTCCGAGGAACAGGGATCACCTCGTTAGTACCCTTGTAATAATAGTTTGTCAGCAACTTAAGTGTATTGCGGTAAACAAATACCGGCTCGCCGGGTTTTTCCGAATTTTTGATATAACGACAAAGTCCCTTAATATCATAGACTTTTACCGGTTCTGAATATTTGACAATCGAGGCGGAAACAAGCAGAAACAAAATGACCACCAGCCAGACTTTAATAAATTTTGGCTTGATCGTCTTTGTTATCAGTATATAAAAAGCCAGCACAAAAGGAGGGAAAAGAACAGCCGTATATTTTTCCGACACATATTCTGTTCCAAGGACAAAGAAAACACCGGAGAAAAACACAATAATGACAAATACAGTAATAAAAATTGCAAGATGCGGCTTTGTGAAATTTTGTTTTATGGTTTGTATTGATTTAATGATTGTAAGTGCAGCTAAAAGTATAATGATCCCCCTGAAAATCCAAAATCCGATCGCCATATCGGTAAGGTTAAATGTAAGTGAATAATCAAATAACCTTATCGGCCAGAATTTAATCAGGTCGATAATGGAAAGATGGTTCTCAGCCGGGTGTATTGTTTCGTGAATCGACAACTGGTAAAGTATAGCTTTCAGGAAGTAAAGTATTGTAATAAGTGGTGCCACCATATCCAGTCCATATGCAATAAAGCGCTTGATTCCTTTTGTGAAAAAAATCACAACTCCAAGTGCGAAAAGCAGAAATCCAACATAATACTGGCAATTGATACCCAAAATTGCAACAGCTATAAACAACAACCTGTTATTAAGGCCGGGCTTTTCATCCATATAGGTTTTGAGAAAAAGAAAGATCAGCAGGGCCGAAAACATAATAACCATTATAAATGCCCGTATTTCCGTTGCTGCCCATAGCATGTAAGGATGTACAGATAATAACAATGTGATGAAAAAAGCATATTTTTCTGAAATGTATTTTTTTACTATAAAATACATCAAAATAAGTGCAACAATGGATATTATTATGGAGAATAAACGGGCAAAGAAAATGCTTTGGGACAACATTCGCCAGGCAGAAAGTAACAAGAAATAAACCGGTGGCTGGGCCTCAAACCTGATCGACTGGGTCCAGGCATATACGAGACCATGCGAAGTCGTATTGAGAGTGTATGCTTCGTCTTCCCAAATATTCAAATACAAACTGAGCGGTATTGCAATTGCAAGATGAACAATGACAATTACCGTTAAAAAGAGTAAATCCTTATTTTTTATGGATTTATTTATCCGGATCATCCACGTGTTTCTTTAAAATGGACGTACTGATATGGAATAACTCTTCAAAATACCGTTTGCTTTGCAGGGATATAAATCCCATACTGAAAAACTGCATTGAAACAACCAGTAAAAATCCGGCGATCAGGAAAGCATGTGGTCTGTTATTAAAAACATCCTTTACAGCCAGTGAAAATCGATCGTCAAAATAACCGGTTGCTGCGACCACATTTGGGTATAAATCGAAAATATTGATAAAAATCCAAACAAGCATGTACAGAAAGACTAGAAAAAGGACAAATGCGATTAAGAAAAAAAACAGATATGGTCGGAAGATAAAACCCGACATCAATCCGGAAAAAATGCCACGAATGATGCGAAGACTCGAAACACGGCTTTTCCCAACCTGGTTTTGCAGGCTCCAGTCGAGGCAGGCCGGAATTTCACGTATCCTGGCTCTCAGGATCAGCGCCTTGTACAAAACTTCGGGATTAACCTCATAATCGACCGTCTTCAGATTTAATGAACGGATAAATTTTGAATTATAGGCCCGCACCATTCCGGTAAACGTATGAAATTTACGTTGAGCTACATAATACATATACCTGTTAACAAACTTACTGAGAATTCTACGTAAGAACGGAACACTCTTCACCTCACCACCCTTCATGTATGGTGACGCGATAACCACATCCGCTCTGTCTGTAATGATTTTTTCGACAAGGCGCTGAATGTGTTCAACAGAATAGCTCAAGTCCATATCGAAGGTAACAATGTATTCGCCTTTGGCATGCTGAAAGCCTGTTTGAAGCGAATTCCCAAGATTTCTGTTGACATCGTGATGAATGGCACGAACCATTTTGTAATCTTCAGCTAATTTATCAGCAAGCGCACCCGTATTATCGCGGCTGCCGTCATCGATAATTAGAACGTCCCAATCGTATTGATCTCTTAATCCTTCCAGATAGTTTATAATAGTGACCATGTTCTTTTCAATGATCGCTTCTTCATTAAACGCTGGAATTACCAGACTAATTAGCGGTTTGCCCATGACTATATTTATTTAATTTCCGGGTTTGCCGGCAATTCAATTTATCAATAAAAAAATTATAATAATTTATCGTTTGATTTTTTCCAATAAATTGTTTAATTCTACTTATTTAACTCCCAAAAGTTCCGGTAAACTCTGTAAATTTTATTTCTTACCACAGATTTAGGAATCAAAGTACCTGTAAAATTGCTTCGTTGCTAAAGCGAGCATCTCGTTGTCCCCTTTGGTGTCCCCAAACGCATAAATTTCTTTGTATTGAGAAAGATCAACATGTTGTTTGATCCTGTTCACTTTTTCTTCCCCATAGCAGTTATAACCGTTTAATTTTCCTGTAAGCTTGTTTTCAATCACTTCAAGTTTTGTTGCCAGCAATTCTATCCCCAATTTATCACACCATGGTTTTATCCAATTTTCAGGTGATGCTGATACAATTATGATGCGATTTTTCTCCTCTATACTTCTATAAACAGATTTTAACGCAGAATGCCTTAGAATTTCTGGAAGTACTGTAGTACAAAACTCCAAACATTTATTATTAAACACTTTGATCTCTTCACCGCCAAAAAAAATTTTCAAAATATATTCTTTCAATTGCCAGTTTGCAAGCAAGCCTGAATAAAACATGGAGATTTTTGGTACGGCTTGTAAAAATCCTTTATAAAATCTTCCCTTTCCATGATAGAACCTGATAAATTCGAACAAGGTATCTTTAGATGTAATTGTACCGTCAAAATCATAAAGTTCCAACCTCATAAAAACGGTCTTAATATTTTAAAATTAACGTATTGTCATCGTCCTGGTAAAGGACAGGATAATATTGCTTGAGTGAGTCAGCTAAGGTTTCCACTTCTTTTTCTCTATTAAGAAAAAGAAATACTATTAATTTAGCATCTTTATTCTTAAAACTTCGCGCTTTTTCCACGGTCAGGTCATTTTCCTGTAACGACCAGCCTACGGTTCCCGAATAGTAATATATTACCGGGCTCAAGTCATTACCACCTTTATGTATCGAATAGCTGCCATACGTTACAATTTTATTTCCCGGATCAACATATTTATCAATTTCTTTTGCGACATTCCACTCATAGGGATGAAAAATATCCAGTTCGGGTTTTGGTATTTTGTGATAATTGATGATGAAGAAAACGGCTACGACAATTGTAACGAAGGAAAGCAGAAAAGTTTTATTGAGATACAACCCATTTCCTTTTGGAAATATTAAACCTGCAAATTTTAAAACTCCATAACCCAGTGTGAAAATTCCAACGGATATCAAAACGGCTGCAACAGGCACTATTGTCAGTTGCCGGTAAGAGGTGTCGGCATTTCCTTCGGCAACGATAATGAAGAACGAAATGATGGCAGCTAGATAAGCCAGAAATACAAGTCCTCTTTTTGTTACGATGATATAACCGATTCCTAACAGCATGAGAAGAATTCCGGTTTTCCCACCCAAAATATTCGACAGGCTCAAACGCATAATATGGTAATACCTGTGGCTCGTCAGTTCGTGAAGTGATTGAAATTTATTGTGCCCTCCGAAAACACCGAATACATCAATACTGGTTTTGCCAAGGTAATATGCATAAGCATACCACGCAATAGCCGGAATGAGTGAAATAGCAATTAACTTGCTGAATTTTAAAAGAGGTTTAAAACTGAACTTGTATTTCATCCAAATCACAAAAGCTACCGGCAGAAGAGTATACAGTCCAGGTGGTTTAAGCAATATTACCAAACTAAATGAAAGAACAGACTGCCAGGTAAATTTTTTCATATCCGATTCTGCCCATTTATAAAAATAATAAATGGCGATCACTTCAAAGGAGATCAGGACTGGTTCAGAGAATAACTGGTTGTAAAATTCATTATACATGCTCAACAATCCTGCAAAAAAGGCAGCTAAAATAGAAACGTAGCTGCCAAAAAATATTCGCGCAAGTCTTTCAATAAATATCATCAGTAAAATGGTGCTCAGCAATGTAAGCAACCTGACACTATAAACATTATATCCAAATACAGTGTAAAAGAGAGATGCAATATAAGGTACGAATGGAAATTCCATGGAGGTAACACGCGGTGGTTCAGCCGGCCATTTTATTGTCGGCTTAAAGATGTTGTAATGATTATCCATGAAATTCTGGGAAATAGCGATATGATCGATCTCTTTCCAGGATGTTTTTTCAAGGCTTGGTTTACTTATGTAGGCTAACCTTAATATAACGATAATCGTAATTACAAAAAATAGTAATAGCCTTAACCATTTCGTAGTGAATCCGGGTTTAAGAATGTTTTCTGTAAAATTCTGCAGTTCTTTAATAGTGGTTTTTAATATATTCATTTTAGTCGATTGTAATAGTTATAAAAATGTAGATGACCCACAGAAACCAGTTTATAATGAGTGGTTTGTCAGTAAACAATAAATTTACCGGAGCAGCGCCCTTATTTTTGTTCAGTATTAGAAACAAATACCTGAAAATCCCGAAAGCTACAAAAATGACCGAATAGATCAGTTTATTCGAACCGAAATGCTCGATGGTTTGCGGATCGAATGTGTACATAGCATACGTCACGATTCCTGCTGTACTGCTGATGATGATCAATGCATCCAGCAATTGCAATGTATAAAGCCCCAGACTGGTCCGATGAGCGGCTGCATTGTCATCGAGATTGGCGAGTTCATACCGTCTTTTACCGAAAGTAAGGATAAATGCAAGGAACAGAGTGCAGATCATGATCCACGAAGAAGCTTCCACACCGATTGCAACGGTACCGCTTAAAGTCCTCAGCAGAAACCCGAAGGAGACGATAAATGCATCCAGTATAACCACCTTTTTCAGCCCAAGTGAATAGCCCATATTCAATAAGAAGTAAGTTACGATGATCGCAAAAAAGGCAATGTTTACCATGAAAGCAATAATCACTGAACCAAGAAAAAAGATAATTATCAATGCAATTACGAGAGTAGGCTTAAGTTTTCCCGCAGTAATCGGCCGCTTGATCTTCATCGGATGGAATTTATCTTCATTCCGGTCCATATAATCATTGAACAAATAAATGGTACTGCTTGCCAGGCAAAAAGCAATAAATGCAGCAATAGTCATCGATATAGCATGAGAATCGGTATAAGATTTTGAAAACATCAGCCCTGCAAAAACAAGCAAATTCTTCGTCCAGTGATGCGGACGCATGCTGATAATTATATTTTTAAGGATTTCCATGGTTGTTTTTTCTAGTTATCCAATTCCAGGCTAATTCAGCCTGTTGTTGGCATAGTCAGCATGATTGCTCATGTTTACAATTTCGAAGTTTTGTTTAAGAACGGACATGATCTCGTTAAAAATTCCCACTTTTTTTTCCGTAGGGACATTCATTCCCGGGAAAAATGCCAGTTCTTCCACAAGATCACCTCCGATGATATCGAGTGGATGAAGAAGAAAACTTGGATTGACATTGGCAATTTTACAGTTAGTCAAGGCAGTTTTCAGATACAATCGCATCAACCCTTTTGAAATGTTGCTCAGATAGATCAGGTAGCTCAGATGGAAAGGAACCCTGAATACCGGAAAGGTAGTCACAGGAATCTCAAGTAATTTGCCTCCGGCTACATTCCAGTGATACGGCTTCACGCCCCTGAATCCGTCTCGGAACCTGCCGAAAAGCATCTTCCTGACTTCTTTTTCTTCTTTCGTAAGATTGGATGTCATGAAGTAATATTTCCGTGCCAGCGGGCCGATCCATGTCGGCAGGGTAGAGGCATCGTAATGATAACCGTTTTCAACAAGTACTTCAAACAATTCCATGCTCCACGAAAATCCGGGTCCCCTGAAACCGACCGGTTTCTGATCTGTAAATGATTTGAAATTTGCTTCAGTATCCTGAATTTCTTTTTCCAATTCCTTTTTAGAATACAAATGGAGCCACGATTCATGGTTGAAAGAGTGGTTTGCTATTTCATGCCCGTCATCAGCAATCGATTTAAGTGCTTTTCTGTTGCCTACAATTGCGGCATCCTGTCCGACAATGAAAAATGTTATTTTTAGCCCATGAGAGTCGAGAATTTCCAGTACATGAGGTACGAATTTATCGAGGTAGCTGGGAAATCCTTTCCAGTCATCTCC
Organism: uncultured Bacteroidales bacterium; assembly: GCA_963764475.1. Lineage (GTDB taxonomy): Bacteria > Bacteroidota > Bacteroidia > Bacteroidales > JAADJA01 > JAADJA01. The sequence goes on from CAVXTE010000056.1 coordinate 51,790, forward strand.
TCCGTGAATTTTAAGGTATGACCATAAGTTATCGAGATCGAGAGATAAACTAGCGATGGCTTTATTTTTTTTCATTTTTATTTTTAAGTTTTGTTCAGCACTTGCTCAACGGCTTTCTCTGCAAGTTGAACGGTTTCGTTTACATTTAATGTTCCGTTTGTTATATGTGCCGTATTTATTATGTATAAATTATCAATACCTGTTTGAATATCCGGAAGATTTTTTGAATAATTCAGTGTAGACAAAGCAAAAACATATTTCGCTCTTGCAATACCGACATATTTAATATCCTCTTTTTTTATTTCAGGGTACATGCCTAATAATGCTCCGATAAATTCATCCTCGATTTCCTGATCCGACCGATTAAAAATCGGGTCATCCGGGGCAACATACTTCGGAAGATAAACCAGATGATTGTTTTTAAGATGTGCCGGGTCAACAAGGGCCGTCATTTCTATAACTCCCGTAAAAGGCTTTCCCGGATCGGTAATATTGGTTACATAATATGGCGAAATCGCCTTTTTCATCAAAACAGATGCACATACCACTCCAAGGTACTCTATCTTATTGTGTTTTTCTATTTCCTCCGGCGGAAGTCCGGGAATTAAATATTTAATAAACTGTGATGGTGTTGCCACGATCACATTGTCCAAAACCTCTGATTGCCCGTTTTCAAAGGCTATCGTAATCTTCCCGTCTGCTGCCTTAGTGATCGCCTTTGCCCTGTGTCCGGGTTTCATCCGGATACCTTCTGTTTGTAATTGTTTGACATAAGTTTCCAGTATCCGGGCGTACCCGCCTTTGACATATCCGAACATTTCCTTTTTGAGTCCGCTGTTCCTTGCTGAATACATCCGCTGGATCGTTGCCCAGATAAAGGCTGCAGAAGTTCGTTTATAAGCATCCCCCAGTTTTGAACGGAGCAGTGGCAGCCACATTTTCTCAAATGTATTTTTACCGGAAAGTTTTTTCAGCCAGTCACCCACTAATTTTTGTTCCAGTTTTTGCCAGTTTTTTATTTTGGAGGTATAAAAAATGGTAGCCCCCAAACGGAACTTATCAATCAGGCTTAAAGGCGGAAATTTGAGGAATTCAACTGTGTTCGACATGGAGTATAATTTCCCGTTGGTATAAAAACCGGTTTTTGTTTCCACCCATTCGATCTCTTTTTCGATGTCAAGTTCCCTTAAAATCGACCGTGTATAGCTGTCAGATAAAAGAATCACATGATAAAACTTATCCCAAACCACATCATCGATTTTCCAGGCACTTGTTAAACCACCGAAATTATCAGCTGCTTCAAACAACGTTACATCATATCCATTCTGCTTCAGCCGGTGAGCCAGGGTCATGCCTAGAAAACCACCTCCGATTATTCCCCATTTTTTTCCCTGATCCATTTAATATTTGGATTTATTTTGCTGTGCATTAAAAGCAAATTGTACCAGCCTTGATGAAAAATCATCGTATGAATAAATCTGGTCAATTTGACCCGGATCAACAATTGCGCAGCCGGTTGAACAGGTATGTGCCATCAGTTTGACATCACTATATTTGGCCTTATTGAATTCAGTATCCGCATATTCACGGTTGAAAAATTCGACGAGGCTTTCAACTTCATTCGCAACTCCAGTTTCAACTGCTTTAAAACTTTCATAAACAAAGTTAATAAAAGATTCGGAGGGTGCATTTTTTCCTCTTCCGATACCAGCATATGGAACATTTATCTTTTTATAGGTGTCTTCATGATAAATATTGCAACCGTCGAACAACCCCTTCAGTGAAGGAATGTCTGCCAGTTCATGATAATAGTCGAGATAATATTTATGGGAAGTACATAAAAATACAAACTCGGTATCTTTCAGCGACTCCTTGTAATCGTTTGTGAAAATGTCCTGGAAATTGTATTTCGCAATATTCTGGTCATCTTGTTTTACAAACGGGTCATGAATGACTACATCACAGTTTTTACCAATGAGCAGTTTTGCAAGCTCCAGTGTGGGTGAATTCCGTGTATCCTCCGAATTGAAGCGGTAGGCAGCACCCAACAGTGTTATTTTTTTACCATCCAGTTTGCCGAAATGCTTTTCAGCAAGTTTTATAGACTCTGCAGGTGATTCATCATTGACTTCCCGGGACCTGACGATCAGGCTGTTTTGTGTGCTGTCTCCTTTTTCTATCTTTCGCCACCACAGCAGTATACCATCTTTAGGCAGGCAATGGCCACCGACTCCGATCATTGGGATCAACAGGCCACCAACAGGAACTGCATTGGGATCCTGTGTAGCTGTATCGCTCTGTGAAAGACGGTTGTTTACCATGTCCCTGACTTTGAAAAAATCGATATTATTGTTATCGCAATACCTTACAATTTCTGCTGAAAAAGCGATCCTGACATCACGGTAAGCATTTTCAAGTGTTTTCTCAATTTCTGCGGTAATACTATTGGTTGTGAAAAGCGTGCCTTTCTTCACAATATGCGAATACAACTGCTTTATTTTCTGAGGTGTATCCGGTTGCAGTCCGCCGATCAGTTTATCTGACTGGGCAACCCTTTCTACGAGTCTGCCTGGCATTACGCGGTTCGGACTGTTTCCGAGAAGGATATCCTTACCTTCGATCAATCCGAATTTTTTGAAATGATCCCGCATCACTGTCATCATCGAGGATGGTGCAAGTGTGGATTCAAAAACGACGATGGGTACTTTGTCCTTTGGCTTTTTTTGCAGGGCTTCTGCAAGGCTTGTCAAACCACCGAACATAGGACCGTAATCGGGTTCAAATCCTTTTTTGTCAGTTTGGATAGATACCAGGATCACGTCGGCATCGGAGAGGACATTAAAATCGTGAGATGCACTCAATAAACCTGCTTTAACGGATTCTTCAACAATCGAATTCAGTTCAGGTTCGATTCCTCCGATCACTGATTTACCCGAATTTATTGCATCCACTTTCCAGCCCGAGTTAGCTGAATTACGCTGTACTACAACAACCTTTGCGGGATTATCCGTACCAATTTTTATCCTGGCATGAGCCAGCAAAGCTGCCATCGGCATCCCAACGATTCCCGGGCCGATAACTCCAATTTTTTCAACTTTCCAATCTTTCATTCTTGTAATTTAAGTTAATATTTTTCGATTAAAATTATTTATCAATAAATTGTTTAAACCAGAGCTCAAGTGAAATCAGTCCCCATAACGAGCGGCCAAAAGCCCTTTCGGAACTGACCAGCTTTTCGATGCTGTCGTGGTTAAATATACCACGTTCACGGCTTGTTTTCGACATCAGGATATCGCGAATGAAATCTGATGTTCTGTTTTTAGCCCAAATATGAAGCGGGACAGGAAATCCCATTTTGTCCTTGCGGTTCATGATTTTATCAGGAACTACATCGCTGACAGCTTTTTTAAGTAAGTATTTCATTTCTGCACCCTTGAATTTCATCGCCGGAGGAACGGTCGATACCAGGTCGACAATCCTCCTGTCAAGCAAAGGAACCCGGGATTCGAGCGAAACAGCCATGCTTACCCTGTCTTCAACCTGTAGCAAACCCGGAAGGCTGCCGAACATGTCGAAATGTGTCATTTTATTGAAATAGGAGAGGGTGTCAGGATGATTAAACATTTGCTGGAAATGCTGAAACACTTTCTCTTTATCATAGCTTTTTTGAAAATCAGGAGTAAAAAATTCAAGGCTGTTGCCACTTCTGTCGAGTAAATGAAAATACCTTCTATCCATCGGTTCAAAAGCACCTCTTTCCCAGAACTCACGCATCATCGGAATGTACCTGTGTATATAAGGAAGGTTAGGCAGAATCGATTCAAGTGATACAATGTGCTCGCCTTCTTCCATCGATTCAAAAATGGCCCCTTTGATAGCCTGTTCAAAATAGGCGATCAGATAACGTGCATATCCACCGAAAATTTCGTCCCCGCCCTGGCCGCCCAAAACAACCGTTACGTTCTGTTTTGCAAGTTTCGAAACCATATATTGCGGAAAAATACCAGGACCAGCAACGGGTTCATCAAGATGATAAATAAGTTTTGGCAATAAGTCGATAAAATCATTCTCTGTCGGGTAAATTTCATGATATGCCGCATTCACTGTTTTAGCTATTTCGCGGGCATATTCCGTTTCATCGAAATCTTTACTTTCTTTAAAAGCGCCGGTAAATGTTTTTATCTGGTCCTCGATATTTCTTGCAGACAACAAGGTGACAATACTGGAATCCAAACCACCGCTGAGGTATGTACCAAGTGGTACATCGCTCCTCAACTGAATATTGATCGTATCTTCTAGGAGTCTTCGCAATTCTTCTACAAAAAATAATTCTGTATGATGCTGATCGACGACGAAATTCGGCTGCCAGAATTTTACCTGACGTGTTTTCACGTTATTCAGGTCGATTTCCATGTAATGGCCCGGCATTACCTTTTTGATGTTCCGAAACATTGTATGTTCACCGATCACAAACTGAAATGTCAGGTATTCCTGAAGAGAAGTCTGGTCAGGTTCGGCAACAATACCTGGATAAGCAAGTATCGCTTTGATTTCGGAAGCAAAGATCATCCGGTCATTATCCTCTAAGTAATAAAGCGGTTTAATGCCGAAATGATCACGGGCAACAAGCATCGTCGATTTTATTTCATCATAAAGCAAAAAAGCAAACATTCCGTTCAGCAAATCAACGCATCCTTTTCCGTATTCTTCATACATTTTCAGGATGACTTCCGTATCCGAATTGGTTTCGAAAGTATAACCCCGTTCCTTCAATGTTTCACGAAGTTCGAGGTAATTATAGATTTCACCGTTAAAAATGATTGTTTTGCCGTTTGACGACATGGGCTGTTTACCCTGGGCAAGGTCGATAATCGATAACCTTTTGTGATAAAATCCTACATTTTTTTTAATGAAATGTCCTTCACCATCAGGTCCCCGATGATGAATTTTATCGGCCATTGTTTTTAAAATCTGAAAATCAGGACTTACCTCTCCCTTATTAATAATTCCTACAATTCCACACACTTGGTATATTTCTTAAATTATAAAACTCACTTTACTACAATATTCTTATAACGCTTTTTTATATTTCAAATAAAACGGTTATTCTATCGAGTGCTAAAGTAGATAATTAGGTCAAAGCGTATATTCCGTCAATCAATTTTTGTAGTCTTCATCAAATTAATGATAGAATTATTTTTACACCTATACTATACAGATTTTAATGAAAAAGGTTCAAGAATTTAAATATATTTTTTTTGAATTATCGCTATCATTCTGCAAATACTTTTTCAAAAATATAAAATTTATATCAGAAACACCCTGTCCGTGCAACCCAGATAAGTGGATTGTATATAATATCCTTACCTTATTATTATCCAATGAAGTTTAATTCTACGCGTCAATAATTTTTCACCATTATATATTTAATTGGCCACTTTTAAAATATTAATTTGCTATATTTGTTGGGCAAATTAATCACTTATCATGTCAGCAAAAACGTCCGTCCGAATCCCTGATTGGGTTCAGCACAAAATGGTTCATTATTGTGCATACCAGGAAAGATGTATGTCAGACGTGACGACAAAAATAAAAGAATTCAAATTGCAGGAGCGGATCGAAGAAACATTGATCGCCTATTTAATAAAGGAAAATTACCTGAATGAAGAGCGGTTTGCAAGGGTGTATGCAGGTGGTAAATTTCGCATTAATAAATGGGGTAAGAATAAAATTTACCGGGCTCTTCAGGAAAAAAAAGTACCGGAATTGTTTATTCTTGAAGCATTAAATGAAATTGATAAAAACGAGTACCTTTCGACGCTTAAAAACCTGATTGCTAAAAAGAGCCGCGAATTAAAAGAAACAAACATAATCAAACGAAATAAGAAACTTGCTACTTTTGCCGCTTCGAAGGGATTCGAGAACAACCTTATCTGGGATGTGCTTAACTTCAGGGGTTGAGGGGATTAGAAGATAATCTGATCAGGGGTTGGTTGTTTTCAAGAAAATTTTTCCTGTACCTTCGTCAATCTGTTTTATTAAAAACTAATTGGAATATGATTTTAAAAGAAGATTTACGCGTATTGGATGAAAGGCTTTCGGCCTTAAGGAGGTTTCTTTGACATCGATAGCAAACAGAAGTTAATCGAGGAAGAAGAACAGCTTACCCAACAGCAGGATTTCTGGAATAATCCAAAGAAAGCAGAAGTAATCCTGAAATCAATTAAGGAGAAAAAAAACTGGACCAAACGATTCGAAAATGTCAAAAGGGAGGTTGATGACCTTCGTGTTTTGTTTGATTTTCATATTGCCGGAGAAGCAACTGAAGAGGAGGTTGAGAAACAATATAAAAAGGCCGAAAAAGTGGTCGGAGAGTTTGAGTTTCTTCGGATGCTCGGTGGCGAAGAGGATAAATTTAGTGCAATATTGCAGATCAATGCAGGTGCTGGTGGTACTGAAAGTCAGGATTGGGCTTCGATGCTGATGCGGATGTACATTCGATGGGGCGAAAGGAATGATTGTAACGTTAAAGAGCTTGATCTCCTCGAAGGCGATGTGGCCGGTATTAAATCCGTATCCCTTGAACTGGACGGAGAATTTGCTTTCGGTTATCTGAAAGGTGAAAATGGCGTTCACCGGCTTGTCAGGTTGTCACCTTTCGATTCAGCAAATAAGCGTCATACTTCCTTTGCCTCGGTTTACGTATATCCGGTAGTAGATGATAACATTGAAATTGAGATCAATCCATCGGATATTTCGTGGGATACTTTCCGTTCAAGCGGACCGGGAGGACAAAATGTTAACAAGGTTGAAACCGCTGTTCGTTTAAAACACCAACCTTCGGGGATTATTGTCGAATGCCAGGAAACTCGTTCACAGGGACAAAACCGCGATAAGGCATTGCAAATGCTTCGTTCCCAGCTTTACGAAATTGAGCTCAGGAAGAAAAGGGAAGCGCAGGATGAAATCGAGGGGAATAAAAAGAAAATAGAATGGGGATCACAAATTCGTAACTATGTAATGCATCCTTATAAACTCGTAAAAGATTTGCGAACCGGAGTTGAAACCAGCAATGTACAGGCTGTGATGGATGGCGATCTGGATGAATTCATCAAAGCTTATCTCATGGAATTTGGCGGGTAATGAAGATTGACCAAAATACTGAACTGGAAGAAATTTTATTCGACAGCTCGCGAAAGACAGCGGATTTCGCCGTCAGTATGATTGGGAATAATCCCGAAATATTCAAAATATTTCTTGATTTTGCCATGCTCGACAGAAATCAGTTTTCCATGCGTGCTGCACGTGTAATTTATTTATCGGCACATAACCATCCTGAACTGGTGAGGCCTTTTATCAAAGAAATTATTCTGAACCTCCCAAACTTTCACAACGATGGTGTAAAGCGCTGTTTAACCAAAATACTTACTGAGCGTTCAATTAATCAGGAAGAAGAAATTCTTGGGCTTTTGGTTAGTACTTGCTTTTCATGGCTTTCAGAATCTGCAGAAAAAGCTGCCCTGAAGGTATATGCCATGGAAATTTTGTACCGGATTTCGAAACGATATCCCGATATACAGGCAGAACTGATTGCTGCAATTGAAGAACTAATGCCGCGTTCAGCGGCAGCAATTAGAAACAGGGGAGAAAAAATTCTCGCAAAACTTTACAGGGAAGTTATCACGGCCAGGTGAATAATCTTACTATTTTTCGATGATGACAAATACCGTACGCCGGTTCCGGGCACGTCCTTCTTCGGTAGTGTTTGTTGCTATCGGTTTTGATTCGCCGAATCCTTTGTATTTCAACCTGCGCTTGTCAATCCCAAGCTGAATAAGGTAATCATACACTGCTTTCGCCCTGTTTTCCGATAAAAGCTGGTTATCCTGCATGTTTCCTATGTCATCTGTATGCCCTTCAATAGAAACTTTAAGTGTTGGATTATCAGAAAGAAAATCATGAAATTCGCTGATTACTTCCTTTGATTCGGGTTTTAATTCGGTAGAATTAAAATCAAAGTAAATATCATTTAAACGATACGATTTTCCTACTTCAATCGGCTCCAGCGCCACGAACATATTAACAGGTTTGGAAAAACGAGGATTGATTTTTGAAATATATTTTGTTTCCTGAACGTATCCTTTCTTTTTGACAGTCATAATGTAATCGTTGCGGAAGATCACGGCTGCATAATATTCGCCGGTAATCGAATCGACATCGATTTGCACCACTTTTTTCGATTTCACATTTTTCAATTCAACACGGGCGTTTTTAAAACCTTCAGCGTCTTTATCGGTTATTTTCCCTTTTACCAGTAAAACTTTTTCTGGCCGGGCTTTTTCATAAAGATCGAAGGAATACAAATCCCAGCCACCAAAGCCATCAAATTTATTGGATGCAAAATAACCATAATGGCCATCTGTGCTTACAAAGAATCCCAGATCGTCGTTGAAAGAATTAATAGGATAGCCAATGTTTGTCGGTTTACTCCAGACATTGTTCGAATCGAGGCGTGAATAAAAAATATCGTACCCGCCGAGACCCATCAATCCATCTGATGAAAAATAGAGTGTCTGGCTATCCGTGTGGATGAATGGAGATTTTTCATTGCCGGCTGTATTAATTGTTGGGCCGAGATTTTCAGGGCTGCTCCATTCACCTGCAGAATTTTTTTGTGTTTTGTAAATATCGTATCCTCCAAATCCGCCACTCCGGTCACTGACAAAATAGAGTGTCTTTCCGTCGGATGTTACGGATGGTTGTGATTCCCAGGTATTTTCCAAATTGACATTCGCCCCGATGCTTTTAATCTCCGACCATGCACCATTGATTTTTTCTGATGAGCAAATGTCGCAATTGTAGTATTGTTTATCCTTCGTGTACATGCAAAGGGTATAGTACAGCAATTTATTGTTGATCGTAATGGTGGCACCTCCTTCATTGTCATGTTGATTAAATGGAGGCGGCATAAGGCTTCCGCGATCGAATTCACCGTTGTTTCTCATGCTGAACATAAACCGCTCCTTATAGGTAGCCTGTGGGGTAATGTCGTCCTTTCCCGGCGGCGTTTTTATCTTGCGGGTAAACAGCGCCATTTCATTGTCGGGAGAAATAATGGGAAGATATTCATCATATTCAGTAGAAATACCTGGAACGGGCTTTGGATTAAATGGCACAGGATGATCGAGCATATCTGCGTAGAATTTAGAAAAATCCTGCAGCCGAACCGCTTCGTCATAATCCTCGTCGGATTTTATTTTATCTACGTCTTCAAGAAAATGCGTGATGTAGTCGTAGGCAGCATGGTAATCCTGAGCACCATAGGCTATTTTCGACAGATAGTAATATGCATAAACATCATAACCTGGGCAAATATCAATTACTTTCTGAAAGTTCTCTTTAGCTGTCTTCAGGTTCATCCGGCTTTCCTTGATATAGATTAGCCCCAGTACAAAATAAGCATCTGCATAGTCGGGTTCAATATCGATCACCTCGTTCATCAGACGGATACTTTCGGAGTAATTGCGTTGCTGGTATGATTTGATCGCTTTTTCGTAAACTTTATCAGCACGATTATTTTTAAAGTCGGAACATGGCGTGTTGTTATCCTGACTTTTTGCAATGCTTGTTATCAGAAGAAATGCGATAAAAGTCAGTAAGATCGATAAACGGGAATAAAATTTCGAATGTAATGACCTTTTATTTTCTTTCGTATTCATTTTATCTCTTACAACCTGAAATACCTATTTGAATGTAGCGGCACATTTTCCGCTAGCAAATCAAACCCGGCGTGCGAAGTTAAACAATTGAATGTTATTTTCGGATTGATGCGAAATATTTGGATAAGGGATTTGGGAAATAACATGCAGATCCGGAAATGGAATAAAGCCTATCATAGCCCTGTGGCCCCTTAGCCCCGGCCTTAAGGCCGGGGCTAAGTATGTTTTTGAGTCTGCGTCAAGTCGGGTTCTATTTCATGAACTCTAAATCAACTTATTTCCCCAACAGTTTATCTGCTTCTGCCTGTGCATTTTTTTTGATATTTTCCGCTTCCTGGTTTGCTTTGCTCACCACATTGTTTGCCTGTGTATCGGCTTCGGTAGTGAGTTTTGTAGCATTTTTATCGGCTTCTTGTCGTATCTTCTTTGCCGATTCCTTGGCAGCAGCCTCAGCTAAAAACCCTTTCTTTTTACCTTCGGCTTCCACCTGTGTGGCCTGCTTTTCCCCTTCATCACGTAATTTTTTTGAAGCATCAGCAGCATTTTTACGGATGTTCTCAGCTTGTTTATTTGCTTCATCAATTATTTTCTGAGCTTGCTGATTTGCATCATCCAGGATTTTCTGAGCCTTTGCTCTCGCTTCGGCAGTGATCTCTTCTTTTTTCTTCTCAAATTCTTCCTTGACCTGATTTTTAATATCTTCTACTAGATTTTTACCTGTCTCTTTCAATCCGGTTTTAACTGTAGGTTCTGACAATGTTCCGCCGATCAGTGCATCCACCGAAACTGTTTCGCCCAGGCTGAAATTGGCTCCTTTGCTGTTGGCCTGGTTCACCAGGTTGCTCAGAACATCGTTGGCTGCTGAACCAAGGGCTGCCCGGGGGATGTTCAGGCTCATCACATAATCGATCGACTGATCGAATCCAGTGCTTCCTCCAAGTTTGGAAGTCAGGTTGCCGATTTTCATATCGAAGGGTTCAACCAGAATTTTACCATCCACAAATTTGTATTCAAGCATAATCTTGCTGATATCAAGACTTTTTAAATTTTCCATCTTCAGCGCATCGGCAAGCTTATTCAGTGTGTTCACATCCTGCACTTTAATTGGTGTGGTCTCCAGTTTTCCTTCTCCTGTCATGGATTGGTAGTCAAGGTTCATGTGCTGATCGAGGTTAGCTTTCATGCTGAAATTCGTGGAAAACTTACCTGAGGTCTTTTTTGCGATGGGTGCATATTTCGAAATGATGCCGAACGTATTATAAGCTTTTTGAATATCAATCCTATCGATGTTGATGTCAAAATCGACGGCTGGTTTTTCCGGATCGATTGTATTGTAGTTCCCGTTCAGTGCCATCTTGCCGTCCAGTATATTCATCATGAGTTCATCAAGCGTTACAGTTTTATTTTTGACAATAAGCTTGCCGGTTACATGATCCATCTCAATATTATCATATATCAGCTTTTCGAATTTGCTGTTCATCGTAAAATCAATGTTACCGGGAACTTCAACGACCGACATTGCGGAGGTGTCAGTGGTGGTAGTAGTTTCAGAGGCAGATTCGGTTTCGGGCATTAGGGCTGAAATGTTGAAATAGGTTGAATTTGTTTCCAACTGCCCTTTCAGCATTTCGTCTTTTAACGCATAAGCAAGGTAATTTTCAAGTTTTCCGTGAGCTTCAAAATCGTTTTCACCGATTTTTGTAATAAATGAAACGAGATCAAGGTACTGAGGAGAAAAATTAAGTTGTGCATTGCTGATCTCCACCGGTTTATTCAGCATGGAGCTTGTATAGGACAGATTTTTTATAAGCACAGAACCGATGGCAGTAAAATCCTGGTACTGTTGGTTCTCTATAGCTGACATTTTACCTTTCAGTGTAACATCAGCATTGAGCGATCCTGTCAGTTCATCTCCTTTTTCAAGCGGATAAAAGTTTTTTACGCTTGCCAGATCCATTGTTCCTACTATGTGGCCGTCAATGTCTGGATCAGAAACCGGGGTTTTCAGCAGCATTGTCATATCCACCGGGTTATCACCGAGTTTAAGATGAAATGAAGAAACGTCGATGACGGTGTTATCGGCATCCCCGCCTTCATTTGTGACGGATGTTTTGATGTTGATATCGGTGACGGCTTTTGGCAAGTCGGGATATTTGAACATTGCATTCTCAACATTGATCGTGATGCCGAAAGCCGGCAGGCTGGTTTCGGTGTAAATACCCTTTACATAACCGTCGAGAGCCAATTTACCGCTTGTTTCCACTGAATTGAAATCTTTTGCATAAACAGCAGGAACCATCGAAAGCAGGTTTTTAAAATCTGTTTTGGCGGCGCTGAAAGTCATCACAATGTTTAAGTCTTCGCCTACATACGAGACGGAACCGTCGAATTTGAGAAAAAGTTCATTCAGCTGTAATTCGTTGTCCTTTAAGGTATAGATTTCATTCTTCAGATCGGCATTGATATCGGCTTTGTAAATGGCATGTGCTTTCGAAATGTAATCGATACCTTCATATTTCACGGTTAGCTGGTCAATGGATGTCAGGGTGTTGAGGTTCGTAACATCTTCAGTGAGATCACCACGAAGCGTATGGTTTGAACCCAGCATGGTAACTACCATTCCCAGCGAGGCATCGTCGTAAATAATCTTTGCATCCGACATTTCCACCTTTTTCAGCATAAGTTTAAATGCTGAGGAACCGGGCTCGGCGGTAGTTTCTGAAGTTGTTGTTTCCGAAGGCATGCTAATGTCATAATTCGCCTTACCGTCTTTCAGGATATGAATATAAAAGTCAGGTTTTATAATCGCAATTTTTTTGATTTCGTAATTGCTTCCATTGATTACACTGAACAGATCAATCGTGACATCGAGTTCACGGATATGGGCCAGTGTGTCCTTTTCAAATTCATCGTTACCGATAATAAGCAGGTTATCGATTTGCAGGCTGAAATTCGGAAAACTCCTGAACAACGACAGGCTGAGGTCACCGAAATCGACCCGGGCATTCACGGATTTATTGATTTCAGTCTTGGCAATTTCAAATATTTTGCCCTTGAAAACTACAGGTAATAAAAGTGCAAGTAAAAGAATGATCAGGATAAGAATACCGAGGATTTTGAATAATGTTTTCATGACTTATAAGGATTTGTTTGATTTTTTGTACGCGTTTCCAAATGCAAATATAGCTTAAAACAAGGAAAAAAATGTGAAAGGATTGCATGTATTTTTAATCTGATCATTTTTGAAGGTAAAAGGCATAACGATGATATTTCAACCAAACTATTTAAGGCAGATTGATTTCTCTGCTATTAGTAAACTGATCGAAGTAACGAAGAAGATTAAATTTTTGATGCTTTTGAAAGCAACAGATGGTCGGCGATGACCATTGCTGCCATGGCCTCAACGATGGGAACAGCCCGGGGTACCACGCAGACATCATGACGGCCCTTTCCTTTCAATATAACTTTGTTTCCTTCTTTATCAATGGTTTCCTGATCGGCCATAATTGTAGCGACCGGCTTAAACGCAACCCGGAAATAAATATCCTGTCCGTTTGAAATTCCACCCTGAATGCCGCCGCTGAAATTCGTTTCCGTTGTGATCTTCCCATAGGTTTGCTTAAACCTATCGTTGTGTTCTGAACCCTTCATGGCGGCACCAGTGAAGCCCGATCCATATTCGAATCCGTGAACAGCATTGATGCTAAGCATCGCTTTTCCCAATTCAGCATGAAGCTTATTAAAAACCGGCTCGCCTAATCCAGCAGGAACTCCGGTAATTATGCAATTGATAACTCCACCGGTAGTATCGCCCTTCGACTTTAATTTTTCGATAAGGTCGATCATTTTTTGGGAAATTTCAGGATCAGGACAACGGACCGGTGAGGATTCCGCTCGATTTATATCGAGCAAGCGATAATCTTTGTCTGTTGCCACATTTCCGATCTGCGAAACATAACCCTTCACTTCAATTTGATGATGCTTGAGCAGCAGTTTTGCAATGGCTCCACCAACCACTCTGCAGACTGTTTCGCGAGCCGACGACCTTCCGCCACCACGGATATCCCGGATTCCATATTTTTTATCATAGGTAAAATCAGCATGCGAAGGACGGTACACCTCTTTTAGGTGGTTATAATCTTCAGATTTCTGATCTTTATTCCTGATAATAAATCCAATCGGTGTTCCGGTTGATGTGCCTTCAAAAATCCCGGAAAGAAAATCGACGTTGTCTGATTCATTTCGTTGAGAAGTAAGCTCAGACTGGCCTGGTCGCCGCCTGTTCAGTTCGCGTTGAATGAAATCCTGATTGATGGCAAGACCTGCCGGACAGCCATCGATACAACCACCGATAGCAGGTCCATGAGATTCCCCGAAGGTAGTTAGCCTGAATAAGTGTCCGATTGTATTGCCAGCCATTTGATCCGGTGTCTTTACTTTATTTATAAATTATTAGTTTGTTAATATTTCGAATGATTCGGGTTCGAGCGTAACCATAACCTGGTTTTTATTCTTGCTGAATTCAGAACCGAAGTTAGCCTCAAGTTTAGAATCAGAAAACCATTCAGGAAGTGTCACGGTTATTGATTTCGGTTCCTGGCTTTTATTGAAAACAACAAGTGCTATTTCATCAAAATAAGTCCGGATGAACGCATAAGCAGAAGGATCAACCAACAGCATTTCATAATCACCGTAAGTCAGGGGTAGTTTTTCTCTTCGCAAGTGAACCAGTTTGGTAACGATTTCTTTGGTTTGCTTTTCGTGTGAATTGAGGCCATCAAATTTCATCATCCTGCGATTATCGGGATCGTTGGCTCCCGGCATTCCGAATTCATCTCCATAATAGATTGTCGGGATTCCGGGAATAGTCATATTAAATGCAGTCAGCATTTGCAATTTTTTATATCCGACGGGATTACCTACTTCAATATCCCGATGCCATCCTGCCATTTTAGAATCTTCATCAAATTTAAGCGAACCGCCTGCCAGTGAAATGAAACGTGGCCTGTCCTGGTTTCCTGTAATGTACCCCATCAAGTTGTGATACCCATAAAAATCAAGACTTTCCTGGATGGCAAATGCAAGTTTCTCAAATGATTCCCGATCCTTTGCAAAGACAGCTATTTCCTTATCATAAACATTGAAGTCGAATTGTCCGTCGAGCATTCCAGATCCCACATAACTGGCGATCAGTTCTTTGCTACCGTATGTTTCCCCGATCTGATAAATTTTCTTATGTTCCGGTATCTCCACTTCGTCTTTTAGTTTTCGGGTAAGGGTTCGCCAGAAAAGTTCGGGAATGTGTTTGGTGGCGTCGTGGCGGAAACCATCGATCCCGTATGTTTTTGCCCAATATAACGCCGAATCGACCATTACATTCACAACATCCGGTCGCGAAAGATTAAGTGTCGGAAGAAATGTGTCGAACCAGGTAGTTAGCCTGTATTCATCCCAGCGTTCTGTATTCAGTGAGCCATCGGGAAGATACAAATTGGTAAACCAATCCGGATGTTCTTTGTAGATCGGGTCAAGTTTATGGATGTGGTGGGCAACATAATCGAGGACAACATTCATATTGTGGTCATGTGCAGTTTTGATCAGGTTTTTCAGGTCGTCAGAAGTGCCGAACCGAAAATCTATTTTGGAAGAAGATATGGGCCAGTAACCATGGTATCCTGAAAATTTTGTTTCAGGATTCGGCCAGTGTCCGTAAGCTCCAAGTGGATTCTGGATAACGGGCGAAATCCAGATGGTATTTATTCCAAGCGTATCAAAATAGCCGTCATTGATTTTTTGGGTCACGCCGGCCAGGTCACCGCCATAAAAATTAACTTTGGGCAAAATGTCGGGATCTTTAACAGGAAAATCATTCGTTGTATCACCGTCGTTGAACCGGTCGATCATCAGGAAATAGAAAACCGATGCCCGCCAGTCAGTCCGGGTAAGTTCATTCGGTGAATCAACCACAAGTCCTTTTTCGAGGGGGATTAAAACATCATTTGAAACACCCTCATCATTTTCACTCCAGACGCGTATCCATGAACGATTTAATTTTACGGCTTCATCAGGAATTTTCAGAGTGATGGATCCGTCTTTTATTCTAACCTTTTCGTCAGGTACTTCATAATTTTGCCAGAACACGATGACCATATTCGGGTCATTTTCCTGTTTTAGTTCGATCTTATTGTCTGTGAAGGAATATGTGAATAACTTTGGAGCCTGCTTCGATTTTTTGCCTACAACGAGCAGGGAATTGTATCCGCCCATATTGTTATCTACGGAATCCGGATTAGCAGGATCAAGTATCCATGTTCCATCCAAAACTAATTGATATTGATACCTTCCCGGATCGAGCAAAAGGGTTTTTTGCCATTTGCCGTCTTTGAATTCAAAATTACTGTCTTTGGGATTCCATCCATTGATCTCCCCTGCATAACTGACACTTGAATAGGAGATACCCTGCGGATCGAAGCTCAATGTAACTTTTTGTTTTAAGGATTTCTTCAGAAGAATGGAATATGGAAATCCCTGTTCCCATACTTTCAGGGTCATGTAAAAAGGTAAGTCCGCCTTATTCTTATAAAGATTCAGATTTTTTTTATCCGGCGATAAGTTTCCGGAAAGTCCTGCCGGCAGTGTCACCGAATCGATCAGCAGAACATCCGTAAAGTAATCCTGCATATCGACTTCGGTAGTATCCGGGTTTAATCTGACAGGGCTCGCCAATCCAAATATCTGCGACGATTCAGGGAATTTAACTTCTTTCTGCTGACATGCAAAAAGAAATAATGCTGCGATTATGATCAGTGATTTGAAATATTTCATGGTTTATTGAATGATAAGTTTTGTACTCAAACCGTTAGTTGTTCTCAATAAATATATTCCTTTTACAAGTTTGTTCACTTTTAAATGATCGGTGTTTTCGGCTGTAAGTACAGCTTGACCTGACAAATCAAATAATCTAAAACTGACTAAGCGGTTAAAATAGATCTCTCCGGAACTACAGGGATTAGGAAAAATAAGCAGTCGTTCGGAAGAATACATCCAATCATCTATTGCCCCGGTAAGATTTCCAGCACCAGGAGTCGGAAGGTCAAAAAATTGCCAGACAGGGCCACCATCAGGATTTCTGCCATAGGAAATATCAGTTGTTTGAGGACCGAAAGTCAATGTATCGATGGGAGAATAGGCTGCAGATGCTGCATTGAACAGACCGATTTGCTCACCGTCTTTATTCAGTTTGAAGTTGGTGTGGTTCGGTCCCTGGTTTTCATCGTTATCAGCCCAAAACAGAATAAATGCTCCCGGTTGGATCATAATTCCCGGCATTTGCCACTGGTCCGGAACCAGCAGATCATCTGTCAGAAATTTATCTCCAAGCCAAATAGCTGCAGCATCACCATTATACACTTCGATCCAATCGTCGTATTCTCCATTTTCATCTGCGAATGATGAACTATCCGCTGCCATAAATTCATTGATATACAGTTTCGGATTTTCGGGCTGAATCAGTTGCAAATCAACCGGATCGCACGGCAATTGGGATGAATAGCCGAAATTATCAGTGGCACTCACCTGGTAGGAGAGGGTCATATTCAATTGAATTCCTGACAGCATTGCTCCATATATCCTGTCTCCGGCGTCACCGTCCTCATGCTCGCCATCGTCATACATAATTCCGGTTTGCTGTGGACCGCCGTTTATGCTGTATAAAAGCCTGGTTTCGGGTGCAGGATCTTCATCTTCAACATAAGCTGTTACATAAAAATTCTGATCAGGCAGGAAGGGTGTATTCGTAATGTATTTGACGACCGGGACGATATTGTTGAGTGTCATCTGGTTCAAGGCTGAACTGTTCCTTGCCTGTATGTAAGGTTTGATCCCGTAAACAACATGCATTCCCAGCGCCTGGTTGTATGAATCTAAAAAATCCTGAGAAGAAAATCCGTAATCAAGCGGATAATAGGGATCGTCTTCAACGTAAGGATAGATCATGTCACGAATAAGGTCGATTTTATCGAAATAAACGCCTTCGTTTGTATAATCGCTGATCAGTTGGTTCAGATAAAAAGTATATTGATCCCGCAGTTCACTGTTGTCCATTATTTTTGTATAAAGCGGTCTTGGCTGTCCTTCCTGCTGCCAGGAATAAATATTGCGGTTGCCCCAATCGACGCCGAACCAGTCGATGCCAAACGTATTGTCCAGATCGTACGGAATGTATTCGAATTTGCCGGTTTCGGTATTGTGGTAAAGGTAAAAATTATTCTGGTTGTAAATATATCCGTCCCAGTTGCCCGTAAATACGTCCACAGCAATAATCTTTAGGTAATCATATACATTAAAAACCTTGTTGATCTCGCAAACAAACTGGTCATCAGGTGTATTATTCAGCACTGCTATAAAGTGGGCCAGATCTGTATAATCATCTTCAGTCGTATTGGTTTTAAGGTCATAGGCTCTGCGATCGCCCGAGGTATATTTGTATGTATCGGGATTTGCTCCGAGATATCTGAGATCAGCAGGATAAAGACATTTGAACAGGTTGCCGTTTTTATTTCCGAACCTGGATTTTACAAAATTTTCGTCGATGTGCTCAACATTAATGTACAAACCATAATAATTATTATTGATGTAAACTACGACGTGATTTGTCCGGGAACCGGGTACACCGAAATCCCGCAGTAAATCCCAGCACAGTTTCGACCGGATGACCGAAGGGTCGTTGTGTTCGCCGTTCAGATTCATTTTTTCGAGTCCATGGAATTTTCTTCCGGGAACCCATGTATTGAAAGAAACTTTAAAGGATTTCTTGGCGGAATAGCGGGATGTATTCC
The DNA here is from genome assembly GCA_963764475.1 of uncultured Bacteroidales bacterium. Taxonomy (GTDB): domain Bacteria; phylum Bacteroidota; class Bacteroidia; order Bacteroidales; family JAADJA01; genus JAADJA01. The sequence continues at coordinate 70,346 of CAVXTE010000056.1, forward strand.
CCCTTAATCTGAACCCTATGTTTAATACAGTATCTGTTTCAATACCGGTAGTAAATATAAAATCTGCATGAAATTCATGGTAGCTTTCCACATTCTCATAAATCCACGCCAGCGAATCCGGATTGATAAAAATATCCACCCGCGGAACAATGTCATCACTAAATACCTTGCCTTTGCCGGGAAACTGAGGCTGACCACTCAATAGTGAGTGAATCAGGCAAAATAAAAGTAGCGGGTATCTAAAGCGCATCGAAAGCAAAAATTAAGGTACAAAAGTACGACATATTCATTCACTGGTCAATTCGTCCAGGGAATTGGCTATTGAAAGAAATTTATGTATTCATTGCATTTACTGGGATTTTTATAATTTTAGCCGTGTTTTTGATTCAATTCTGATTTCATTGTTTGAACCTGTTGGTAAGCAGAATCGGATGATTTTTTTATTTGAACAGTACCTTAATTCTGTAAATATGAAAATTGCTTTCCTGAATACAAGCACCGGATGGGGAGGTTTGGAAATGAGCACGCTGAAATTGGCCACAAAACTTTCGGGTTTAGGCTATGAAATTACATTGATATCCATTGCTGATTCGACACTACTGGCGAAAGGAAGAGACGGTTTTTCATCAGTTAAATTATTGACAAATCATAAAAAATACTTCGACATACGCAATGCCAGGATCATAGCAAGGGAGTTGAAACAGATAAGAATTGAAACGATACTGGTTTTTGATAACCGCGACATCGATGTGATCACCTTTGCGAAAAAGCTTTTTTATCCTCAGCTGACTATTATTTATCAGCAGCACATGCAGATCGGTATCCGTAAAAAAGATTTGATACATACCTATAAATACAAAAGCATCGATTACTGGATCAGTCCGCTTGAAAATCTTAAAAAGGAAGTGATTGAAAGAACAAATTTTCCAGCTGAACGGATCCGGATCATTCCGCTCGGATTGAATGAAAAAAGGTTTTTAACCAGAAAATACTCACAAGATGAAGCCTTGCAAAGACTGGAGATAAAGCAGGATGCCCCGCTCCTGGGTGTGATCGGGCGGATCAGCAGGAAAAAAGGGCAGGACATGGTTATTCGGGCTCTTCCTGAATTAAGCAGGAACGGTATTGAAGCTGAAGTGCTGATTTTCGGTTCACCCACAGTAAACGACCCTGATTGTACCAAATATTTTGATGAATTGAAGAAGCTTGTGGCTGAAAATTCATTGCAAAATAGGGTCCATTTTCGGGGATATTCGGAAGACACGGAATTGTTTTACAATGCCATCAATATTTTTGTACTGCCTTCGCAGAGCGAAACTTACGGCATTGTGACCATTGAAGCAATGTTATCGGGTCTGCCTGTTATTGCCACCAATGCGGGCGGCACTCCTGAGATTCTCGGTAATGGTGAATATGGATTGCTTTACGAATACAACCATATTTCCTCTTTCTGTGAAAAAGTAAATTGGGTTTTGAATCATGCTGCCGAAGTTGGCGAAATGACGGCAAAAGCCCGGTCGGAAGCAGAGCACAAATATTCTGCAGATACAGAGGCAGCACAAATTGACAGGCTTATAAAAACATGAACCTCTCCCTTGTTAATTTTTCCTGCATTGATACTATGTAAACATGACCCGGATTATATATGATCCACTTTTCTAATCCCACCAACATTATTTTTGATAGACCACACTGCAAATTCTAACTTCTTTCCTAATCTTCGAATCTGCAATATGTGAGGACTGAGGATAAATCACGATAATGTTAGCGGTCATTGTAACTGACGACCAGGAAGATACCAAAAGACATTAACAAACAACATAATGATTCTGAAAATAAATAGAAGCAAGGACAACTAATTGGCCCCTGCTTTAAACCTGAGTATACAGCGGTTCTGTTATGGCACGAAGGCGGACCTGAAGCCGGGGGATCCAGTCGCTCTTGTTTTCCCATTGCGCCTGTGAACAAAATAAGGTATTAAAGGTTTGAATTGTAAATTCCAGGTAATGGTAAGAACCCGGTCGAACAAGATCAACAAACACTAACATATACGATATGAAAAAAGTAGCAATTATGGGAACGGGTGTCGTTGGACAGACCCTTGCAGCTAAACTGACTTCCCTTGAATACGAGGTGATGATCGGAACACGTAACCCAAAAGATACTCTGGCCAAAGACCAGAAAGATAATTTCGGCCGTCCTCCTTTTAAGGATTGGTACAAAAGCAATCAAACGGTAAAGTTTGGAACATTTCATGAAGCGGCTGTTTTTGGTGAAGTTGTTATCAATGCCACCAACGGAATGGGAGCGATGCAGGCATTAAAGCAGGCAGGAAACAAAAATCTTTCGGGAAAAGTATTGCTCGATGTATCTAACCCGCTTGATTTTTCGAAAGGGATGCCGCCCTCATTGTTTGTCTGCAATACAGATTCTTTAGCCGAACAAATTCAACAGGAATTTCCTGATGCAAAAGTTGTAAAAAGTTTGAATACGATGAATGCATGGGTAATGGTGAATCCGGGTATGGTTCCCGGTGACCATACGGTTTTTATAAGCGGCAACGATGCAGAGGCAAAAGAAGAAGTAAAAAATATTCTTTCGGCATTTGGCTGGAAACGGACAAATATTCTTGATCTGGGCGATATTACATCTGCCCGCGGCGCCGAAATGATCCTACCCATCTGGCTTTCGATATTAAACTCATTGGATAATCCGGCATTTAATTTTCACATCGCTACCGGGAATCCTGTGTCAAGATAAATTGATGAACAATGAAGGGGTTAGAAAAGGATTAACAAACAGAAAATCATTCGGATGGGTTGACAAAGTGATTGATTTTTTGTATCTTCGTTTCTTAATTTTTAACCGGATCCGATGAATTATTAAGGAAACCGGATCTGGCTGTCAAACAATTTAAAACGAACCAACCATGCTAAAAGATTTTACCGAAAATCAAACCGTTGCTCCCCTTGTGGAGAAAGCGCACCAGATCAAAGCATCGGGAAAGCGCTTTTCTGATATGCAGGATGCCGAAGGCAATCAATATGTCGACCTCGTGCAGGAAGGCGGCGGCGTGCTGGGCATTGCCCTTGTAGGGTATACTTATATCCTTGAAAAAGCCGGAATCCGGTTTATGAGTCTCGCAGGAACCTCAGCGGGCGCCATCAATACGATGATGATCGCAGGTCTCGCAAAAATAGGCGAACCGGTATCCGAAAAAATTCTCGATTTGCTGAGTAATAAAGACCTTTTTGATCTTGTGGATGGTGATAAAGCCGTAAAAAAGCTCATCCAGAAAGCCATCGACAAAGAAAAAGGCATCGGCTGGACGCTCGCATTCAATGCGATAAAAATTTACAAAATCCTGAAGAAAAAGCTGGGGATCAATCCCGGGAGTAACTTTGAAGACTGGATCACCTCAGAACTTAAAAAAGCAGGCGTGGTAACATTGAAGGATCTTAACGAACTCCGCCAAAAACTCCCGGAGGGGTTAGTAAATGTATTGGATGCCAGCAACAGTGCCATTGCAGCAAAAGTGGCGATCATCACATCCGAAATCACAACCCATACCAAAGCTGAATTTCCCCGAATGGCAGAATTGTACTGGAAGGACGTGTCGTCGGTTTCCCCTGCGAAATTCGTAAGGGCTTCCATGTCGATCCCGTTTTTCTTCGAGCCGTTCGAACTCAATGATTTACCGGGAGCAGGAACATCCAACCATCCACGATGGGATCAGTATGCCAAGTATTTCGGTCCCGTTCCCGATTCAGTAAAATTTGTCGACGGTGGTTTACTCTCCAATTTCCCGATCGATGTATTTCACCGCAAAGACAGTCAGGTTCCGCGTATGCCTACATTCGGCGTAAGGCTGAGTACTTATCGCGATGATTTCAGCAAAACTGCTTCCGTAATGGGGATGAGCTCAGCCATGATCAGTACAATGCGACAAATTTACGACTATGACTTTCTGCTACGCAATCCCGATTTCAGCCGGCTGATTTGCAGGATCGATGCCGATTTGAAGTTTAACTGGCTTAATTTTAACATGAAACCGGAAGACCAGGTGGCGCTTTTCAACCTGGGAGCCATGAAAGCCATGAATTTTATCGAGACATTTAACTGGGATGAATACAAGCAGATCAGGGCAAAATTATTACTGGGATCAACGGTCTGAATTAATTTCTGTTCTGTGATTTAATCTGTTCAATTCGGTTCGGTTTTATTCGATCTATTTCTCAGGGATTGGCTATGTAAACCGTTTTTATATTGACGAACTCAAGGATCCCGTGAGCCGAAAGTTCCCGTCCGAATCCCGAATGTTTGGTCCCGCCAAAAGGAAGCCGCGGATCGGATTTAACAAGTTCATTGATAAATACACATCCGTCTTCAATACGTGGGATCAGGTGTTCGGCTTTTTTCAAATCGCGGGTAAAAATGGAAACCCCAAGTCCGAATTTCGACTTGTTTGAAAGTTCAATGGCCTCATCAGTATCTTTAGCAATCATAACCGAGGCCACCGGGCCGAAAACTTCTTCATCGAAAGCCGGCATTCCGGGTGCCACATTGCCCAGGATTGTGGGTTCATAAAATGCATCCTTGCGTTTTCCACCCATGATGATCCGAGCTCCTTTCTTCACCGAATCATTCACCTGTTTTTCGACTCCTTTGGCCTGATCGATTGTTGCCAGCGGGCCAAGCTGCGTTGTTTTGGCCATCGGATCACCGGTCTTTATCTCGTGAAAACTTTCAGTCAGTCGCTGAATGAAATCTTCCGCGATTTTTTCATGAATGATGAACCGCTTGGCAGCGATACAGCTTTGACCAGCATTTTGAAGCCGTGCTTTAGTCCCGACTTCAACGGCCTTTTTTAAGTCGGCATCGTCGAGAACAATAAAAGCATTGTTGCCTCCAAGTTCTAGAACAGATTTCTTAATTACCTTACCTGCATTTGCGGCCACACTTGAACCGGCTGCCTCGCTTCCGGTAAGGGAAACTGCCTTGACGGTTTCATTTTCAATAATCGTCTTCACCTGGTCGGCACGTACGACCAATGTTTGAAAAACACCTTCAGGAAATCCGGCTTTCAGGAATATTTCTTCAATTTTCAATCCGCATCCCTGTACATTCGATGCATGTTTTAATAAACCGACATTTCCAGCCATCAGTGTCGGTGCTGCAAAGCGGAACACCTGCCAGAACGGAAAATTCCATGGCATGACAGCAAGGATGGCACCCAGCGGTTCATAACGAATAAAGCTGTTGCTTGCATCTGTTTCAACCGGCCGTGATCTCAGGAAGTCCTCTGCTTCATCGGCATAATAATCACAAACCCAGGCGCACTTTTCTATTTCTGCCCGCGATTCGGTAATCGGTTTGCCCATTTCCATCGTCATCAGGTTCGCCAGTTCGTCTCGCTCATTTCTTAACACCATGGCACAGCGGTGCATGTTAGCCGACCGGTCGCTAAAATCTGTGTTCTGCCATTTTTTAAAAGCTCCTTCAGCTTTCACCAGAGCAGCATTTATTTCTTTTTCGGTTAGCGGATCATATGTTTTGACCACCTTATTCGTGTATGGATTAATGCTTTGCATAATGCTGTAATTTTAAAACGTTTTTACTGTCAGAGCCCCAATTCTAAATTCGGACTTCCTGGCTCATAAAAGTGTAACAAAATTAGTTAGAAAATTCCCTGAGTTGTTGATTCACGATGAAAGATCTTCAGAATGATGAATAATTTTGCAAGTGTGAACTGAATCGTGTTTAGCCTTTTATATCACTAGCTGCCGAAGTTCTTCGGTATCTTAAATGTATTAAACAGCCTGTCTTTTGAATTAGGAAAAATTAACATTCGTTTTGATTCTAAAATTGTAATTTTGACCGCTTGAACAAAAAGGTCAAATAGCAAAATTTTATTCGTTAGTTTATTGATATTCTGATTCAATTGCCATGGTAAAGATTATTCATAAAGGCAAAAATGTTGTTAAAATTGACAGTATCCTCGAAACTGCTCAAAAACGATTTGGACTGTATGGTTTCGAAAAGGTGTCGATGAAGGAGATTGCATCCGACCTGAATATGGCAAAAGGTTCGTTGTATTATTATTTCCCGGATAAGGAACATTTATACAGGGCTGTCATTCAGAAAGAGTTTGATGAAT
>CAVXTE010000057.1:0-22164 GCA_963764475.1 uncultured Bacteroidales bacterium
TACAAGACCTCAAATTCGGGATTGCCATCCAATGTTGTGATGTCAGTTTTTTGTGATGATAACGGTATCGTTTGGGTAGGAACTTATTTTGGCGGTTTGGCGCGATTTGATGGTAAAGAATGGAAAGTATTCAGCGATGAAAATTCTCCGTTGCTTTCGAATAAAGTGGTAGCAATTGCACAGGATACGAATAAAATTCTCTGGCTGGGTACACAAGGTGGCGGCATTTCTTCTTTTGACGGAAAAAACTGGAATACCTATACTGAAAAGAACTCCAAACTTCCAAGCGATTATATTTATTCAATTGCCGTCGATCAGAAAAATAACAAATGGATCGGAACAGGCGGCGGTGGTATAGCTGTTTTCAATGATGTTTTCTGGATCGGCTTTAATTCATCCAATTCAGGCCTGACGGATGACAATGTCAGGCCTATTGCGATCGACAGTGCCGATAATAAATGGATCGGTACGTATATCGGTGGAATTAATCTATTTGATGGTACAAACTGGAAGGTTTTTGATTATCAAAACTCCGACATGCCCGATGATGAAGTTACCTGTATGGCTTATCATAAAAGCCGTATTTATATTGGAACGGAGCGGTCGGGAATCATTTTGGCTACCGAAAAGTATGCTCCGAAACCGGTTCAACAGCTTGTCGTTAAAGAAGTGGCTGTATCATCTGATACGACTGTTTCAGAACTCGCTAAAATTACACCTGTCATAAAAAAAGAAGTCGAGCCCGAACAGCAAAAAAAGATAACCCCGGTTTCTCCTCCTGTAAAGACAAAGACCAAATCAGAAAACAAGATAGTGATTATGTTTGATGCTGCCGATGTCTATTTTAACCAGCGGCGGCTCGACAAATACGAACGCGCCTTCAGGTTGTTGCTTAAAAACCGTGAACGTATTGATGATACATATGATATCACCTTACTGGTATATTCCACCAATTTTGATGTAAATCCAAAGAAGATCGTAATTCCTGCCAACGACTTAAAAAAGCTGAATGTTAGCAATGTCGTTTATCTTGAAGGAGAAACTTCATTCACTGAAGCAGCTAAAAAAGCATATGGCATGATCACACAGGATTATAACAAGAGCGGCAACAACCATGTAATCGCTGCAACCTATAAATTAATCCGCGATGATGAAACTGCCAAGGTATTGATCAAGGATAATGTCGAAAACAATTACATTGTATTTTCGTTGCTTGCCTTTGAAACCAGTACATGGAAAATGGAACATAAAATGCGCAGCATGATCCCAAAAGGACAGGGCCATTATTATTCCATCAATCATCCAAGTATAAAAGATAACTGGTCGGTCACTGCTCAATTCGGATTGTCTGTTTTCAGAGGTGATCTCGATGTCAATAAAATCATATCTTTCCCGGGAGTTTTTGGATTTGCACTTAACAAACAGGTGATTTCAAATGGGATTCTCAACGGCGGAATTAAAGCTCAGTTCAATTTTGGTCAGCTTAACGGAGAAAAAAACCAATTTACTTTTGAAAATAAATACAAAGAAGGTTGCCTCAATTTTCAGGTAATCCTTAACAATTGGTTCAACCGCAATTTCAGGTTCGAAAAGTTCAGGCCTTATGCTTTTGCCGGAATCGGATTTATTAATTACCGTGTCCTACTGCGTGATCCAAATGGTAATATCGTCAATGGTTATGGATATAAACTGCTTGAAGATGATACGAATGTGATCATTACGGATCCTGAAAAAGACAAAGCAGCCACAGATTTGATCTTCCCGTTAGGTTTGGGTGTTAATTATAAAATCAAACCCAAAATCAACCTTGAACTTGAAGCTTCTACACGCTTTATCAACAGTGATCGCCTCGACGGAAAAGTGGCATTCAACAATGATAAATACTGGTTTTTCTCAGTCGGTATCACTTACCTGATCAACAATAAAGAGTTCCTTGCTGATATTCTGAACCGTTAATTTTCCAAATTAACATATAAAATATCCGTTTTTTCAAAGCGTTTATTCTGTCATGAAATTTCAGGATGAACTCGCAACTTTGTTGTGCTTTGTAATAATCGCGACAACTCCGTTATCAATTACTGCACAAAAAAATTATCATACCCAGACGTTTGCAAATAATAATATCACCGTTGCTAACTATTCATACCGGATTGAGATAAATTTCCTTGATCAGTTTGATAATCTGTGTCATTTTTCCATGACATACCCCTTAGATCAAACGGACAAAATGATAGGTAAATTCGGGATTTCCAAAAAAATGTTTGAACCCTACATTGAAACTTCAGCCAACAGGAACAGTCGTATCCGGGAACTCTCTGAAGGATTGTTCCGTTTGGACAGGGAGGTGGTTGAAGTGGACAAAAATGCTGTGGTAGCATATTACAGTGAACTGTTTTGCAGGCCAATTGCACAGCAGATCGCTGGAACTCTTGCCCGTTACGGAAAGGATACGCGCCTTAACCGGATCGAAATGGCTATGTGCTTTGTACAGGATATTCCGTATGGTGTTCCGAAATATACGGATGATTCGAGACACTACGGCGGATTGAACACACCTCCCAAACTACTGCTCGACATGTCAGGCGATTGTGATTCCAAAGCACTTCTTTTCGCAGGTATCCTCATCTACCTTATCCCGGCTGATGATATTATTTTTCTGAATCAGCCTGAACATGTTCTTACAGCAATAAAAAGTGAACCTGAGAAAGGTAAGACAGTGGTGAAATATAAAAACGCAACCTACCTTATCGCTGAAACTGCCGGGCCGGGAAGAAGATTATTGGGTGAAAAAGGCAATTATTTCAGAAACTCTTTCAAAGCTGAGCCGCTGCTCGTAAAACAACCTGATATAATCCCGTTTCAAAATGAAACAAAACCCGAATACCAGAACCAAAAGCCAAAGGTGGTACTAAAAAATTTATCGGACAAATCCTTCGGTTTTCAGCTATCAACCGACCAAATACACTGGAGTTCGGTTGTGGTTGAACCAACAGCTACTGAAATCATTTCTTTTGATGATGTTTCCCTGATTTTTGTAAAACCCAAGGACAGGCAATCAAGGAACTCATTTTATAATTTTTCAATAGGGAAAGCTTATTCTGTCGACTGGAATGCAAAAAAGAGGATTTGGGAAGTTTATGAATGAATCTCGAAAAATTAATTCTTATCCTTTCGAAACGATCTCCCTTGCTTTAGCAAACGCTTTATCGATCCCTCCCGGATTGCTTCCTCCGGCTATTGCAAAGTAGGTTTGTCCACCACCGCCACCGTTTATTTCTTTGGCAATTTCGCGTATAATCTTGCCGGCATCCATTCCCTTTTTGTCAACAAGACTCCCCGAAATCATCAGTGTTAAACTTGCTTTCCCGTTTATTTCAGAACCAAGGATCACAAAAACATCGTCAAATTCTTTTTTGAATTTGAAAGCCAGGTCACGATTGGCAGCATTATCGAGATCAGTTTTTCTTGCAAGAAAATAGATTCCGTTTACATTTTCGAAATCCTGCAACAGGGATTCCTTCATATTTTCCACCTTCTCAGCAGTCAGGGCGGCAAGTTGCTTTTGTAACTGCTGATTTTCATCAATCAGTGTCTGAACTCCTTTTACAATATCTGTCTGACTTTTGAAAATGGTTTTCAGTTGGTTGATAACGGCTTCCTGTTGCTGAACATACACTTCCGTTTTTTTCGCGGTTATGGCTTCTATTCTCCTCACTCCTGCAGCAATAGCACTTTCAGAAATAATTTTAAACAGACCGATTTGCCCGGTTGCCGGAACATGCGTTCCTCCACACAATTCAACAGAATAATTTTCGTCAAAAATAATGACACGAACATGTTCGCCGTATTTTTCACCAAACAGTGCCATAGCTCCCATTTGGATTGCGTCTTCCATCGGCACACCCTGTTTTTCGTGCAAAGGAATATTTTGCCGGATCTTTTCATTCACAATATTTTCGATCTGCAGAATTTCTTCATCCTTAAGTTTAGCAAAATGTGAAAAGTCGAACCGAAGATGATTTTCATCAACCAGTGATCCTTTTTGTTCTACGTGAGTTCCTAAAACCTTGCGCAAGGCTGCATGCATAAGATGTGTAGCACTATGATTATTGGCTGTCATGACCCGCTTTTCATGATCGACGATCGCTTCAAATTCCACTTCAACCTTTTCGGGAAGCTGCTTTACAATATGAATGATCAGGTCATTTTCCTTTTGTGTATCTTCAACTTTAACCGATCCGGTTTCATTTTTTAAAATTCCCCTGTCTCCAACCTGACCGCCTGATTCGGCATAAAACGGCGTTCTGTCGAGAATCACCTGAAAATAGGTTCCTTTATTATCCGATATTTTTCTGAATTTCACGATGTGCGACTTTGCCGTTAGTGTTTCGTAACCCAAAAATTCAGTCTTTTCGATTTCATCATTGACTACTACCCAATCTTCAAGTTTTCTGGTAGCTGCCTGCCGTGACCTGTCTTTCTGAGCTTCAAGCCCCTTTTTGAATCCATCCATATCTACTCCCCTGCCCTGTTCTTTTGCCATAAGTTGTGTGAGATCGATGGGGAAGCCATAAGTATCAAACAATTCAAAAGCAAATGAACCATCGATGACCATGTTTTCAGGATTCAGTTTCAGATACTGCTCGAATTTTTTTATTCCGGCTGATAAGGTTCTCAAAAAAGCTGATTCCTCTTCCAGAATCACTTTGCTGATCAGGTCCTGCTGAGCCTTTATCTCGTTGAACACATCACTCATTTTGCTAACGAGTACCGGGATTAGCATGTGCATAAAAGGTTCATGCATACCGAGAAAAGTATAACCGTATCTCACAGCCCTCCGCAAAATCCTTCTGATCACATAGCCAGCCTTGACATTTGATGGCAATTGTCCATCGGCTATAGCAAAAACAATAGCCCGAAGATGATCGGCAACTACCCGCATGGCAACATCTGAATTTTTATCAGCCCCATAAGAAATACCTGATATTCCTGCTATCTTCTGGATTATATCCTGAAAAATATCAGTATCATAATTTGATTTTTTTCCTTGCAGCACCATGGTAAGCCGTTCGAAGCCCATACCAGTATCCACATGTTTTGCAGGAAGGGGTTCGAGCGAACCATCCGATTTTCTGTTGAATTCAATAAATACAAGATTCCAGATTTCAATTACACCGGGATGATCCTTATTCACCAGTTCAGCTCCTTTTATTTTGTCTTTTTCAGCAGGATCACGCAAATCGATGTGTATTTCCGAACAAGGGCCACACGGGCCTGTATCGCCCATTTCCCAGAAATTGTCTTTTTTTGAACCCAGGATGATCCGCTCTTCCGGAACTATATTTTTCCAATAATCAAAAGCTTCTTTATCTATTGTTAACCCGTCGTCATCACTACCTCCGAAAACGGTCACGTACAGGTTGTCCTTATTGATTTTATAGACTGCAGTCAGAAGTTCCCACGCCCATTCTATGGCTTCCTTTTTAAAATAATCACCAAACGACCAGTTTCCTAACATTTCAAACATGGTATGATGATATGTATCGTGACCGACTTCATCAAGATCATTGTGCTTTCCTGAAACGCGAAGACATTTTTGAGTATTGGCTACCCTTTGCGCAACTGGAGAAGAATTACCTAAAAAAATATCCTTAAACTGATTCATCCCTGCATTGGTGAACATCAGGGTCGGATCATTTTTTATGACCATCGGTGCCGAAGCAACTATTTTATGACCGTTTGCTCTGAAAAATTCAAAAAAAGTATCTCTGATTTGATTCGAATCCATTTTAATAATTATTAACATTTATTGTTAATTTCTCTAAAATCAAGGGATAGCAAAATTAATTTATTTAGTTAATTTTGCAGCAATAATAATTATTGAAACATTTTAGTGAAATTCAGCATATAAATAGTAAATGCCGAAGACGAAATATAAATTTAATAAAAAATCACTTCAGTTCGAAGAGGTGAGGGTGACTTTTAAAACGCATTTTTTTAAGTTCCTTTCTATTATAGCTTCGGGAATGGTGTTCGCTGCAGTTGTAATATTTCTTGCCTACTCCTTTATGGATTCACCTAAGGAAAAAATGCTGAAACGCGAACTTGCTCAGACGACATTGCAGTTACAGTTGTTTAACGAGCGACTGGCTCAATATGATGCAGTTCTTTCTGATCTTGCCGACAGAGATGATAATATTTACCGAGTGATCTTTGAAGCTGAACCCGTACCAAGTTCTGTAAGAAAAGCGGGATTCGGTGGTACCGACAGGTATTCAAAACTTGAGGGTTATCGGAATTCTGACCTGATCATAAACACGGCTAAAAAGCTCGATAAAATTCACGGAGAACTGGTTGTACAATCAAAATCGTTTGATGAAGTTTACAAAATGGCAAAGAACAAGAATGAAATGCTGGCTTGTATTCCTGCCATTCAGCCTGTAAGCAATAAAAATCTGAAACGGTTGTCAGCCTATTACGGTTTCCGTACTGATCCGATTTATAAGGTTAGAAAATTTCATTACGGCATTGACTTTTCAGCTCCAATCGGTACGGCTGTTTATGCAACAGGTGATGGAGTCGTTGAAGACATGGAACACTCACGCAGTGGTTATGGAAACAACCTGACCATCAATCATGGTTATGGTTATGAAACAAAATATGCCCACCTGTCGGAGTTTAAAGTACGGAAAGGCCAAAAGGTAAAACGTGGACAGTTAATCGCATTGGTGGGAAATACAGGTAAATCTACCGCACCGCATCTTCATTACGAAATAAAAAAGAACGGGAAAAATATCAACCCGATCTATTATTTTTTCAACGATCTTACACCCGACGAATACGACAAAGTACTCCTGTTTTCAAAAAATCCTTCACAAACGCTTGATTAATTCATGGCCAGTCAGGGGCAGAATACGGGTAAGCTATATTATTCAATCGGTGAAGTAGCGAAAATGTTTGACGTGAATACGTCCCTTATCCGGTTCTGGGAAAAGGAATTTAATATTATCAAGCCAAAAAAGAATAAAAAAGGCAACCGGATGTTTACACAGCAGGATGTCGATAATTTCCACATTATTTTTCATCTCGTTAAGGAAAGGGGATTTACACTGCAAGGTGCAAAAGACAAACTCAGGGAAAATAAAAAGGACACTGTTGATAACACGGAAGTGGTTAAAACGCTGCAAAAAGTTAAAGAATTTTTGAAAGAGATCAAAGCCGATCTTTAAAAGTACCGGTGGTTCATTAAAAATTCCTGCACATACTCTTCAATTCCTTCCTCCAGGCTGTAAAACGGCTTGTCGTAGCCTGCTTTCCTTAATTTCTCCATAGGAGCTTCGGTAAAATACTGGTATTTTTCGCGTATATCAGCAGGTGTATCGATAAATTCAATTTCCGGTTTTCTATCCATTGCTTTAAATGTAGCCTTAGCCAGATCGAGGAATGTACGTGCTTTGCCCGTTCCAAGATTGTATATCCCCGATTTTTCTTTCAGGTTCATTAGGAAATAAATCACGTCAACGACATCCTTTACATAAATAAAATCCCTGAGTTGATGGCCGTCTTTAAATTCAGGTTTATGAGAACGGAATAATTTTACTTTACCCGTTTCCTTTATTTGATTGAACGCATGAAAAATTACTGAGGCCATTCTGCCTTTATGATATTCATTGGGTCCGTAAACATTAAAAAACTTTAGGCCTGCCCAAAACAGTTGTTTATCCTCCTGGTTCAGAACCCACTTATCGAATTCATTTTTCGATTCACCATAGGGATTTAAAGGCTTCAGTTTATCGATGATTGCATGATCGTCTTTGTAGCCCAATTCCCCCAAACCATAAGTTGCTGCTGATGAGGCGTAGATCAACGGTATTTTATATTTTATACAGGCCTTCCAGACATCTTTCGAATAATTTAAGTTCAATTTGTCAAATACTGCTTTATTGAATTCGGTAGTATCCGTACGCGCTCCGATATGCAAAATAAAATCAACCGAACCATTGTTTTGATCCAGCCATTCAAAAAAATTATCCCGATGAATTTTTTCGCGAAATATTTTATGCAGGATATTCCTGTTCTTTTCATCGTTCGTAAAATCATCAACAATAACAATGTCCTTATGTCCTTTGTTATTCAGTTTATTTACCATACAACTGCCGATAAATCCGGCTGCTCCGGTGACTACGATCATCTTATCTCAGGTTTAATGAGATGCAAAGATATAACTGGTTCAATCAAAATACAAACATGATTGATTGTGTACATTCAGAATTACAGGTACCATAAAAGGTTAAAAGTTGTCTCTTATACTGAATACTTTGCTTTTATTCGGGGTTTTAGTCTAATTTTATTTCTCAAAACAAGGGAAAAAACAATTAAAATGTGTCGAATCAATTTTAGCGTGGTTTTTATAATTATGAACCTTATTTTGATTCGTCCATCGCAGTCGCAGGATGTGTTGAAACTGGATTTCGGTCATGAAAAGATTGAAAAAATTGAATCAGAATTTTACGTCCTGGATATTCTTGATGGCCGGGGCAGCAAGGCTCCACTGGGAATTTACCACAACGGCCGGCTCGATCTCCGAAATATTATTGAATTCGATACCGGAATTTACAATCAACTAACTACCCTTTTAAAATCGGCATTACCGTTCGACAGTACAAAACTTCCGGTTGTGATTGTTATCCGTTACCTCTCAATTAATACAATAGGTAACGGAGATTCGGCAAGCTGCAATTGCAATCTGTCAGTGGATTTTCTTACTCCCGGTTACGTTAAATTTTCAAATTGCTCTTCTTCCATTACAAAACCCTCTTCACAAGAGGATTTCCCATGCTCAAAGGCGTTTGAATCATCTTTTCTTCAATGTGCGAATGCCCTGACCCGAATAGAGATGACCGAAAAATACAGCGATGCACTGCAATCTCTTTCGTTATCCGGCGAAAAAGAATCCTCAAACAACGATTCTACTCCAAATACGAGTACAATGGATCAATTAAACACAGCTATCTTTAATCATGACCTATATTACGATAAATGGCGAATTGCTTTCAACGGCGGATTTACTTATAAAGTTGGAGGGTTTAATCAATATATCGATCCTTCGTTTTTCGACTATTATAAAAAACTAAGAAAAGGATATCATCTCGGTTTGGAGATCAATTATTTTTTTAAGAGAAACATTGCATTCGGGATCAATACAAATTTTCAACAATCGGAGAACAGCATTGATAATGTGAGTCTGGTCGATTCTCTTGGGAAAATAATAGCAACCGGACAGGTAAAGGATGACATCAGGACATATTACGCGGGTCCTTCCATATTTCTAAGGAAAGATCTAAACACAGGAAAAATTTATTTCTATGGAGGTGGGTCGGTTGTTTATATGTTTTATCATGATGATAAATATCTCGTTGTCGCGAATCATGTCTTCACCGGCTCCACCATTGGCTGGGAATTTTTTTTCGGGAGTGAATTTATTGTTACCGAAAATACCTTTATCGGAATCCAGATTGGTTCGTTATACGGTAGTTTAAAAAAAGAAAAGGTTGACGGACAAATGATCACACTCGATCAGGATGAAAATCTTTCCCGGTTAGATTTTACTGTAGGAATACGATTTAATTTTTAATCACGTCAGGTAATTTCCTGCATTTTATCCCACAACTTTCGGCTAAGTTTTCTTGCTGTTTTCATCAGGGATTCTTCATCATAATCGACAAGTTTCTCGTCCTTCACAATTAATTTCCCGTTTGAGATCACATGACAAATATGTTTTGATTCCAGGCCGTAAAAGAAATGACCGAGAAAATTTTCTGCTTTGAATTCCGTAGGCGGGTTGTAATTAAAAACCACAAGGTTATTGTCGCCGTATCCTTCGAAATGATTTGTACTTAAATATAAGCTGATGTTGCGAAAGCGCCGATACACAATCTCTGCTGTTATATTGTCGAATTTCCGGCCGATAAAAAATGTTGATCCGGCACTCTTCAGCATATCACTGTGCATTCCATCCGTACCAAGCATTATTCTGTCGCCAATTCCCGATGAATTGAAAAAACCCACGTTGTTATTCAGGTTGCTCTCCGTATTTTGTACTACCCAGGCTTTGGAATCGTGTATGATTTTTCTCTCCGTTTCGTTTATATGAAGACAATGCGCAAGGATTGATTTCGTTCTATCCAGAATTCCGAAATCGTTCAATCGCTCAACGACTCTTTTACCGTATTGTTTTTCGCACATTTTCTGATCATATTCATCTTCTGCTACATGGATATGAATGCCTGAATCATATTCTTCTGCCATTGCAGCTGCACCCGACAGGGTTTTATCACCAACTGTAAATGATGCATGAAGGCCAACTAACGCTTGCCTATTTTTTAAATAATGTTCTGTTTCTTCCAATCCGGCCAATGCTTTTCGTTCTCCATCCCTGTCCGAAATTTCATAACAAAGAAGGTGCGAAATACCGATCGTTTCAAAGGCTTTCGAAATCGTCTCCAGACTTCCGGCAATAAAATTCGGGGATGAATGATGGTCGATTACATAAGTAACGCCATTCTTTGCACAGGCAACTGCCGTCACCAGGGCGGATATTTCCACAAGTTCTTTATCAAGGCTCCTGTCGAGAGGCCACCAAATGTTGTTGAGAATCTCGAAAAAGTTTTGCGGTTTTTTTTGTGGAGCAGGCATCCCGGTTGCCAGTGCGGAATAAGCATGATGATGGGCATTGGCAAACGATTTCGTTACATATCTTCCTGAACAATCGATTACATTAGTGTCTTCCGGAATAAAGCTATTCGCAGGAAATAATCTAATCTGGCCTGTTGGCCCTTCTTCGACAAAAACATCTACCTGTTGAAACGCAAGTGTCCTCCAATCGATGTATGTAGCATTTTTAAGGTAAAGGGGCATTTCTTATGTAACTTTTTTTAATTGATATCCCCGAAATATTTAAAAGAATATCCAATTAATAATAATGTGTCTGAACCATCGGTTCCCATAAATTCCTGTAATTTTCATCTGTAAACCCTTTGCATGAATCCTGAAATGCACATTGGTTGTGAGATGGGATATCAACGAGTGTAAAAAATGTACAGGGATGTTTTGCACAAAACCCTGCCGTACAGAGTGTCGTTTCATTGCAACAACTTCGTCCTAAAGTCCAGAAAAAATCATTCATTTTTAGTAATTCATGTCGGCAATTGTCTGCGATGATCCGCATGGCTCCGATGCATGCAGCCCGTATTTCCTCATCCGAAGCAAGCGGTTTTCTTGCCATTAAATCCGACAGCAACTTGCGGTCTTTAGTTTCCACGCATCCAAACCGGAGTAAAACTCGCTGCATATGGTAATCCATGATGGGAACCGCATTCTGCGGATCCTTTAATCGCATTAAACCAGCTTCTGTAGCGAGCTTCAGGAAGAAAGTTATTTTCTTTTTTTGCGGATCGGAATAAGCCTGCAATTTCGATAACACTTCGTAAAGTCCTTTCCCGTCATTCAGCAACCTGCCATCGCAGCTATCTACCAGCCTTGAAATACTGCCATGAAAATTCTCCTTTACAAAACTGCAGATTTCAAGCAGCATCCCGGTTCTTTCTTCGATACGGTCAAGAGTTGTGTTTTCTGGTTTACCGTCCGGCGAAAATGCTTCTGCAAGAAAATTTCCGATATCATCCAGCGAACAAATACTCAAGTAACCAGGGTTCAACAACGGATGATTGTGTTTATACATTTGCAGAAAAGCATATTCGATATAATCCCATCCGAACAGGTTTTTTTCACGGTGAACAAGGTTGCGGGTTTGATGACAAATGGCAACGGCAATAAAATAGGTCCTTAACTTTGTCTCCCTGTCAGCTTCAAAACTCAAAAATTCCCGTTTGTAAAATTCCAGACGTATATTCAGCCGGTCCAGCTCTCTTCCGATTTTCACGCACTGCTCATGATTGATCCTGATGTTTTGATTTGTCGTCATGGTCATTTCGGGAATTTGCCAAATGTTTTTTTCATAAACCGGTGAAATCCATGCATACCTTTTACCGGCTCAGCAAACATCAGGACACAATGCCTGCTGATAATGTTCAGGTCACTTTTCCCAACCTCCTGTATTGTTTCTTTATCAGCA
The DNA here is from genome assembly GCA_963764475.1 of uncultured Bacteroidales bacterium. Taxonomy (GTDB): domain Bacteria; phylum Bacteroidota; class Bacteroidia; order Bacteroidales; family JAADJA01; genus JAADJA01. Next base: position 12,134 of record CAVXTE010000057.1, read on the forward strand.
GAACCTTGCTGCAGCCAGATATTTCGGATTCCTTTCTCTGTAGCCTGTTGAATCAGTACTTTTGTAACAGCCGGTTGCGTACTGATGATAAGTCCTGTAACTTCACCGGGAAGATCAGTAACCGACCCGAAACAGGACTTTCCCTCGTATTCCTCCATTTCAGGATGAACCGTATAGAGATTATAGCCTTTGCCGTTGAGCTCCTTGTAAACGGCATTGCCGAATTTCTTTTTGTTTCTTGAAACACCAGCTATCGCAATGTTTTTTTGCGACATGAATGTTTGAATTGCTTCTGCTGAGACCATCTTGCTTTTGATTTTATTACTTAATCCGTTTCAAAGGTAATTTATATCTTTTGATATTATCGAACTGATAAAGGGCATTTGCTACCGCTGCGGCAGTCGGTACCAGCCCGATCTCACCTATTCCTTTTGCTCCATAAGGTCCTACATTATCCGGCACTTCAACCCCTTTGACCACCACCTCCGGCATATCAACCGAACGGAGGATACCCAAATCCTTCATTTTATAACTCAACGGATGACCATCTTTTACCGGCAAGTCCTCGGTGAGGGCATACCCAAGTCCCATGTGAACGGCTCCCTGTACCTGTCCTTCAAACAATTCAGGATTGATAATTTTTCCTGCATCATGTGCAGCAACGACTTTTTCTACATCGCCATCCTCATTTAATATTACTAGCTGTGTCGCATATCCATATGAAAAATGCGTAATTATTTTTTCAACTTTATCACCGGGTTTGGTTGTCCAGTCACACAAATAGCTCCCGTAATACACTTTACCGATGAGAGATTTCAAGGATTTTGTCTTCAAATCTGTCTTCAGCTTTTTCGCTCCATCGATGATGGCATTTCCAACAAGCACTGTAGCACGCGACGAAGTCGTCATTCCTGTTGGCATTCCGGAAGACGTATCGACGACTATTTTTATCTTTTCAGAGTTCAATCCTGTTTCCCGGCAGAAAATGCTGACTGCCACCGTATCTACACCCTGACCCATTTCTGTCCAGCCATGATGGATTTCAATTTCATCTTCCGAACGAATGACAATTTTTATATCCGAAAAATCCGGCATACCGTTTCCAACTCCGGAATTTTTTATGCCGCATGCAAGTCCGGCATATTTCGCTGTGTAAAATTCATCCTTTACCGCTTCCAGTGTAGCCCGGATACCAACGCCCTTTTCAAGAACCTGGCCGGTCGCTGTCAGCGAACCTTCAACCAAAGCATTGTTATACCTAAACTTCCACCGGTCGAATTTCCCTTTCTCACAAATTTCATCGATACAGCTTTCCAGTGCAAAAACCACTTGCGGAACACCAAATCCGCGCATAGCACCTGATGGGATATTGTTGGTATAAACTGTTACTGCCTCCAAATCGACAGCCGGAAAATGATAACCCCCTGTAGCATGACCTGCAAGCCGTTCCATTACTTTAGTTCCCACCGAAGCATAAGCACCGGTATCGCCAATAGCCTTAAGTTTAATGGCAGTCAGCTTACCTTTGTCATCAGCAGCAACTAGTATATCCATTTTAACCGGATGCCGTTTTGGATGCATCCTGATCGACTCTTCCCTTGTTAGAACCAGTTTTACAGGTTTTTTTAATTTGTATGCAAACAAGGCTGCATGTCCCTGAACAGTAATGTCTTCTTTTCCTCCGAATCCCCCACCTGTCGGGACGAGCCTGACTTCAACATGATCTTCAGGAATTGCGAGCAAAGATGCTACCTGGCTTCTGTCGACATAAATTCCCTGTCCGTTAGAATAAACCAGCACACCATCTCCCTGTGGCATAGCCAAAGCGCCTTCGGTTTCGAGAAATGCATGTTCGATACGCTGTGTTTCATAAATTCCGTGTGCAGTAAATGCCGAATTCCGGAAAATTTTATCGACATCACCGCCCCTCTTTATAATTGTTTTTTCGATCAAATTCGACTTTCCTTCGTGAACCTGAGCAGCTCCGGTTTGCATCGCTTTAAGCATATCAGCTTCAGGTTCTTTTACATCATATTTAACCCTGATAAGATCAACTGCCTGACGGGCAATTTCTTTTGTTTCAGCCGCAACACCTGCCAGCACATCGCCGATGTAGTGTGTCATTTCACCTTCATCTACCATGAGTGGCCAATCTTTGATTACCAATCCCGAATTATGTGGACCTGGGATATCCTTTGCGGTAAAAACCGCAGTCACACCCTTTAGGTTTTGAGCTTTCGATATATCGATATGCAGAATTTTTGCCCTCGGATGATCCGAAAATTTTAATGCGACAGTAAGCATTCCGTCTACCTTCAAATCACTTACGAATGGCCTTTGTCCAATGGCTGTTTCAAAAGCTTCATATTTAGGTAAAAATCCATTCGTATTTTCATCCGGTTTCTCAGGTATTGTAAGTTTGGCAGCAGCTATTGACTTATGCGCATCTTCAATGGCTCCGATTATGTTCTGATAACCGGTACAACGGCATAGGTGCGGTTTTAAGGCTTTTTTAATAGAAGAATGTGTAATCTCCGCATTTCCCTGGAATAATATTTTCGTACGCATTAAAACTCCCGGGATACAGAATCCGCATTGTACGGCCCCTTTTTTTACGAAAGCTTTTGCGAGAATATTCCTAATCTCTTCAGGTATCCCTTCGAGTGTAATGACTTCGGAATCCTGCAGCACTTTCATTTTCGTTACACAGGAAAGTTTTGCTCTTCCATCGATCTCAACCAGACAGGCACCACAAGCCGCCTGGCCCGAACATCCGTCTTTTACTGACACAATTCCTTTTTCTTCCCTTAAATACTGCAATAATGGATAATCCGGGTTGCCATCATAATAAACCTCACTGCCATTTAAACGGAAAGAAATCATAGTTGAACATTTAATTTTAAAGTGAAGGTAAAAGTAAAAAAATACGGGGAATTACAAGCGTTTTGGTGAAATGAATTGATCCCTGGTCAGCTTTTAGATTAGGATAAGGATTTATCCTTTATTCCAGATTTCCCACGATTTTTCTGCCTGTAAATAAAGCATTTCCAATCCATTTTTTATGTTCGCTCCCCTTTCTTTGCCCTTTTTCAGAAAAAGCGTTTCTTCCGGGTTGTATACAAGGTCGTAAAACAAATGATGGCTTGAAGCAAATTGGTAAGGAATTTCAGGGTATTGTTCCGTATCAGGAAACATACCGACGGGAGTCGTATTGATAATCAGTAAATACTTTTTCATGATCTCATCATCAATCTTATTATAGGAAATCTGTCCTTTCCCGGAAGGATTCCTCGAAACAGTCAAATGGCCGATACCATGTTTATCCAGAATAAATCGAACAGCTTTTGAACCGCCTCCCGAACCAAGAATGAGGGCTTTTGTATGAAAAGGCTTTAGCAAGGGTAACAGTGTCTTTTCAAATCCCCATGCATCGGTGTTGAATCCCTTCAGTCTGAGCGTTTCTTTTTTACGGCTGATCATCACACAATTCACCGCACCGATCTTTTTAGCTGTGTTATCAAGTTCGTCAAGAAAACTAATAACTTCCTGCTTAAACGGGATTGTTACATTCAGTCCGGAAAGTGACTTGAGCTGTAAAATGATTGAATGAAGATTGCTAACAGTTTGCATTTCCATCACTTCGTATCTGCAACCCGAAATTGTATCCCGTTGGAATTTCTCCTCAAAATACTTCGCCGACAAGGAATGTGTCAGAGGATAACCGATCAAACCGTACAGTTTCATTAAAGCAGGAAGTAACAGATTAACGTTGTGATGCTAAAGTAAACATTAATTTTTTATCTGGCTTTTCAATAAATATTCCTTTACGAAATTATTGTAAACTGATTTTGGGGATTTCAATTAGGATTGTAAGTGAAAGTCAGGACTTTTTGTACATTTCGATGATCCGCAGCAGGTTATCATCGTTTTCTAATGACGGTTCGTATTCAAAAATGGTTTTATGTTTCGGGAAATCCATCAGAAGTACTGATTCAAGGATATTGTAAGCTTCTTTGAACTTTTTGTTCTTTAAAAGATAAACAAACTTACGGTAATAAAATTCGGCGTTCTCAGGTTGTTCGGCAATACCCTGATCTATAAAACCGATGGCAGTTGCAATTTCTGATTTTAAAAAATAGATATGTGAATAATCCAGCCATATTTCAGGGTTTCGAGGTTCGAGACTGATAACCTCTTTGTACGAAACCAATGCGTCATCCAGTAAGTCTGCTTTGTATTGAATATCACCCAGCATATACCAAAACTCTGAATTAAGTGGTTCAATGCCAATGGCCTTTTTTATATGGTTGATCGCAACTTTATATTTTCCAAGTTCTTCATAAATGAGGCCAATACCCAGCCAGGCATCCGAAAGCAGCGGGTCAAGGTCGAGTGCCTTTCTGTAGAAATTCCTTGCTTTATCATATTTTGCAAGCTTTTCGTAACATTCGCCGATGTAATAATAGGTCATTGCCTCAGGCTCTTCGAACTGAAATGTCTCCTGATAAAATTCAATCGCTTTTTCAAATAGGCTTAGGTTAGCAAATGAGTTCGCTTTGTTAAAATAAGCAGAAGCAAATGTTGGGTCGATCGCAATTGCAAAATCGTACGCATCAATCGCAAGATCATATTCTTCATTGTTGTTATACGCAATGCCAAGATTAAACCATGCAGCTTTTGAGTATGGGTTCTGGTCAAGAAATTCTGTAAAAAATTTGATACTCTCTTGCGGACCACTTCCGATTTCGAAACAGAATGACAACTCGTAAATGACAGCTTCATTATCCGCATTGATGTCCAGAACCTTTATCAGGTACTCAATGGCTTTATCGTATTTGCCGAGGTTTTCATATTCAAAAGCAATATTCGTATAGACTTCTTCCAGGTCTTCGGCTTCTTTTATTGCCTTGTTGTATTCTTCGATGGCTTTTTCATAACTTTTAAGCTGGCTGTAAATTCCGGCTTTAGTCATAAAAATCTCCGGGTTTTGCGGTTCAATCTGTTCAACCTCAGCCAAAATATCAAGCGCTTTATTAACATTGTTTGATGAAATGAAAAGCTGGGCTTTTTTCAGCATAAATGAAACACTTCGCGGGTGCTGGTCAAGTGCTAATTTAATTGCAGCATTTGATTTTTCAAGCTGGTCATTCAAAAGATAATGATCGATGATCAGTTCAAATTCCTCCACATCAAAAAAGTAATGTTCACCTTTTTGCAGCATCCTGTCGAACCTGGAAACCAGGTTATTCAAGAATTCTTCTTCCTGTTCATCAAAAAAATCCATCCGCCGTTTTTATCAATAAAGGTACAAAGTTATGAAAGTAAATGTTAACAAATGTAAAAATTGATAATTTTACCACCCATTTCTTAAACTGTCATCATGACCTTAATAAAATCTATTTCAGGAATAAGGGGTACAATCGGAGGGAAACCGGGTGAGGGACTGAGCCCGATTGATATCGTAAAGTTTACATCTGCTTTTATTGCTTTTCTTAAAAAAGACAGTTCGACACAGAACCTCCGAATCGTGATCGGACGCGACGGCCGGATTTCAGGGGATATGGTCAGCAAGCTTGTTGCAGGTTCCTTGATGGGTATGGGTGTGGATGTTATCGACGGAGGACTTTCAACAACACCCACCATTGAAATGGCTGTGATTGACACCGGTGCTGATGGAGGCATTATCATAACTGCCAGCCATAATCCGGAACATTGGAATGCGCTGAAACTCCTTAATTCAAAGGGTGAATTCATCTCGGCTGCGGATGGTGTTGAAGTGCTCGCTATTGCTGAAAAAGGTCAATATGAATTTTCACAGGTCAACAAACTAGGAAAATATAGAATGGATGATACGTTGATAAGCATGCATATCAACAAAATACTTGATTTGAACCTCATCGATATAGAAGCTATCAAAAAAGCAAACTTTCATGTTGCGATTGATTGTGTTAATTCTACCGGAGGTATTGCGATTCCTCAGCTCTTAAATCAGCTCGGTGTATCAAAAATTGACGAATTGTATTGCGTTCCTTCCGGACGCTTCCCTCATAATCCTGAACCGTTACCTCAAAACCTGAGTGAAATTTCGGAGGTAGTTAAAAAAAACAAAGCTGATGTGGGTTTTGTCGTCGATCCTGATGTCGACAGGCTGGCAATTATTACTGAAAACGGGGATATGTTCGGCGAAGAGTACACACTCGTAGCCATTGCTGATTACATTCTGCAACATAGCGGGGGAAATACAGTTTCAAATTTATCTTCAACCAGGGCATTGCGCGATGTGACAGAAAAGTTAGGTGGGAATTATTTTGCATCTGCCGTCGGAGAAGTAAATGTTGTGGAAATGATGAAGGCTAAAAAAGCCGTCATCGGAGGTGAGGGCAATGGAGGCGTGATATATCCTGAACTGCATTTGGGACGTGATGCCTTAGTTGGAATTGCATTATTTCTCACGTATCTGGCCAAATCAGGGAAAAAATGTTCAGAGTTGCGCAATTCTTATCCCAACTATTTCATTTCGAAAAACAAGATCGAACTAAATCCTTCCATTAATGTGGATTCTGTTTTGAATGATATCAAAACGAAGTACAAAAACAATCCTGTCAACACTATTGACGGCGTAAGGATTGAATTTGATTCGGAATGGGTACATCTCCGAAAATCAAATACTGAACCGATCATTCGCATTTATTCGGAAAGTGATTCCGAAACTAAAGCAGAGCACTTAGCAAGAAAAATCATGGAAGATATTAAAGATATCCTCCGGAAATAAATTAGTCAAGATCAATCGACAATTAGAATCTGCTGCGATATTTTTCATGTTACTTTTCTACGTTAAATTTGCCTGATTGCAGTATATATACCGGTAATTCAATATTTATGAACACTCCTGAATTTAAAAAACACACAGATCCGATTTTGCGAATTGCGACGCAGAAAGACACAAACATTATCCTCGAAATGATGTCACGTTTTTATCAACTGGATCACTATCCGTTTTATCCGGAAATCGCTGCATCTTTGGTTAAAGCCTTTATTTCAGATCAAAGCCAGGGTAGAATTTGGATGATCGTCCTTGGAAATAGACCAGTCGGATACATCGCCCTTACATTTTCATTCAGTTTTGAGTTTATGGGTAAAAATGCTTTTATCGATGAATTATTTATCGAAGCTGAATACAGGAATCTCGGAATTGGTACAAATGTGATCGAATTTGTAGTGAATGAATCTAAAACACTTGGAATAAATGCTTTGCATCTTGAGGTGGAAAAGCATAACCATGCTGGTTTAAAGCTCTATTCGAATTTCAGTTTTCAAAAACATGACCGGTATTTAATGACAAAATTGATTTAACAAGCATTACTTAATACCGAGTCGTTAATAAAATTTTTCTTCTCTTAATTCTCAGGAAAACGTAAAATCCAAAATCACTTCAAAATTAAAAATTAATAGTATTTGGTTTTATGCATAAACAATTTGACTACCTTTGCACCCATTTTTTAACTACTTTTTGTAATAATTTAAAGATTTTCAAACACTTACACAAAAATGTCATTAGCAACACTCAGAAATATCGGTATTGCAGCACACATTGATGCCGGCAAAACTACTGTTACCGAACGTATCCTTTATTTTACCGGTGTAAATCGCAAAATGGGCGAAGTGCACAATGGGGAAGCCACGATGGATTTCATGAAACAGGAGCAGGAACGAGGCATAACCATTGCCTCTGCAGCAATTACAGCATCATGGAAAGGATCACAAATCAACATCATCGATACTCCGGGACACGTTGATTTTACAGTTGAAGTGGAACGGTCACTTCGCGTCATCGACGGAATGATTGCTGTATTTTGTGCCGTTGGCGGTGTAGAACCGCAGAGCGAAACAGTTTGGAATCAGGCAGATCGTTACAGGGTTCCCAGAATCGCTTTTATCAATAAAATGGACCGCACCGGTGCTGATTTTCATGATGTAGTTTCGCAGATGAATAAATACCTTGATGCCAATGCAGTGCCTTTTCATATTCCAATCGGTTCTGAAGATAGTTTCACTGGAATTATCGATGTAATTGAGAAAAGGGCGTTCGAATTCACGGATCGAGATAGGATAGAAATTGCAATTCCAGCCGGATATGAAGAAAAGTGTTCTGCGGCAAGGGAAGCATTAGTTGAAAAAGTTGCGGAATTCGACGATGAAATCATGGAAATGTACCTTGAAGGTCTTGAAATTCCGGGAGAAAAGCTAAAATTAGCTGCCCGTGATGCTACTCTTAAACTGATTATCACCCCAGTATTTTGTGGAGCTGCATATAAAAATAAAGGGATTCAGTTGTTGCTCGATGCTGTTATCGATTACCTGCCCTCACCGATTGATGTGGGGGCTGTAGTTGCTACCGATGTCGATGATATAGAAAAATCACATACACGAAATCCATCGGTAAAAGATCCGTTCGCTGCGCTTGCTTTTAAGCTAATCCATGATCCGTATGTCGGACAACAAACGTTTGTACGTATTTTTTCGGGTGAATTAAAAAGCGGGATGCAGGTTTTGAATACAACCAAGGATAAACACGAGCGTATCGGCAGGATATTAAAAATCCATGCAAAAGACAGGGAAGAAATAAGCAGTGCAGGTCCAGGTGACATTGTTGCCCTGATCGGCATGAAATTCACAAAAACAGGCGATACTCTTTGTGATCCTGACCAACCTGTTTTTCTTGAATCGATCCACATTCCACCAACAGTTATCGAGCTTAAAATAGGCCCAAAAAACCGAAAGGATCAAAGCAAACTCGGTGAGGCGCTTTCGAAACTGGCGAATGAAGATCCATCTTTCAACGTAAGGTTCGATGATGAAACAGAAGAAACCGTGATTTCGGGAATGGGTGAGTTGCACCTTGAAATCATTGTTGACCGGCTGAAGCATGAATTTGAAGTTGAAGTTGACGTCGGTGAACCCGCTGTTGCTTTTCGTGAAACCATTACCGAAGAAGTAGAGAGTAATTACAAACATTCAAAACAAACCGGCGGCAAAGGGCAGTATGCGCATACACTCATGCGGTTGGAACCAAATGAAGACAACGGTTATGAATTTATCGACAAGATTAAGGGCGGGGCTATTCCTGGTGAATTTATCCCTTCCGTGAATAAAGGGATTCAAAAAACATTAATAAAAGGGATACTTGCCGGATTTCCGGTAGTCGACGTGAAAGTTGTCCTTCTCGACGGGAGCCATCACGCAGTCGATTCGTCCGATATGGCGTTTCAAACCTGTGCTTCTATTTGCTTCAAAAACGGTTTTATGAAAGCCAATCCAATTCTTTTAGAGCCGATGATGAAAATAGAGATCAATACGCCGGATGAATACATTGGTAATGTAGTGGGTGACCTGAATAAACGTCGTGGCAAAATAGAAGCCATGAGAATTAAACCCGTCAAGAACGCTGATACCCGAGAAATCATCTATACAAACATGAAATGAAAGCAGCTAGCGACTCTCAGAGAAAAAGCTAATCCAATAATGACAGCGTTAGCAAAATATCATTTAAAGGCAATTGTTCACGGAAGTATAGCAAGAGGCGACGTTACAGGTAGCAGTGACATCGACATCTTTATTCCTGAAGTTCAAAACAGTTTCTGGTAGAAACTGCTCTTCAACAAGCTAAAATCTCTGTAAATACGCGTTTTGTTGTTCAGGCAACACCCAACTATGCCATGAAAGCCCATATCGAAATCGACGAATCAACAATTGTTTCTTTCCCTCTTATGCAAATGCGTCGAGTTGAACGCGAATTTTACAGGTTTGGCGGAGAAATAAGCCTAAGCCAGCTAAAAGCAAACCTTCGGGTACCCGGAGTAGACAAACGTTTAATGCTTATTGAACCAACCAAAAAAGGACACATAGAGAGCACTATCGTCGACAGGGAAGAATTCGTCGCAAAAATCATAGGAGCGTCATCCGAAACAGTCTTAGACAGAGTTCATACACTCATGAAACGCGACACTGTTGGAAGGACTGGTGTATTTATA
>CAVXTE010000058.1:0-15584 GCA_963764475.1 uncultured Bacteroidales bacterium
AACATAGCAACCAATACAAAAGTTTGGTGTTATTAGATTATTGAAAAACAAGAAATTATATTATGAGTTTTGATAAGCAAGCACAGGAATGGGACAATGACCCACAAAAGATAGAAAGAGCAGCAGTTTTTGCAAAAGAAATTAATGGCTTTATTCAACCAGATAAGCGGCTGAACGCACTTGAATTTGGTTGCGGAACAGGATTACTAAGTTTCAAATTAAAGGATTTCTTTAAAACGATAACTTTAGTTGATAACTCAAAGGGAATGATAGATGTTTTAAAGGATAAGATAGATAAAGAAGGCGTTAAGAATTTTATTCCACTTCAGATGAATCTGCTTGAGGAGAATATTCCATTTTCAGAAATAGATGTAGTTTATACTTTAATGACCCTTCATCACATACATGATATTGATAAAACATTAAATCTGTTCAATTCAATAATAAAGCCAAATGGATATTTATGCATTGGTGATTTAGTTCGTGAGGACGGCTCTTTTCATTCTAACCATAAGGATTTTGATGGACATAATGGATTTGATAAGGATGAACTTAGTGAAATCGTAATAAAAAATGGCTTTAAAGTCGATTATTATAAAGAGTGTTTTGTAATTGAAAAAAAAGTGAATGAAAAGATTTCTAAATATCCATTGTTTTTAATGATTTGCAAAAAAATAAAATAGCCCACAAACCCCAATGATTTGGTAGCACCAACCATTCCATCCGGAAAAGGAATAAAAAGGACATGAATTCATTGATCGCTCCCTAACCAATAAAGGCCTATTTTCCTGTAAAAAGGATCTATCACAGTTAGGAAAATGTGTAATTTTAAGACCTCAAATTCTGAAATCTATGGCTGGTTCAAAACAAATACAAACGGAACGGTGGATCGAATACTGCAGCCTGTTTACCAATGGCAACAAGGGCAGGCCGCTTAACATCATCACGATGGACGATAAAAAAGCGTACCGTGTTCTGGAAGAAGGATTGCCGTTGATGGCGGTCGATTACGATCCTGTGGACAAAGGCGACGACATGGTTGTATCGCTTGGAAAAGATTCACTGGAATTCAGCCATACCATCGAAGCGCCGGTTGAAATGCGGGAAAACCGTGATGAAAAGGGTGTTGTGACATCCCTCGAGATCTTCGATCAGAACAACTACAAGATCATTTTGATATTTGGCACAAAATAGACGAAAATGGAGCAGTCATCACAGTCAAATAAATATCCCATCGTGGTTATTGTGGCAGCGATCATCATCATTATTGCTGCAATCAAGCTAGCGGCTTCGTTTGTCACGCTCCTTTTATTATCAGTATTTATCGGAACCATTTGTGTGGCGCCTATCCGGTGGCTGCGCAGTTTAAAAGTTCCGAACGGGCTTGCTATCGGGCTGGTCTTTATCGGAATCATTGGGATATTCGTGGGATTGGGGCAGATCATCAGCGCTTCGCTTTCCTCTTTTTCTGAAAACCTTCCCGAGTATGAGAAAAACCTGAATGAAATATCGGGTGGCCTCGTTCAGTATTTGCATGATCAAGGAATAAACATTTCGGTCGATAAAATTTCAGGATTGTATGAACCTTCAAAGATCATGGGCCTTACAGCACAAGTACTTGGGCAACTGGGAAATTTTATGGGCAATGCACTGATCATCTTTTTCCTGGCTTTATTCCTGCTGATGGAAGTGGATTCGGTATCGGATAAAATGCAGGTGATAAGCCGCGGAACAACCGATAACATGATATATGTCACGAAGATCACGCACAACATCCGTCATTATTTATCGATCAAAACGGTAACCAGCCTCCTGACCGGTATCAGCATCTGGATCGGCCTCGCCATTATCGGAGTCGATTATGCTATCCTGTGGGCATTACTTGCATTTTTGCTGAACTACATCCCCAACATCGGATCTATTATAGCAGGTATACCGCCGGTTTTGTTTGCTGCCGTCGATCTGGGAGTCAGCGGGACAATATGGACACTCGCAATATTTATCGTTGTAAACCTTACAATCGGAAATGTGGTGGAACCGAAAATGATGGGAAGAGGGATGGGGCTTTCCACTTTCGTTGTTCTTATTTCTCTTATTTTCTGGGGATTTGTGATGGGTACGGTGGGAATGTTTCTTGCCATCCCACTTACGATGGCTATTAAGATCATCCTTGAAAAAAATTCACGAACCGAATGGATCGCAGTGCTTTTGAGCGATCCGCGGGAAGTGAAAACAATGAAGACAGAAAAAGAATAAACTGTTCAGGGAAAGAACGGGATCGTCTTATTTAACGGATCAGTACTTTTTTGACTGCATCTGCCGCAGCTCCGGTAATACGAATGAAATACAATCCTTTTCCCTGATCCGACAGATCAACCGGCATTTCATCGATGCTTTCAGCCACAGAACTTTCAAAAACCTTTTGCCCAACAGAATTGTAAATCCGTAATTTGCAATTCGTTAATCCGCGGTTGAACCTGATTTTTATAAAACCAGAAGAAGGATTCGGAACAACCTGCAAAAGCACCGCGTTACCAGTCTGTGGTTGAACCACTCCGGTGAAGGGTTCCACCTGAACATTATCGATATACAGATTGTTTCCCGCCAGCCTGTTTGATTCGAACATGATCCGGACATCTGAATAACCGGCCCACTGGGAAATGTCAACCTGATTGCAATTGTTGTTTCCTGCTGCAAAGCACCAGTCATTAGGCAGTGTTGGAATAAAATTATAACCGATGAGTGCATGTGTTGCAAAATTTCCGCTTCCGTTTTCGGCTAATTCCAGTATCCTTGTCCATGTGTTGCCGCAATCGCTTGAAATTTTTACGATAAGCGAATCGCTGTAATTGGGATTGGAGGCCAGGGCATAAGCATGCTCAAAGTGCAGTATCGCATTCGAAGCATCAGATAAGTCCAACGGCGGACTGATCAACTGATCGCGTTTAAAGAGGCTGTAATATTCAAAGAAATTGATTCCGGCTGCTTTATTTCCTCCATTTCCTGCAACATCATACGTTTTCCATGTCACACTATTATCCGGGTTGACAATTGTCCAGCCTTTGTCATCCAGTCCGTTTTCGAAATCTTCAGTAAACGGAATTGCCGAACCTCCGGCTCTGAGGTAATTCTCCTTTAGCAACGTAGCACTTCCGTTTGCATTGGCTACGGTCAGGCTAACAGAATAGACACCTGCCTGTTCCAACTCAATGACTGGATTTTGTGACGAAGCCGAAGTACCCGAAACAAACTGAAATGTTGCAGGTGCAATTTCCCATGTCCATTCATCCGGACAAACCTCCGAAAAATCGTTGAGCGTAATGTCGGAGCCTATACAGGTAATCGTATCGCTGGCGTAGAAAATAACCTCCGGTAATGCTGAGCCACTTACAACAACGTACCCCGTTTTTGTAACGGAATTATTTCCCCATGGATTGGTCACCGTTAGCGATACATCGTACGTTCCGGGACTGTTGTAAACAATTTGCTGCGGGTACTGCAGGGTAGAGGAGGTGGGTTGTCCTCCCGGAAACGACCACAACCACGACTGCACATCGCATACTGACAAATCGGTGAACCCGACTGCACAGCCTGACGTGATCAACGTTGCCGAAGCTTCAAAATCAGCAACCGGTTCTTTTTCAAATTCCACATCGAAGGAGATAGTTTCGCCAACGTAACCGATATTCGAGATATTCAGTCCGCCTGGTGAGCCATTCTGTAAAAATGGGAATGGATCGGTATTATCATTGATTTCAGTCCGGCCATAATCGGCCCCGAAATACGAAATATCCAGATTACCGTTCACCGAGAGAGTTCCACCCGGACGATAGACGTACACTTCATCCGGAGGTCCCTGGGCATTGCCGTTACCGTTTAAGCTGCCGTCGATCCGGTAAACCACCAGGCCTGTTCCGGGAACAGAGCTTTCAAAAGTACCATCTTTTAGCCTGTATTCGAGGACGAAATATTCACTTGAACTGTTTGGTGATGCAATCTTAAAGCAGTTATTAAATTCCTCCGATAATGGATTCAACATATAGGTTCCGCATTCTGTAATTTCGGGAATAGTATTGATCCAGCCGCCATAACGAAATTTCATGTAAGCACCCATGGATTGCGGCGGATTGGCTGATGCATCCATTAGGTCCCAGGGTCCGACTGCGGTGTATGGAGCCGAATTGTAATGATAAAGATCAGGGGCACTAAGCGAATGAAACATTTCGTGACACAATACGCCTGCTCCTGATGAGTTCAGGTGATTTTCAACCTGCAGGTTATAATCATACACATGTTTCCCGTTGATAAAAACCGATTGCAGGTAAAGCACCCAGCGATGCGGCCACAGCAGCGTCGACCAAGCGGTTGTTTCCCCGCGAACGATAAACACCATATTATCCACATAGCCGTCATCATCGTAATCGATGTCGAGGCCAACGGGTATTTCCTCATCGATAAACTCGATCGATCGTTTCAGTAAAGCCTGCTCACGCGGGCCACGCTCATTTTCCTGATATCCGTTGGGATTGGTCACCGGGTCGTAAGGCATAAAATAACTTCTCGGATAAATATCCTGGTAGGAAATCACCATAGGGCCATCAGGAAAAGGATAAAACCACGAAGGGATGGAAAGCATCTGATAGGAGACCTGCTGGTAATAATTTTGCAAGGAACTGTAACCGGCATTTGGATTGTTAAACATATCATAATACATCAGCGTATCCTCCGGAAATTCCGACTGATCGCTGAAACGGATATAAACCACGAGGTTGTTCATGGTTCCTTCATTTTTTGTTGATCCCGGAGCAAGGTATCCTTTAAGCGGTTGTTTTTCGGGCATGTTGTTTTTCAGAAAGTCGGCACGTATCTGTTCCATCTTTTCCGCAGGTATATTTGTCCATGGAGTCAAACCGGCATCAGCGGGATCGACTTTGTCAACACGATAAACAGATGGAACCAATGATTCATCGTATAAAACAGCGTAATAATAGTAACCGTCGGTGTGATTCTGAATGATGGTAAACCCATCGGTATCGTGAAGCCAGTTATAATACTCGTCACCGGTACCAAAACAATGAATAACAGTTCCGTCGGGCTGGGTAATTGTCTGTGGCACAAAATTCAACCAGGCTGCCTGTGTCGGAATGATGACAATATTCAGCAGAATAAGGATCAAAAGGGTAAGTTTGGATTTCATACGCGTTTTTTAATTGTGGAAACAAAGATACTTTTTAAAGTGATTTTTGCAAATGTCTTAAAGACTATTCAATGATGCATTTCTTTTAATTCATAGAATGAACGATCTCATCACCGAAACACCCGGCATCGTAAACGGGTTACGCCAAATACTTTTACGGAGATTCAGATTTGTTCAAAAATTGCGGTAAATATAAACGTGAATTTCTTTTGTTCCGCTACCTGAAAATTCGTTGTAACTATAGGATATAAGTTCAGAATCAGCATCAGCCGAACCATTTCCCAGGTTGACGGCATGAACATCCACCCACACTTTATCCTCCGAGTTTCTGAGATTATAACCCACTATGGTCGATTCGCGGATTCCCTGCTCATTTGTCGGGCCATCAAAACTAAATTTTCCTTTGATTTCTGCACCGCAAGGTTCCTTATAAATCCAGAAATTCAAATCCTGGTTGGGAATGGGTTCGTGGTCCTTGGTCAGCACATGTACAGTAGCTTTTATACTGACAGAAATTTCCGGTTTTACGGTTCCGTCACACGGATCATCTGATCCTTCTTCGGTACAGGAAAAATTAATCATTGTTAAAATTCCCAGCAGCACAATTGTTGAATTGGTAATTTTTTTTTTCATATTTAACCTCCTGTTGAAAAACACATTGAAATTTATTGGTAGCCAAATATATCAGAATTTTCTGACATATCAAAAATCAGAGATCAAAAATCAGAAAAAGTATTTTAAAGGAATAAAAAAGGCTACCTTATAATAGATAGCCTTTTCCTGCAGATAACAAAAGTTATTAATTGACGTAGTCGTAACCCATGATTTGGTTGCCATTGAAGGTTGTCATTCCCATTCCGGCCATTGTATCGTAAATCATACCGTTCGCTCCAAACAACAAAGATTTTGCATCATAGCCAAGCAGGCGCAGATAAGCAGTAAGAAATGCGCTGGTCTGTCCAGTATAGCAGTAAACTACAATTGTTTTATCGGTTGGAAGGGTTTTCAGGTCAGCCGACAATTTTATCGATTCCCTGGGTGTGTATTGCATGGCGCCGGGAATATGACCCGGATCGGCATAATGATTGGCAGGCCAGTAATTGACAATATAATAACTCGTAAGGTTATCGAAAACAACCGTATTGGATATAGCGGCAGGAGAAAATCCTTCGGCTAACACCGCCGCAACCCGTGCTTCGAGAATTTCCTGCCCTGTTGTTTTACCTGTACTCAGGGTTGGCATGTCTCCCATCGGTCCTTTTTCAGTAGCATCGGCTGTAAACTGAGTTGTGTATGCATTACCATTGGCCGTAGCGTTGTTCCATTTAGCTGCAAAATCAGTATTCCACGAACACATTCCCCATTTCATCGAATACACTTTATCATAACCCATAAGTCTTAATATACTGGCAGCAAAACCTGCAGTCTGTCCAGTGTAGCATACGATAGCAACTTTGGTGTAACTTGTTAAATCGACAGATGCAATATGCGTCAAAATATCACCCAAAGCTACATTGTTAGCATTTTCAATGTGACCGGTTGCAAAATCAGCAGCCGACCTGATATCAATGATGTAAACTTGCCCTGTCAGATTTAAGGTGTGTACTTCTTCAGCAGAAATTATGGACGGCATATCCGTTGAATTTACATAATCTTTCATCAGCGGTGAATTCGTTGATTCGAGATATGTTGCCAGAACCTCGGATTCATTAATTGTTTGAGTTGGTGTTGTTTCTTCTTTGTCTTTACTGCAAGATGCAATGAAAATGAAAGCGAATAATACGCTCAACCATAGAAATTTTGTGTGTTTCATACGTTAAAATTTAAAATTGTTAAAGTTATTTATGTGTTTAATGATCATTTATTTTTTTTCGAACCACGATGCTGGTAATTTACCATCTACAACAATACCTGCCGATGCAGTTTGCTCCCAGTCGAGCAGATCATCAGAGAACAAAAACAATTGCCTGTTGATCAGGACACCGCCTTCATTTCGTATATGGCAATTTGAGGAACAGGCTTTTTGGTTTTCGACCTGGGTTCTGTCAGTCCATCTCAAAATATTGTGAGGAGAGGTATAGTTGTAGGTTGGTAATGCTGCGAAAGAGGCATATTCCGGAACCCCGTATTTTTCCCAGTTATCCGGTGCTGCCAGTGTACGTCTGACCAGTGTAAAATTGAACCCTGTTTTGATATCCGGAATTGGATTGGATGCAATTTTAAAATCCATATAGGATGGAATCCTTGCTCCCTCGCCATGGATATGACAACTTCCGCAATTGTTGTAAACCTGAGAATGACAGACCTGGCAGTTAAAATCACCCCAATGCATCGTGTGGTAAGTGTTTTGCGATTCCAGACCAGCATGACAATTCTCGCATTTCGGTAATTTCGAATAAGCATACCGCTGATCGACCGGTTGTCCGTCTCCATGCAGTTCTTCTGCTTTGTGGCAATCGACACATTTATAACCCAGTTGTGTCAGATGCACATCCGGCTGTGTTCCGGAAGCTACGCCCAGAAAAGCATGACCGCCGCGGGATTCATGGCAACTTACACAGATACTGATCATATCCGGTGTCTTTGTAAATGAATGTCCTTTGGAAAGACCTCCTCCGGCTATCATCGGACGAATGATATGGCAATCGCCGCAGCTTGCATGACAGGTAGCACAATTGGCACTGTAACCTTTCTTTTGATGCTCAGGGAGTTGGTCGAATTCATCAGGACCTGCCAAACCGCTGCGCATAGCGACTTTTCGTTTTTGTCCGGTTCCGTTATGAATGCTGGTTGAAAAATTATCTACGATGGCCTGGTGGCATGAACCACACTTTTCAGCAGCAGCCATTGACGGATGCCTCAGGAAATTTCCGGAATGCGCCAGCTCTTTGTCTTCCGTGTTGTCGACTCCGTTATGACATCCGGTACACCCGATCTGATAATGCGATGATTGTTTAAATTGAGTATATCCATCACCACCCATGTAAACCCTGTCATAAGGTTCGTAATGCGGCGCATCACCACCGCAGCCTCCAACAGTGGCAGTTGTATCCGGTGAGTACACTTCCTGTAAGTGAGCATAATTGATATGGCATCCTTCGCATGATGCATAACTCTTAGTCGTTTGTTCGGGCTCTGATTCGTTCTTGGAACATCCTGTTAAGATGAACGCCGAAATCGCAAGGATCATCAGAAAAAGCGGTGCATGTAGTTTTATTTTGTTCATAAGGATAAAATATTTTTGTTGAAATGTGAATCCATTCTTTTTGATGTTATTTAATTCACAACAAAGGTTGTTGATTTGACCGATATTCCCAAAAAATATTGACAGTCATAGATACATGATTGAATTGTACTTTGTCAGTAAAATAACTGATCTGCGTCATGTTTTTCAGGATATTATACTTACATTTGCCTTTTATTTGGAATTGAACACGATGGCGAATAAAATTCAGATCAGCAGTTGTAATATAAGCAGTCATCATTGCCGGTGTTTTGAGAAACTCAATGAGGATGAAAAGAAAATTCTGGATGATAATTCAGTATTTATCAACTATAAAAAAAAGGAAATTATTTGCAAACAAGGGAGTTTTGTTTCGCATGTCATGTACATGGAAAAAGGGCTTGCCAAAGTATTTTTAGACGACGGTGCAAATTCGCTCATCCTGAAAATAATTCCAGAAGGAAACTTGCTTGGCTTGTCATCAGTTTCTGAAGAACACAATACCTTCCAGTATTCGGCGATGGCTTATATCGACTCAGAAGTTCGTCAAATTGACATCAATGTATTCAGGCATTTGCTCAAAGTAAACTCAGATTTTGCAAAAGAGGTAATTGATATTTTAAGTTCAAATAGTACGCAGGTTAATGGCCGGTTTTTCTGTCTGACCCATAAACAAGCCTATGGAAGATTAGCCGATATTCTGCTGTGTCTTTCCGACAGGATCTTCAAACAAACTGAATTTGATCTTCCGCTTTCGAGAAAAGATCTGGCTGAATTGTCTGGAATGAGTCCTGAAACAGTTATCCGGATGCTTAAAAAATTTAATGGTGAAGGATTGATCAGAATGGAAGGCAAGAACTTTAAAATAAATGACTATGACCGTCTGAAACGAATTAGCGAAACAGGTTAAGTTTTCCCCCTGATAATTCCTTTTAAAGAAAAATTATACATAAATGCCATCAAGCTGAAAAATCCGTGTTCAGTTTTCTTAACTGGTAACTTCCGTGGGTTTAAAATGTCTTAGAAATCCATGCAAGCAACGGGTAAAGTTTAAAATCAGTGAATATGTAATTCAATGTGTTGAGCGTGTGTATTCAGTATATCATGAGCATGCTCAACCTCTTCAGTAGTCCCCTGGGCAATAACCAGAAATTTTCCTTCTTTCAGATGTTCGTGGTATTTTACTACTTTATCCTGATTGGTAAAAAATGTTGTCAGCAATGTAACTAAACCTCCGCCTACCAGCCCAAAGTCAAAGCCTGCAAGTGCACCTACCAGTGCCCCGGCACCAAATAAAAAGCCAAAGCCGGGAATAGCAAAAACACCAGCACCGGTAAGCACGCCCAATATAGGTCCGGCAACAGCTCCGATACTTACACCTAAATTGGTCGACGGCTCCCTTGATTTTACCCGTAAATGATCTTCAACGATTTCTGCCTGACCGATGACGGAAAGCTGATTGACCGGGTAACCTTTTTCCTGTAATTTTTTAATAGCTTCAAGAGCTATATCGTGCGATTCGTAAATACCTACGGTAGATTTCATTGTATCCAATTTTAAAAGATTTACTGTTGATTCAAAGGTATTATATTTATGTATATATATCGAAAATCCAGTGCATTTGTTGGGCCGGATATGGATAATTATTTATAAAGTTTGTTAAATGCCAGTTTCAAATCCCTGAAAATTATAACCTGAACAATTTTTCATTTCACCACCCACTCATGCACCCCACTGCTGTATTCTTTCTGAAGCCTGATTTGCAGCCTGAGTGCATGGGTTTTGACCGGTTCAAATTTCACCTGATCGTAAGCGTCTTTGGTAATTGCGTAATCTGAAATATTTTTTACAGGTTGCCACTGATCACCTGCTTTATAAAGGATTTCCCATGAAGCCGGAATACGGCATCCTCCTTTCGGTCCATCATCAAACCAGTAAACTTTGCATTCTGAAACCTTTTCAGGTTTTTGAAAATCGTATTGAACCCAAACCATTGTGTCTTTTTCGGGCCACCAGTGGATGTAGCCCCGCAAATGATCGTTCGAGTTTTTCGGATCGTACTGATCGGCGATGAGGTTCAAATCTTCCTTTGCACCGGATGATGATTTTTTGCTGAGATAAGCGATGGTGGGGGCAGGAAAGGGTTCCACAGCACTTTTGTCAGAAGGAAACCAGACCAGCATCTCACCAGGTCCCCGGTTTTCCCAGACTTCATAAGGAATCGCTTGAATTTCGCGGAATTTATCAGCAAAGGAAATGCTGCCGTCAAGGTTCCTTCGTCCATCCCGGGCTTGAAAATTAATGATGGGAATTCCCCTTAAAAGATCATTGTCAAAGGTTTCTCCAAAATCCTGGTTAATATCAGCCATGAGATGAACGACTGATGCACCGTCCTGTTCGGAAGATTCGGCACAAAAAACGATGGGCCCTCTTTGCAGGGCAAATCTGCCGGCATCTTCCGTAACCTTTATGTTGGCAATCACTTTTCTTACAGGCATCGGCAAAGAAAGATCAATCTGATCGCCTTTTTTCCATTCTCTCTTAAGAACAGCATAGCCTTTTGCGAGTTTATAATCAACGGATTCTCCATTAATTTTAATTATTACCGGTTCATCCTGATTTTCAGGAAAAGAGTAAAGATCACCCGGAACGGCTTCATTCCTTGCCCAACCGGGAATTCTGACAAGGATGGTGAAATCTGCCGCCTGTTCGGGATTCACATCGATCTGAATTTCGCCATTCCAGGGATAGTTGGATTGCTGGCTTAGTGCTACTTTTCCTGTAGATGTTTCAATTTCGGTCTTGCTCGGAATAAAAAGATTAAGATAGATTTTGTCATCATTCAACGCATAAATATAACCCGGAACCGATGGCAGAAAGCGGGAAATATTGGACGGACAGCAGGCGCAGCCGAACCAGGCTTGCCGGTCGTTCTGGCCATTCGATTCGAGCGGATTGTCATAGAAAAAGCGGTCTCCTTTAAGCGAGACACCTGAAAGCAATGCATTGTACATCACCCGTTCCATGATGTCGATGTACTTTGCATCGCCGTGAAGCAGGAATAGCCGTTCATTTAGGAAAATCTCGGCGATGGAGGCACAGGTTTCGCAATACGCTGTCAGGTTGGGAAGGTAATAGGCAGCTGCAAAACCTTCGTTATTTGCCGTTTGACCGATCCCTCCGGTAATGTACATTTTCTTCGTCACCACATTATTCCAGATCCTGTCGATGGCATTGATATAAGCTGTATCGCCAGTAAGTGCTGCAACATCAGCCATAGCCGAATACATGTACATGGCACGGACAGCATGGCCGACCGCTTCGGTTTGTTCGGTCACTTTTTTATTTGCCTGGTTGTATTCCCAGCCGTCCGGGCCACGAACGTCGAGAAAGAATTTTGCCAGGTCGAGGTATTTTTTTTCACCTGTTACTCTGTAAAGCTTTACAAGACCGATTTCAATTTCCTGGTGGCCGGGATAAATTTCAAGTTTTCCCCAGCCAAAAACACTGTCGATCAGGTCGGCATTTTTAAGCGCCACATCCAGAAGGCTTCGTTTGCCTGTTGCCTGGTAATAAGCCACGGCAGCCTCATACAAATGGCCCATATTGTAGAGTTCATGGCTTCCTTTTTCAATATTTTCCCAGCGATGTTTGCCGGCCATTGGAAGTGCACTGTCGCCCATAATGGTGCGGTTGGTGTAAAGATAGCCGTCCTTTTCCTGGGCAAGCGAGATTTTATAGATTAATGAATCGAGGTAGGCCTCCATTTCGGGATCCGGTTTTATCATTAGTGAATAGGAAGCGCCTTCGATGATCTTGTAAACATCCGAATCGTCGAAACCATACTTTGTGCAGAAGGAACCTTTTTTCAACCCGCCGGCGATTTCAAAGTTCTTGATCCTGCCCGTTTCGTCGCTCTTCTGAAAGGCGATCGGAATGGTGGTGTTGATATCGGTCATGATCCGCGGCAGCCAGAAGTTGTCGGTGAGTTTTACCTGTGTGAAGTTAACAGGATTAATGGGATAATCCGAAACGGTTTTTGTTTTGTTGTTACAGGAAGCTGCTACAGAAACAATTATTACAGTAAATAAAACATTTTTAATACTCATTATTTCCAGTTCAAATAAATTTTATTTTGTGAAATTAATAATTTTGGAATTATTAAATATATAGTTGCATTATTTTAAGTTTCTTTATGGTTATGGATTTGCTGGATTATTTCGATAGTGATTTTAATTTCGATTCCGTTTCATTCAACCTCGACCGTAATATTCCGGTTGATGAATATGAAGGGTACACAAGAAATGAGATGGGCCGGGTGCTTTATGATATTTTTGAAGAAAAGAGCCCGGTCAGGGTTCGGAAAGACATTCCGGATCATGTTCTCGATCAGATACCATTTTTGCTTTTATGCGAATATCTGTTTAAACATGTGGAAAAAGAAGGAGATTTAAAGCTTACAAATTGGGGAAATCTGCCTGTTAAGCTTGTAAAACATCTATACGAGCAAAGATTTATTTTGGAGCCATTGGTTGAAGAAGGAATTTATAAATTATACAAAGAGGAAGATTCGATTGCAATATTTCTTTGTCACACAATTATGGAATTTTCAGGGATCCTTAAAAAACGCAAGAATCTGCTAAGCGTTAACCGGAGTAAAATAAAGACACTATCAAGCCGATAGATTTTTTAAGAATCATGATGCAAACATATGCACTGCGCTTCAACTGGGCAAGTCTCGACGGTTACGGAAACAGCCGGGCGGGTCAGTTCGGTATCGGTTATACCCTGTTATTACTGAAAAAATATGGTAATGAATTTAGAAAACCTAAATTTTATTTTGACAAGTACCTTTTTGCTTTTCCCGCGCTGCTTCAGGATTTTATCGGCAACAGGATTTATAAGGATTCCGATTTCGAAAGGGATTTTACAAATTGCTATTCGAACAGGAGCTTAAAAGTATCTCGGAATGTTCAATCTTATCGATAAAACTGAAACGGATAATTTCCTGAGTAGTGATATTTTGAAAGTCAGGTCATCACCAATCTTTCATGAAGTACTGGAATTCGATGAATAATAAATCCTACCGGTTTTTTTATTCTGACGGATTGTAAACGCAGACTAAGCCGTCCGGTATTAAAACGGTGAAAGGGCGGAAGATTAATTACTCAGCAGGGCGGGAAATTATTATAATGGATTGAATCCATTGATTGTAATAGATTTATTGCAATGATGATCAGAGATCATCACCCCACAAAGCCTAGTCATGAGACTATGCTAAGGGAGGAGAAGTATCGACATAAAAGTAAAAGCGCCTGTAGAACTTAAATTTACGAGAGGAAGTTGGAACGCTGAAGGTGAAGTTAAATACAATGATGGATATAACAATATCACTATAAATCCTAAAACAAAATCTAAGTTTGAATTTGAAATTCTTGCATGGGCTGACCGAATTGAATGAAAGTATATTGGGAACAAAAAAATGGCACACACTAAACATTGTGTATAAGTAACCTGTCTGACGACAGGCAGGTGGCAGGCATTTAAATCTAAATTCTAAATACAAAGAGACAGTTTAAAATTCTATAAAAAATTTAACAGTATCACTTTTGCCACTAAATCACTAAGACACAAAGAAAAGCACAAAGCGTTGAAAATGGATAGACGCCTTAGTGAAACTTTGTGTTTTCGTGTCTTTGTGGCATTAAAAAAATATTTATTATAATTTTTCAAACTCTCAAATCTAAATACTAAAAAGAGACAGTTTAAAATTCTATAAAAAATTTAACAGTATCACTTTTGCCACTAAATCACTAAGACACAAAGAAAAGCACAAAGCGTTGAAAATGGATAGACGCCCTGGTGAACCCATTCACTCATTTTCTCATTCTCTCATTCAATCATTCTTTCACTGCTCATCCCACCAAAACCTCTCAAATCTAAATACTAAAGTCTAAGTACTAAAAAAAGGACCCGAACCCCGTCTTAGTGTCCGGATAAAGCCGCATGACGTTAAAATCTTCAGATTTTATTCAGTTTTATATCATCTTACAATAAAATAAAAGATGAAATGTATGAAGCATACAAAGGCAGGTACAGATCAACCTGATTCTGTTTTTTATCTGACAACAACTTTCTTTAATGCTGTAAGGCGATCACCAAAAAAAACCTGAAAGAAATACAACCCCGGAGATAACTGTGAGATGTCGATGCAGGCATTGTTTTTCAAACCTTCTGAATGCATTTGCTGTATCCCGTCAGAAGAATAAATCACGAAATCAAATTCCAGAATGTTTTGGTGATGAATAGAAACGGTTACTTCATCAACTGCTGGTATTGGAAAGATCGAAATCCGGTTTTCCCGGTTGCTTTCTTCGATGGAACTCCAAAAAATAGAACTATCGCATGCGATCGGTTGAAATTTAATGAATGTCGAACTGTCTTCATAACACCTGATAGGACCTGTCCAGGGATCGGCAGTAGCAAATTGAGGATAAAAACAATAAAAATCTCCAATGTTTTTATAAACTTTTCCTCCCCACTGCCAGTTTCCATATTCGTCCTGGTTATGTACAAATTGAACCGGGATCGTATCACCATCGATTATTTCTTCGCCAATGCCTGCGACCACAAATACCGTGGTGTCGTAATTCCCAAATTGTTTTATGATGCAAGTCCATGAATCACCTGTCGTTGCCGAAAAATCATAAAGCGTGGTAAATCCTGCGACAGAATCACATAGTAATAAACTTTTTCATCCTCATAATATAAAAATTGGGCTCCATTGTTAATAAACATGCAATTGCATCCTCCTTCAAATATACGCAAAATTTTCCGCCGATAATCGTATCGCTGGTACACGTAATTGTCGTGGGTACATTATTGGATAACAGTCCCAAAATATATATTTGAAAACGTCCACTTTGCTCCCACAGGCGCCCAGGTCTGTGCATTTATTAGGCAATGAACAAGGAAAGGACTGCGACAAGGACTGTTTTTTTCGTTCACCGTTCATGTTCGGTTCAAGTTTGATTAACTATCCGTAAAAGTACAAAAATTTTTACGAACGGCGTAGACCCTACTTCAGCATTTTCGCATTTTAAGCAGTCACGCATTGTTAAAAAACCGGACAGTTTGGTTGGAAATGAGGGGAAGTTTTTATAT
>CAVXTE010000059.1:0-74478 GCA_963764475.1 uncultured Bacteroidales bacterium
ATAAAATAAAAGATGAAAGTATGAAGCATACAAAGGCAGGTACAGATCAACCTGATTCTGTTTTTTATCTGACAACAACTTTCTTTAATGCTGTAAGGCTATCACCAAAAAAAACCTGAAAGAAATACAACCCCGGAGATAACTGTGAGATGTCGATGCAGGCATTGTTTTTCAAACCTTCTGAATGCATTTGCTGTATCCCGTCAGAAGAATAAATCACGAAATCAAATTCCAGAATGTTTTGGTGATGAATAGAAACGGTTACTTCATCAACTGCTGGTATTGGAAAGATCGAAATCCGGTTTTCCCGGTTGCTTTCTTCGATGGAACTCCAAAAAATAGAACTATCGCATGCGATCGGTTGAAATTTAATGAATGTCGAACTGTCTTCATAACACCTGATAGGACCAGTCCAGGGATCGGCAGTAGCAAATTGAGGATAAAAACAATAATAATCTCCAATGTTTTTATAAACTTTTCCTCCCCACTGCCAGTTTCCATATTCGTCCTGGTTATGTACAAATTGAACCGGGATCGTATCACCGTCGATTATTTCTTCGCCAATGCCTGCGACCACAAATACCGTAGTGTCGTAATTCCCAAACTGTTTTATGATGCAAGTCCATGAATCACCTGTCGTTGCCGAAAAATCATAAAGTGTGGTAAATCCTGCGACAGAATCGACATAGTAATAAACTTTTTCATCCTCATAATATAAAAATTGGGCTCCATTGTTAATAAACATGCAATTGCATCCTCCTTCAAATATACGGCACAATTTTCCGCCGATAATCGTATCGCCGGTGCACATTATTGTCGTGGGTACATTATTGGATGGCAGCCCAAAAGATATATTTGAAAACGTCCACATTGCTCCCACAGGCGCCCAGGTCTGTGCATTTATTCCGGCAATGCACAAGGAAAGGACTGCGACAAGGACTGTTTTTTTCGTAGCGTTCATGTTCGGTTCAAGTTTGATTAACTATCCGTAAAAGTACAAAAGTTTTTACGAACGGCGTAGACCCTATTTCAGCATTTTCGCATTTTCAGCAGTCACGCATTGTTAAAAAACCGGACAGTTTGGTTGGAAATGAGGGGAAGTTTTTATATTTGCCGAAGAAGGTAAACATTAGCGATAATGAAACAAGTTTGTGTTAGCTTATCTTTTGAATCAAAAAGTGACAAATCAATTCAACTATTATAAAGAGAATGTTTTATGAAAAAATTTTACATCTTTTTGATTATCGGCATAGCATTTTCCTGTTCCCTGAGGTCACAGGCTCCGCAATGGCTTAATTACACTTGTGGAAAAACAGTTTACTCGCTTGCAACTGAAGGCATTTATATCTGGGCCGGAACTTCAGGTGGCATTGTAAAAATTAATACTGTTACAGGAGCGACAATATTTTACAACAAAGCGAATTGCGGTTTGTCGGATAATTGGATTTATTCAATCGCTATAGATAGCCAGGGAAATAAATGGTTTGGTACTTTTTATGGTGGAGTAGTGAAATTTGATAATGTCAACTGGACAGTTTATAACAGCGCTAATACCGGTTTGCCTGATGATTGGGTTTATTCAATTGCCATCGATGATCAGGGAAATAAATGGTTTGGAACTATGGGCGGAGGTGCTGCAAAATTTGACAATACCAACTGGACCGTTTTTAATTCTTCTAATTCGGGATTACCTGATGATTGGGTTCTTTCAATCGACATCGATTCCCAGGGAAATAAATGGTTTGGAACCGAAGGCGGAATAGCCAAATTTGGCAACACCGGCTGGATTTTGTATAACAGTTCTAATTCAGGTTTGCCCTCTAACCGGATTTATTCAATCGCCATCGATAGTCAGGGAAATAAATGGTTTGGAACGAATGAAGGAGTATGCAAATTTGACAATGCTAACTGGACCGTCTATAACAACGTTAATTCCGGGTTATCAGAAAATGCTGTTTATTCAATCACCATCGATAACCAGGGAAATAAATGGTTTGGAACTTATGGAGGAGGAGTAAGCAAATTTAATAATGACAACTGGGTGGTTTATAATAGCTCGAATTCCGGATTGCCTGATAATAATGTTCTTTCAATTGCCATTGATGCCCAGGGAAATAAATGGTTTGGAACTGAAAATGCGGAATTAGCAAAATTTGATAATACTAATTGGGTAGTTTATAACAGCTCCAATACCGGTTTGGCTGATAATTGGATTCATTCAATCGCCATGGATGCAGATGGAAATAAATGGTTTGGAGCAGGGAATGCTTGGGGATATGGAGGAGTTGCAAAATTTGATAATACCGATTGGACTGCCTATAACAGCTCTAATTCCGGATTGCCTGATAATTGGATAAATTCAATGGGAATTGATGTCCTGGGAAATAAATGGTTTGGGACAAGGAGTGGAGGAGTGGCGAAATATGACAATACCAACTGGACTATATATAACAGTTCTAATTCAGGTTTGCCCAATAATATGGTAAATTCAATTGCCATAGATTCTCTCGTAAACAAATGGTTTGGAACTGGAGATGGAGGAGTAGCAAAATTTGACAATGTAAACTGGACATTATATAACAGCTTTAATTCCGGTTTGCCAGGTAATTATGTTCAATCAATAGCCATTGATACCCAGGGAAATAAATGGTTTGGAACTACTAATGGTGTTGCCAAATTTGACACTGCTAATTGGACGGTCTATAATAGCTTTAATTCTGGATTACCCGATGATTGGGTCCTTTCAATCGCTATCGACGTACAGGGTACTAAATGGTTCGGAACTTATGGTGGAGGGGTCGCAAAGTTTGACGATGTTGAATGGACCGTTTATAATAACGATAATTCCGGTCTGCCAGGTGATAATGTTTATTCAATTGCAATAGATACCCAGGGAAATAAATGGTTTGGAACTGAATATGGAGCAGCAAAATTTGACGATTCTGATTGGACAATTTATCACAGCGTTAATTCCGGTTTACCTGAAAATCATGTGAATTCAATCGAAATAGATGCACAGGGAAATAAATGGTTTGGAACTGGAGATGGAGGAGTAGGAGTTTTCAATGAAAATGGAATAAACCTTGGAGTAAATGAGGAAAACTATATCGGGAAAAGCGATTTTATAATCATTCCGAATCCTGCAACGGATATAATTACCATAGAAGGATTAAAAGCTGGAACACTAGCAATATTCAATTCAACAGGAGAGGTTGTCAAAAATATCAATCTATCAGGAACAACTAATAAAATCGATATTTCAAAACTGCCCGGCGGTTTTTATATTTTACGGGCAATGACAAAACAGGGAATTATTGCAAAAAAATTTATTAAGAAATAATTGTGAAGGCTTTTAGCCTTTAGCTATTGGCAAAAAAAACAATAATTAAATTTGTTGGAAGAAACATCAGAATCTAGTTTGACTGATATATACTTTAAACCACTAAATGAATTTTTTATTAAAACTGATAAAATATGGAGGTTTGAGCTACAAACTCACACCAACGGGGGTTATACAGCGGTCGGGATACGATGAACGGACATGAAAATTACATCATCAAACTGATACCAACAAGCAAAAGCAATAAGGAAGACATTATTCTCGCTACCTGGTGGATAGAATCAGCCAATTACCGGATCAGCCGTAGCGAAAACAACCCGCGAAAAGAAGGGACATTCCTTATCGATTTCAGGTATGCAGATCAGAAAATGGTTTTGCCTTCCGAAATAAAAGTCTCGTTTGAGGTTGATAAATTGAAAATTCCGTTGATGTTTACCGGTAAATCGGAAGAGGTTAAGATGAACGATACAACAGGCAATGAGAAGCATACCGGAGCTGTTTACATTTATTTTTCAAACTATAAGATCAACAAGTGGCTTAGCGAGGACCTGTTTAAGGAGGAGGAGAATAAATAAATTTTGAATGATGAATTAGTGAATGATGAGTAGTGAATAGTGGTTGATAAATAACGGTTAACCTGCCCTGAAACACAGGCTATAATTTAATCCTAAAGCAGCGAACAAAAATTATTTCCGGGTGTTATGTAGGTCTGAAACTTTAAATTTACGACGATGGCACGGGTAACCACTTATCTTAATTTCCATAGGAATACGGAGGAAGTCTTCAATTTTTACAAATCTGTTTTTGGCGGTGAGTTTAGCGGTAACGGAATTGCGCGATTTGCCGATATGCCCCCTGCAGAAGGTTCACCGCAAATAGCAGAGGCCGATAAAAACCTCATCATGCACATTGAGTTGCCCATTGTTGGCGGACATGTGCTGATGGGCACCGATGCACCCGAATCGATGGGATTTCATGTTAACATCGGCAACAATGTTCAGATCAATCTTGAGCCCGACACCAGGGCAGAGACAAAGCGGTTATTTAAAGCGCTGTCGGCCGGTGGTAAGATTACGATGGAACTGCAGACAATGTTCTGGGGATCGTACTATGGCACCTGCACCGATAAATACGGGATACAATGGATGTTCAATTGCAACGAAAAATAATGACACCATGGAAACAAAAGAAAAAACAAAGATAACCATACGGGCAACGGTTCATGCACCGGTTTCGAAAGTCTGGAAGCTTTGGACCACACCAGCCGATATTGTAAAATGGAACAACGCTTCGGATGACTGGCATACCACGCGGGCTGAAAATGATCTGCGCCCCGGAGGTAAATTCAGGGCGCGAATGGAAGCCAAAGACGGCAGTCAGGGTTTTGACTTCTTCGGCACTTACAGCATCGTAAAAACGAACAGGCAAATTGAGTACATGACCGGTGACGACAGAAAAGTGAAGATTGATTTTGCCGATAACGGCAATGAAACCGCAATAACAGAAACATTTGAAGCGGAAAGCCAAAATTCAATTGAAATGCAGCGGGAAGGATGGCAGGCTATCCTCGATAACTTTAAAAAATATTCTGAAAATAAACACTAAACAAGCTTACCATGAACACACATCCGATTGCACCCTGCCTGTGGTTTGACCATCAGGCCGAAAAGGCAGCCCGGTTTTATACCTCTGTTTTCAAAAACTCAAAAATTGAAAGCATTAGCCGCTATGGAAAGGAGGGATTTGATATACACGGCATGAAAGAAGGCACTGTGCTGACCGTCGTTTTTCAGATCAACGGACAATCGTTCACAGCATTGAACGGCGGGCCTATGTTTAAATTCAATGAGTCGGTTTCGTTCCAGGTATTTTGCGATACACAGGAGGAGATCGATTACTACTGGAGCAAGCTTACGGATGGGGGAGAAGAAAGCATGTGCGGCTGGCTCAAAGACAGGTTTGGGGTTTCATGGCAGGTTGTGCCGGTCATCCTGTCGCAATTATTAAACGACCCGGCGAAGGCTGACAGGGTAACCAAGGCATTTCTCCGGATGAAAAAGTTTGATATCGAAAAACTAAAGCAGGCATAAAGCAATTTACTCTGCTTTCGATTTTTGAAACCCGCGTCAATTCATTGAGGTAACCAATCCGAAGGAACGGAATAGGGTTATCAACGTTGATATGATCGATCGGAAGGAACGGATTGCGTATAACTACCGGTTGACGGGCATTATGGAAAAGGCTATTCGCTATTTGCTGTTGGCTTTTAGCCTGAACGATTAACGGATAACTTCTCCCCATTTAAGCATTTCCGCATTCACTCATTCACGCATTGTTAAAAAACCCAGTAGGTTTGGTGTATCCTGATTTTTATATACAGAAAAGTGTATACTGAAAGTCCCGTCAATTGACAGATAGAGTGCCCGCAATGTACTGCACTGCGATTTTTAGATTTACAGACGCACTGCAAAGCATTGCATCGCTATTTTTGAAGTTACAGACACACTGCAAAGCACTGCATCGCTATTTTTGAATTTACAGACGCACTGCAAAGCACTGCATCGCTATTTTTGAACTTACAGACGCACTGCAAAGCACTGCATCGCTATTTTTGAACTTACAGACGCACTGCAAAGCACTGCATCGCTATTTTTGAAGTTACAGACCCACTGCAGAGCACTGCATCGCTATTTTTGAAGTTACAGACGCACTGCAAAGCACTGCATCGCTATTTTTGAACTTACAGACGCACTGCAAAGCGCTGCATCGCTATTTTTGAACCTGACAGAGCGCACTAATCGATGAGAATATCAGCATCCCGGTGAACCGTTACTATATTATTATTAAAGGGCTGCAAAAAAAACGACGGGAACTATGCCCCGCCGCTTTTCGATGTAAGACAATTAACGGAAGGAATAAACCTGTTAAAATCATTCATAGCCATTAAAAACTGATGCCTTACAACGTATATACACGATCCTGCGGCCTGCCGGAGGCAGACACAGGAAAACAATTACAATGAAACCTTTCGAACAAACGACCTGAATACGGAATGCCCGGTCCTACTATATCCTTTTATGGGATGCGGTGCATTTTCTATATTCGCTTGTTGAAACAAAGTTACTAAAATTTAACGATACCGGTTTCGGTGAAGCGGTTAAATATTAACAGGCTGCAGGCTTTATGTTAGAATGCTTAACTTAATCCGCCATTTGAGCATTTACTCATTTGCGCATTCAATCCTTGTTAGCTTGTGGTTATTAAAAAACCTGCTGTTTTCATTGGAAATGAGTGGGATGTTTTTATATTTGCTGGAAGAAACCATAAAAATATTCATAAAACGATCAATCGAAAGGTCATTAAATTTACCAAACAACAAGCCGCACCATATCAATAGCCTTGGTTTAAAGAATTGCAAGAGCAGTGGTAGGGATGGCTGGTAAAAATCTCAATGATAATACAAAAAAGACTTTTGTTTATCTTTGACGACCATGATTAAAAACTACCTTCATCAAATCCTGAAAACAACATCTCGCGGCGATGCCCGTGAAGAAAGCTATTACCCGCTTTTTGAGAATTTTCTTTACGAATTTGCCAAAAGCATCGGTAAAACAAAAATCCAGGTAACTACACTGCCAAAACAAACTGAAGCCGGTAACCCCGACTTCCGGGTATGGGATGGAAAACAAAGCATTGTCGGCTATATCGAGGCTAAAAAGCCCGGCGAGAATCTGGATGTCATCGAACATTCAGAGCAACTTAAGCGCTACCGGAAAACATTCCCCAACCTTATCCTCACCGATTTTTATGAATTCCGGCTTTACCGGAACGGCGAAATGATGGATAAAACATTTGTCGCCCGTTCCGCCCTTGCAGCAAAAGGGATCACACCACCGGTCGAAAATGAAGATAAGTTTCAGGCGTTGCTGAGTAAGTTTTTTGCTTTCTCCCTGCCAAAAGTCACCACTGCCGGGCAGTTGGCTAAGGAACTTGCCCTGCGTACCCGCTTTCTGCGCGATGAAGTGATCACCAACGAAATGGAGCAGCAGAAAAAAGGCAAAGGTGAGCTTTATGGGTTTTACGATACGTTTAAAAAATTCCTGATCGCCAACCTCAATGAAAAAGATTTTGCCGACCTGTTTGCCCAAACGATCACTTACGGGCTGTTTGCAGCCCGTACCCGCAGCACCGGTGAATTCAACCGGAAGCTGGCATACGATTTAATCCCAAAAACCATCGGCATTTTGCGTAATGTGTTCCGGTTTATTTCACAGGGTGATTTGCCACCTCACATGGAAGTGATGATCGACGACATTTCGGAAGTGCTTAGCGCTGCTGATGCAAAAAACATTCTGCACCAGTATTACAAAGCCGGCAAAGGCGAAGACCCCATCGTCCATTTCTACGAAACGTTTCTGAGTGAGTACGATCCTGCCACCCGCGAAAAGCGGGGTGTTTACTACACACCCGAACCGGTCGTCCGTTACATTGTGCGAAGCGTACATGAGTTGCTAAAAACCCGTTTCGATTTAGCTGACGGATTGGCAAGTAAGGATTTAACATTGCTCGACCCAGCCGGTGGTACGCTTAACCTTTCCCGTCGAAGCCATTAAGCTGGCTGTGAAAGAATACAGTGGCAAGTATGGAACCGGAGGCGTGAACAAGCTCATCAGCGAACAGATATTAAAAATTTTTACGCCTTTGAGCTGATGATGGCGCCTTATGCTATTGGGCACATCAAAGTCAGCTTTCTGCTGGAGGAACTGGGTTACACCATGAAGGACGACGAGCGTTTTAAGCTTTACCTCACCAATACCCTCGACATGGAAGACCTCGCCCAGACGCAGATACCCGGCCTCGAAAGCCTGAGCGATGAAAGCCACGAAGCCGGAAAGGTGAAAAAGGATGAACCCATTATGGTTATTATTGGGAATCCGCCATATTCTGCTAACTCTGCAAATTATAACAAATGGACAGAAAAATTGCTTAAAGAAGATTTGGACGGTGCACAAAGCTATTATAAAATTAATGGGGAAC
Source organism: uncultured Bacteroidales bacterium (assembly GCA_963764475.1). GTDB lineage: Bacteria > Bacteroidota > Bacteroidia > Bacteroidales > JAADJA01 > JAADJA01. The sequence goes on from CAVXTE010000059.1 coordinate 8,378, forward strand.
ACTTAAAAGAACACAATCCAAAATTGCTCCAGGACGATTATGTAAAATTTCTGCGTTTTGCACAATGGAAAATTCATAAAGCAGGAAAAGGAATTGTTGGGATGATTACCAATCATGGTTATTTGAATAATGTAACTTTCCCCGGTATGCGGCAAAGTTTGATGAAGACCTTTAATGAAATTTACATTCTCGATTTACATGGCGACAGTCAAAAGAAAGAAAAGGCACCGGATGGAAGCAAAGATGAAAATGTTTTTGACATAACAAAAGGAACGGCAATATCAATTTTTGTTAAAGATCCGATATTAAACGGTTGCAAAATTTATCATCATGATGTATTTGGCCTAAGAGAGGAAAAATACGCCTGGCTCGATAAGAATGATTTTAAAGTTATGCAGTCTCAATTGCTTAGTCCTAGGTCTCCTTGGTACTTCTTTATAAAAAGAAACACAAAAGAAATAGAATATTATCGTAATTGGCTAAAAATAACTGAAATATTTCCAATAAATTCAACAGGTATTAAAACACATAGAGATGATTTTGTTGTAGCATTTAAAGCTTCAGATTTAGAAAACAGATTAAGGCAGTTCAAAAATCTTAAATTTCCAGTTGAATTTTTAAATGAAGTTTATAAGCTCGAGAATACTTCAACTTTTGATATTGAAAAAGCAAGAGAAAAGATGAATAATGATGTTGAGTTATTTGAAAAAATTTCTAACATTACATATCGTCCTTTTGATTCAAGATTTATAATTTACTCAGATGATATTATTGATAGACCACGAAGAGAAATAATGACGCACATGTTATTTGATAATCTTGCCCTTGGAATAGTGCCGTCAAGGATATGTTGTTGGTGATGATTTTTTATGGAATTTATGTTTTGTTTGCGATACAATACTGGACGTCAATTTATTTTATAGAGGAGGAGTAAATGTATTTCCTCTTTATCTATATAAACCCTCCGACGAAAAGAAGAAAAAACATGGAACACAGGGGTATGATGCTCTTCGAACCGGAAGAAGAATATGACACGCAGGGCAGGAAGCCCAATATTGCTCCATTTATTTTCGAACAATTAGAAAATACATATAAAGTAAAACCGGCTCCGGAACAAATACTCAATTATTGCTATGCGGTTCTTTACAGCAACACCTACCGTGAAAAATATGCCGAGTTCCTCAAAATAGATTTCCCCCGTATTCCCTTCACCGCCGATTATAAACTCTTTTTGCAAATGGCAGAATCAGGTCAGGAACTCACCCAGCTCCATCTGCTTAAAAGTAATGCATTGAACAACCCGGTCGTTCGTTATTGGGGACAGGGTGAAGATGTGATTGAAAAGCCGGTGTTCGATGCAGAAAGTAAGCGTGTATATATCAACCAGTCCAAATATTTTGAAGGGATAAACGAAGAGGTTTGGGAATACCACATCGGAGGTTACCAGGTGATGCAAAAATACCTGAAAGACCGAAAAGGCCGCCAGATGACCGACCCCGCCACCTATTGTAAAATAGCTACAGCCATCGCAAGAACAATTGATATACAGAAAAAGCTTGATCTGCTTTATTTGGAGGGAGAGAAAAAAGTGGTTGAATTTTAAACGCAAACAAAAAAAATTTTGTACCCCCACGCTGCTTTGGGCTAATAGCCCAAAGCCTGATAATCAAAGCAACGATAAACACTGGAAAAGCTATGGTCGGGCTTGCAGCTCTTTCAGGAAACTTTCGTCAATTCAATCAAATCAGTTAACTTTGATAAATGGGAACAAAAGGCACAACAAGCTACAGGATTGGCGATCAAAATGCTTTGTACTTCATAACTATTGCTATAGAATGCCCGGAATTTTATAACTTTTAAGAAAATGAAAACTAAACAAACAGACCGCAAAATATTACTTTCCACGCTGTGGATTTTCGCCATTTTAAATTACCTGTATTGTGATATAATGGGAATAATGGATGTAAACCTGTTGAAGCAATATCTGACAGGAAATGTAAATGGAATGGAAATGAATGAAAATTTTTTACTGGGTGCTGCAATCCTGATGGAAATTCCGATTGCAATGGTTCTTCTGTCGAGACTGTTAAATTATAAAGCCAACCGATGGGCAAATATTATTGCCGGAATAATAATGACGCTTGTTCAAATTGCTTCACTTTTTGCAGGTGCACCAACGAAGTACTACTTATTCTGTAGTATTGTCGAAATTGCAACAACAATTTTCATTGTAGGATGTGCAGTGCAATGGAAAAATGCAGCTATTTTGATCGAATACGAGGAATAATAAAGTTAAATAAAGAAGTAAAATAAAAGACGAATGCATAACCCACGCTGCGTTGGGTTTATAACCAAAGCAACCATCAACACTGGAAAAACTATAGGTGGCAACGCGCAATATCGTTTACAATTTGTAACACTGTAACCAATTTAAGATAGATTGATACGATCTCCTGGGCCAAATCAGCAATAACGATTTACAGACATTTTTGACCCTTGCTAAACAATACATGTTTTCGTTTGTTGTAGCTCCATTCATTTGAAAGGATTGTGTGTCAAAAACGGGAGGTTAGCCGAATATTGATGAACGATAATTTCAAGCCACATGAAAATTTATTACATTTTACCATTTCTTACCATTTTAACGGTCAGCCTTTATTCACAGGACCTTTACATCAAAGCAGGTACGCGTGTAACCGAAAAGGCCGGAACCCAGCTAAATTTTATAAACGGAAGCAACCTGGTCATCCGCGACAGTCCCAGCACTGCGCCCTCATTCCTGCAGGAGGGCCTTATCAATTTTTCGGGAGGTGGAGAAGCTCAGGTGGAGCAATACCTTACGAAAGAGACCTGGAACAGTGTTTCGTCGCCAATGTCGGATGCCGAAATCTCAGCCTACGAGTGGATGTACCTGATCGAATACAATGAGCCTGACAATACCTGGAGCTACCTTGTACAGCCGACGACACTACCGCTTAATGGGGGGGAAGGCTATTTAGTATGGCCTTATATCACGAATTCCCAGGGGTATCCACCGTCGCCGGATTCGGCTGTTTTCAAAGGAAATTTGAATTACCAGGACATTAACCTCACCCTTTCGAACACAGATGCCAGCCCTAAGTCGGGGTGGAACCTTGTGGGCAATCCGTTTCCCGTTGCACTGGAATGGAATGGCGATGCCTCGTGGAACCTGAGCAATGTTGGTGCGGCCATGTACATCTGGGACCCGGTTTCGGGGAATTATACGGTGTGGAATTACAATACCGGCGGAACCAATTCCAACGGCGGATACATCGCTGCAACGCAGGGTTTCTGGGTACGGGTTGCAGATACAACGGGCACAGCCGCTTCGATGACATTGCCGGCTTCGCAGCGGTCGCACAACGATGCTTCCTTCTATAAAAGTGGTGGCCCCCTGCTGCCGCAGCAATTGCTGTTAACCGTTGCAAACGGAACTAAAAACGACAAGACGGTCATCGGTTTCTTCGAAGATGCAACGCCGGGGTACGACGCTGACTATGATGCAACCTACCTTTACGGCGGGGATAGCAGTCCGGCCCTCTTTTCGATGATATCGGGCACGAACTTTTCGCTGAACGAATTGCCTTCTGTCGAGATATACCCTGTGGTACCGGTGGGTTTCGTTCCCAAACAACAGGGAACCTTTAACCTTACGGCCAACTGGACTGAAAGCTTCGATACATCAATCCCTGTCTGGCTGGAAGACCTGAAAGACAATGTTTACCATGACCTGAGGGCCGAGCCTGATTATGCTTTTACGGCAAACCCCGAAGATAACCTTCACCGGTTCAATGTATATTTTTCAAACCCGATGGGGATGGAAGAGCATTCCCTTGCCGGCCGGATCCATATCTATGCTTACCAGAAGACAGTGTATGTTAAGTTTGAGGGAACCCTCAGCGGTGATATTTTCATTTTCAATACACTGGGCGAAGAAATTGCTTTGTATGAACATGGCGAAGCTCTTGTAAGAATACCCACGGAAGTGAGCCATGCTATGCTGATAGTAAAGGTGATCACCCCCGCAGGATTACTTTCCAGGAAGGTAATGGTACGCTGAACAGGTACGGACATGAATACAACAAATTAATATTTAATTTAAACTAATCATTCAATGAAAAAAGCATTTTTACTTTTCGTTTTGGCGGTGCTGATTCTTGCAGTTCAGACAGCCAGGAGTCAGGTCAGCGTGAACACCGATGGATCCGATCCGGATGCATCGGCCATGCTCGATATTAAAAGCACAACCAGTGGTCTGCTCATTCCACGTATGGACTCGGCCCAGCGTGTAGCCATACCCAGTCCGGCCACCGGCTTACTGGTGTATCAAACAAACGGCAGCAGTGGTTATTACTATTTCAATGGAACGGATTGGAAGATACTAAACAATTCCGACACACAGGCATGGGGGCTTACCGGAAACAGCGGAACCAATCCCGCAATAAACTTTATTGGGACTACCGATAATACTGACCTTGTTTTTAAAGTGAATAATGAAGAATCCGGTCTTATAAGCGCAGGTAGTGAGGCTAATACTTCATTTGGTATAAACGATGGCATCGGCACAGGCAGCTATAATTCTGCTTTCGGGTTTCACACATTAGGACCTACGAATTCGGGAAATCGCAATTCAGTTTTTGGTTTCAACAGTATGTCGAGTTCAACCACAGCAAGTTATAACACTGCCATGGGTTTTCAAACTATGTCTCACACAACCACCGGCTCTTATAATTCTGCACTGGGTAATTCCTCCTTGCCAAATAACACTACCGGCTCTTATAACACTGCTGTGGGTGTTGACTCCATGCTAAGAAGCACCACAGGAGACGACAACACGGTTGAAGGTGCTTTCTCCTTAGAGAATAATACTACCGGAGGACAAAATGTAGCCATTGGATCAAGTGCCGGATATAATGATACCACCGGTAATAGCTCTACATTTATCGGTTATCATTCCGGATTTAATAACTCCGGTTCAGCGAATGTCTTTCTTGGTTACAAATCAGGCCAAAATGAAACTGGCAATAACAAACTATATATAGCCAACAGTAATGCCGACTCGGCTAATGCGCTCATTTATGGTGAGTTTGATAACCAATTAGTAGCCATAAACGGAAAGCTGCGCATAAACAACAACTATACGCTGCCGACTGCGGATGGTAATTCCGCCCAGGTATTAACCACCGATGGCAGCGGCAACGTAAGCTGGCAGTCGGTACCAAACGTGATAAAGACCACGGTGAACATTGACCTTCCATCTTTCGGCACCACTGTTACTAAGGAGATAGAAACGGTAACGGTGCCGGGTGCTAAGGTGGGCGCCACAGTAAGTGTATCGCCTTCGGCAGATTTGTTGGGTAACTGCGCCATTGGCTATGCGTGGGTTTCCAGTGCTAATACAGTCAGGATAGCATTCATCAACCAAAACACGGTTAGTAACGATAACCCCGCTATGGATTTTTACGTGACCGTTATTAATTAATTGCCCAGCGATGCCTCGGGGGTGGCTTCCTGGACTTCCTCAACATCGTTAGAAACGGATCCGCAGGTAAGTTCGGCTACCACCAATAAAGTTCCAAAATGGAATGGAACCACCCTGGTTGACGGAACTATTGTTGATAATGGAAACGTTGGAATTGGAACGACCAGTTCTGGTGCCAAATTGGAAGTAGCCGGGCAGGTGAAAATTACGGGAGGATCACCGGGTGCCGGAAAAGTACTTACCAGCGATGCCAGTGGTTTGGCCACCTGGCAGTCACGAACACCACTTTATACATCAACCACCGGCACATCAGCTTTTCCCAATGATAACAATTGGCAGGATGTTACGAGTCCTATAACGATTAGCGACTGGAACATTGGCGACCTGTTCAAAATAGAAGCAAACGTAACTTTAAGGTTAACAGGGGGAACAGGGATTGATGATTTTAATATCCGGGTAAAATTTAGTTATAGCTCATGCGGCGATGAGTACAGCGATACCTTCTCTTATACACCTGATGAAGACCTTTCAAACCACGATGACTTCAGGATAGTTCCTTATTTGGCAATGCACACGTTAGATGGCTGTAGTGCAGGAAGTCTGACCGTTACTTTACAGGTACAAAATACAGGGGATGATCCCTGGGAAGCACGGAACAGGATACTGGTTATGACGAAGTATTAAAGCAATATTGAGATTCAAAAATCACCTATTTTTATAATCAGGAAAACTTTTTATTAGATAGACATATTAACGTGAAACTGCTATCCATACGCCCAAAACTGCCAATCTATCACAGGTGTATTAATTCAGTAATAATACCAATCCATTTAGTGGTTCGGTCCAAATAAATTATAGCGAAGGGATTGAGTTGAACGGCATTGATAAAAATTCGCTTATACTGGATATATATGATGGCTGTGCATGGGCACAAGTCTCAGCGCCCAATAACCGACGCTTCGGACATGCCTTTACTTTGCACTGGATTTTATTGTAAAATCTTTAATTAAATACTCGGGTTTTCTTATTTTTGGTGCAAATAAATACCGCAGCAAATGTCATCCAGGAATATTTTTAAGGTTTTAGGCCCCGGTCTGCTGTATGCCGGTGCTGCAGTCGGTGTATCGCACCTGGTTCAATCCACGCGGGCCGGCGCCAGTTATGGTTTTGAACTGCTTTGGATACTGATCCTGGCCAATGCGGTCAAATATCCTTTCTTTGAATTCGGTCCGCGTTATGCAGCAGCAACAGGCCGAAACCTGATCGATGGTTACCGCCGGATCGGAAAATGGGCTGTCATCATGTTTGCCTTCCTGACCATTGGAACCATGTTTACCATTCAGGCCGCGGTTACCATCGTTACAGCAGCCCTGGTCGGAAATGTTTTTGGATTCAGCCTTAACCCGGTTCAGATCAGTGCGATCATTCTGTTTATTACCATGATCATTCTGATGATCGGGCGTTATTCTGTGCTGGATAAGCTCATTAAACTTGTCATTGTGCTGCTGGCCTTATCGACGATCACTGCGGTAGTGTTTGCTTTTGGCAAAGGGTATCATCCCGATCCGGCAAACATGAAACATTTTTCATGGATCGTTCAGCCCGACATTTTTTTCCTGATCGCCTTTGTAGGGTGGATGCCGGCTCCCATCGATGTGGCCGTATGGCAATCGCTTTGGACCAACGCAAAATATAAGGAATCGGGGATCATTCCAAAAATGAAAGATGTTCTGCTCGATTTCAAGATCGGCTATATCGGAACGGTTATTCTTGCCATTTGCTTCCTTACTCTTGGTGCACTCATATTGTTTGGCAAGGGTCAGGAACTTTCACCCAAAGGTGTAGTTTTTGCCGGGCAACTGATCAGCATGTATACCACCAGCATCGGTAGATGGGCCTACATTATCATTGCCATTGCAGCAATTACAACAATGTTTTCGACAACCCTTACATGTCTCGACGCATACGCAAGGGTAATGAAACCGTTGCGTCAGTCTTTTTTCCCCGATAAATCCGGATCCACTACAAAAATAGACTGGGAGTCGTGGATATGGATCATCATCACTGCCGGTGGCGCACTGATCATCATGGGTTTGCTGGCCAAAACCATGCAGACCATGGTGGATATTGCCACGACGCTTTCATTTGTGACGGCTCCCCTGCTGGCCATTCTGAATTACAAAGTAGTTACCGGCAAACAGATGCCGGATGAAGCCAGACCCCGGTTATGGCTCAGGATTTATGCCTGGATCGGAATCATCTTTTTGAGCGGATTTACCATTTTCTATATCGTATGGATGCTGAAAGGATGACGAAAAGGGGATGAGCCCTTTAACTTCTTCGTTAAAAAAAAGAAATCAAAAAATTCTTACTGACAGGGGTTTGCAAACCAACTCTTGCACACAAAGTTGCTTTCCTGTGGGAATTTAAGGAATCCAGTTTTTTACTCAGTACATCATAATTAAATATTACTTTTACTTTAGTTTATGAATTGGATTCCATAGTGACGCTTTATTTATTTTGATTTAGATTTCTTACTATAATTTTTGAAATTTTATACTAACAATTTAAATATGGAGGACGCGCCTAATGAAGACAAAAAGTTTACTTCTTAAATCAGTTAATTATCTTTTCATTACTGAAATTTACCCTGGCAATTTTCTTAAGCCGAAGTTGCTGTTGTTTAGTATGCTGCTCGTTTTATTCACAATGAATGTACAAATTTGCGATGCAGTTCCAAGTTATGCCAGGCAAACCGGAATGTCTTGTATCGTTTGCCATACTGTGTTTCCGCAGCTAACCACCTTCGGTCGTGAATTTAAACTTAACGGATATACACTGGTAGGAAGTTCAACCATTGAAGTCACTAACGACAAAGAGAAAAACTTACTTAAAATTCTTTCCAGTTCTCCGCTTTCTGTTATGTTCCAGACTTCACTGACGAGCCTGAATAAAAAGCTACCGGACACACAGAATGGTAACATTTCTTTTCCACAGCAACTCAGTTTATTCTATGCAGGGTTGATAACACCTCATATCGGCACGTTTATCCAGATAACATATGCCGGCCAGGACGGAACTTTTGGGATGGATAACATCGATATTCGTTATAGTAATAGTACACAACTCGCAAAAAAAAGGTTGATTTACGGATTCACACTAAATAATAATCCAACTGTTCAGGATGTATGGAACAGTATCCCTGCCTGGAGATTTCCGTATGCCACCTCGGATGTAGCACCCAGTCCCACAGCGTCAACCCTGATTGAAGGAGCACTTGGTCAGCAAGTCGCGGGAATAGGAGCCTATAGTTATTTTAACAGCCTTCTTTATACAGAATTCAGCATTTACCGGTCTGCCCAGCAGGGCGTTGAAGCACCTCCGGGACTGGCGTCAGAAGGAATTATTAAAGGGGTTGCACCATACTGGCGGGTTGCACTTCAGCACAACTGGAATAAACACTACCTTGAGGTAGGTACGACCGGTATGACGACTAATCTATATCCATCTGGTGTATCAGGCCAAACAAATAATTACACAGATATCGGAATCGATGCTCAATACGAACTTACATTCCCAAAAGGCATTTTCGTTATACATCCATCCTATTATCTTGAAAATCAAAAACTCACTGCCTATTATGATTCTAGTTTCTCTCAAAACAAAACAAACCTTCTGCATTCATATAAAATGTCAGGAGAAATTTATTTTACAAAGGGTTTCGGTGCAACACTTGGTTATTTTGCTCTTATGGGAAGTAGCGATAACATTCTTTACCAGCCTTCAGCAAATGATGGAAGTTCTGCCGGATCTCCAAACAGTGATGGGTATATCGCCGAAATAGATTATCAACCCTGGTACAATATCAGGTTGTCTCTTCAATACACTTATTATAATAAGTATAATGGATCTGCAACTGATTATGATGGATTCCACCGAAATGCTTCTGATAACAACTCACTTTACCTTTTATTATGGTTTAATTTCTGATTTTGAATAATAACATCGAATAATAAAAGTTTTTGTAAAAACAATAAATTATGAATAAGAAGTCATTTGGAACAGTCATCATTTTTATTGGAATCTTGCTGCTTTATCTATCCGGAAATCAATTAAATTCTAATAATACGTGTTGGCTTAAAGGAATCCCTCAATCTAAAGCTGCAGATAAGGGAATTGGGCCTTTTCAAAATGTTACTTTAGCGCCCATTAATCAGGAAAAAGTAAAAGCCGGATTAAACATTTTTACGAATAAATGCGCTTTGTGCCATGAACTGGATAATGTTAAAATCGGCCCGCCATTGAGGAATGTAACAAAAGATAATACCCCTGAATTTGTTCTTAACATGATTGTAAATCCTCTTGAGATGCAGAAGAGCGATACTGCCGTTAAGAATTTAATGAAAAAGTACAATAATGTGCCTATGCCTGATCAAAAGCTTTCACAGGATGATGTACGGACAGTTTATGAATACCTGCGTTCTGTAGTTAAATAGAAATTGGATCAGCTTCTTTACTTTAAACATGCTGTTATTCAGCAGGAAATCTTATTCTGCAGCTGATTTGGGTTCACAGCCTTATATTCCTAACGCATCTTGTTTGCAACCCAAATCTGCCATAACTAAAGAAACTGGTATCAACTGCAAATAAGGTTTTTAAGGTAAAGTAAGCTGCCCTCTTTTTCGTTACAACAAAAAAACATTACCAGAGGATGCAAATCACGCAAACCCTGACAATATCCTAATCCGACTTATTTTTCCGGCCTTCTATCGTAATGGCAGCAACCCGGCAATGCATCGTACGTCTTGTCATCTGCCTTTTTTAAATCCGTATCGTGACCCACATCGGCAATGGCCTGATGAATTTTATCGAGCGTAGTTTTCGAATCATCAAACGTCACTTCGATCATTTTGGTTTCCTGATCCCAGTCGGCTGAGACCACGCCGTCAACCGCTTTTACGGCTTTTTCGATACGGGTCTCGCACATTCCGCAGTTGCCGTATACCTTGAATTTTTCTGTTTTATTGGCACCCAAAACCGTGAGGCTGCCGATCATAAACAATCCGAATAAAAGACTGAACACTTTTGTTTTCATTTTACTTCAATTTTAATTAAACATAAATTTATTTGATTTTTACTTATTGATATCTTAACCTGAGGGCATTTGAAATGACGGAAACCGAGCTGAAGCTCATCGCGGCCGCTGCAATCACCGGGCTTAACAACAGTCCGAAAACAGGAAACAAAACACCTGCTGCAACAGGCACGCCGATCGAATTGTATACAAAAGCAAAAAACAGGTTCTGTTTGATGTTCCGCATCACTTTATGGCTCAGGTCGCGGGCCCGTACAATACCATTCAGGTCACCCTTCACAAGGGTGATCTCCGCACTCTGCATGGCGATGTCAGTTCCGGTGCCCATCGCAATCCCAACATTGGCTTGCTCAAGGGCAGGTGCATCATTGATGCCGTCGCCGGCCATGGCTACAAAATGACCCTGTTCCTGTAATTCCTTAACTTTTCTGAATTTATCATCGGGCAGGCAATCGGCAGTAAAACCATCTAATCCCAATTCATCGGCGACGGCTTTAGCTGTAAGTTGGTTGTCACCTGTAAGCATCTGAACCTTTATGCCCATTTTTTGTAATTCCTTGATGGCTTTGGCTGAGGTTTCTTTGATTTTATCTGAAACACTCACCATGCCCTCTACACTTTCCTCAATCATTAAATACATCACAGTTTGTCCCTGAAGCTGCCATTCTTCAGCCATTTTCTGCTGGTCATCGGTCAGTGATGCATGAAAATCTTCCACCAGCCGATGGTTTCCCAACCCGATTTTCTTTCCTTCGTAAAGTGCCTGTACCCCTTTCCCGGTAACAGATTCGAATTTGTCGAGCTGAAGAAGCTCCAGTTGATTGGCTTTTGCACCAGCAACAATAGCATCAGCTAACGGATGTTCGCTATTGGCATCAACAGAAGCAGCCAGTTGCAGGATTTCTTTATCGCTTTGATTGGTAAATGATTTAAATTCTTTCAACCCAGGCTTCCCTTCTGTTATGGTACCGGTTTTGTCAATGATCAGTATATCGACTTTATTCATTTCCTCAATCGCACGGGCATCTTTCACCAGCACGCCTGATTGAGCTCCCCGCCCGGTTCCAACCATGACCGACATCGGAGTGGCCAGTCCCAGCGCACACGGACAGGCTATTACTAATACCGCAACAGCATTCACAAAGGCATAAACATATGCCGGCTCAGGTCCCCAGATGGCCCATACTGAAAATGTGATGATGGCAATCGAAATCACAATCTGTACAAAATATTTGGCTACTTTATCTGCCAGATTTTGGATCGGTGCACGTGACCGGCTGGCCTGGTTCACCATTTCAATGATTTGTGCAAGCAGTGTATCATTCCCCACTTTTTCAGCCTTGAATTCAAAAGCGGTTTTTCCGTTAATCGTTCCGCCAGTCACTTTATCGTCTTTTGACTTTTCAACAGGAATCGGTTCACCGGTCATCATGCTTTCGTCGATGACTGCTTCACCTTTAAAGATTATCCCGTCGACCGGAATTTTTTCACCAGGCTTTACTTTTAAAAGATCACCGACTTTTACTTCTTCCAAAGGTATTTCTTCTTCGATACCGTTATGGATAATACGGGCCACGGGAGGAACCAGTCCCAATAAGGCTTTAATAGCCGAATTTGTTTTTCTGTGTGCGCCCAATTCGAGTACCTGACCAAGTAACACCAGTGCTAAAATGACGGCCGATGCCTCGAAATACAGATGCACATTTCCCTGGGGATCTTTAAATTGAGCAGGGAAAAGACCGGGTAAAACCAGCGCAAATACGCTGAAAAGATAAGCCGCTCCAACACCAATCGAAATCAGCGTCCACATATTGGGCGACCGCCGAATGATCGAACTCCAGCCCCGTTTAAAAAAGACCCAGCCCGAATAAAAGACCACCGGGGAGGCCAGAAGGAATTCAATCCAACCCCAAACTTTTTTAGAAGCTAAATCTTCGAGATGCAGGAAGCTGAATAAGCTTGACATGGCGATGATAAAAACAGGAATGCTAAAGGCAATTGCAATCCAGAACTTTTTCAGCATTTTTTTGTAAGCTATTTCGTCCTCGCTTGTTTCTTCGCCTTTTTCGGGAACCAATGTCATCCCACATTTTGGGCAGTCGCCGGGGTGGTCCTGCTTCACTTCGGGGTGCATCTGGCAGGTATAAACCGTAACTTTAGCACTGAGGCTTTCTTCCTTCTGAAGATGCATGCCGCAAACCGGGCAGTCACCAGGCTTGTCGTATGTTTTGTCGCCTTCGCAGCGCATCGGGCAATAGTATTTGCCTTTGCTGCCATTGTCAGCCTTTGATGCGTGCTGGTGCCCGTGATGGTCATGCTGAGGCTCATTGTTCTCAGCTTGATGATGTTCATGATGCATGTGGTCACGCTTTTCATGCTCATCAACCGGGACAAGGTGCATGTTGCAAACCGGGCAATCGCCCGGTTCATCATAAACCTTATCGCCTTCGCATTTCATCGGGCAGTAATATTTTGTCTGTTGTTCGGTTTCCATCATGCAGTTTTAGATTAAATGTATTGACTTAAGAGGTCGGAATTTCATTGTCGCCAGGCTTAATAGTCTCAACATATGTTTCTGTTCTTATAATTACATTATCTATCGTGATGAGTCAAATGCCGAAAAATGTCAGTTGAAATGAAGATCATCCATAAAACTGCTGTCAGGATACTAATTCCGAACAACAGACCAAACACCGTTAAACCACTTATTTCAATTAAAATACTCATTGATCTTTTTGTTTGTTTTAAGTTGTTGGAAATGCAGGGATCGCAAACGCTTTTTAAAACTTAGTTCGGTGCAGTCCCTGCTTCCTTTTTGTGAATTAATTATTTTGTGAATCGTTATTGTTCATGCCCATGTTTCCATTGGAATGCATTGGCTTTATTGTTCCTTTTTTACCGATCATCCCGTTGTTTCTCATATCGTTCATAAGCATTTGCATCATGGCAGGATGCTGCATCATAATGGAACTCATATTATTCCCCAGGTCGGTATTCTGTTCCCCGATTTTCATCATATTGCCCATCATTTCCGACATTACTTCCGGATGCGTAGACCACATATTCATCATGGTATTGTAATTCATCATGGGGTACTGATTGTACATTCCCATGTTACCATTGTTTCCCATCATCGTATTTCCGTTCTGCATTCCCATGTTGCCGTTTTGTGCCATCATGGAGTTCCCCCCGTTCATCCCCATATTTCCGTTATTTTCTGACATCCGGCTGTTTTGCCTCATCATCATACTGGCATGTTCGTTGCCGTTCGCTGCTTTCATAAAGTCGGTCATCAATTCATGACTGTTCATGATAGTGTTAAATATCTCAGTTCGTGTTTTGGGCTTTTCAAGAAGTCCTTTTATATCTGTTTCCTGACCCAGACTATTGAACGTTACCAGGGTCATCATCGAAATTATTAATGCTATTGTTTTCATGACGTTTAATTTTAAAAATTTACAGTTTCATTTTATCTACTCAATTTTGAAAGCTTAAAGCGCATCTGTATTTTTAAGCAAGAATACTATTGAATATCTCTCTTTTTCTCTTCAAACTCTTCCTTGCTTAATTCGCCCTTAGCATATCTTTCTTTTAAAATATCCAGGGCGGATTTGGTTGTTCGTGCTGAGTTGCTGTTTTGATTGATGGTTCTTATGACCAGCCATACAATCAAAACAAAAATAAGAACACCGAATATCCAGCCAAATCCCATTCCCCATCCCCAATTCATTCCGTACATTGTCAATCTTCTTTATTATTTAATTAAAATCAATCGGTTACATTTTAATGTTCCCTTACAACCGTATTTCAAGGAACAAACACCACTATTTGTTACAGTTAGCCCGAATTTTACCGGCGTAAATTGAATCTTTAAATTCTTTATTTTCAATCAAGAGATTATCAGATATTCTAACCTGATAGTCAATCTTCTTTTTTCACGGGTACCAGTTTCATATTGCATACCGGACAATTGCCGGGTTCATCATAAACCTTTTCGCCTTCGCATTTCATCGGGCACTGATATTTGGTGTCCTGCTGCGAATGTTCTTCGTGCTGATGACTGTGTTCGGCATGGCCAGATCCTTCCATCGAAAGATTCGTTCTGCCGAAGTTTCCGAATATTTTCTTTAGATTTCTCATTGTTTTAAATTTTTATGCTACCATAACAGTAAAGCAATTAGTTACCGTGTATGAAGCTGTTTAACTATTAAATTAATTTACTTGCATTAAATACATGTTCTTTAAATTCATAATCTCTAAAAATTAAATGAAATAAATCGCGAAATGTTATATGTTTCAAGAATCTGCTTCATAAATTATGTTAAAATACATCTTAATTAAAATTTTGTCACTTAAGTCAATCTAATATTCAAAAGTTTCTCTCGTTTCACCGCACTTCAGCATCTTGTTCCCGAAATAGGGGTTTTCGATGTCTTTCTTTTCACTGAACCAGTATGCTCCTTTATTTTTAAATGCCATCGGACAGTACTGGTAATACGCAGTATCATTGGAAAGTCCAAATCGTTTCATCACTTTATAAAAAGTGAGGTTAAAGTCGGCAAAACCCTGGCGCTGCACTTCGATATCATCAGTCACTTCTATTTTATTCAGGGCTTTCTTCAATGGATCCAGATACTCCATCCATTCCATATGAGCCTCTCCGCTTAGTAGTTCCATATTTACCTGCTTCAATTTTTCGAGGACTGATTGGGCCGCTGTTTTAACTTTACCAGCATCAGATTTCACAAAATCGTTTTTCATCGGCAGGTAGGCATTGAAAACCGAAGTAAGTTGTTTTATAAATTCAGGATTAACGGGTGTCTTTTCTGCAGATTTTGCTGTTTCTTCCTTCGAGGTTTTTCCGGCATTGGTTTTCATTTCACCGCCACCCATATCCATGCCCGGCATACTGCCTGCCGATCCGGTGCCACCTTCGGGATTCATCATGCTCGGTTTACCGGCAAGCTGGGCTGCAGCGTCAATCTTGAAGACACCATTTACTGCGATTTCTTCCCCTTCATTCAACCCACCGGCTACAACATAGAAATCGCCTGCTTCCGGGCCCAATGTGATTTCACGATAGTGGAATGTTGGCTGATTGCGGTCAGGAACCTTGACATAAACAACCGAACGCTTGCCTGTCCAAAGGATGGCAGTTTTCGGGATCATGAGATCTTTTTTATTTCCTGCAATCGAAGAAGTAACGATCCCGTTTGCAAACATTTCAGGTTTGATCAGATCATCGGGATTTGGAACTTCAACCCTGACATAAGCTACACGGGTTTTTGGATCGATAGTGGGATCGATGAAACTGACCCGGCCAGTGAAATTTTTACCGGGCAATGAGCGAATCGTAAAATTAACCTTATCATTCATCCTGATCCATGGGAGATCGCTTTCATAGGCTTCAAACATGACCCACAATTTTGCCAGATCGGTGATCTGAAATAATGGGCTTCCTTCCTTGATGTAATCACCTACAGATACATCGCGGCGGGTAACGGTTCCGGTTATGGGTGATAAAACATCAAAATAATTCATCGGCTTACCTTCCTTTTCAATGGATTCGATCTGACTATCCGATAGTCCCCATAGTTTTAACTTGCTTCGGGCGGCCCGGTAAAGTTCAGGATTACTTTCCTTGTAGCTCATGGCTTCAAGCAATTCCATCTGGCCCGATACCAATGCCGGTGAATAGATGGAAGCCAGTTTTTCGCCTTGCTTCACAGTTTGACCGGTAAAATTGATGTACAGTTTCTCAATCCTGCCACCATAACGGGCAGTGAGTTCAGCAATGTTCCGTTCATCCGGTTTAATTTTGCCAAGCAGGTAGACTTCTTTGTCAGGATAGGCTTTGCCAACGATCATCGTTTGTACATCGGCGATTTTAATCGCCTCCTCCGACATTTGAATTTCATCCGGCGACACAGCCGCTTCTTCAGCCGAATATTCCGCAAGGGGGATCAGATCCATTCCGCATATTGGACATTTGCCCGGATGATTCATTCGGATTTGTGGATGCATGGAGCAAGTCCAGATTTGATTTGTTGATTTGTTGATTTGTTGATTTGTTGATTCAGGGATTTGTTGTTCCGATGACGGCTTCCCGATGAAAAAACCGATCAGTATCCCTGCGATCAGCACCACAACCATTAAAATGTAATTGCGTTTTATATTTCCAACTATTTTTTTCATTTTACTTACTTTTTGATGTTGAAATTATCTTATTCAAGAGTTTTTGAACCGATAAAAGCAAACTTTCAATATCGTCCGAAGGATTAGGATAAGTTTTTCCCGCTTTAATAAGTTCAAGCCAGTATTTGGTTTCTAAAGCTTCTTTGTGAGCTATTTTTAATTTATGTATGAAATCGGTTTTACTTTCAGCACTTTGAGCTTCAGTAATGTTTGCTCCGATGGAAGTTCCTGAGCGTAAAATCTGCCGGGCAAGTACAAATTTTTTATGATTTTCCAGTTCTTCTGAAAATTCAATTATTGATAAAGCCAGCTTAAAACTTACTTTTACAATTTCATTTTCCTTATTCATTGCATTATTTTTAAAATAATTTCCGATTTACTAAACCTCACATCACCACATCCTCACATTATCAAATCACCAAACCACCACATCATCCAATTATTTCCCCATGAGATACATGATAAATGCAATGGCTGCGTCTTTATCAGCCCGGGCTTTTTCAAGTTCAAGTTTATATTTCAATAGTTGCCTTTCCATGCGCAGTACCTCGTCAAAATTCTTTCCGCTGGTTTCATAGTCAGTTTGAAGGATGCGCAACGCCTTATTGGCCCGATCGGTCTGCAGCCTGAACAGTGGTAACCGCCGGTCGGCATCTCTGTAATCTTTGTTGGCTGATTCGAACGTCGTTTCAAGCATATTAATCTTATCGGCCTTTTGGTTCTGCGCTGATTCCTGCATCAATACGGCTTCTTTTGCCATGGAGGTATATTTCTTTCGGTAAATAGGAATCGTAATACCAATCATGGGAAAAACAATGGCATCCTTTCCCGACTCCGAAGCATCCACCATAGGATTTGAGCTTTTTCCGGTGATCATATAATCCGCACCGATCAATAAATTTGGTGCTCCCATTTTATGAGCTGCGATTTCCTGTTTTTGATAGGATGCTTCAGCAAATTCCAGTTGCAAAACCTGATGATTGCTGTTGCGAATACTGTCGAGTATCGCTTCATTTTTATAAGCCAAATTGTTGTTTGCTAAAGAATCGGGGACCGAAACCTCCCTGTTTTCATCCACATTTAGCAAATTGTTGAATTCTGTCTGTGCAGCAAAATACTTGTCCTTGAGAAGCGCCAACTGATTCTCAAGATCAGAAATTTCAATCTCTACCCTTAATACATCTACTGTTGACGTTAACCCCGATTCCACTTTGATGAGGGCCAGCTTCCTGAAAATATTCAGAATGCCGATGTTTTCGTTTGTAATGTCGATTGCCTTTTGCGTGAAATAAAGGTTGTAATAAGTTGATTTTACATCGTAAAACAACCTGGATTTCGATTCCTCGAAAACCTCATATTTGGATTTGGCCATTTCGGTAGCCACATCTTTTTTTGCGCCCAGAGTGCCGAACCAGGGAAACATTTGTGTAGCCGAAATTTTAGCCCGTTGTGGGCCAACCCTGGTTTCAACGGGCTGAATAAAATAGCCGAATGTGATTTGCGGATCCGGCAAAGCCCCTACCTGCGGCACTTTTTCGAGGGCAGCCATGTACTCACTGAATTTTGCTTTCACTCCCGGATTATTTTGAGCGGCTTCCATCAGGTAGCTATCAAGATCATTCTGAGCGAAGGAGTCGATCGCAATGAACATCAGAATAAACCACGATAATATGATTTTTTTATGCATTGTTTTCATCGTTCACTATTTTTGGTTTTGCACGTTTTACTTTCGATTCCTGCCACATGCTGTAGAGGACGGGCACGACAAACATGGTCATCACCTGCAGGGTCATCCCTCCAAAAGATGGAATGGCCATGGGTACCATGATATCAGCTCCTTTTCCTGTTGAGGTTAATACGGGTATCAGGGCTATAATTGCGCAGGAAGCTGTCATCATCGCCGGGCGAACTCTTTTGATACCGGCATGCAGTACCGATTCTCTGACAGCGTCAACGGTGGCGGGTTTTTCTTTTTCAAACACCTGCATCAGGTAGGTTCCCATGATCACCCCGTCATCGGTGGCAATACCAAACAGGGCGATAAATCCCACCCAGACAGCCACACTCAGGTTGATGGTATGCATCTGGAACAGGTCGCGCATGTTGACCCCGCCAACATGGAAATTCAGGAACCAGCCCTGACTGTATAAGCCAGAGCATCAGGAATCCCCCGGAAAATGCGACAAATATTCCGGAAAATACCATACCAGATGTAACACGGATCTGAACTGGAAATATAAGATCAGAAAGATGAGGATTAGCGAAATGGGAACCACCAGCATCAGCCGTTTGGTAGCCCTGATCTGGTTTTCGTAATTTCCAGTGAATTTATAACTCACACCTGCAGGAAGGTTGAATTCACCGTCTTCTGTTTTCTGCTGAAGGAATTTTTGTGCATTGGCTACAACATCGCCTTCGGCAACATCCTGTTTTTTATCGAAAATCACATAACCTACCAGAAAGGTATCTTCGCTTTTGATCATTTGCGGACCGCGGGTATAGGTGATCTCAGCCAGTTCACCCAATGGTACCTGAACACCTGTCGGTGTAGGGATCAAAATGGTTTTCAGGTCATCGGGATTATCACGGTATTCTCTTGCATAGCGCACTCTGACAGGAAAACGTTCTCTGCCCTCAACAGTTGTGGTCAGTTTCATACCGCCAATGGCACTGCTGATGTACATCTGCATATCATCGATGGTTAGGCCATAGCGTGAGATGGCTTCCCTGTCAATCTTAATTTCAAGGTAAGGTTTACCGACCACACGGTCGGCAAAAACAGAAGATGGCTCCACACCAGGAACTTCTTTAAGCAGATTTTCAATTTCATACCCTGTTTTTTCAATTGACTGGAGATCGGGACCATAAACCTTTACACCCATCGGAGCCCGCATTCCGGTCTGCAGCATGACCAACCGGGTTTGGATAGGCTGTAGTTTCGGGGCCGAAGTCATGCCCGGAATTTTAGATGACCTTACAATCTCCTGCCAAATGTCATCGGGTGTATGAATCTGATCGCGCCACTGACGAAAATATTTGCCATGATCATCCTGAATTAAATTCGCCTTGTCAATCAACTTAAACCCATCTTTCTCAGTATCGTAAGTTGATCCGTCTTTCAAAACATAAGCTCCGTCTTTATCCGTCTTGAACCGCATCCGATGACCGTTTTCATCCAGGATGTACTCGGGCCTGTAATTGATGATATTTTCAAACATCGAAATCGGTGCCGGATCGAGTGCGGAGTTTACCCGGCCCCATTTCCCGACAGTCGATTCTACTTCCGGAATATCATTCACTTTCATATCCAAAAGCCGGATTACATCCATGTTTTCTTCCACGCCGGAGTGCGGCATGGTTGTCGGCATAAGCAGGAAAGACCCTTCATTTAATGCAGGCATAAATTCCTTCCCGATACCCGGAAATGTTTCGGTAAATTTTGTCCATACCCTGGTATTCCTTGCGTCAATTCCTATTTTATTAAATGCATTGGGTATGAACCCAAATATTTTATCCGAACCCTGCCAGATCATAATTCCAAATAAGATCAAAATGATTGGGACAGCAAGAAATTTCCATTTATTGGCCAGGCACCATTTCAGGATCTGCGTGTAATAATGGACAACGGTCATCAATGTTCCCAAAACCACTGCAAGAATTGAGATCACGAAAAAGAAGTTGCCAAAGGTGCTGTTTTTAGCGCCCAGTGGCATCCATTCGATGGTGAGGTAATAAACCACAATAATCAGCGCAATGCCGATGTTGATCAGGTTGGGAAACTTTTTACGTTTTTCGGGCCAGCGGTAAGCCAGCAGGTTATTGATCCCGAAGGCCACCAGTGCCAATGCTTCCCATTTTCCACTTACGATTAAAAGCAGCACTCCCAGAGCCATCAGGATAAAATTCCAGATCCTGCTGATCCGTTTTTTATCGAACCGGATGGAAAAAATGACATGAGCCATCGCCGGAATGATGACGATTCCAATTACCAGTGAAGACAACAAAGCAAACGTTTTCGTGAAGGCCAGCGGTCTGAACAGTTTTCCTTCGGCAGCCTGCATCGCAAAAACAGGTAGAAAACTTACGACAGTAGTCGCCAATGCTGTTATGATAGCTGAACCGACTTCGACAGTGGCCGTATAGATCACATTCAGCAGGTCTTTTCCCCGGGCATTTTTGTTTTCAGGCATATCGAGATGCCGGATAATGTTTTCCGTAAACACGATCCCCACATCCACCATCACACCAATGGCAATGGCAATCCCTGATAAAGCAACTATGTTGGCATCCACACCGAATTGCCGCATTGTAATAAATGTCATCAGAACGCCAATCGGCAGGAGACTCGAAATCAGAATCGATGCCCTCAGGTTCAATACCAAAATGATGACCACAATAATGCTGATGAGTATCTCACCGGTCAGGGCTGATTCAAGCGTACCGAGAGTTTCTTTGATAAGGCCGGTTCGGTCGTAAAAAGGAACAATGGTTACTTTGGAGATCTTGCCATTGTCAAGTTTTTTTGAAGGAAGTCCTGGTGTTATCTCGGCGATTTTTGCCTTTACATTATTGATTACTTCCATTGGATTCGCACCATATCGGGCCACGACGACACCGCCAACAGCTTCCGCACCATCTTTATCGAGGCCGCCACGCCTCGTGGCCGGACCAAAATTGACTCTTGCAACATCACCTATCCTAACCGGCACATTATCATGAACCACAACCACACTTTCCTCCAAATCTTTCAGTGATTTTATATAACCCAATGCCCTGATCAGGTATTCAGCCCGGTTGAATTCAATGGTACGGGCACCGATATCGAGGTTGCTTTTGCGAACAGCCTGCATGATCTGCCCGACATTCACGCCATAAGCTTTCATGGCATTGGGATCGATATCGACCTGGTATTCTTTCACAAATCCTCCGATGGAAGCAACTTCCGAAACCCCTTTGGCCGAAGTCAGGGCATAGCGGACATAATAATCCTGTATGCTTCTCAACTCCTGCGGATCCCAGCCTCCGGAAGGTTTGCCGTCTTTATCGCGACCTTCGAGGGTATACCAGTAAATCTGTCCGAGAGCGGTGGCATCAGGTCCAAGAGATGGTGTCACACCTTCAGGAAGAGTTCCGGCAGGCAGTGAATTCAGTTTTTCGAGGATGCGGGTCCGGCTCCAGTAAAATTCAATATCATCATCGAAAATGATATAAATGCTTGAAACGCCAAAAATGGAATTGCTGCGGATCGTTTTTACACCCGGAATGCCAAGTAACGCCGTTGTGAGTGGATAGGATATCTGGTCCTCGATATCCTGCGGAGAACGGCCCGGCCATTCCGTATAAACGATCTGCTGGTTCTCACCAATATCGGGTATGGCATCAACCGGTACGGGATCGCTTGGGAGAAAGCCTGTTTTCCAGTTGAATGGAGCATTAACGATTCCCCAACCGATAAAGGTGATCAGAACAATAAAGGTAATCAGCTTGTTTTCCAGAAAAAACCGAATAATCTTATTCAGCATGATACATGATTTTAATTGAATTTTTTGATGTTGTAAAATTGGAAATCAAAGCATAATCCATCCACATGGACATGCTCCATCAAAGGCATTCAATTAAAATCAGAGTAAAAACGACTGGAAAGAAGAAAGCATTTCGGGACCGGATCGTCCGGGCGGCGATTTGCTGATAAAAGCGTAATTGTTTGAATTTTCAGTAAATGTTTGATTGAAAATGACGATTGGTGATAACATCAGGTCAACCTGCGAAATTTGCAATTTTTCAAAGTGAACGGGCGATGACAGATCTTCTTTGAGTTTTACATAGTGATCTTCCGTATGACATTTTCCGCAATCGCTCTTGCAGCAGGAAGCAGCCTGGTGATTGACTGCAACACTTACCAGATCGTCTCCACAGTAATGGGTTGATAGCGTAAACCCTGTGAAAGCTACCAGCAGGTTAACCGAAACAATGATATTTAAAAATGCTTTTATCATTCTAATTGAAAGTGCAAATATAACGAAATTTAAATATATAAGTTTGAGTTTATAATGAAATTAACATTTATTAAGGATCGATATTATTAACGTTCAGGTTGCACTGATTTTGAAAACCGCAAAATAAGAAGGGACCTGAATAATGATTAATTTTGTTCCGGAATTTTAAATTTATGCAATCAGTAACAGAAAATCAGAAAAAGACAGCGCGTTATGCCAAGGCCATGGGACATCCAATACGGATGTACATTTTGGATTTGCTGTCGAAACAAGCCTGTTGTTATAGTGGCGATTTAAGCGAGGTTTTGCCAATTGCCAAATCGACCTTATCTCAGCACCTGAAAGAATTAAAAAATGCAGGCCTGATACAGGGTGAAATCGAGCCCCCCAAAATTAAATATTGCCTTAACAATGAAAATTGGGAAGAGGCAAAAAAACTTTTTGAGAACTTCCTTGGTGGTTGATTTTTTCTATTCACTATTGTTCATTAAATTGCGAACAATGAACAGAAATAAAATATAACATGGAAATAAAAGTTTTAGAAACAGGTTGTTTTAAAAGCATAACCCTGGAAAATATCACACGTGAAACTTAATGTGCAAATTGATGAATATTTAAATTTGGAATAATCATCAAAATAAAATTCCATTTTAAAAAGTACAGGTTAATTTTTAATACATCTAACCGACCTGCCATTCTCCTTATAATCTGTATACCTGAATACATTTGCCGAATTGTAATTAATTACCCTGATCCAGATATAATTGCTGGGGTCTGCTGTGGAACTCCACCAGTATCCATAATAACCAACTAAACTAAAGGTACCATTGTTAAAACGTTGGTCACCGGGAAGCGCAGTGAACCCTGACTCATTGGTGGCACCTTCATTCGGAGAAATCCAATGTGTGAAGCCGGTTTCTTTTAGTTTCCCACCGGCACCGGTTAATCCGCCAAGATAGTCAGTTAACTCTGTCCATTCTCCATCTGTGGGTACATGCCAGCCTATAGGGCATAAATTTCCGGAATTTACAGCGTACCAATTATAAAGGGCTCCATAAGGCGTTCCGTAAACGGGATAATTTTCGTGCCAGCAGTATGCAGGAGTAGTCAGAGCGGCCCAGGCTGTATTATCAGTCACCAATTGAATGCTGTTGCTATTGTTAAAATTAGTGGTCGCCAGGTTTTCTTTCATCCAACATTGGGTGCCAATCAAAACGGTCTGGTATACATTTCCATCTATGTCAGAAACTGTAGAAGTACCACAGACGAAAGCTTCTGAAACTGCACCACCCATCATGTTAACCCATTCTGTTCCATTGAAGGTTTGCATTTCACCGTTGAGTCCACAGTTGGTGCACCATAAAAGCAATCCCGCACTAGGATTAGTGATCGCATCTCGCTGGGCTCCTGTCATTCGGGGCGGCAAAAATCCTTTTGCAGTACTTTTTACATCCAGTATGGCACTAGAATCGGGGTCGGAACCATCGGTGTTAATACTTACCTGGGCAAAAGTACCAATGCCTAGCAGCGTAATCAGTAGAGTAAAAATTTGTTTTTTCATGTGAGGTTATTTTTGTTTTTGTTTGTTGTATTATTAACGCTTGATGCGAGATGGAATGCGTATAAAATGTAAGGTGGGCATAAAATCTGGAAAAATGTAAAAGGGTAATTTTTATTCATTTATTGCACCAGTTAAATGTACTAACCTCCACCGAATAATTTTGGCGAAAACACGATATCCGTCAATCAAGATTTCAAAGTATTTTATTAAAGCAATGTTTTGAGGCTCGTGACTTCGAACGTTATCATTAATGAATTGTTCAGCCAAAAAGGCTGATATTACCCAATACTGACTTATTTAACAACAATTTAACATCCTTGAAATATTGCAGCCGCTATTGAGAGAAAACAAATGGAATGTTGCCTTTCAAAATAGCCAAATCCGGAATAGCCGGATAAACATCGCCGGGATCCTCTGTTTAAGGCCAGACAAAATATTCCTCTCAGGCGAACCATGGTTGCTTAAACGGTTTATCCAAATAATTCCTGGAATTTTCACTTTCGGTTTAATAATATTAATGCATTCACTTTGTAATCACCGACAATAGCATCGTTTTACGGAGAGGATACAATATTCAAGGTATCGTTGTTAAGGTATTCTTCAACAGGTGTATGGCTGCTGGCCTTTTCGGTGAGCGGTGTCGGTAATTTTTATAATAAATTAATGGTCTTCGAAAAATGGTTTCGAAGGATTGTGGCGGTTGTCTCAATTGTGGTTGGGTTTTACTTTATTGCAATATTCTTTACTTAATTGAATTTTACCACTAAAAAAATTTCTACGATTATTAACGTAAAAATACGTCAGTTTAATTTTTTTGACGTACTTTTACGCCGGAATTTAAAATTGAAGTTATGCCAACTGCAAAAACAGAACTTTTTGAAATTGATCTTCAGGAGAGTGCCTTACTTTTAAAAGCGGTAGGGCATCCGGCCCAGCTAGCCATCCTGAACTGCCTGTCAGAAACTAACAGTTGTTTAATAGGCGTTAGTTCCCAGGAAATTCCATTGGGAAGAACTACCGTCAATCAGCACCTGAAAGAATTAAAAAATGCAGGCTTGATGCAGGATGAAATCTATCCTCCCAAAATCAAATATTGTTTAAACTCGAAGAATTGGGAAGGTGCAAAAAAAACTTTTTGAGAATTTCCTTGGTTGTTGATTTTTTTTTATTCACCTTTGCCGTTCGCAATTTTACGAACAACGAACAGAAATAAAAAATAACATGGATATAAAAGTTTTGGGAACAGGTTGCCCTAAATGCAAAACCCTGGAAAAAATCACACGGGAAACATGTGGCACAAATGGGTATAAATGCAGAGATATCGAAGGAAGAAGATATCATGAAAATAATGGAATACGGAATCATGCGTACACCCGGATTGGTTATCGACGGAAAAGTAGTATTAAGCGGCAGATTGCCCTCATCCGAAGAATTAAAAAAATTATTGACAATTTAATTTCACACACATGAAAAACAAAGAATTATTGCTTTCAATTTTAGTGATTTTATCAGGTGCATTCGTCTCATGTACTGCGCAGACAAGTGATCAAAAACAGGCTAAGGATGGAAATTCAATTGATAAAGTCGAAGTTTATTACTTCCATTATGAACGTCGCTGTGCCACTTGCATGGCCGTTGAAGAGGAATCAAAGAAAGCTTTGGAAGAACTCTATCCCGAAAAAATGAAATCGGGAGAGATGATCTTTTTATCGGTCAACATTGAGGACGAAACAAACCAACCTCTGGCTGAGCAGTACGAGGTTTCAGGTCAGACTTTATTAATTGTAAAAGGTACAAAGCAGGAAAATCTGACAAACACAGCCTTTATGTATGCCAAGACAAATCCTGATAAACTTAAAAAAGCGATTGGTGAAGCAATAGAAAAGCTATAATCCTCAAATGGAATTCCTTACTTCATTGTTGGAAAGTTCATCCTTCCCAATTTTAACGGCATTTATTCTCGGGCTGATGACGGCAATAAGCCCCTGTCCGCTGGCGACAAATATTACAGCTGTCGGATATCTTAGCAAGGATATTCAAAATCGCAACAGAGTTTTTGTCAACGGGCTGGTTTATACTTTGGGCCGATCCTTGTCCTACACAATTTTAGCTGTAATTTTATTATACAGTGCTGAGCAATTTAAAATATCAGGATTCTTTCAGTTGTATGGCGAAAAGATCATCGGACCCTTATTGATTATCATAGGTTTCTTTATGCTCGATATTATTAAGGTAAATTTCCCGGGCTTTTCAACCCTGACGGATAAATTTTCGAAAAGTAAGGTCGTAAGCTATTGGAGTGTGTTATTACTTGGGATAGTTTTTGCACTGGCATTTTGTCCGTACAGCGGCGTCCTCTATTTCGGCATGCTCGTTCCGATGACGATCAGCAGCAGCGAAGGCATACTGTTACCATTCATATTCGCTATTGGGACCGGAATACCGGTTATAATTTTCGCATGGCTTATCGCATACACATTGTCAGGAGTAAGTGGTTTCTATAAAAATTTAAAATCTTTCGAATTTTGGTTTAGACGCATAGTGGCTGGTGTATTCATTCTGGTTGGTCTTTATTACCTGTATATTATCTATTTAAAAGATTTTTTTTAATGCATTCAGGAATATTAAATACCGATAAGGGTAAGATTATATTACCCCTGATTTTATTACCTTTCTGGTATTTTATATATCATTTTTTACAGCCGTTTACCGACTGGTTTATTTTTTCGGCGCTGGGCATGATCAAAGGTGAGCACTTTGCTGAAGCAATCTGGTTCTTCGCTTTCGAATTTCCAAAAGTGATGTTATTACTCACCTTAATAATATTCTTCGTTGGAGTAATCCGCACCTATTTTACACCTGAAAGAACCCGCAAGGCACTGGAAGGCAAAAAAACCCTGACAGGCAATGTAATGGCATCTACATTAGGTATTGTCACTCCATTCTGTTCATGTTCCGCAATCCCTTTGTTTCTTGGTTTCGTCGAAAGCGGTGTTCCTTTGGGTGTCACATTTTCTTTTCTTATTTCAGCACCGATGATAAACGAAGTAGCTGTTGTGTTGCTTTATGGTATGTTTGGCTGGAAAGTAGTCTCCATTTACATTGGTACAGGTTTGTTTATTGCCATCTTTGCAGGTTGGGTCATCGGAAGACTAAAACTTGAAAAATGGGTTGAACCATGGGTGTACAAAGTAAAGGTAGGTCGAAATGCTTTTGATGAAGAAAAAATACATTTTAGTGAAAGAATTAAATATGGATATGACGCCGTAAAAGAAATTGTAGGAAAAGTGTGGTTGTATGTTGCCATTGGTATTGCAGTGGGTGCTGGCGTGCATGGTTATGTTCCGGAAGATTTTATGGCAGCCCTTATGGGAAAATCTGCATGGTTTTCGGTTCCGCTTTCCATTCTGATTGGTATTCCTCTCTATTCCAATGCTGCGGGCATTGTCCCGATAGTTTCTGTTCTCATTGAAAAAGGAGCCTCTCTCGGAACGGCTTTAGCATTTATGATGGCAGTTATCGGACTATCACTGCCCGAGATGGTGATTCTTAGAAAAGTACTAAAACTCCCTTTGATCTTTACATTTATCGGAATTGTGGGCACAGGAATTTTGATGGTAGGGTTTCTGTTTAATTGGATTTTTTAATAATAAAACGATGCTCGAAATCATAATACTAGGTACAGGTTGTTCTAAAAAAACAAAACCTGAACAAATGATTTTCAACATTTTTGAAGTGAATAGTATCGATGCCGATATTCAAAATATCAAAGAGTTCAAAGAGTATGGTAAATATGCGTTAGTGATGACATCCGGATTAGTGGTAAAAGGTAAAGTATTTTTGCAAAGTAAAATACTTGTAAAGAGTACGCATGAACGTTGGCAGAGGGATGCAAAAAACAACAAATGGTTTAAAAAAACTCTAATTAAATAATACTATTTGCAAATTAATCCAGGTGAGATCAATTCACATAAATAACAATGGATTATTTAATATCAACGATTTCTTTCGTGGCAGCATTTATTTTCTCACTCGGCGGGGTAGGGGCTGCTATTATTCTGATACCCATATTGGTGTCATTCGGTATTCCCATTGGAGTAGCAAAGCCTGTCGGACTTTTCTATAACACAGTAAGTTTAGTCGGTGCCAGTGTTTCAAATATCCGGAATAAAAGGCTCGATTTTAAGATTGGATTACCGATTATCATTTTTTCATTTCTGTTTGCAATTCTTGGAGCCTGGGTGTCTCAATATAATCCTAAAAAAATCATTCTGATTCTTTTCACTGGGTTGTTACTTTTCTCAGGAATAATGTTTTTGTTTCACAAGAAAAATGGTCAGGACCTCTATCGTGATGACAGAACCTATGGTGCTCTTTCCGGAATCGGGGCTTTTGCCGGATTTTTATCAGGATTGCTTGGAATGGGCGGCGGAACTATTTCAAGGCTCGCAACAAGAAAAGTTCCTGAAGAACTAAAATTTGTTGAAACAGTAACACTATGTTTGCCGCTTTATCTTGCAGGTTACGAGGAGGAAAGAAACGTTGCGAAAGTATTTCCGACGATATCTGTAGACGGTTGTGATAAACTTTGTGCTAAAAGAAGCACGGAAAAATATAGCGGCAAGGTCAACGGGTTTATAGATGTTTCGAAGATCAATGGGAATGAAAACGCATTTAATACAAAAATCGCAAGGAATAAAGATCTTAAGGACGAACATCTGCAAATGGTATATGAAGTCGCCAGAGAGATTGTTAAGAAGATCAGCGGTATCTCACCGGATTCCTGGACTGGAAAATCATTTGGTGGTTGTGGCTGCGTGAGCTGATGCTAATGTGATGCTTTATTGCTGAACCTTCCCAGCCCCGGCATTTAAACTTGAGAACCTGATTACCAATAAAAAACGTTAAAAAAATTTAAATTTACTTGACAATTGTAAAAAAGTATTTATCTTTGTAAGTAAATACTCACACACGTGGAACGTAAAAGTACAGAAATAAGACAGGAACAAATCAAGCAGGCCGTACTCGATATCATATATACCGATGGTCTAAAGAAACTATCCACTCACAATCTGGCCAAAAGGATAGGTATGAGCGAAGGGACTATTTTTCGCCATTTCGCTTCCAAACAGGATATCATATTATCTATCATTAAGGATGTCCAGGAAGAATTTATCGGCAGGTTAAGGACTATTGCCAATTCGAAGACAGAGCCAGAAACAAGGTTGTACGATTACTTGTGCGAAACAGTCAGGTATTTGACAGACAACAAGGGAATTACGATGTTGCTATTTTCCGAAGCATCGCATAACAACGATGCCTCTCTTAAGGCAAATCTTCAGCAAATCTTTAACAACCAAAAGATATTAGTGAGTAAAATAATCCTGGATGGGATTGCTATGGGCATGTGGGACGAGGGCATCGCCGTTGAAAATGTCGCAATGATATACATGGGAATCCCCGTATCACTGAATATTGAATTAGTCTTGGGTGGGGGCGAATTTCATGCCGACAATTATTGCAGTAAAATGATGCAGTTATTAGTTAAAATCCTTGAAAAATAATTTTTTTGTCAATAAAATAAGTAAATACTTACTTAATAAAAAATGGAGGTGATCATGATCAAACATTTGTTAATTCTACTTTTAATTCCTGTTCTGTCAAATTCCCAGGAAATAATGAATGTCGGACAACTATTTGACTCGCTCAAAACTCACCCTGTCACGAAAGGTGATGAAATACGGATCGAACAGGCCCTTGTCGGAAAAACAATAGCTTACAGCAAGCTATATCCAAACATCGACCTTTTTGGAAGGTACGATTATGCATCAACCGCCACTGGGATGCTGCCGGTTCCGCCAAATGACCTTTTGGCGATGGTTAAAGACCCTAATGTTGCCCAGCCCTTTAGCGAAAATATACTAAGGCTTGGAGTGGCGATTTCCATGCCAGTTTTCGAGGCCTCTATTTTTCCAATGGCGGCCAAAGCAAAAATGATGGCACAGTCAGCCGAAGATCTCAAAGCAAACAATCTGCTTAAGAACGAGGCCACGATTGTTGGCGCTAATGCTAACCTTTTGTATATGGATGCCTTGGAGCAGGCATTGGAGAAGAAAAAGGCTTCGATGATGAAAACAAAAGAATTTGTGGTCATGAAAGTCAATAATGGCCGCGCCCCTGAATCCGCCCTCCTGAACATCAACAATGGGATCAATCAAATTGATATTTTGAAAAACGACCTTGCATTACAACGGGAAGGGGTGGTGGCGGTTATTCAATCACTGACGGGCGTTGCCTTAAAAAGCCCGGTAAATATGGAGCAGGTAGGAACTTTCCAGGATGGTGACCTGAAAGCGCTCGACCCGTTGCGGGAAAAAGCGGAAGCCGACCGCCTGGGATACAGGGCCGAAAAGCAAAAACTCTTGCCTGCCCTGGTCCTGCAAGGCAGCTATAGCAAAAATACCGCAGACGCTTATAATAACAATCATCGCGTAAATAATAACTATGGAACAGCCGGGATCATTTTAAAAGTTCCTCTTTTTGCAAAGGACCAGTATGCCAAAATCAGGAATGACAAGCTCGAGTATGAAAGCACAAAAAACGATGTTGACCGGATGAGCCTTGAACTTGCATCGCAGGCTTCGCAGTTGCAAAATAGCCTGCGGTTGCTGGATAACTCAATCCGGTTGTATGAAAATAGCGTTAAAGAGAAGGAGCAACTTTTAGACATCGCCGGGGTCAGCTACCAATCGGATCAACTGACCATGGAAGATTACCTGAAATACGAGGACGATGTAATTTTCGAAAAATCAAAGCTTTTCAAATCCCAGGCCGAGAAATGGCAATCACTGATGAAGTTATGTGTAATTTATGGAAATAATATTGAGGAGATTGTAAAATGAAAAAGAAGTATATAATTTGGACTATAGTAGTGGTTATACTACTGGCAGCAGGCATAATGGCTGTAAAACATGCCCGTAAGAGAGATGCATCTGAACCGGTTGCTAAAACTTATTCGATGGTAGTAAAAACCATCAGACCGGAACTGAAGGAAGTTACCCTTACCCTACCTTATCTGGCTCTGGTCCAGAATGACGAGGATGTTGTCCTGGCTTCTAAAATAGCCGCACGTATTGAGTCGCTTAAGCCAAGCAGCACAACCGTTTCAAAAGGAGATGTCATAGTCAGGCTCGATAATACCAGTATCGAAAGCGGCATACAAAGTACCGAAGCTCAAATTTCTGCCGCGAAGACGGGATTGAAAAACCTCCTGGCTACCCATAAACGGACACTTGAACTTTTGGCGGTTAAAGGTGCCTCAATCGAACAATCTGAGATGGAGGAAAGCCGGATTGCCGAAGCGGAATCGAAAGTCGAAGCGTTAACCCAGTCCCTGAACGATGTGAATAACAACAGCTCGTACGCAATCCTCACAGCGCCGTCATCCGGTATCATTTCAAAAACAATGCTCAACATCGGCGACATGGCCATGCCGGGCCAGCCCATAGCCATTATAAGCGCGAAAAGGGGAGCATACCTGAAACTCAGCATACCTTCGGATTTAAAAGTCTATGGAGTTACAATAAATGACAAAAGCTATGATGCCATTCCGCTTAACAGCACCTTTAACGGTTTGGCTGAATACAAAATGGTTGATGATGACCTTTCACTAATAACAGGAGAACGGATTGAGGTTGATGTCAAAGTTTTTAGCGGCCAGGCCGTTAAACTGCCTTTCGATGCCATATTAAACCGGAATGGCAAGAGTTACGTGTTTGTAAAAAACAACGATAAGGCTATTGCAACCGAAATTAACATTATTCAATCCGGAGAAGATGGCGCTGCTGTGAGCAATAGCGAGCTTGCAGGGAAAGAGGTGGTGGTTGAAAAACAGGATATTCTTTTAAAGCTACTATCGGGCATTTCACTAAAAAGTAAGGAGGAATAAGCCATGTTCGATTATTTCTACAAAAGGCCGTATACACTTTATTCGTTAATTGCAGGTTTTTTTATCTTAGGAATAGTTGGCCTGATCACACTTCCAAAGAATCTGTTCCCTGATGCAAATCCTCCCCAGGTAATCGTTATTACCGCAATTCCCGGAGCTACCGCCCAGGTGGCTGCCAACACGGTTTCAAAACCAATCGAGGAGGAAATTGCGCGCCTCGGCGAGATTACCGATATAAGCTCAACTAATGTGGCAAATTTTTCAATCGTCAAAGCAGATTTTAGTTACAAAAAAACGCTTAACGCCGCCGCCGTCGATGTCGCAAACGCCCTTTCAATTGCTAAAGCAAAATTACCGGAAAACATCAGCCCAGCTATATATACAGCAGGTGATTTTACCCTGCCGGTTGACGTCATCTCCTTATCACCGAAAAACGATGAAATCAGTCTGGCTGAAATACGTAAAATGGCTGACAGCTTTATTAAACCTTATCTATTAAGCAATCCTGGTATTGGAAATGTGGAGGTTTTTGGCGGTTATGAAAGCGGGATTAATATTGAGGTAGATCCTTTTAAAGCAAAACGTTACGGGGTCAATTTCGACATGATTGCTAAAGCCATTCAAACGCTGAACCGTGATATGCCCATCGGCTTTGTTAAAGGTGATGACAGTTTCTATACGGTTACTTTTTATGGTGAAAAGGACGAAGTGGAGAAGATCAAACAGATCTCTGTCTTACCGAATGTCTTGTTGGGTGATGTAGCTAATGTAACCTGGGGATTTAAAAAGCGCATGAGCGGATATATGGGCAATGGAAAATCTGCCATTGCGCTGGCTATTCAGCGTGCACCCCATGGAAGTGTACTGGATGTGAGCACGGCAGCACGGGCAGAGATAAAAAAACTGGAGGCGCAATATCCTAATATTAAGTTTGAAATATCCGATACCCAGCGTGATCTGATCAAACTGGCCAATACCAACATGCTTGCTGCGCTACGTGATGCCATTATCTTTACGCTGCTAGTGGTGCTCTTCTTTTTGGGAAATTTCAAGGCAATTATCGCTGCCGGACTTTCTATTCCCATGGTATTTTTCTCAACGATTGCTGTCATCTGGCTTACCGGAGGTGAGTTAAACCTGGTGATCTACACTGCTATTATTCTGGCACTCGGTATGTTAACCGATGATGCGGTGGTTGTGCTCGAGAATGTGGAACGCCATATGAAAGAGCTTAAAGAAGACCTGGATACTGCTGTTAAGAATGGGACAAAAGAAGTGATCGGACCTGTATTTGCCGGTACACTGGCTACGATTGCTATTGTTTTCCCGTTGATGTACGTAGGTGGCTTCCCCGAAAAAATATTTAAACCGCTTATCTTTACATTGATCGTTGCCCTGATCTTTTCATTTTTCCTGGCAGTTACGTTTATTCCCCAGCTTTTAAAATTTCTTTATAAAAACGGGACCGCAAAAACAAAAGCGGAACTCTGGTTGGATAAAGTATATAACAATTCAATGGGGCGACTGGTAGAACCCTATGTTGGGGTTATTAAATTTTCAAACACAAAAAGAAGGTTACTGCGCCGCGTCCTCCTGACGGCCGGTGTATTGATACTGTTGGTCGTAAGTGTAAAAACTATCATGCCTACCATCGGCAAGGATGCTATGCCACCTATGGACACCGGGATTATAAAAGCACAAATACAATTCAGTTCAAACGAAACTGTAAATAGTTCGGAAGCAAAACTGGAGCCCATCTTAACATGGCTGCAAGCTCAGTCCTGGATTGTAAGAAGTTCTATCGCCTTTGGCACAGAAGCCGGGGTTCTCAGCCTTGGCAGTGGTAATCTGCCGTCGGAAGCTACTATTACTATCAATTGTGTGGACCGTTTTAGCCGTAAACAAAATATGTGGCAACTTGAAGATTCCATACGGGACAGGCTTTCAAACCTGGAAGGCATCAAAAGGCTTGATGTGTTTGATTTTGGCGCAACAGCCCTTTCTTCCATCAAAGCCCCGATAGATGTACGTTTGAAATCACCCATGGTGGATGGATTGGCTGACAAAGCCGTTCAAGTCAGCCAGGCAATAAAGGATGTTAAAGGCCTTACCTCTTTATCAACAAGCTGGGCGGAGGATTTCAGTGAAATTGTTCTGGATATTGATGAAAATAAAGCGTTGAGTTATGGCGTTACACCGTATCAGATTATTATGCAAATTCCGATAAAAGGACAGGAAGTTGGGCTGAATGCGGATTTGCAATCAATGAACGCACAAGTTGTTCGACTATACATGAAGGGTAAGTTCAATGAAAATATTCAAACATTAAGGTTATTGCCCATCCAAACCAATGTCGGGGAAGTGCCGCTTGAAGCCCTGGCAAAAATTTCTAAAAAACTAACTTTTGCCAAGATCGAACGCGACAAAATGCTTTACAGTGTCGATGTTAACGGATATCGAGCTAAACGGCCAATTACACACCTGACGGATGATGCGGTGGCTGCTCTGGCCGGGGTAAAAAATCTAGGCGATGTAGTGGTTACACAGGAAGGCGACATTGCGACCATCAATGACAGTTTTGCCAGGATGATGAAAGCCATTGCACTGGGAATAGTCATCCTGCTCATTTCACTTATAGCAATTTATAAGTCGGTGAAAATGGCTTTGATAATGATCATTGTCTTGCCGCTTTCTATGATCGGCGCCGCCTGGGGTATGCTCCTGTTCCACAAGCCTAGCTGCATGCCCAGTTTGTTGGGAATACTGCTATTGTTTGGAATAATAATTAAAAACGCCGTCCTGCTGATCGATTTTTATCAAAAGCACCGCGAAAGCGGCGAATCTCCCTTCGAAAGCGCTATGGAGAGCGTCAGGGTGCGTTTTCGCCCGGTGATGATGACGGCTTTTGGTACCATAGCAGGGATGATTCCTATTGCCCTGGAACAGGCTGTCGGTCTTGAACGTTTGAGCCCGCTTGCTGATGTGGCCATTGGTGGGTTACTTGTCGGTACGCTGCTAACCTTAATATTTGTACCCATGTATGCCTATATATTTGATAACAAGAAATATAATTTAAAATGAACAAAATGAAAAAAACAAAATTTCAGATTCCGGATTGGGCTTATGAATTTCACGGACATCAATGCCCGTTTATGCCAATTGGTTACCGTATGGGAACATTGGCCTTGCAAAAATTAGGTGTAGAGCGTTGCAAAGACCACGAATTGCACGTTTTTTCAGAAATGGGCGTTGGACATCCGCAAGGGTGTATGCAGGATGGCATTATGTCGGCAACGGGGGCAACCTTTGGCAAAGGCATGATGGACAAACTTTACTATGGTAAAGTAGCTGCGACTTTTTGGTATCCGGGTGTAAAAGGAGCTGTACGGATTTTCTTGCGAAACGAATTCCAGGACAAACTTGCACCCCATGAGTTTTTTAAATATCGCAAAAAGGGTATCGAACCTTCGCACATCCCGGCTGAAGTTTGCCAAGACATCATTAACATTGTATTGAATGCTTCAGATGATGAACTGTTTACACTTACTTCACTGCCTGACTTTACCTATATACCGGTTAAAGGTTCGTTTAACAAAGCTGCCTGCGAAG
The DNA here is from genome assembly GCA_963764475.1 of uncultured Bacteroidales bacterium. Lineage (GTDB taxonomy): Bacteria > Bacteroidota > Bacteroidia > Bacteroidales > JAADJA01 > JAADJA01. Next base: position 44,285 of record CAVXTE010000059.1, read on the forward strand.
CATGTGGCGAATATGTTTTCGAACGCTACCTCCGTATAAAAGACGGGAAACGTGTTTGCATTCCTTGTGCGGGTCATGAATCCACTGAAAAGGGATTTTATTATCCTCAACTTAAATAATACTATTTACAAATTAATCCGGGTAAGATCAATTCGCATAAATAACAATGGATTATTTAATAGCAACGATTTCTTTCGTGGCAGCATTCATTTTCTCACTTGGCGGGGTAGGGGCTGCTATTATTCTGATACCCATATTGGTGTCATTCGGTATTCCTATTGGAGTAGCAAAGCCTGTCGGACTTTTCTATAACACAGTAAGTCTAGTCGGTGCCAGTGTTTCAAATATCCGGAATAAAAGGCTCGATTTTAAGATTGGAATACCGATTATCATTTTTTCATTTCTGTTTGCCATTCTTGGAGCCTGGGTGTCTCAATATATTTCTAAAAAAATCATTCTTATTCTTTTCACGGGGTTTTTACTTTTCTCAGGAATAATGTTTTTGTTTCACAAGAAAAATGCTCAGGATTTCTATCGTGAAGACAGACCCTTTGGTGCTCTTTCCGGAATCGGGGCTTTTGCCGGATTTTTATCAGGATTGCTCGGAATAGGCGGCGGAAATATTATATCACCGCTTATGCTAATGTTAGGATTTAATCCTAAAAAAATTGCCACCATCACTGCCTTTGTTGTTCCATTTTCATCTTTTTCAGGATTCCTGACTTATTGGGCTATGGGAAACATCGATTGGAAACTCTTAATAATCGCTTCGGCTGCCGGTGTGGCAGGTGCTACATTAGGAACCATGTTTATGCACAAAAAACTTAATCCGCAAGCGGTAAAGAAAATATTGGCAATTATATTATTGTTAATGGCTATTAAGCTTATCTGGAATGTTTTTTAATTTAACCGGGATACATTTATTGCATACGAAACGTTGTTTAGTCAAATTAATCGGTCTGAAAATTTTTCTGACCTTCTTACTGCTTGTTTTTTTGACCAATTTATCTGCCCAGGAATTGCCAACAGTAAAAGTAGCCTGGAATGGCTATGCTCAGCTCCGGTTTACAAGCTAATTTCGATGATGTGAATTCATTTGCCATGCGCCGCATGAAACTCTGGGTAAATTCCACGCCAGGTTTTAATGAGCATTGGGGATTCCATATTCAAACCACCATTACCAGCAACCAGAATGAAAAATTCTTTTTGCAGGATGTGCTGGTTTATTACAAGCAAGGTCGGTTCAGGATAAATATGGGACAATTTATTCCGCAATACAGTTTACAGCGCTTTCAGCCCGATTACGAAATTCCGTTGACCGAACGCTCCGCTGTTATAAATGCTTTAATTCCAAACGGCACATTGGGAGTTCGCGATATTGGAATCGAGGGAAGTTATACCGATTCTGACAATAAGTTTCAAACATGGCTTGGAATATTCAATGGATACGGAATTAAAGAATACGACTTTAATAATCCTGGAATTCTTATAACACATAAAACAGCGTTATCACTTTTCGACAATCATTTTTATACAGGCTACTCTGTGATGTATCGAAAAGCCGAGCAACTTCAATTGTCGGCTATATTGGCCGATTCCGTGTTATTTTCGGGAAATGATTTCCGTTATAATTTATTTGCACAATATCATACAGGATAAATTTAAACTTCAGGCAGAATACCTTTGGGCAAGCCTTAATAATGATATAGCTGATGGTTATTATATCTTAGCTGCATTAAATCTGGGTAAAAACCAACTTGTTGCTTCATGGAATCAATATAATGACCTGATCGAAAGTACCCTTAATTCACCTGTAATTCACATCGGGTATAACTATTTAATCAATGAAGACAAATTAAAGATCATGCTTGACAACGGTGCTCAGTTGAGTGATGGAAACTTGAAAAACTATTTTGCAACCATTCAGCTACAAATATTTTTTAATTAATTTTTTTGAAAACATTTTAAATTTTTAGATCATGGTAAATCCACAAGACTGGCTCGAGTTCGGGCAAAAATTTCACGGGCACAAATGCCCGGCTATGCCGATGGGATTAAGGGTTGGCGCTGCTGCCCTTAACAAATTGGGTGTTGAACGCGCAAAAGATGGGCAAATCATCGCTATTGCAGACCTGGGCGATAACCATTGTGCCACCTGTTATGCCGATGGTTTGCAGGTAATTCTGGGAACAACTTTTGGCAAGGGCAACATTAAAAAGACACATAAAGGTAAATGGGCAGTTACTGTCATCGATAAAGCCAGTGGAAAAGCTGTTCGGGTGACACCAAAAGCAGAAACCATGCTGGCCAATAAGCAGACTTCATTTTTCAGGGATTTTAGAGAAAAAGGTATTCCTGCGAGCAAAGTTCCCGACGAGGTGGTCGAGCCGCTGGTGAAAAAGGTGATGGGAGCTCCTGAAGAGATGCTTATCAACATTTCTGAAGTTTTCAATTTTGAACTGCATGAACATCCACACAGCTTCAACAGTTTTGTGTGTGAGGAATGCGGCGAAATGACCGTTATGGAGTACGGCCGGGTCAAGAGCGATAAAAAAGTGTGCATTGAGTGCGCTGAGAAAGGATAATCCATTTACAAATCTCATAAAGGCAGGATATTTAATGTTCCTGCCTTTTCTGTGTTATGACAGGAAACAGAAAATTTATAATTTGTTAACGTAAAAGTACGTCAGATTAAAATTTTTGACGTACTTTTACGCCGGAATTTAAAAATGGAGTTTATGCCGACAGCAAAAACAGAACTATTTGAAGAGCAACTTCAGAAGAGCGCCTTGATGTTCAAAGCGCTGGGGCATCCGGCCCGGCTGGCCATCCTGAACTTCCTGGCAGAAACCAACAGTTGTTTCACCGGTGACATCTCGCAAGAAATACCTTTAGGAAGAACGACCGTGAACCAGCATCTCAATGAATTAAAAAAAGCAGGATTAATCCAGGGACACATTTCCGGTATCAAAACAAATTACTGCCTGAACCCGGAAGTTCTGGAAAAGCTGAAAGTTTCAATGGAAATTCTGATCAATTCTATGAATTGTTGCGGGCCATTAAATTGTGATTAAGATGAAAATACTGATCATTTGCACAGGCAATACATGCCGTAGCCAGATGGCTGAAGGGTATTTAAAATCGTTTGATCAAAACCTTGAAGTTTATTCAGCAGGAACCGAACCCGGGAATCAGGTAAACCTGAAGGCTATTAAGGTTATGAACGAAATCGGTATTGATATCAGCAATCATAAGCCAAAATCTGTCGACAATTTTATTACCGAAAGCTTTGATTATGTGATAACGGTTTGTGATCATGCTAAAGAAGTTTGTCCGGTTTTTACAGGCAATGTGAAACACCAGCTTCATATCGGTTTTGAAGATCCGGCCGAAGCTAAAGGATCTGAAGAGGAAATTATGCGGGTTTATCGTAAAATCAGGGATGAGATAAAGGATAAGTTTTTTGATTTTTATTTAAAAAATTTAAAGAAATGAACGAACGATTAAAAGAAATTGTAAGAAGCAAATACAACCAGATTGCCTTACAGAGCAAAGAACAGAATCAGTCTTCCTGCTGCGGAAGTACAGAATGCTGCAATGATATTGAGTATACGCTATTCAATGACGATTATACAAATCTGGATGGCTATGACAAAAATGCAGATTTGGGTTTAGGCTGTGGTCTACCGACCGAATACGCAGATATAAAAAAGGGAGATACCGTAATCGACCTTGGTTCCGGAGCTGGGAATGATGCTTTTGTGGCTCGATCTATCGTTGGAGATGAAGGAAAGATAATTGGACTCGATTTTGCCGATGCCATGTTGTCCAAAGCGAGAAACAATGTGGCAAAACTTGGTTTTACGAATGTACAATTCATCAAGGGGGATATCGAAGAAATGCCATTGCCCGATTCGATTGCTGATGTTGTCGTGAGCAATTGCGTTTTGAATCTGGTACCTGACAAACTAAAAGCCTTTCAGCAGATTTACAGGATTCTCAAACCAACGGGTCATTTTTGTGTTTCGGATGTCGTGCTTTCTGGTGACCTTCCGGAACCTCTGTTGAAAGATGCTGTCCTGTATGCCGGATGCGTTTCGGGAGCAATGAAAAAGAAAGATTATCTTGATGTGATCACCATTGTGGGATTCAAAAACATTCAGATCAGGAAAGAAAAAGAAATTAAACTCCCTGATGAGCTACTGTCGAATTATTTAGCTTTAAATGAACTGTTGGATTTCAAAAATAGTAATATGGGTATTTACAGTATTACAGTTTTCGCCGAAAAGTAAGTTAAAATAGCCACGAATGCGACGAATGATTATTTATTAGCGTATTTGCGGCAAATAACACATTCAATGGAACAATTGACAAAACGCTTATCCTTTTTAGACCGTTACCTTACGGTTTGGATTTTTTCTGCTATGCTGGTCGGGGTATTTTCCGGATTTCTGTTCCCATCCATTGCAGGGTTCTGGGATAAAATGAGTGTCGGGACTACTAACATTCCCATCGCCATCGGTTTGATCCTGATGATGTATCCGCCTTTGGCAAAGGTTAAATACGAGGAACTACCCCTTGTTTTTAAAAATGTAAAAATCCTTGGCCTGAGCCTTGTTCAGAACTGGATCATCGGACCGGTGCTGATGTTTGTTTTAGCTATAGTATTTCTTCAGAACTATCCACATTACATGTACGGTTTGATCCTGATCGGGCTTGCCCGCTGCATTGCTATGGTGATCGTGTGGAACGAACTGGCCAAAGGCAACTCCGAATACGCTGCCGGACTCGTGGCCTTCAACTCTATTTTCCAGGTGCTTTTTTTTGCAGTCTATGCCTGGGTCTTTATCGCCATTGTCCCCGGCTGGTTTGGCATCGAAACAACCGATGTGGTGAAAAACATTACCATGGGTCAAATAGCAAAAAGTGTGTTCATTTATCTTGGTATTCCTTTTATCGCAGGATTTTTAACACGCTTTATTTTGATCCGGGTGAAGAATAAAGACTGGTATCACACCAGGTTTGTCCCGAAGATCAGTCCCATTACATTGATCGCGCTGCTTTTCACTATTCTTGTGATGTTTTCTCTCAAAGGTGAATACATCGTTCAATTACCGATGGATGTTGTGCGAATTGCCATTCCGCTCGTAATTTATTTCATCATTATGTTTATGGTAAGTTTTTATATGGGCAGAAAAATCGGTGCGGATTACAGTAAAACAACTACAATTGCATTTACGGCCGCCAGTAATAATTTTGAGTTGGCCATCGCAGTTGCTGTTGCCGTTTTCGGAATAAATTCGGGGGAGGCATTTGCAGCCGTAATTGGTCCGTTGGTCGAAGTGCCGGTGCTGATTTTACTGGTGAATGTGGCACTGAGGTTTAAAGTTAAGTATTTCTCCTCATAATTTAACAGTGAACATTTTTTAAATCCATCCACCATTAACTACAATTAAAAAACCGCCCCTCTATGAGAAGGGCGGTTTCAATTCAATTAACCTATTGTATATTACAATGTCACCATTGATACTTCCAGGTGCATTGAAATAAATATTATGGTTCTCTGCCGAAATGGTAATGTTACCGGCTATGTTGTCGATTGTTCCAAATGGAGTCAAAGGTTTTGATTGCTATATCAATCACGTGATCCGGATTGTTAGGGATATATCTTTCTTAAGCCAGATCTATTTGGTTGTTGGCCCGCCCATTTTAGTCAAAATGCTATCGACCGGTTCCCAAAGTTCAATTTTGTTTCCTTCAGGATCCATGATGTGAACGAATTTGCCGTAATCATACATTTCAATTGTATCCAGAATTGTTACACCCTTTGCTTTGAGTATTCTAACCAGGCCTTCGATGTTTTGCACCCTGTAATTTATCATGAAATCCTTCCCCGAAGGTTCGAAGTAATCGGTTCCTTCCTCGAAGGGATTCCACCTGAGATAATTTATTTCATCTGGTCTGTTGGCATTTCTGAATTCGAACGGCGAACCATAGTCATCGATAGCAAGCCCTAAGTTCTTGCCATACCATTCCCTGATCTCTTTCGGGTTTTTCGACCGGAAAAAAATTCCGCCTAAGCCTGTAACCTTTGGTATCGTATCATCCATAAGTGCTTCATTTTGTCCGGTTTGGTCCTTGATTTCATTTTTTACTGTTGAAGTTGTACAACTTACAGTTATAATTATCAGGAATAAAACAGTAGTTAGTTCTTTCATTTTTTTCAAATTACAGCTATAAGTCAATGTTTGTCATGCATTCGTGAAATGTATATTATTCTTATGGGATTGGTAAATGATGAAGTCTGAGAAAGGATAGTTTATCCCAATATCCTCTCTGAAACTTTATTTTTCCGTTCAGAATTTGAAAGAACCCGCAACCACGTAAACCCAGAGGGTCTTTCCACTCAAGTATCGCCCAGTCACCATCCTCAAATATATTCTCGATGAGACAAGTCATTTTGGCTGCAGCAAACTCATCCTGAAACATTTTCCGGATTTTTTCTCTTCCTTCTACCGGATCATTTGGTACCTGGTGATTGACAGCGTCTTCATGATAAAGCAATGTGATTTCCTTCGAATCAGCACGATTAAAATGCTTTACCCATGTTTCAATCAGTTCTTTGTGTCGCATTAGGATTTGCCCTTTCTTTCATCGTCACCTTAGTGTCGGTTTCAATTTTTACAATTTTAATCTCATTGAAAGCATTGATTTGAAAACCACAGCTCGCTTTTGAATTATTTAACATATATGCAACTACAACATGCAGGCTGTCAATTTTAAAATTTTCATCAAGATTGATCGGTTTATAATCTGTGGAGTCAATTTCAATTATCCAGCCACATCCATCCACAGCAGGATCACCATAATCTTTGACCAATCCTTTTTTCTCAAATATGTTCACTGTTGAATCATCGCTTGCTTTCTTGCAGCATGTGATTGTTACAAGGCTTATACCGAGTAAGATTGTGAGGACAAGATTTTTTGTTTTCATAGATTTAAAACTTATTCATAGAACTCTGATGAAAATATCAATACCATCGAACACCCAATACATTGTACTTTGCTCCAAGCCCTTTGCTTTTCAAATTATCACATCAGCACATCAAATAATTAATAAATTATCTTTTCAGAACCAATTCCCTGTATTTGTTTTCATTCCACAGATCCATCATGGATTTAAATGCTTTATATTTTTCAACAGGGATGGTCCTTTCAGATATGAGCAATATCCGTGTAATTTTAATTTCATTTCCATTTTGACTGATCGAGATGTTTAAGTAGCCAAAGTCATTTTTGCGTTCGATGTTTTCGGAAGAATTCAGCAATATCACACTGTCGGGTACTTTAATCGTAATGTGACTCATTTCTTCGACCGGAAAGGGCAATTCCAGAGGTGTCGATCGTTTTTCATTCAGATAATGAATTCCCCACTTTTCGGAGCCTGCAGAGCTGAAAGGTATTTTATAAAAGGAATAGTTTTGTTCTGTTTTCAGAGCATTATCCGAATCTATTTTATAATTAACGACTGATCTCGACTGCGTACAATTAACAAGTTTAGTGGAAGTAATCGATTCTTTCGATATTCCATTCACCAGTTTTTCGACTGCCACACTGTCTTTCTTCAGCATGTAAAATGGATTCGATTCTTCAAATAGCTGCATTTCAAGTGAACCGGATAATTTCAGCGAATCGTCAAGAAGGAGATTTGCGGTAATGAGTGCCTTGTTATCATATTTCCCGTCGATTTGCGTAATGGAAGGCTTTTGCGGATTGAAAAGAAGCACAGTATTACCTTTTAATGAATAAATGAGATTCTGGTCATTGGTTGAAATGGGCGAAAGATAAATTTGTTCCAGTTCGCGTGGGTTGGCCTGAACCAGAAATCGTCTGACCAATGGAAGGCAGCCGATGTTTTTATCATACAGCGAATCCGGAATAATTCCCACAGTTTCGGCATTGATACCCGCTTCACGAAGTAAAGCAGTCAGCAGGATGCATTTTTCGAACTCTGTGCCGCCGTTGCTTTCCCACGTTTCGATTGCTGTTCTTCCTGTAAATCCGGCATCGGAAAACGGAACCGGGTAATAGTTCACATCATTCACAACCATTGCCTGAAGATTTAAAAGTACATCCAGATCCGATTTGCTTTCTTTCTTCACTTTACGTACCGAGGACTTCATGCTTTCATCTGATTTGAACTGGAGCGCATGTTGCGAATCGAGGTAAATCATCGCTTCCGGCATTAAAATCGTACTGAATGAGATTCCTGGTAAATGGATTCCTTCCTCCGGCTGGTAATTTTCGTGTGAATTTTCCTTGATATTCTGAAACGTAAAGGTATACTCCCTGGTATTTGAGCTTTCTGTCACAACAGGAACAACTGTGTTGTTAAAAACTTTGTAATTCAGTGTTTTTGCCAGTGGGACATGTATCCTGATCACCTCTTCCAGAACCGGAGAAGATTCGGTGAGGATTTCATCAGCCATCAGTGCCGGCCAGTATCCGGCATCGGTATGAATGACATAATCGAGATTAATGGTAGCATTCAATTCAACACCCGAATGCGTAACTACCATTTCGCGCAGGTTATTATAAAAGGGTGCATCAGCAGCAAAATGCGGCAATACTTCGTTGAATGCATTGCCGGGAGAAGGGACTACGGTTCCGTCCTGCTGCGTTACAAAGGCCGAATTGATCTTGAGTGTCTGGTGATCCGGATTGTAAACAATAAAACTTTCACCATACAGCCGGTTAAATGAAAAATAAGTCAACAGTTTCAGCTTTTTGTAATAATGAAAGTCGATGCTGCCGTCGTTTTTCAGCGTATACTCTTTAACGATCTTTTCATAAACAGCATCCGATTGCGTTAATTTTTGTGCAGAGAGTCCCGATAATGCAAGTACACAAACGAGAGTGATTAAAATTTTATTCATTGCTGACGGATTTGGATGAATTGGTTTGATTTTCAATTTTTAAAATGACAGGTTCATTTGCAATTTTATTTTGCGACTCGACGGCTTCTTTGAATGAACCCCAATCTTCCGGCTCATAAATTCGCTTCATAAATTTCAGGTTTTCAGCAACAGTCAGGGTTTTTCCTTCCATACTGTAACCACCTTTAAAAGATGCCCCGGTTCCGCTCATCATGGGCGTATCGGGCTGATAGATGAGTGTTGCATTTTTTGGCAGGGTTACAGATTCTTCAATTTGAACCTGCCGTGAACAACGATCGCGAAATGCAAATTTCCGGTCATTGATTCCCGTTGACAGATAAAGATGCCCCATGGCTCGTTTAAATATCTCTGAAACAGTAACTGGTGTCAGAATGATCTCCTGATCGGTAACCAGCGCATAATCCGGAATTTTATATTTAATGGAGAGATTGATCGGTCCTTTCATATAATTATACGGATCGCCGAAATCCATTTTAACAATTTGTGCCTGGGGAAATATCCTGAGAAGTTCGCTTTCTAGGGCCGTACTCCAGTTCGACTTATAGTTGCTGGTAAACATGTGGCGAATTGCAGCATCCGATTGGCCTTCGGCTTCGATGGTAATTGTTCCTTCCAGTGTTCCGTCACTTTTCAGAGTTGATTTCCCTTTGATATCGACATAATGATTTGACGGTGGGGATAGCGGTGTAATTGCTAAATCGGCTCCTTCAGGAACACCCATCAGGTAATTCTGCTGCTGTTCGGCACTTGACCACAGTTCCCTGACGAAAGGCACCCAGGTCGGATCGAGCAAATGGTATTTCCCATCAGAAAGTTTAACGACGGTCACACTGTGGTTGAACTGGTCGGCAGGAATGTAATCGATCCGTGAACCGGCCATGGTCATCGCCGGATAGGATTCAAATCCGGCAGCACGAAGCATAGTGATCAGCATCCCGGCTTTATCCTTGCAGACACCACAACGGTCGGAAAAGGTCATTTCTCCTTTGTGCAAAGTATAGCCTTCACCGCATCCCATGGAGATCCCCGAATAACGAATGTTGTCAGCAACCCAGTGAGTCAGCCTTGAAACCGAATCCATTTCATTTTCAGCTCCATTTAAAATCTCCGCAACTTTAGCATCGATGGCTGGTGTCGACTGAAAACTGCCGTAATCCTCATTGACGCCGTAAAACCATTTTGATTTCGCGAACCAGTCGGGGCTGGTGGATAAAAGCAGTTTCGGAAACACATCCGAAGCAGCAACCATATTGGATTCATGAGTTGGCTCAGAAAAATCGGATTTAGTAAAAGTATAAACCCATTTGTCCTTTTCGGGAACGACTGATGAACGGACTTCCCCGTTATAAACTTCGTATTGTAATGTTTTATCCTTTGGCAGCAAAACCTGGTATACTTTTTCAACAACCGGATTTTTACTCCAGAATTCAACAATATCATAAAATTGGCCTTTCATGGGCGGGATGTATTTTGAATCGTCGTCATCCTGTTGCAGCAGGGCATAGGTAAACCCTTTTCTGAAAAGCGATATTTCGATGGCATCTCCCGGTTCGAGCCTGCCGACGCCGATCATTTTTTCGCGTGCTCCCCAGTAGATCATCCGTGCTGGAGCAGGATAATCCTTTGTGTCTGCAAGATCAAGGTCGGTTACCTCGCCGGAATTTCGATATATCGTCACTTTCCTGATCTCAACCCAGGCCGAAAGCGGATCGTAACCGATCTTTACTACAGCATTGTCTTTGGCACCTTTGGCACTCAAAATCTTAATGAGTTTATGCATGGTTACATAACTCAGACCGGACTCCTGTACATCCACCGTTGTGCTGTCGAACAGGATCAGCTCCGATTTTCCGGGATAGGTTTTGGCATCTCCTGCAGTTGACAGCAATGTCTGTATTTTCGGATCGGCCTGGAGGGAATACCCGATCAGCAGGAACAGAACAATAACATTCAGTTGTTTCATAAGAATAAAATTATTTTCCAACAAAGCGATAAAACGGATACAATATTAGAAAATAATTTAGATGATCGGAAAGAATATTATTTCATGGGAACTTCCATCAGCAGGATTTGGGATTTTTGCCTGAATTTAAAATCGAGCGAACTTGTTTCCCATATCCCTAAACCGTCACGTTTTTCTATTGTTTCATTTGCCACATCTGCTTTTCCTTCAATCATAAAGATGTACAGTCCGTTTTCCGGATCATGAAAACTGTAACTGAGTTCATTTTCGGCATTTGTTACAGCCATCGAAAACCATGCATTTTGAAAAATTTTCAGGCTGTTCCCTATGCCTTCAGGTGAGACGATCAGTTCGAATTTGTTTTCCAGGGTTTCAAATGGAAATGCTTTTTGATCGTACCGAGGTTGAATATCCCTGACCTTCGGGAAAACCCATATTTGCAGAAAGTTTACCGGCTCGGTTTGAGAATGGTTGTATTCGGAATGGTAAATCCCGGTTCCGGCCGACATGATCTGTACATCGTGTTCCCTGATCACCTGTTCCAGACCTGTACTGTCCTTATGCTTAAGTGCGCCCTGCAGGGGAATAGAGATGATCTCCATGTTGTTGTGAGGATGCGTACTGAACCCTTTTGCAGGTTCCACAATATCATCATTCAAGACACGAAGCAACCCGAAATGCATTCTGTCAGGATCATAATAGTCGGCAAAACTGAACGTATGCCTGCTCAACAGCCAGCCATGATCAGCAAGACCTCGCGTTGACGACCTGTGAAGTATTTTTTTCATGAGAGAACGATTGATGTGTCTTCTCAACAGAAACTTTTTACAATGGTTCAATCTTGTAATATTTTAATGTACTTTTGCAGTGCAAAAGAAGTTCATGTTTTTCACAGGTAAATTGCCTGCAATTGCCTGTAATTCATAGTTAATTATTAATATTTATCAACAGGAAGTATAAAAAAGACCATATGACGCTATCTTTGTTACGTCTTAGTGGATTAAAAAACCATAAAAAAACAAACATCATGAAGAAACATTACAGTTTTTCGCTGGTCGTAATATTAATTTATTTGAGCAGCTGTATTTCAACCAAATTGCCGGAATCGTATAAAGTGACGCCGGAAGTTCTGGCGGCAAAAGGAGGAAAAGTCGCATTTAAAGTTGACGGGACAGTACCGGCAAAATCTTTCAATAAAAAAGCCACCGTCGAATTTTCACCTTACCTTAAATACGGTGGTCAAACCAAAGATCTGAAACCCTTCACACTCAGAGGAGAAAAAACTGAAGGCGAAGGCACCGTCATCAACTCAAAAACAGGTGGCAGCTTTACTTATAACGAAGAATTTGACTATACCGAAGACATGAAGGTAGCTGAACTTTATGTTAATGCTAAGATCACAAAAGGTGGAGGTGTGAAAAATATAAATGACATCAAACTGGCAGACGGTATAATTGCAACATACGGTGATATCGAGCACGATGAAGAATTGATGTATGCGCCCTCAGGATATGAAAAAGTGACACTTGCCTCTGAAAATGCTACAATTTATTTCAAGGTAAACATCGCGAAGTATGAAAAAAACCTGGCATTGAACACAACCGATCAATCCAAAGAAAGAATGCAAAAGCTGGATGACCTGCTGATGAAAGGCTGGGATATTAAAGACATCACGATCGATGCATGGGCTTCTCCTGAAGGTGAAATCAATTTCAATGATCACTTAGCCGATGACCGCGCCAAGACTGGCCAGAAGTTCATGGATGCCAAACTCGATAAAATGTACAAGGATATGGCAAAGAAAATGGGCAAAAAAGTTAAGGATATTGAAAAAGAGCCCGAATTCAAAGCAACAGGCCACGGTGAAGACTGGGACGGTTTTCTGAAAGCCGTTACCAATTCGAATATTAAAGATAAAAACCAGATTCTGAATGTGATCAATTCTCAATCGGATGCCAACATGCGTGAGCAGGAAATCAGAAATATGACTGTGATTTATAAAGAAATCGAAGAAAATATTCTCCCTCCGCTCCGCCGTGCCGAGATTAAATTGACCTGTTTCGAACCGAAAAAAACAGACGAACAGATTGCTAAACTGGCTACTTCAAGTCCCGATTCACTGAATTATAAAGAAATCCTGCATGCGGCTACACTCACAAATGACCCTAACATAAAATATTCTATTTACAAATCTGCCTTTACCAATCCTGACAGAGACTGGAAAGCCTATAATAATGCGGCTGCTGAAGCCCTTGTTTTAGGTAAAGACAATGAAGCGGATAACTTGCTTGTTCAGGCTTCAAAGCTGGATCAGAAAAACGGAAAGATTGAAAACAACATGGGTGTTTCTGCCATGAGGAAGGGTGATGTCGAAACTGCTGAAAAACATTTTCTGGCAGCTCAGTCATATGGTGAAAACGAAAATTATAACCTGGGTGTGGTAAATATTCGTGAAAGGAGATTATTCCAAAGCGATGAATTTCCTGAAAGTGGCTACATGCAAACAAAATGTCGGATTGGCACAAATGCTTGGCGGTAATATGAACGATGCGCTCAAAAACCTGAAGTGTGCTCCCGAAACTGCAATGACCGATTACCTGATCGCCGTATATGGCGCCCGAACAAAAAATGCGGATATGGTTTATGAGTATCTTGGCAAAGCTGTAAAACTGGATAGCTCGCTTAAAGCCAAGGCTTCAGAAGATCGTGAATTCATAAAATATTACAACGAAGAGGCTTTTAAAAGCCTTGTGAAGTAAAAAAATGAACATCCATTTGAACCCCGGAAGTAGTTTCGGGGTTTTTTTATGTGCCTTTGTCAGTAAATGGCCACATGACTAGCCGAATTTAAAATTATACTACTATGGATTCATTGTATGATCACATTCCTTCTCTCGACCTGAACCATTTTAGAAAGGGTTCACCCGAACAAAAAAATGAATTTGTCAACCAGTTAGGACGTGCCTGGAACGATATAGGCTTTGTTGCAGTTAAAAACCATGGACTGGATGAGAAGATACGGCAGCATTTGTATGATGCTGTACAGCAATTTTTTTCATTGCCCGATGACGTAAAAGTCAAATACGAAGATCCGAAAATACAGGGTCAGCGGGGTTATATCAGCAAAATGAAAGAACATGCAAAAGGCAATGATTCGCCTGACCTGAAGGAGTTTTATCATATTGGCCAGTTGTTCGATCCTGATGATCCCGATACAGTAGAATATCCGGCAAATATTTTTCCTGCTGAAGTCGGTGATTTCGAAACATACGGATTGCTGGCCTACAGCCTTCTTGAACTGGCAGGAATTGACATTTTGCGTGCTGTTGCGATTTATCTGGATCTCGATGAAAATTTCTTTGATGACAAAGTTAGAAACGGCAATAGTATTTTGCGTCCTATCCATTATTTCCCCATCTTTGACGCATCCAGTCTTCCCCCGAATGCGGTGAGAGCTGCCCAGCATACCGACATCAACCTGATCACACTTTTGATGGGTGCCAGTGCCGAAGGTTTACAGGTACTTCGAAGAGACGGTAAATGGATTCCGATTACAGCATTGCCCGAACAGATTGTCGTGAATGTTGGTGACATGCTTTCACGGCTGACCAACAACAAGCTTAAATCGACAGTTCACCGGGTCGTAAATCCGCCAAAGGATATGCTGCACATCCCGCGATTTTCTATTCCGTTTTTTATGCATCCGAAGTCTGCGATGGACTTGTCATGCCTGCCTGAATGCATCGATGAAACCCATCCGAAAAAGTTTAAAGATATTACTGCAGGCGATTTTTTACAACAGCGTTTAAAAGAAATCGGGTTCTGATCGGTTAAGTTCACCCTGATCATTCTGAATTTCACCTTCCGAATTCTTCACTTCACAGGTTTCTGCTTCCACAGGGCATTTCGGCGTGTTAATTTTGGTTCAAATTTAATTCATTTAATGTTTAATTTAAATCTTTGAATCATGAAAACACAAATTTTAACAATCGCACTCGCAACTTTAGGAATGGTTGCTTTTTCACAGACAGCTAATGACAGATCAGCCGATAAGGCAGCAACAAAAAAAAGTGATGTAAAATGCATGATCGTTCAGACCGATGATGACATGGTGACCGTTCTGTTCGATAAAAAAGCAGGTGATCCTGTTAAGATCAAGGTTCTTGAAAACAAAAACGGTGTTCTTTATACCAAAAGAATAAAGAAAGGAACAGGCGGAAGAATTAAATACGACATCAGTCAGTTCCCGGCAGGCACCTATGTTTTCGAACTGGTGAAAGACAAAAAGGTAATTTATTCGAAAGAAGTTACCCGCGAAACCAACATGATGGCGGCCAGTAATTAAAATGGCCGAAGGTTTCGATTGAAAAAATTATTTGTTCTTTGAAATCATTTATCGGGTTAACTAAGCCAATAATTGTAAATTTGGTTGGTCAAACAGCAATTTCAAACCGGAAAATGGAGAATATCAGGTAATGAATGACCGGATCATCCTAAACAAATGGCTGAGGTGGGGGCTCATCTTCACACTAGGAATCGTAGCCCGGTTTATCCTGGATGTTGTTTACAGCCTGATGTACCGGAACTATTTTCTCTTTCAGCCAATAAAAGGATACCTGTTTGCAATCCTGATCACGTTCGGTATATTTGAAACCGTTCGGATGATCAAGAACCGGCTGGATAAAAACAAACCATGGGATTCAAATCCATACAGAAGATTTGTTGTCCAGTTACTTTCTGCAGTGGGAGTTGGGTTGTTTTATGCAGGAATACTCAGATGGATCGTCGAATTCCTTTTTATCAGGATCAGTTATATAAATTTTGACGATGAACTGGTGATTGTGGTACTGGTAGTAGTAGGGACAACTGCTCTTACGGTGTTCGATCTGGGAGTATACCTGTTACGAAAATGGCGGTTTTCGCTTGCCGAACTGGAACGGTTCAAAAAAGAAAATGCAGAATTTCAGTTCGAGACATTGCGCTCACAAGTCAATCCGCATTTCCTGTTCAACAGTTTGAATACCTTGTCTGCACTTGTTTTTCAGGATCAGGAAAAAGCCGGCCTTTTTATCCGTGAGCTTTCGGATGTATACCGGTACATTCTCGAAAACAGGAACAAGGAGCTGGTAAACCTGGAAGAGGAACTAAAGGTAGCACGTTCATATATTTACCTGGTTCAACTTAGGTTTGAACAACGGCTTAATGTGATCATCGATATTCCCGAAAATATGAAGGATGCTATGATCGCACCACTTACTCTGCAATTGCTTATCGAAAACGCGGTGAAACACAATGTGATCTCGAAAAACAAGCCGCTGACCATAAAGGTTTATACTGATGATAACTGGCTGGTCGTTCTCAATAATCTGCAAAAAAAAGAAGTTCACGAATTTTCATCGGAACTTGGATTGAAGAACATTCGGAGCCGGTATCAGTTTCTGAGCAGCAACAAGGTTGAGGTGATTGAAAATGCATCCGAATTTAAAGTCAGAATACCCTTAATAAAAGCATTATGAAAGTATTGATCGTAGAAGATGAACCCTTTGCACAAAATGAACTGAAACGTTTGCTCGAAAAAACACGATTCAGCGTCGATGTTCTGGAATGCACGGATTCAGTTGAGGATACAGTGGAGTGGCTTAAGAATAATGCGGCTCCCGACCTCATCTTTCTCGATATCCAGCTTTCGGACGGACTGAGTTTTGAAATTTTCAAGCAAATAAAGGTTTCGGCTCCGATTATTTTTACGACGGCATTCGATGAATATGCGATAAGGGCATTTAAACTGAACAGCATCGATTATTTGCTGAAGCCGATCAAACAGGATGATTTGGAACAAGCACTTGACAAATTGGAAACACTGAAAAAACACTATGAAAAGGGTGGGACCGGGCTGGATTCGGAAACGATTGAAAAATTGCTCAATTTTAAAAAACCTGAATACAAATCACGGTTCATTGCAAAAATCGGTGATCAGATCAAGTATATCGACATAAAGGATGTGGCTTACTTTTATGCAGAAGACAATGAAGTTTTTCTGATCACCAGGACCAAAAACCGCTATATCATTGAATTTAAACTCGACCAACTCGAAAAATTGCTCGATCCGCTACAGTATTACAGAATTAACCGAAGCTACATTGTTTACATTGGTTCGATAATGAAGATCAACAAATATTTTAACAGCAGGCTGCATCTTGAGTTATCACCCGAAACAAATGAAGAGGTATTGATCAGCCGGGTAAAGGTCCCGGAATTTTTAAAATGGATGGATAAATAATGAATCGAATTATAAGACATAGGATTATTTTCATAATTGCAACCATTGTTCTTTTTTCAGCCTGCAAACGGGTGGTTGTAAAAATTGACAACATACCACCGAATACACCGGCAGGCCAGCCGATTTATATTACAGGAAATTTCAATAACTGGGATCCGGGAGAAGCACGCTACCAAATGAACCTTAATCCCGACAGCACCTGGACAATAAAATTACCACCGGGTATAGGCACCGTCGATTACAAGTTTACCAGAGGCGACTGGACTACGGTTGAAAAAGATATTTGCGGCTATGAAATCCCAAACCACAGTATCACACTGGGTGAAGCAGATACCGTTACCAATTCGATTGAAAGCTGGAACGACAGGGAACCTGTGAATTGCCCCCGGTTGACCCTGGTTGTACCGAAACTGCCTGATAATACACCCGACAGTGCCCAAATATCCATTGCTGGTAATTTCAATTCGTGGAATCCCAATGAAGGTTCGGTGATGAAAACCGATAAAAAGGGTGAACATTACATTACCATCCAAAAACCGACGAACGTAAATGAGATTGAATTTAAAGTGACAAGGGGCAGCCTTGCCACAAGTGAATCGGATGAATACGGCAATCCGCTGCCAAACCGGAAAGTTTTTTTTGGCAGGCAGGATACAGTGAAGTTAGATGTGGAAGGTTGGGTCGACACCAAAAGTTCAGGAAGCAACAAAATAGTCCTCATCATTAACAAACTTCCGCAGAAAACATACCCGACCGATGATATTTTCTTCGTCAGTAGCCTGAATAACTGGGTTCCCGGCGACCGGAATTACCAGTTTCAAAAAAATAAAAAAGGTCAGTATGAAATCGATCTGCCCAGAAAGAATCAGACGATCGAATATAAGATAACGCATGGCGACTGGTGGCAGGAAGAGGTTGACAAGTTCGGCTTCGATATTCCCAACCGTTCGATTGAGCTGAACAAACAGGACACAGTCTACATTGACGTGGCAAACTGGAAGGACCGGAAAACGGAACAGGATAAAGAAGTAACGATCATTCTTACAAAAATACCTTCAAATACCCCCCCAGGCGACAGGATCTATATCACCGGCAATATGAATAACTGGAACCCCGGAAAAAACAGGGATAGATTGGAACAGAACAGCAAAGGGCAATGGATGATCAACCTGCCGCGCGGATGGAACGACCTTGAATTTAAGTTTACACGCGGAAGCTGGAATTCTGTTGAAGTGGATCAATACGGATCAGGTATGCCGAACAGGCATTATCTCTATCAGGATATCGACACCCTGTACCTTCAGGTCATTAACTGGTATGATCTTCCGCGATACAATGCCGAAAATGTGACCATCGTCATTCATTCGTTGCCGGCTGATACCCCTCCCAACGACAACATCTTCATTGTCGGGACTTTTAATAACTGGGATCCCGGCGACAGAAAATACATTATGAAAAGTTTAAGTAACGGTAAAAAATATTATACACTTCCGAAACGGGAGGATCAGATCGAATACAAAGTCACCCGCGGAAACTGGGCTACGGCTGAGGTAGATAAATTCGGCAATGAAATACCCAACCGTTTACTTGCGTTTGGATTTGCCGATACCGTTTACATCAATGTCGTCAAATGGCGTGATTTGGAAGGAAATTATTGATGTATTCACACAAATCATTTGCTCTTTCTTAAAGCTATAACGACACAAATTTTTCTAAAAAGAATAATTCTAACAATTAAGTTTTTGTGATTCCGGGAGCCCGGCCCGCCAAATCTGACCCCAATGTCAGGGCTGGCGGGTTTGAGCTTATGGAAATAAAGGATAGTTAACGCTATACTGTCTTTTTAATCTCTTACAATTTTAATGTCTGCTTCGATGTCTTCTCTCAAATGCCGTTTTACTGCGCAAAGGCTGGCCGTATTAATGACAGCACTTTCATATTTTTCCGGAAAATCTTTCGGGACATGAATTTGAATTTCCACGTGATCGATGATTTTCTTTGCCGGGTTGAATGATTGCGACTGTGTCAGCCGGATGTTTTCTGAAGGAATTCCGCGCTGATCGCAAAAACCTTTCACATAAATTCCTGCACATGTTCCGAGCGAAGCTAAAAATAGGGTAAAGGGTTCGGGAAATTCGCCATCCCCGCCCGAACGGACCGCCTGGTCCGTTTTGATTGTATGCCCGTCAACTTTTGCAAAAACCTTCTTTTTGCCTTCAAAATAAATCTCCATAGTTCTGTTTTAATTAGTTATTTAATTTCATTTGATAATCCGATCATGGTTTTACCTTTTTTGTTTAAAGTAAGTGCGCATCAACACCGCACATTCCTTTTCAAGAACACCTTTCATAACCTCTGTTTTCGGATGGAGCACAGGTTTCTTCAACAGCGAATACCCTTTTTTATCATCTTTCGTCGCATAAACAATTTTTCCGATTCTCGTCCAGTAAGCAGCCCCGGCGCACATTACACAAGGTTCTACTGTGACATACAATGTACATTCATCCAGAAATTTCGCACCAAGGTAATTGGATGCGGATGTAAACGCCTGCATTTCGGCATGCGCCGTCACATCGTTCAGCGTTTCTGTCATGTTGTGACCCCGTGCAATTATTTTATTGTTGCTGACGATCACTGCACCTACCGGTACCTCATCCTCCTCAAAGGCTTTTTGCGCCTCTTTCAGGGCTTCGTTCATAAAATGCTCATCCGAGAAAACAGTAAATTCCATCGATGCTTATTGTTCAATTCTATCGGCGGGCAAAATTATTTAAAATAATTTAGGATCACCGGATGCACTTTAATTTAAAATTTCTTCAACACATATCGAATATTTTTAAATTTGTGGAATCATCACTAAACAATTAAATCATGAAAATCATCCGGTCAGTTGAGATTGCCCTTTCGGGGCTCTTTGTTTGTTTTTTTACCGTTAATTCATACGGTTCACCCATCGATAACCTGACGGCAAAAAAGGCAGCGGAAAACAAGCTTATTGAATTGAAAATGGCGAGCGATTTTCGGGTCAATACCAACATGCACTGTGTGAAAGATGAAGATGGCCGGACACTCTATTTCCTTTATGCGATCGAACCCCATGGGTTCATAGCAGTTTCTGGTGATACCGATTTACCGCCGGTGCTGGCCTATTCGTTCGAAAATGATGTCCCCGCCAACAATGACGACGGGAATTCTGTCGCCGCTTTTTTGACGACTGAAGTTAAAGTACGGTTTGAATCCCTGCCGTTTCTTCCCGAAGAAATGATCCTGCAGCGGCATCAGCAATGGAATGACCTGCTTTGTGTAATTCCGGAAAACAAGGCAAATGGGAAATTCGAACAATGGCCGCCGGAAGGAACAACATCAACCGGAGGCTGGCTCGAAACCAACTGGACACAATCGGCTCCTTACAATAATTTCTGCCCGATGGATCCGGTAACCAGCCTGAGAAGCATTGCCGGCTGTCCGGCCGTGGCCATGGCACAGATCGTGAATTATTACAAAACGATCAACGGAACAACTTTCACCGATGCCGACGATTACCATCACAACTATGCCGGACGGAATTACTGGATCGACGATGACCATGAAGCGATCGATTTTCCTTCATTTCCCGATTTGAATGCTTACCTCGACACCGTAACGCTCAGTTTTAACAATCAGTCGAACTTAAAACAAAACGAGCAGGCAGCCCTTACATTTGCCTGCGGTGTGGCGGCCACACAGGTTTACACATCATCAGCATCCGGAACATTTGGTGTCGATCAGGCATGGGCCGCCTATATGAAATTCGGTTTTACGGATGCCGTTTTCTTCAATGACGGTGATACAGCACTTTTTTCGACATTAAGCCAGAACATGAAGGATGCCCGTCCGGCACATCTTGCCGTGGTGGATGAAGGCTGGACAATGGGCCATAATGTTGTGATCGACGGCTACAATACGGATGATTTCTATCATCTCAATTTCGGATGGGGCGGAAGCTACAATGGCTGGTACCTGCTGCCGGATGAAATTCCCTACGGATTGACGGTCATCGAAGGGGTGATCGCCGATATTGCATATCCACAGGCTACGACTTTCGTTCAGATGCAAAGGACGAATGTTCCTGAAATTAACATATCTCCAAATCCGGCTCACGATGAATTTACACTTGGCTTTGAGGTAGACGAAGCGTCAGATGTTTCAATCCTTCTTTACGACAGCTACGGAAGAATGATTTCTGTTTTGTTTGATGAGCGTTGTGCATCCGGATTTTACCAGAAAGCAATAAACCTTGAGGATGTCACAGGCACACAGCCTGCTGAAGGAATTTACTTTCTCCGGTTCAGGATAAATGACCGATACGGCTCAACAAAACTATTGATCCGATGAAAAAGGAACACCTATACCCCGACTTTTTTGCCCGCTTTTATGATGTGATCTATGATCATATAAGGAGTTCTGCCGATCACGATTATTTTATGCATAAGATCCTTGAAGCGAACGGACCTGTCCTGGAGGTGGGCGCAGGAACAGGACGCTTTTTCACAGAAGCTTTAAAGAATGGTGCCGATATTTACGGGATCGACATCAGTCCGGCCATGACCGAAGTATTAAAACAGAAGCTTCCGGCAAAGGATCACCACAGAGTTTCTGTTCAGGATGTGTGCAAACTAAAAATGAATAAGAAATTCAAACTGATCCTTGCACCTTTCAGGGTTTTCATGCACCTGACAACGATTGAGGAACAGCTATCCGCTTTGCACAAAGTTCATGAACACCTTGAAGCCGGCGGACTATTTATCTTCGACCTTTTTGTTCCTAACCTGAAATTATTGAACGAAGGGATCGAAAATGCGAACGATTTCACAGGCGAATATGAGCCCGGTAAAATACTAAAACGCTATTCGACCATGCATGCCGACCTGATCCGCCAGATCAGTCATGTTAAGTTCCGTTTCGAATGGGATGAAAATGGAAAGATTCAAAGCAAAGAATGGGTAACGGAGCTGCGGTTTTTCTTCCGGTACGAACTGGAGCATCTTTTGAGGTGTTCGGCATTTGACAGTTATAAGATTTACGGTGACTTTTCTGAAAATGAACTGACGAAAGACTCGAAAGAGTTTGTGGTGGTGTGCAGGAAAGATTGATTTATTTTATTGCCCCTCACTGGCGCATTCTATGGTAAAATCCAAAAAAATTTCTTTATACTACCGATAGGGATGAATCAGAACCCATTTCAATAGTTCTATCATTCCTCAACCCTCTCAAATCCTAACTCCTCTTTTACTAAATACTTTGTACTAAGTACTAAGTACTAAAGACTAAAAAAAGGACCCCACCTTCCGGCAGGATCCTCATGACATCGAACGTGGCAATATCTTCCCCCTTTACGCCTCCACCAGTTCTGTGACCAGGAAGCTGTAAGTACCTTCGTTCACCTTGTCGGGGTTGTTCACCATAATAAACAGGTTGCCGCTGGCGCCCAGTTCCGAAGCATATGCATCCGCTTCCTCACCCGGCAGCAGTTCGAGTGCAGAGCCTGGTAACGGGTCGTCGGGAAGCATGGCCGAATAAAATTTAAGCGATGTACCACCTGTATTGACAATGTTGAAGTACGAATTCGAATCGAATCCGCCAGCCAGTACGGTGACGACAGCCTCCGGGGCAACTGTTCCCGTCATCGGTTCGGGTGGCTGTGAGTTGCCGTTGCCGTTACCGTTGGATGAACGCAGCAGACTCAGGTCGAAGTACTCCTCTACCTTCGAAAGGTTATCGCGGTACTTATTAATTAGCAAGCTCAGGTTGGCAAACATGATGTTTGCTACTGAAACACGGGCTGCTTCAAGGTCTTTCGACGCTTCTGTGACTTTACCCTCTTTCTGCTGCTGCACGTCCCTGATCTTCTCCAGGTCCGTGCAAAAGGTATCAACATCCACCTGCGTTTCCGCAAGTTCGGGATAATCCCTCAATACTTCTGCCATAGCCTGAAGTTCGGCAATACGCTGTTCATAGGTTCCCTGCCGAAAGGCTGTACGTCCGTGATTGAAGATCGCCTTGTATTCAATACTGCCTTCCAGAAATACCCCCTGAACAGCCAAATCCCACTCCTTCAGTTTTACATCGATCAATTCGGCTATTTTTTCTTCAAAATGCTGGGTTTCGGATGAATATCTTCTTTTGGCAAGTATCGATCCGCTGTATTTACTCGCATACGTATCGCGCGCCGGGCGCGTACGGTCATAGATTTCCTGAATTTCAGGATCGGAAGATTTGCCGGCCAGTTTCGACAGATGGTCGGCAACAATGGTCAGCATGCGCTTGAAATTGTGCTTAGTAACATTGTCAAAAACATTACTAAGGTAACTCCATACCTTGGTCATAATAATACTTTTTTAAATTAAACAATAGAATTTAGCAATACCCTTAATACTGGCAGCTTAACGGAAAGGTTTCAGCAAATCCCAAATTTTTTTATTGAATTACGTACCCTGTCAGTAGTGATACTCAGGATTCAAAATCGTTAAACCTGCGTCAATTCATTGATAAAGGTCAATCGAAGCAGCAACTGAGCATTTTCACTGTCGAAAATGGTCAGTCAAAGCAACAACTGAGCATTTTCACTGTCGAAAATGGTCAGTCGAAGCAACAACTGAGCATTTTCACTGTCGAAAATGGTCAATCGAAGCAACAACTGAGCATTTTCACCGTCGAAAATGGTCAGTCGAAGCAACAACTGAGCATTTTCAATGCTGAAACTGGTCATCCGAAGGATGAATTCATAAGATCCATGTTCTGTAGAGGCCATTGGCTTTTTGCCTGAAGTGTCAATGATAAAATGATTAAATGTTTAAATGATTGAATGCTTTAATAATCGTCTCGTAAATCAAAAACCGTTTGCCGTTAATCCGATTTTTGTCGGCTTTTGGCTTATCGCCGGCAGCATCCGTCTGCAGGCTTCTGACTTGAAGCATTGAAAGATTGACACCTGACATGTGAGCAGTAAGTATTAACATAAAAAAACCGGCGGTTGTACTATCCGCCGGTTTAAGATCGCAGGGCACTTTAACGGAAGGTTGAATTGCTAAATTCCATTGCCATTAAAGGAATGATGCCCTGCAATGTACGTTGCGGAAACAGATGCCTGCTTTAAAACATCCACCTGTTACCCGTTTAAGTTTGTGTTGATGTATGACGACCTGAAATAAAAAATCCTCCGGAAAATGCCAGCAAAACAAGAACAGCCGGAATCTTTTCAATTTCAATGAAACATCACAAAGTTAAGCTATTTTATGCAGATCAGTACTCCTGTTTTGAACCGGATATTCACGGCAGTGTGTTAATAAATAGCAGACAGTACATGCAGGAAATATGAATATCATCATTAGCTTTGATCAGCGAAACCACAAAACCGCTGATGATCAATGGATATAAAAATACCTCAAAGACGAAGGGGGGAACAATGGAAGTTTCCACCCGGGAATCCTTAAACCATGAAAAGAATACAGGAATAACCCTGAGGGGAAGTTTGTTTTTGCTAAATTCCATTTCGCCGGATGAATGATGCCCTGCAACTTTCATTTTGCGGATGCGGCAGTCCAGCCTTTGGCGGGATTGCCGTTTTTTTTTGATTGCCGGTGATAAAAAAACACGGCCTGTTTGGTCGGAAATGAAGAGGAAGTTTATATATTTGCTGGAGAGAACCGCTAAATGTCTGTTAATTTTAATATACTGACCAATACGAGCATAATAAAGAACAAAAAAAGAAAGCGATCCCTTTCAGAACCGCTTTAAATGTTTTCACAACGGAATAATCCTTATTGTGAATTGCTTCAAATTGTGCTGCGAATATACAAAATTTATAATTAAACAATATCGAACAAAAAATATTGAAATCTTATAAGTAAAAAGAATGTTGATAGCATGAATTAAACCATACACTTCTTTGTGAACTCTGTATGTTCTTTGCGCCCTCTGTGGTTATATTTTTTTGAATTATTTGTTTTAACCACAGAGATATCAGAGTAGCCGCAGAGGGAACAGAGAAAAAAAGCAGAAAATATGAAGAAAATTTTAGGATTGGATTTGGGAACAACATCAATTGGTTGGGCTCTTGTTAATGAAGGAGCTAAAAAAAGAAGAAAAATCTTCAATAATAAAAACAGGTGTTAGAGTTATTCCTTATGGGGATAATCTTCAAAAGAAAAATCCACAAACAGGTAAACTATCAGATATTAAGAATATTGAAGAAGATTTTAAATCAGGACAAGGAATCTCTCCAAACGCTGGTCGAACGCAGAAACGAGGTGCAAGAAGAAATCTTCAACGCTATAAACAAAGACGCTCACACTTAATTGCTATATTAAAAAAACACAATCTAATTAATGAAAATACACAACTAACTGATACGGGTAAGAATACAACCTTTTGCATTTGGGAGCTAAGAGCAAAAGCTGCTAAAGAGCAAATCTCTTTAGATGATTTTGCACGGGTTATACTGGCAATTAATAAGAAGCGTGGATATAAAAGCAACCGGAAGGCTAAAGATGAAGAAGACGGGTACGCAGTTGATGGAATGGAAATTGCAAAATTGCTGTATGACCGAAATTTAACCCCTGGACAGTTTACTTATCAGAGACTTATTAATAACAAGAAAAATATTCCTGATTTCTATCTATCTGATCTGCAAAAGGAGTTTGATATTATATTTGATGTACAGGCAACATTCTACACAGATACCTTTACTCCGGACTAAAGGAGAAAAAGAACTTAAAGGAAAAAAACGTGATGCTGTCTGGGCAATTTGCGCGAAAGCATTTAAAGAAAATGGATTTGAACTTGTTGGTTCGAAAAGACAGGCAATGCAGCCGAACAAAAAATTGAAAATTATGCCTGGCGCGCAAGGGATTATCTGAAAAACTGGATTTGGAACAAATAGTGTTGTTTTTCAACAAATTAACATACAAATAAATAATTCAAGCGGTTACCTTGGAGCGATATCCGACAGAAGTAAAGAGCTGTATTTTAACAATCAAACTGTTGGACAATATCTCTATAACCAGATAAAAAACAATCCACATACAATGTTAAAGAAACAGGTATTTTACCGGCAGGATTATCTTGATGAATTTAAGCCGTATATGGGAGGTGCAAGCCCCAAAACAGGAAAGATATTTTAACCAGTAAATTAAAAGGACGAAATAAGGAATACGGTTATTTTCTTTCAGCGAAAGCTGAAATCACAAAAAGGCCTTATCAGTGTTTGTGAATTCGAGAGGGAGGGAAATCGAGGTTGAGAAGGACGGAAAGAAAAAGAAAAAAATTATTGGTCCCAGAGCAATCCCAAAGTCGTCACCACTTTTCCAGGAATTTAAGGTATGGCAAATTCTCAATAACCTGAAATTTGAAAATGTTGAGACTAGAGATGTTTTTACTATTTCTGAACTCGACAAAGAGATGGAAATAAGAAATCGGATGTTTGCTGAATTGAATATCAAAGGAAGATTAACTGCCAATGAAGTTTTGAAAGCTACTATCGAAGATTATAAAATGTGGGAGGCGAAAAATTTCAAAGATATTGAAGGCAACAACACATTTGCATCATTAATGGATGCATTTGGCAAAATAGTTGAATTGTCGGGCCATGAAGTAAATAAATCCAAACCAATTGAAAGCATCACTCGGGTGTTTGAATTATTGGGAATTAACACCGAAGTACTTGTATTTAACTCAGACCTCAATGGCATCGAATTTGAACAACAGACTTCCTATCAATTATGGCATATACTTTACTCATATGAAGGGGATGATTCCGAAAGCGGGAATGAAAGACTATATGAAATATTGAAACGAAAATTCGGATTTGATAAGGAGTTTGCAAAAATTCTGGCAAATATTACATTTAAAGATGATTACGGAAGCTTAAGCACTAAAGCAATTAAAAAAATATTGCCATTTATGAAAGCCGGACACGAATATTCTGAGGCATGTATGTTAGCGGGGTACAGGCATTCTCATTTTGTTTTAAAGGCAGAAAACGAGAAAAGAGAATTGGAAGACAAAATGAATTTATTGCCTAAAAATAGCTTACGAAATCCTGTGGTTGAAAAAATCCTGAATCAAATGGTGAATGTTGTAAATGCTGTTATTGATTATTACGGGAAGCCAAACGAAATAAGGATTGAGCTTGCGCGGGAATTAAAGAAAAGTGCAAAAGAACGGGCTGAAATGACAAGCAATATTGCTAAAGCCACAAGGGAACATGAGGAAATCAAGAAAAAGATAAAGGAATTATATCCATTTAATACCGGGGTAAGAATTACAAGGAACGATATCATAAAATATAAGCTATATGAGGAGCTTGCTTTTAACGGATACCACACTTTATATACAAATACTTATGTTGAAAGAGATAAACTTTTTAGCAAAGAGTTTGATATTGAACATATAATTCCACAGGCAACATTATTTGATGATTCGTTTTCCAACAAGACGCTGGCAGTTCGTCAAATCAATCTTGAAAAAGGAAATAAGACAGCTTTTGATTATTTAATTGAAAATTATGGTGGAGAAGAATCGGCAAAATTTAAAGATTATTTGGAA
Source organism: uncultured Bacteroidales bacterium (assembly GCA_963764475.1). Classification (GTDB taxonomy): domain Bacteria; phylum Bacteroidota; class Bacteroidia; order Bacteroidales; family JAADJA01; genus JAADJA01. The sequence goes on from CAVXTE010000059.1 coordinate 72,069, forward strand.
AGAGTTGAAAAATTTTTAAACCAGGATAAGAAGAGAAATAAAGCGAAATATAAAAAGCTTTTAATGAATTCTTCGCAAATACCTGACGGATTTATTGAGAGAGATTTACGAAACACACAGTACATTGCTAAAAAAGCACAGGAAATGATTAGGAAAGTTGTCAGGACGGTTGTTCCAACAACAGGAAGTGTTACGGATAAATTGCGTGAAGACTGGCAATTGATCAATGTTTTACAAGAACTTAATTGGGATAAATATGATAAACTGGGGCTTACTGGTTATGATATCAACAAAGAAGGGAAAAAGATACCAGTTATAAAAGACTGGACAAAAAAGAAATGACCACCGGCATCATGCCATGGATGCCCTCACGGTTGCTTTTACAAAACATAGTCATATTCAATATTTAAATTATTTAAATGCACGGAGAGACGAAACCCATAAAAAACATGCAAATATTTATGGTATTGAAGAAAAAGAAACCTTCGTAAATGATAAAAATAAAAGATTGATTAAACCACCAATACCGCTTGAGCAATTCAGGGCTAAAGCAAAATATCATCTTGAAAACACACTCGTTTCTTTTAAGGCAAAAAACAAAGTTGTAACACGAAATATAAATAAGACGAAGAAAAAAAATGGTAAAAACACAAAGATTGAATTAACTCCCAGAGGGCAGCTTCATAAAGAAACGGTTTACGGAAAGTCAACATTTTATCAAACCACAGAAATAAAAGTGGGAACCAAATTCGATTTGGAAACCATTAGTAAAGTGGCAAAGAAAAGCCATCGTGTGGCATTGCTTAAAAGGTTAGAAGAAAACGATAATGATCCAAATAAGGCGTTTGGAGGGAATAATTCCCCTGCAAAAAATCCAATTTACCTTGATGAACACCAATCGGTTAAACTTCCCGAAAGGGTAAAATTGGTTTGGAAAGAAGGTCAATTCACAATTAGAAAAGATATTACTCCGGATTTGAAGATAGAAAAGGTTTTGGATAAACAGGTTAAAAAAACCCTTGAAGATCGGTTGAATGAATTCAACGAAAATTCAAAAGAAGCTTTTTCAAACCTGGATGAAAACCCGATTTGGCTTATTAAACCAACTGAAAAGAGTAAATGGAAAGACAAGAACAATCCTAAGCCACATGAATTAGGGATTCAATTAAAACGTGTAACTATCACGGGTGTAAGCAATGCAGAACCTCTGCATACAAAGAGAGACCACTTTGGTAATGAAATTCTTGATGAAAATGAAAAGCCTATACCTGTTGATTTTGTAAGTACAGGAAATAATCATCATGTGGCAATATATATGGATGAAAATGGAAATTTGCAGGAAGATGTTGTATCTTTTTATAATGCAATAGCAAGAGTTAATGCGGGTACACCGGTCATTTGGCATCAACTTCCGGAGCATCCTGATTGGAAATTTCAGTTTACGATGAAACAAAATGAATATTTTATTTTCCCTAACAAAGAAACTGGGTTTAATCCTGCTGAAATTGATTTAATGGATGAGAATAATTATCATTTGATCAGTCCAAATCTATTTAGGGTTCAAAGTATTTCTTCTAGATATTATATTTTTAATCATCATTATGAAACAAAAAATGCTGATGGAGTCCTATTTAAAACAAAAAAGCAATTATCTGGTATAACATATAATTTCTTTCAAAATGAAAAATGGTTAAAAGGTATCATTAAAGTAAGAATTAACCATTTGGGGCAAATTGTAAAAACTGGGGAATACTAATAGTTTTAAATAATGATCAAACGCACCCTCTATTTCGGCAATCCCTGCTTTCTGCTGAAAAAGCAAAACCAGTTGGTGGTGGATTATGGCGATGATTCGGAAATCAAGCAGGTGCCCATCGAAGACATCGGTTTGATGGTGGTGGATCATTACCAGGTGAAGATGACCACAGCTTTGATGCAGGCTTTGATCGATAACAATTCGGCGGTTTTGATCTGCGACGAAAAACATCTTCCGGCCGGAATGATGCTTCCAATGTCGCAACACCATGCATTTACCGAAAAAATGTACAACAGTTGGAAGCCTCATTGCCATTGAAAAAGAACCTCTGGCAGCAGACAATTGTTGCCAAGATCAAAAACCAGGCGGCCATGCTCGAAAGCTACGGAGTAGATTCTGCAAAAATGCTTTACTGGGCCGGGCAGGTACGCAGCGGCGATCCGGACAACTACGAAGCAAGGGCAGCAGCTTATTATTGGGACAATCTTTTCACGAAAGTAGAATCATTCAGGCGTTACAGGTATGGAGAGCCGCCCAACAATTTGTTAAATTACGGCTATGCCATACTTCGTTCAATCGTTGCCCGTGTCGCTTGTGGCCAGCGGCATGATACCGTCGGTAGGTATCCATCACCGGAATAAATACCCACGATCT
>CAVXTE010000060.1:0-55022 GCA_963764475.1 uncultured Bacteroidales bacterium
ATGAAGTGGTTTGGGATAATACACGGCTGTAGGAATACCGTCATTTTTCAATCCGCTGATAACCTTCTCCCTGTTGGGATGCAGCAGTGAATACTGTGCCCAGGATGAAATATTGTAATCCCTGACGACCGGTGTTTTTACAATCCCTTTCAGGTGTTCGGTATAACGGTTTGCCACGTTCTGTCTCAGGTCGACTTCTTCAGCAAATATATCGGCTTTGGGCAGCAGAATGGCCGCCATCAGCGTATCGATCCTTCCGTTGATTCCGATCCGAACGTTGTTGTATTTATCTGTTCCCTGACCGTGAACGCGTATAGAAGTAAGCTTATCGTAAAGTTCTTTATCATCGGTAAAACACATGCCTCCATCGCCATAAGTACCCAGCGGTTTAGCCGGGAAAAAACTGGTGGCTGCAATTTCGGCAAGTGAACAAGCCCGTTTTCCTTTATATATTCCCCCGAATCCCTGAGCGGCATCTTCAAGAACGAACATGCCGTATTTCTTTGCAATCGCGTTGATCTCATCGTAATCTGCAGGTTGACCGAACAGATCGACAGGAATAATGCCTTTAAGATTTAACTTTCCTTCTTGTTTTACTTTAAGGATCGCTTCCTCAAGTTTGGAGGCATCCATGTTGAATGTATCAGGTTCGATATCCACAAAAACCGATGTTGCTCCCAGTAGTTGAACGACCTCTGCTGTAGCAATGAATGTAAACGGAACCGTAAAAATGGCGTCACCGGGTTTCACATCGTAAGCAAGTAACGGCATTAAAAGGGCATCGGTACCGCTTGCTACCCCTACGGCATATTTCACACCGACAAAGGCAGCCAGTTTTTCTTCCAGTTCATTTACTTCCGGCCCCATGATGTATTTTCCGTGAGCCAATACTTTCTGGATGTTAGCATCAATCTTATTTTTGATTCTACTCTGTTGTGCATGTAAATCGATGAATTGCATATTCTGTTTTTTTAAAGTTGTTCTACATTAATTCCTGTTTTCCTGTAATTTCTTCCGCATTTGGTGCATGCTGCTGATTCGCTTGATTTGTCATCGGTGCTGAGGGAAAGTTTTGTTCCGCAGGCACAAACCCATGCTTTGATACGGGCTGGATTTCCGACAACCATAGCGTAATCGGGAACTGTTTTGGTAACAACGGCTCCAGCCCCGACCAGTGCATATTTTCCAATATCATGTCCGCATACAATGGTAGAATTGGCTCCCAGCGAAGCACTTTTTTTTACACGTGTCTTCAGGTAAAATTCCGATCCTCTCTGCGGAAATTCGCTTCGCGGATTTAAAATATTGGTAAAGACCATCGAAGGGCCGCAGAAAACAAAATCTTCGAGTTCAACACCTTCATACACCGACACATTGTTCTGAATTTTCACATTGTTGCCAATTATCACATTGTTGCCGACATTGACGTTTTGTCCGACCGAACAATTTTTCCCGATCTTCGAACCGGACTGAATGTGTGAGAAGTGCCATATTTTTGTGCCTTCATCAATCTCAACCCGATCATCTACATAAGCACTTTCGTGCACGAAAAATTTTTTTTCCATATTCTATCGTATTAATTTCTATAGTTTATTTTGTGCTTCTTCAAGTATTTTTAAAACGGTCAATCCTTCTTTTCCGTCTGTCTTGGGTGATTTCCGGGTTTCCATACACTCCAAAAAATGCTTCAATTCCTCTTCAAGCGGTTGTTTCTGTTCCAGTTCAACCGTTACATAATCTGCTTTTTCCGCCACCGGTATTTTTCCTTTTTCCCACTTTATTTTATGCGGATAAATGAAGAGCTTTTCCTTGCTTAAATCATCAAAAACAACCATTTTTTCGGAACCGACCACAACCAGCTTCTGCTCTTTGAACGGATGAAGCCAGCTTACAAACACATGGCCTTTGACCCCATTTTTAAATTCGACGGTTGTTAACGTGGTATCGAAAATATCCTTATTCAAATAAGAACCGCCATGAGCCTGAACGCGGAGCGGTTCCTCGCCGTCCATAAACATCACGATCAGGGAAATATCATGCGGAGCAAAACTCCAGAGCACATTCTCTTCGCTTCTAAGCTTACCGATATTCAGCCGGTTCGAATAAATATAACGTATTCGTCCGAGTTCGCCCCGGTCGATCATTTCTTTCAGATACACTACGGCCGAATGATATTGGAGGATATGCCCCACCATCAGGATCCGTTTGTTCTCGGCCGCCAAATCAACCAGTTCCATTCCCTCAGCCACTTTGAGCGCCAGGGGCTTTTCAACAAGAACATCTTTTCCGGCGAGCAGGCATTTTTTTGTCAGTTTATAATGCAACTCGGCCGGAGCAGCTATAACCACACCTTTTATATCGGGATTATTGATAAATGTGTTGAGATCGGTGATGAATCTCACTTCCGGAAAATCCTTTTTCCTCAGTTCAACAATTTCTTCAGATATTTCGAGTACACAATTCAATACCCCAAGCTTTTTCAAATTTCTGAGGTGATTTTTTCCCCAGTGTCCTGCTCCGATAAGTCCGATTTTCTTAACCTCTTTCTTCATGATAAAATGCTGAAGGCTTCGATTTTAATGACAAAAAACATGTTCATAATCACGCCGCAAAGATATTTAATTCCCGTTACATACACTATTCCAATGAAGTTCCGTCAGGAGATTAACAATTCGGGATAAGAACGTGAAAACCGGCAAATGGTTTCATGTTCACTTACGATGAAACACGAAAGAAATTAAAAGTGAGCGATAATTAAAATCATGTAAGCCTGTTTGATAGCCTACCGAAAAATCAATTTTGCTGAATTTTCGGATGAATTCAAGGCGGTATACAACCGGTCTATCATCGAAATATACAGGTTCGGTCACATCCCCAAGAATTTCCTGATGATGGCCGATATATCCTGAATAGCCATCAACAGAAGTTTTCATTTCCCAGGCATTCAGGGTTAAATCCAACCCGGCACCAAATAATATGGCATCGTTTTGCCGGTTATTGGGCATGTTCATTTGCCATGAATAAAATCCGGCCATTCCGTGAAACCGGATTGTATGATCGGACATTTGTGAAAAGGATACGTCTTTACCAAACGAAACATCGAAAAAATACCCGGGAGCATCGGTATACCTTGCATCACTGAGCTTTGAACCGGATGCTGTGCGGCAAGCCATCCGGAATGCAACATCCGGAAATTTTTTATTCCGGATGATCTGAAGAATGGTGCTAAAATAAAAATCGCCGATAGCATATCCGCTTCCTTTCCTGTTGCGTCCCCGGCGTTCAATCACAGTAGGCTCGGTCATTTTATAATGCTCAACCGGAACACCCCAAAAATCGATTGCAAATTTGTTTTTGACCAAAGGAATATACATGTCAAGAAACATGTTTTGCGTGTTATCTCCTTTGCTGAAATGACTCGTCAATTCGGTTTTAAATTCTATCCTGTCCTTTACTTTCCCCTCCATTGAAAAAGGCACGGGTAGCGCATTCGGACCAAAATAGGATGGCGATATGACCATGTAATTCGTCCAGGGTGTGATGCCATCCCAGTGATGTATATCATTCCACCATTTTGCATCGTTCTGTGAAAAAAGGTCCATTGATGTAATCGTCAATAAAATCAAAAAAATCAAATTTTTCACCGGGTATAAATATATCATGGCTATATGACTTAATGAATTTTATTCGTTAAAAATACGCAACAATTCGAACAGGACGAATATAGTTATTAGTTTTGTATGGTTTTAAAGCAAATTATCGCTTCATGAAAATTTTACATGTACTGTTAATTTCAATCTTTTTTACAAACCTTTACGGCCAAACTGATATTTCAGATACATCATTGACCATCCCCATGTTTTATGCTGACTATGCTTTCCAAATACCCGGCGGTGACCTTGCCGAACGGTTCGGCAACAATTCTGCGATCGGCGGTGGGTTCCAGGTAAAAACACACCTCAACTGGATTGTCGGGGCAGAGTTTCAGTTCTTGTTTGGCGGGAATGTAAAAATTGGTGACCAGATCATGCGTAACCTTAAAACACCGGACGGATATATCATCGATATGGCCGGTAATTATACGAGTTACTTTTTAACGGAAAGGGGCTATTCTATTTCTGCACGATTTGGCAAACTCTTTCCGGTACTTAGCCCCAATCCGAATTCGGGCTTTTTCATCACCGGAAGTTTCGGCTATTTGCAGCATAAGATACGGATTGAGGTTACAAATAACACAGCACCTCAGCTAAAAGGTGATTATAAACGCGGATACGATCGCCTGGCCGGAGGACCTTGTGTAAGTGAATTTGTAGGCTATACATATATGGGAAATAGTAAACTGTTGCATTTTTTCGGAGGATTTGAATTTTATCAGGCGTGGACAAATGCTAAACGGGATGTTAATTTTGATACGCAAAAACCAGATGCTGTGTTGCATCGATTCGATGTGCTGTCTGGAATCAAAGTCGGATGGATCGTGCCGATATTTACCCGGATGCCTGAAAAAATTTATCTTTATTAATGCGCAGAAATAAAATCCTAAACCTGAAAAGTTTTTAATGCGAATCATTTATACTTTTTTCATTTTCATTTATTACACGCTTATCCGATTTGTATCTCCTTTTCATAGCAAGGCGGGGATGTGGATTGCCGGACGGAAGAACCTGTTTCAGAAACTAGCCGCCACGATCCAGCCGGAGGATGAGATCATTTGGTTTCACGCTGCTTCGCTCGGAGAGTTCGAGCAAGGCAGGCCTGTTATTGAAGCTTTGCGGGATAAATATCCGAAATATAAAATCCTGCTTACTTTTTTTTCTCCCTCAGGTTACGAAGTGCGAAAGGATTATAAGGGAGCCGATTATATTTTTTACCTTCCGGCCGACATACCGGTAAATGCACAAAAATTCGTCGAATTATGCAAACCCAAATTGGCTGTTTTTATCAAATATGAATACTGGTTTAACTTTTTGCATGTACTGTACAAAAGGCAGGTGCCGGTATTTTTCATTTCAGCAATTTTCAGGAAAAATCAGCATTTTTTCAAAAGCTATGGAGCCTGGTCAAGGAAAATGCTGAAGAAAGCGGCTTTCTTTTTTGTCCAGGATCAAAACTCATTTAAATTGCTGAAATCGATTGGGCTGACCCAGGTATTAATCAGTGGAGATACCCGTTTCGACCGCGTTTACGAAATTGCACAGAAAAGCCGCAGTTTCCCGATGATTGAAAAATTTGTTGTTGGTCATAAAACCCTGCTTGCAGGAAGCACATGGCCGGCTGATGAAGTACTCATAGAACATCTTCTCAGGCAAAACCAACAACTCAGGCTTATCCTTGCGCCTCACGAAATTCATGAAAGCAGGATTAAATCGCTGGTAAGTCGATTCGGTGAAGAGGAAACCCTGATTTATTCAAAGGCAGAAGAAGACCAGTTTGAACAACGTAAAATCCTGATCATCGATGGCATCGGGTTTCTTTCGAGCCTTTACCGCTATTGCGATATTGCATATATTGGCGGCGGATTCGGCAAAGGGATCCATAACATCCTTGAGGCAGTTACATTCGGAAAACCACCAATTTTTGGCCCTAATTATACCAAATTCAGGGAAGCTGTTGAATTGGTGCAATCGAAAGGAGCCTTTACTATTTCAGGCAAAGAAGAATTGAACACCATCGTTCAAACACTGATTTCGGATGAAGAGGCATACCGGGCGAGTTCGGAAATCTGCAGGGATTACATTTTAACAAAAAAGGGCGCAACGGAAAAAATACTTAAAAAGCTTACAGAATATTTATAATTAAGGTTTCCGAACTGCGAATATTTTAATTCATGATTTCGAACCGGTCCCAGTCAAGTCCGAAATTATATTTTTCTCTGTATTTGATCAGGTTATCTGCTGATAATGTCTCCGTTATAATGCCTTCCTCTTTTGCAGGTATCTCTCCGATTATTTTACCTAATGGGTCAACAACCATCGAATCACCGGTATGAAAAATGGAATTCCCGTCATTACCAACCCTGTTCACCCAAATAACATAGGCCAGATTTTCAATTGCACGTGCTGGTATCAAAGATTGATAGGCGCTTCTTCTCACTTCGGGCCAGTTGGCTACATAAATCAATGCATCGTATTCATATTCCTGATTCCTGTAATGGTTTTTACTCCAAACCGGAAAACGCAAGTCGTAGCAAATCTGCAGGTTTATTTTCCACCCTTTTAATTCTACGATTTTCCTTTCGGGTCCGGACGACATGGTCAGGTGTTCTTTACCCATCCTGAAGAGATGCCTTTTATTGTATGTTTCGAAGTACCCGTCAGGGTTCATCCAGTAAAGCCGGTTGAAATATTCATCCCGCTCCCTGATTAAAATGCTGCCTGTGATCACACACTTTTTTTCTGCCGCCTTTTGCTGCATCCATTTCACTGTATCGCCTGATTCGGGTTCGGCGCATTTAACTGCATTCATTGTAAAGCCGGTACTGAACATTTCAGGCAGAACGATCAGGTCTGTATTTTCCTTAATTTCCGAAATTATTTTATCGAAATTTTTCCTGTTTTGTTCAGGATTTTCCCAGCTAAGATTCGCCTGAATCAATGTAACCTTTAGATCCTGCATAAAATATCAGCGGCTTTTTTAAGGGTTTCTTCTTTTTTAGCAAAACAAAAGCGCAATACCTTGTGATCGTCATTGTCATGATAAAAGGCAGAAACGGGGATGGACGCGATCTTGTGTTCTTTTGTAAGTCTTGCAGCAAATTTTAATTCCGGTTCATCCGAAATATCAGAATAATCCAGTAGCTGGAAATAGGTCCCAAATGACGGGATGATCTTAAAACGCGACTCTTGTAAAAGTTTTTGAAAATAATCTCTTTTCTCCTGATAAAAACGGTTCAGTCCTTCATAATTTTCTTTATCCTCAAGGAATTCAGCGATGGCATGTTGAATGGGTGTATTGCATGCAAATACCATAAACTGATGAATTTTCCGGAATTCTTCCATCAGGTTCTTGGGAGCCAGAACAAATCCCAGCTTCCAGCCGGTTGCGTGAAAGGTTTTGCCAAATGATCCGATGACGAAAGATCGTTTTATCAAATCGGGGTAACGACATACGCTTTCATGTCGGATACCTTCGAAAATAAGATGTTCATACACTTCATCACTCATCACGACGATGTCGGAATTTTCAGTCAATTTTTCCAGCATCTTCAAATCCTCTGCCCTTAATACGCTTCCCGTGGGGTTGTGGGGCGAATTGATGATGATCATACGGGTTCTGCCGTTGATCAACTGCCTGACCTCCTGCCAGTCGATATGGTAATCCGGCTGCTGTAATTTTACATATTTTACGATCCCGCCGTGGAATTTAATCACCGGGACATACGAATCGTAAGCCGGTTCAAAAACAATAACCTCATCTTCTTCCCGGATAAGAGCAGCAATAACTGTATAGAGCGCCTGAGTCGCTCCTGCCGTGATATTGATTTCTGTTGCCGGATCATAACGGATGTTGTAGGATCGTTCGGTCTTCAGTGCAATTTGTTCTCTAAGCTGCAGGGATGCCCGTCATGGGAGCATACTGATTGTAGCCCCTTTTCATGTATTTCCTTACCAGTTCGATCAACTTACCGGAAATCTCAAAATCGGGAAAGCCCTGTGATAAGTTTATGGCTTTGTGTTCTATTGCCAACGCTGACATCACAGCAAAAATTGAGGTGTCCTGCCGGGGCATTTTTGAATTGATCGTGCCATTGTATAATTCCATGTACTAGCTTGGTATTGCTGCAGGTAAAATTACTGATTAATTAACAAATTTATTTTTTGAGTATTTTTGACTGTTTGTTTCAGCAGAAAATTCGACTCATTTCAATTAATTTTGAAGCTGTAAAATTACCGGGATATTTAAAAACAACAAAAAATAAAAAAATTAAACAACTTCTCCAATGAAAAATATTGAAAGCTATAATTTTAAAGGGAAAAAAGTACTTGTCAGAGTGGATTTTAATGTGCCTTTAAACGAAAAATTTGAAATCACCGATACATCACGTATCGATGCGGCCATTCCGACCCTGAAAAAGATCCTTGCCGGAGGCGGCTCTGCAATTCTGATGTCGCATCTGGGAAGGCCGAAAGAAGGTCCCGAAGAAAAATTTTCGCTTAAACATCTTGTTCCCTATCTTTCTAAAAAATTAGGTCTGACTGTTCTTTTTGCCGATGATTGTATAGGAGATTCGGCTAAAAAGTTAGCTTCCGGACTGAAACCCGGCGATGTGCTTTTGCTCGAAAACCTTCGGTTCTATAAAGAAGAGACCAAAGGGGATGAAGCCTTTACAAAAAAACTTGCTTCGCTGGGAGATGCTTATATGAATGATGCTTTCGGAACGGCCCACAGGGCACATGCCTCAACGACTATTCTTGCTAAATTTTTTCCTGACGACAAGATGTTTGGCTACATTATGGAAAATGAAGTTAAAAATATTGACAAAGTCCTTCACAATGCACAACGGCCGTTTACTGCAATTTTAGGTGGTGCCAAAGTTTCGGGGAAAATCGAAATCATCAATAACCTGCTGAGCAAAGTGGACAATTTGATCGTAGGTGGCGGAATGATGTTTACATTCATTTCGGCTATGGGCGGTGACGTTGGTAAATCGCTTGTGGAAGATGATCTGCTGGAACTGGCACTGCACACAGTTGAAGGGGCAAAGGAACTTGGGATAAATCTGGTTATTCCGACCGACACTGTGATTGCCGATAAATTTGAGAACGATGCACAAAAAAAGGTTTCCGATGTGAATGAAATTCCCGACGAATGGATGGGCCTGGACATCGGACCCGAAACCATCAAAAAATTTACGGAGATCATCGAAGGTTCAAAAACCATTCTCTGGAACGGTCCGATGGGGGTTTTTGAAATGGACAATTTTGCTGCAGGAACAAAAGCCATTGCCGAAGCAGTTGCCAAAGCAACACAAAAAGGTGCTTTCTCACTGGTTGGCGGAGGCGATTCGGTGGCCGCCATCAGCAAATATCATCTGAAAGATAAAGTCAGCTATGTTTCGACGGGCGGCGGCGCCATGCTCGAATACATCGAAGGGAAAGAGCTGCCGGGGGTAAAAGCGATTAAGGAATAAATGAAATAAGCCTCATATAAAAAACCCCACTGCTAACAAGTCTTGTGCGGTCAGCTTCAGCGTTGGGTAATTGTACCGGGCTTGTAAATTACAACTATCAACAGTCCCCGCCTTCCCGAAGCAAGTGGGACAGGAAAGTACAAAGTACGCTGACTACAAGACTTCAAAAATTTTACCCGGTCATTTCTAACTGGGCTAAAAATAGTATTTTTGTAATATGAATGAAAAATCACAGGAAACAGTTCGGGAAATCCGGCAATATGTGAATGATCTCGATCCTAAGGCGGAAGTTTTTTTATATGGCTCACGTGCCCGTGGTGACGAACGGCAGGATTCGGATTGGGATATTCTTATATTGACCGATGACAACGCAGATTTAACGGTCGAAAGAAAATTCCGGGATAAATTATATGATCTTGAATTAATGACCGGCGAATCGTTTTCGGTTTTTGTTTACTCGAAAAATGATTGGCATTCAAAGCAAAGAATCACTCCATTTTATCACAACGTCATCGAGGAGGGAATAAGGTTGTGAAGCAGGATGAAAGACAAGAATACATCAAATACCGCATTGCATCGGCATATAATACCTTTGATGCTGCCAAAGTTTTAGCCGGGAACGGATTTTGGAATTCAGCCGTAAACCGGCTCTATTATTCACTTTATTATGCAGTGAATGCACTTCTTGTTTTGAACCTCATTCAAACGAAATCACATTCAGGCACAAAAAGCAAGTTCTCAGAACATTTTGTTAAAACCGGCAAGTTTGATAAAAAATACGGTAGACTTTTATCCGAGCTTTACGACTGGCGGCAACGAGGCGATTATGAAAATATTTTCGAGTATAGCCAAGAATCGGTAATGCCGCTATTTGAGCCTGTCCATGAAATGATACAACTGATTGAAGAAGAAATTAACAAAACCCTTTGATATTCTTTTATTATCGCTTTAATCCCCTCGCTGTCGCATTTTATAGTAAAAACCAAATAAATTACAAATACCCAACATCCGAAGTAAAAAGTACAATGTAACCGGATTACAACCACTTTTTACTTTGCTATTCGATTATTTGATATTTTGACTTTCCCTTTTTTCTTACTTTTGGTTCATGAACGCTAATCACCCCTCGCCACTTTGGGGTTACAAACCAGGCCAGTGCGTAAGCGCGACTGGTGCCACACTATAACAATCATGCTCATATAGTATAGCCTTTATTCTCGTATTTTTAAAATCCTCCCTTCCCAACCCCAAAATACTTCACAATATTGGTATTTTAATGTGCAAAAGGGGCATCCTCGCCGAAAATTATGGTCTTCTTGCATACAAGAGGGGCATCCTCACGAAAAATAATGGATCTCTTGCAGTATAAAACAAAGCTTTTAACGGCATTTTCCACAGCCTGTTCATTCTCAAAACGCATCCTTTCACGCTGCTCCTCCCACTGCTTTGAGTTTGCAACTCAAAGCACTTAATCAAAAATAAAACTGCTCACAAAAGCTTGCAGCCAATTACTAAAGCAATTATTTTTTCGATTTTATTAATTAGATTTGTCGTGTGTGAACGAAAGGCACAACAAGCTACAGGATAGGTGATCAAAATGCTTTGTACTTCATAACTATTGCTACAGTTTTGCCCGGAATATTAAAAAATGGACGATTTTTTGGAAATTGACAAGGTATGAATATTTTAAAAGAAATAGATTTGGAGGGTTAAGGCAATCAAGGAATAATTCGGTGTATTAATTTTCCTCCGGGATTCAGAGAATTTTTAAATGGTATCCTGTTCGATATCATCTTTGAACCCGTTATTTTGAGGCTTACTAAAATTAAAATATTCTAAATTTTTCCACAAAAACGGTGCGATCCCTGCTATCGGTTCGTAAAACAAAGAATTTTTCTTTTTCTCAGCAGAGATCAGCTTATCATTAAAATGATTGATAACCATTAAAACAAGGCTGATCAGAACAACGGCCTTGAGAACACCAAAAATAAGCCCCGCCAGTTTATTAAGAAATCCCAAAGCAACTATATCGATCAGCTTTTCGAGTAATTTACCTATTAAATGAACCAGAATGACCACCACAATGAAGGTAACGATGAATGAAACAACAGAAAGATATTTTTCGCTCAAATTGAAATATTTGTCAATAAAATCGGCTGCATAACAGGAAAAGTAAAGCGCAGCATATATTCCAAGGATCAGGCCGACAAGTGAAGCAAGTTCGATCACAAAGCCCCGAACAAAACCGCGATATGCAAACCATAGGATGGGAATAATAAATATTATATCGAGCAGATTCATTGGAGTCTTTTGGTCAGTTCTGTCGCAAACACAAAATCATTTAGTTCTTCATTGTCGGTCTTTAAAACCTGGTGTTTATCCCCCTGCCACCAGATTTCGCCTTTGTAAATAAAAGAAATGGTATCTCCGATTTTTACAACCGAATTCATATCGTGCGTGTTTACAACGGTTGTCATCTGGAATTCTTCGGTCAGGTAACTGATCAGGTCATCGATAACACCGGCGGTTTGCGGATCGAGACCTGAGTTCGGTTCATCACAAAACAAGTATTTCGGATTCATTGAAATGGCTCGTGCAATGGCAACCCGTTTTGTCATTCCTCCGCTGAGTTCAGATGGAAATAATTTGTTGACATTTTCAAGATTAACACGGTTCAGGCAAAAATTAACCCGCTCCCGCTTTTCTTCCATCGACTGATCGGTATACATGGTGAGTGGGAACATGATGTTTTCTTCAACGGTCAGCGAATCAAACAGCGCACCTCCCTGAAAAAGCATGCCCAATTCTTTCCGGATATTTTTCCGTTCGGCAAACGACATTTGCGAAAAATCCCGGTCGTCAAATAAAATATGACCTTCATCCACTTCAAACAATCCGACCAGGCATTTCATCAGCACTGTTTTTCCCGAACCGCTCTGACCGATAATCAGGTTGGTTTTTCCTTTTTCGAACCGGACTGACATATCCTTAAGGACTTTATTGTCACCAAAAGATTTCGATATGTTTTTTGCTTCGATCATGAAAGTAAAAGCTGGGTAAGAATCAAATTAAATAAAATAATCATAATGCTGCTCCATACGACCGCACGTGTACTTGCAGCACCAACGTCAATCGCTCCCCCTTTTACCACATAGCCTTCATAACCTGCAATCGTAGTAATTATTATTGCAAATACGATCGTTTTAATGATTGCATAAATAATAGTAAATCCAACAAATACCTCGCGTAGCCCTTCCAAATAATCCTGAACGGTAAATAAAACGGTTAATTCAGCAACAAGGTATCCTCCAAAAATACCGAATCCCATACTGAATATGATCAATACCGGATTAATGATAATGGCTGCGGTAATTTTTGGAAATATCAGGTAATTTGGAGCATTTATCCCCATGATATGCAACGCATCGATTTGTTCGGTCACACGCATGGTGCCAATTTCCGATGCAATTCTTGAACCTACTTTTCCGGCAAGAATAAGACTTATAATGGTGGGCGAGAACTCAAGAATAACAGATTGCCTCACTGTAAATCCAATCAGTTTTAAGGGTATGAATGGGCTATCAATATTATAGGCCGTTTGAATAGCAACTACAGCACCCATAAATATCGAGATAACCGCTACGATACCGAGTGATTCGATGCCGAGAAAATAAATTTCACTCACCAGTTGTTTTCGGTAAACCTTAAATTTATCAGGCTTACGAAATACTTTCATCATGAGCATCAAATAAGAACCGAAGCGTTCAAACATAAACTGTAGTAATGATTTGCTAAATTAATTATAAAATGTCATTTGGAGCAATTTTTATATTTTTGGGCCACACTAAATTCGAAAGTCAAACTATGAATTATTTAACGTTTAGCCGGATATTAATTTTCTCAATGTTGATCTGTGTGCTTGCCGGTTCTTGCTCATCCACCCGGAAATTAAAGAAGAAATGCCACGATTGCCCCGAATTCAGCCAGGAAAAACCTTTACAAAAAGTCCCGAAGACCATTCATGCAAACATATAGGAATATTCTTGAGAAATACCTTCCTGAACAGGCAGTTCCTATGGTGCTGTTGTGGTTTTCAAACCACAATGTACAATTGAAAATTACCCGGAACAGGACCACCAAATTAGGAGATTATCGTCCGCCGCTTCAAAAGAAGTTTCACCGAATAACCGTGAATCATGATCTGAACAAATACCATTTTCTTATAACCCTGATCCATGAGTGTGCGCACCTTGTTAACTGGGAGGCACATCAGCGCGATGTTAAACCCCACGGGGCCGAATGGAAAAATGCTTTCAGGGAACTGATGAAGCCCTATCTGGCACCTCATATTTTTCCGGAAGATCTTATCGGCATCATTAAACTTTATTTAAAAAATCCGTCATCTTCGTCGTCGGACACCCGGTTGTTGAATGCATTGCGGAGCTATGACGGAAAAATCGATTACCTGACAGTTGAGGATTTGCCTCCAAATGCTGTTTTCAGGATTTATAACGGAACTGTTTTTATGAAAATGGATAAATTGCGCAAACGGTTCAAATGCCGCAGGATAGATAATAACCGGATGTATCTTGTAAGTCCGTTAATGAAAGTGACCCCGGTTCTGGAAAAACAATCTTAATCGATTTTTTCTCCGTTTCCGGTATCTTCGTCGTCTTCTTCAACCCGAACCCTCACACCGTCATATTTCTTTTCGACGCCATTATCGTAGAAAATACTCAGGAAAGGTGTACCGTCATAATTGTATTTGACCCATTCGCCTTCTTTCAGTCCGTTTGAAAAATTTCCTTCTGTTTTTTTATTCCCATTTGGCCAGTACCACACGTGATGCCCATCCGGGTTGTCATCGATGAACTTACCTTCGAAGCTCTTGGTACCGTCGCTGTAATAATTTGTCCACAAGCCGTTTCGTAATCCATCAAGGTAGGTTCCTTCTGATTTATGATCACCGTAATTGAATACCCATTTCCCATCGCGCTTGTCTTCGATATAATCACCTTCGGCTATAACCTGTCCGTCTTCCTCGTATTCAACACTGTGGCCATCAATCATTCCGTTAAAATAGCTTTCTTCGCGCTGTAACTGACCTGACGGAAAGTACCAGGTCCAGGTTCCATCTTCTTTTCCGTCTTTATTGTAGGAGCCGGTTTGTTCTAATTTACCGTTTGGATGATAAAATTTCCACTTACCAATTCGTTTTCCTTTATCATACATACCTTCGGATTTCAATACACCATCCGGAAAATACTCTTTCCATGCACCGTCTCTTAAACCGGCTTCATTAGTAATGCCCTCTCCCACTACTTTTCCATCATTGAAAACATATCCAGCAACAATTTTACCTTCAGGTGAGTATTCACGCCGAACCCCTTCGGGAACACCTTTTTTATAACTGGCAACGATTTTAACTTTACCATTTGAATAGTATTCTTTTTTAACATCCAGTTTTGCCAGTTCGGCTACATCTTCCTGTAACACACCTTCTACATATTTTGCAGTAGAAACGAGATTTCCATCGTTCGAATATTCTTTAAAGTACCCGTTTCTCAGGCCATTTTTATATACACCTTCCTCTTTTACAGAACCATCATCGTAAAACCATACCCATTTCCCCTGTTTCAGGCCAGCTTTATCAATACGGTTTATGTTTTCGATATCAGTTACAAATCCTTTTTTATAATGCGTAAGTTTGATGACTCTTCCATCTGAGTCTGCAAAATCTTTTCCAATGCCTGATTCAAGTCCATCCACAAAATTAATTTCTTTCCAAAGCTTACCATCCGGGTAATAATACCGGGTGATTCCCTGCTTTACATCATTCTCAAAATTTTCTTCTATGATTTCATCTTCATGGTAGGTTTTTCTTATTCCGTTCTTTTTACCGTTCTGATAGGTGATCTTCATGACAATTTTACCTTCTTCGTCATAGAAATCCCAAATGCTGTCAAGTTCAAAATTCTTTCGGTTGCCTTCCGATTTAATAACACCGTTTTCGTAAAATGTTTTCCAGTATCCGTCAGGTTTACCATCTCTCATGTAACCTTCACTTGAGATTCTACCGTTTTCATAGTAAAATTTATTATAGCCGTTCGGGTTAATATCCGACTGGGCTTTTAACTGGAACAGACAGAAGAATAAAACAACAACTATTATATACTTTTTCATGATTTAATCAAATTCAGATTCTTTGAAATTTCAAGCATTTTCCGGATAGGTTTTTCAGCCATTTGAATTACTTCCTCCTCCAATACAATTTCAGGGCTTTCATTTTTCAGGCACAAATATAACTTTTCTAATGTATTTAATTTCATATACGGACAATCGTTACACGAACAAGTTTCATCCGAAGGAACAACAATGAATTTCTTAAACGGTGAATTTTTTTTCATTTGATGCAAGATACCTGTTTCAGTAGCTACAATATATTTTTCGGCCCGGTCATTCATCGTAAAATTCAGCATTGCTGTTGTAGAACCGACAAAATCGGCCAACTCCAATACCTGGGCTTTGCATTCGGGATGAGCAATAAGTTTGGCATCCGGATTTTCAATTTTTAACTGTATAATAGCCTCTGTTGACAGAATATCATGCACTTCACATGTTCCATCCCAGAGAACCATATTTCGCCCGGTTATCCTGTTGATATAACCTCCAAGATTTTTATCCGGTGCAAAAATTATTTTCTGATCTTTTGGGAACGATTCAACCAGTTGAATTGCATTGCCAGACGTGCAGATCAAATCGGACATTGTTTTTATTTCTGCAGAACAATTGATATATGAAATCACTATATGGTCAGGATACTGAGCTTTGAATTCACTAAACTGATCAGGAGGGCATGAATCAGCTAGCGAACAACCAGCTTCGGTATCGGGTAGCAGCACCCGTGTATTCGGATTTAATATTTTTGCAGTTTCGGCCATAAAATGAACTCCGGCAAAAACTATAATATCAGATTTTACATTAGCCGCATTTTGCGAAAGTCCCAGACTGTCGCCAATAAAATCAGCAATATCCTGTATCTGCGGTATTTGGTAAAAGTGAGCAAGAATGACAGCATTTTTTTCTTTTTTAAGCCGAACTATCTTTTTGACAAGCTCGGTGTCATTTAATTTTGTAATTTTCTCTTTATATTCTTTTACCTGCATTATTATTATTAATTATTAATATATTTATCATTATAATCAATAGGCTGTTCATAGTGTTGAAAAAATAATAAGCCCTGAACCCGAAATTCAATTATTACATATTATTAACACTCCATTAACAGTTTTTAGTATTGAAAAATAAGGTTCTACGATACATTTTAACAACTTGCCAAAAACCTCCATTTTTAATAAAAACCTGATTTTATTGCACACGTTTCTTGTTCATTTCAGCAAGAAAACTGGTAAAAAAAAACTTTAAAATTCGGATCGTTTTAAAATTTGTGTCACATTGTTAATAACCCGGAAGATTATCAGATTTTTGTAACAAAAGTAAACAGATATAAACAGTTTCGGGTTGAAAAAAATAATAAATTGATACATAGCCACCTGCAAAATTTGACCAAATTTAGCGTTTTGATTAAAGCGTTTATAGCAAGTCATATATAGTTTTTATCATTATTTTTGTTCGATATAATTTTTTAACATGTTCGATAAACGGCACGCAATACCAATAGGAAGTGATCATGCTGGCTTTGAAATGAAAGAATTTCTTAAAGAAAAGTTATCAGCAGAGGGCTATACACTGCTGGATTTCGGTACCTTTTCGAAAGAGAGTGTTGATTATCCTGATTTTATTCATCCTGTAGCAAAACAAGTTGATGAAGGAAATAATGAATTCGGCATTATCATTTGCGGAAGCGGACAGGGAGCAGCCATGACAGCTAACAAGTATCCACATATCAGGGCTGGTTTATGCTGGGACCTGGAACAGGCAAAACTAACCAGGCTTCACAACAATGCGAACATCATCGCACTTCCCGGCAGGTTCATTGAGTTTAGTCTGGCAGTAGAACTGGTAAAAATATTTTTAAATACTGATTTTGAAGGAGGAAGACACCTTAACAGAATCAATAAAATACCGATCTGTTAACAGGATTTAAGTTGCAGTCTATGCGTGAAATCTACGATAAATTTATCAAAGAATCCGAACTAAAAGCCTTCGATCTCGAGCATCGAACCAAAATCAATTTCAATATATCGAAATACCAAACGGCTGTAGAAAAAGGAAAGCTACAGTACAAAAATCTTGAGTTAGCAAAGAAAAGGGCTTCGGCTATCAAACACAAAATTGTCAATAACCTTGATAAATACATAGTTGAATTCGCTGCAAATTTTGAAAAACGGGGAGGCAAGATCATCTGGGCGCAGGATAAAAATGAGGCGGTGAAAGAAATCCTCGATATATTAAAGAAAAACAATGTACGGCATGTCGTAAAATCAAAATCGATGACAACTGAAGAGATCGACTTGAATGAAATGCTGGAAAAAAACGATATCGAAAGCCTTGAAACGGATTTGGGTGAATACATTGTTCAGCTTGCCGGCGAAAAACCGTATCACATTGTTACTCCGGCGATGCATAAGTCGAAGGATGACGTAGCACAGCTTTTTCATGAAAAATTCAACCTTCCGTCTGAAAGTACGCCTGAACAAATCACATCATTTGTACGTGAAAAGCTTCGGCAAAAATTTGTAACGGCGGATGTTGGCATTACAGGCTGTAATTTTCTGATTGCGGATATTGGTGCTGTTTGTCTTACTGAAAATGAAGGGAATGCCATGATGTCGGTTTCCTTTCCTAAAATTCATATCGCTATCGCCGGAATTGAAAAAATCCTGCCTTCCCTGGCTGATTTGGACCTGTTTTGGCCTTTACTTGCTACATTTGGAACAGGTCAGAATATCACGGTTTATAATTCTGTGATTTCAGGTCCCCGGCAGGAAGGTGAGACAGATGGTCCGGACAAGATGTTTCTTGTCTTACTAGAAAACAACCGTTCGGAAATTCTGAGTCATGAGAAGCAGCGAATCGCATTGAGTTGTATTCGTTGCGGAGCTTGCTTAAATGCCTGTCCCGTTTATAAAAATATAGGAGGACATACCTACAATACGACGTACAGTGGCCCGATCGGTTCGGTAATTACACCCCACCTTAAAGGAATGGAAAATTATAAACACCTGAGCTTTGCTTCTTCTTTATGCGGAAATTGCACCGAGGTGTGTCCGGTAAAAATCCCGCTACACGAATTGTTGTTATATAACCGGAGTGAATCGGTAAAACTGGGATTTAGTAATTTATCAGAAAAATATTCAATGATGGGGATGAAAAGCATGCTGAATAAACGGAGCAGGTTGGATAAACCAGGTTCCAGGTTAAAAAATTTGGGAATGCAGTTGTTCTTTAGAAAAGCATGGGGACCCCGGAGAGAACTACCAAAATTTGCAAAAAAATCATTCGGTGAACTATGGCAGGAAAGGGAAGAGAAAAAATAAAATGAGCTTCTCCAGAATATTTTCTGGATCCTGCCAATCAATTTAATTTTCTAAACATTATTATTGTCGTTCAAACAGATGAAAATTTCACGGTTTTCATCTGTTTGAGATTTTTATTCGGTGATAATAGAGGAGGAAATATATTATCAGAGAAATAATCATTCAGAACGTAAAGCTTATCAAATAATTTTGTCGAAAGAGTTGAATTTAAGGGAACTGTAAAATTAAATTACAAGATTTCCAGAATCGCTGGTTGATCCATCCAAAACAGCAGCAAAATGTTCTATTCATTGGCTATTCAGCACCCCCAAAAGGGAAAAACAATATTACTTTAAGGCTGGAAAGGAAATCACTTTTTTGTTAAGATTTGATTCCTTAAGTAACAATAAATTAAACCCAACGTAGAAGTCAGCAAATATGTTAGCGGAAACTCCGCAAAATCAATTATTATAAAATTAAATTAAATTCATTTTATGATGAAAGCATTGATTAAAATCGTGCCTTTGATAATCGCAATGTTTATGATTACGGGCACCGCGTTTACCCAAGTGACTGCTTCGGCAACGGCTTCAGCTACGATCTTAGAGCCAATTGCTATTAGCAAAACAGTCGACATGAACTTTGGTAATTTGGCCGTTAATGGTTCTCCCGGAACAATTATTCTTACTCCGGAGAGTGGACGTACTGCGACAGGAGGTGTAACATTCCTTCCATCCAATGTTGGAACAGTTACAGCAGCTTCTTTCACGGTTACAGGGTTAGCAGATGCAACGTATTCAATTACATTACCTGCATCTGAAACAGTAATTTCAAATGGGGGAAATGAGATGACAGTTGGCACCTGGACAAGCACCCCAACCCCAACCGGAACTTTAACTGGGGGCACTCAAACACTTAATGTAGGAGCCACTTTGAATGTTCCTGCAAGTTCGCCGTCCGGAGTTTATATTTCGGGGACGCCGTTTAATGTTACTGTTAATTATAATTAACAGCAACGTTACGAAAAAATAAACGAAAAGGGATCGCTATCTCTTTTCGTTTATTTATATAAAAAATTAATTTAATAGGTTATTTTTTTAGAGAGAAAATGCTGATAATCTATTTTAAATAAGCAAAACTTTGATGGCTTGATATTTATTTAAAGTATTCTTAAAAAATATATATTTTTGCACTAATGGCAAACAATTGTAACATACGGAAAATGTTGAGAAAAAGAGCTCTGTGTTTTATATTTGTTTTATTGACAGGATTATTTGTA
Source organism: uncultured Bacteroidales bacterium (assembly GCA_963764475.1). Lineage (GTDB taxonomy): Bacteria > Bacteroidota > Bacteroidia > Bacteroidales > JAADJA01 > JAADJA01. The sequence goes on from CAVXTE010000060.1 coordinate 19,889, forward strand.
GTTGGCGGGGTGCAGGGTCAGACAGCTATTCGAGCCAGTACAACTGCTAATGTTTTTGCGAGGGTATATACAGTCATTTCTTCAGTGAAAACATCACATGTGAGTTTTGGACATTATTATCCGGGATCTTATGACGGACTGTTAATAAATAAACCGGACGGTATCCTCTCAGTTAAAGGAAATACTGAGAAAGGTGGTGATATCCATTATTCAACAAGTTTTGATGTTTCTGGTGATGAACATACTGCTTTTGCAATTACTTTACCCAAATCATCTATAGTACTTATGAATAGATCAGATGCAAAAATATTGAAAGTTAGCAACTGGAAATATGTGTCCTTTCCTGGTTCGGGGGAAGGGGAATTGCCTTATGGATACAAAAAGGTTGATTTAGATGCTACCCTTAGGTTGGGATCGCCAAATGACAACCCGGTTGGTTTTTATTCAGGTTATTATACAATAACATTTGGTTTTAATTAACTATTAATTTAAAAACAGGTATTATGTCATCAAAGGGGTTATTACTTTCAATAAGATTGAAATCCTTCTCGAAAAGAATTTTTCTGATTTCTTTCGTTTGCATCCAAATTGTAATTGCCTATATATTCCCTTTCGATGCCGTTGGTCAGGGAAACCTGCTTGTAACCCCGCGAAGGGTTGTATTTGAAGGAAACAAAAAATCGATTGACCTGAGCCTTGCAAACACAGGGCAGGATACAGCCACCTATGCAATATCGATGGTACAGATAAGGATGAATGACGATGGGAGTTTTGAAACTATTACCGAACCTGATCCGGGTCAGAATTTTGCAGATAAGAATATTCGTTTCTTCCCACGTTCGGTCACACTGCCACCAAATGAGGCACAAATAGTTAAGGTTCAGCTTTTAAGGGCAAAGGATCTTAAGCCAGGCGAATACCGATCTCATTTTTATTTCAGATCAATCCCGAAAGTGGTAGCATTGGGTGAAGAAGAAACAGAAATTGACACAACATCAATTTCTGTTCGCCTCGTACCCGTTTTTGGAATTACCATCCCTGTGATAATAAGAGTTGGCCCTTCAAATATGAAAGTAACATTATCAGATCTGGCACTTAAAATTAATGATGATGCTAAGCCAACACTTAGTATGAAATTTAATCGTTCAGGAAATTTTTCAGTTTATGGTGATCTTGCTGTAGATTATGTTTCTTCTGACGGAACAACTACACGTGTTGGAATTGCAAACGGAATAGCTGTCTATACACCCAATTCTATTAGGTATTTCCAGTTTGACCTAAACAAAGTACCTGGTGTAGATTATAAATCAGGCAAATTAATTGTAACTTATTCATCAGCTTCGGATGCTGAACCGGAAAAGTATGCAGTAGCAGAATTATTGCTTAAATAACCCCGGATTAAGTTACTCTTTTTTAATGATCGGATTGATTAAATTCCAACGTTTTTATTTCAGTTCTTTTCTTCCTTAGTATGATTCAGAAAACAGTGGCAATGTAGAGTTCTGCTACTATTGATAGATAAAGTGATATTTAATAGGATTAATCTACATTTGTTTCACGGAAATCATTAAGGAAAGCACAAATTTCAATACCAATAAGTCAATTCTTAATCTATTTAGTGCAAGATTCATTAGCAATATCGATAAGAAAACCCCAAGTTTTATAAATTAATATGATAAATTAAGTAGTTGGATATAAAATAGAACATAAAAATGCTATTTTATTTTATTGTATCAGAAAATTATCAAGATTAAAGTGCCGTTTAAATAATGTGCCCCTATCCTTTGATTAAGCCTCACAAAAACAAGTGTTTAATTAGTAAGTATACATGTAAAATAGTAAACAAAAACCCACCTTTTCTACTTTTTCAATCTCTGATTTTTACTCATTAGGAATAATTCTTTTACTCTTAGAGATAAATTAGGTTATTTTAATGAAACAAAAGAGTTTAAGCATCGTACGAGCAATAGAAAAAACTGAATTCTGAAATTTTTCTTATGAAATTTATATCAAGGAAAACAGGAGTTTTAGTAATTGCAATTCTACTTATAAATTTTTTTATTGTAAGTAGAATAATTGCACAAACAATCACCACAGGTACAATATCGGGTTCTCCGTTTTGTTCTGATTCTCCTGTGTCTGTTCCTTTTACAATTACAGGAACGTATACAACAGGAAATATTTTTACTGCTCAACTTTCTAATGGTAGCGGTAGCTTTGCTTCACCGGTTTCTATTGGTACATTAACATCAAATGTTGCAGGAACAATTTCAGCCACAATTCCCGGTGTCACGACTTCAGGAACAGCTTACCGGATAAGAGTTGTGAGTAGCAATCCAGCTGTGACAGGAACAAACAATGGTGTCAATTTAACAATTCATACAACACCTGCTATAACATCAATGACTGCGAATGCCTCAAGCGATTTTGGCTTTTCAGTTACACCCATGAATGGCATAAATGGCTTGGTCCCTCCAGGAACCATCTTTAGCTGGCCGGCACCTGTTGTGACGGGTGGGATGACCGGAGGATCCGCAAGCAGTGGATCACCCACCAGCATTTCAGGGACATTAACAAATCTTACAACCACTTATCAAACCGCAACATATACAGTAACCCCAATATCCGGAAGTTGTACCGGAAATCCTTTTACAGTAATAGTAACTGTTGATCCCATCACAAATTTTTATTCATACCAGACGGGTGATTGGGAAAATCCTACCACCTGGACATCGGATCCAAGTGGCAATCTTCAGATAGGAACTACGATCCCCGGAGATTATGATAGAATTATCATTCTATCAGGTCGTACTGTTTCCTTACAAGGCAATATTAATGCAGAGAATCTTCAAATTATTATTAATGCTGGTGGGTTTCTCGACCAGGGTGTTTACAGTTTTATAAATTCATTGTTTTCGTTTAGCGGAGAAGGTACCATCAAGCTGGCTTCAATGAATTTTCCGGTTTCTGCAACCAATACATTTATCAATGCCGGCGGGGGAACAACCGAATATTATAATACTACCAATTTTACAATGCCATTGGCACAAACTATCTATAATAATTTAACGATTAACACCTCCGGCTCAATTGCCACACAAATGAGCAACATCACTTTAAATGGAAATTTATACGTAAAAAGTGGTACATTTCAAATTAATGACAATGCTTCAACAACAAAGCGCACCCTGACAATCAATGGAAATGTAAATGTTGATAGCGAAGCTTCGATCACTGTTGGAAATGGAGTTACCAATACCACTATTGGAGGTTCCGGCGGGATTCCTCCATTTTTAAATTATTATCTCAACTTCCATACTGTTATTATTAAGGGTGATTTTACAAATAACGGCACTGTTAAATTTACAAATCTGCCTTATCCGATATACAATGCTTTTCCTCCGACAATTACGGGTCCTACATCAGGGGCTGCTACGGTATATTTTCAGGGGACAAGTGATAATACAATAAGCTGTAACGGGATTACAACTTTCTATAACCTCATTGTTGACAAAGGAGTTGATCAAACCTACAAACTTACAATTAATTCAACTAGTTATAACAACTTCAGGTTGTTTGGCGCAAATGTAATGGCAGTAGATGGGGTATTTATACCAAATCCAAAGCTAAGAAAAGCATTATGGATAAAAGCCGGAACCCTCGTTTTAAAAGGTTCATTGATAATCCCTTCGCTTTCTGAGGGGACTGCAGGAAATTCTGATTATTGTATTCCATTTAGTGGAGCTTTTGTGGTTGACGGGGTTGATGTGATTGTGTTATCGACTGCTGATGATTACAGGGAAGTAAATGTTGCATATGCCGTTACTGCTCCCGAATAATGCAACAATTGGAGTAACCAGGGGTGGAAGAAGTGCCATTGTATATATTTGGCCAATTACAAATAAACAAGGGATATCTGTCAACTAGGGAATCAGGGGGCTTAATCACTTCAAGTCGTTCTTCAAAATTAATTATTAACGGAGGAGTTGTGGATGCAAAACAGCTTCTTTCCTCCTCGGGTTCAGCATTATATAATCAGTCAGGCGGTTTATTTATTCTCAGGGGCCGTTTTCAGCGCACACCGACAGCTTACAGTACTGTTGCCAATCTAAAAGATTTTACAATAGCAACTCTAAATACATCACGAGCAATAAATGGTATTAGTTCTGGCTACGGCTCTTTTAACCTTGAACAAACAAACAATATTTTTAATCAATCTGGAGGGACAATACGCATTTACGATGTTTGTGGTACAGCCATAGCTGAGCAGGAAGCATTTGATGTGAAATCATCAACATCCAATATTAATGTTACAGGTGGTACATTAGAAATCAGACCTGTGGCCGGCACTGTTTTGGCTGATGCCAATAATTTTTTAATTAATACTAGTGCCCCGCTGACCAATATCTTGATTGATCGCGTGAGCAGTAATTCTGTTGTTCAATTAAATGTATCTCCTTTAATTATCCAAGATAGCCTAAATCTTGTTTCGGGCGATTTTTCAGCGAATAACCTGGATGTAACCGTTGGAGGCGATTTTTTTATCGGAAGCGGAACTTCTTACACTTCCGGCAACAATACAACGCTACTCAACGGTGCCGGGAACCAGGTATTAACAGTAAATCTTACAACTCCACTTTCGTTTAATAAACTGACAATTGACAAGCCTTCCGGCACCAGTGTCGATCTTTCCGGGTCACAAAATGCAATCAATGTTATTGATAACCTCAGACTTGTTTTGGGAACACTCAATGATAACGGTAAGACGCTCAATGTTTATAAAGATGTATACAATTCCGGATTCATATCCGGTAGCGGCAAAATAGTTTTCAATGGGACAGTGGAACAGCATATTGACGGTAATGGTATTTTTCAAAGTGTTGAACTTAACAATACGAATGCTGCTGCGGCTCCTGTATCCTTATCTGCTAACATGACGATTACTGGTGAATTGACGTTCTCGCAGGATAAATTGTTCAATATTGGTATCTACAATTTAAGCCTCAATTCTTCTGCGGAAATTTCAAACGCAAGTGAAACAAGATACATTCAGACGGCAGGAAATGCTGGTGACGGAGGTGTTACAAAAGTTTATGCTTCAACTGATGCATTTACATTTCAGGTAGGAGCACCAACACTCATCCCGGTTCAACCGGTTAAATTTACACCGGCCACTATCGGTTTCAGTTCTGCACCTTCAACTTATGGTTCGATAACGGTAATTCCAGTAGGATATGAACATCCCAACACAACTGTTGATGGTCAGAGCCTGACCTATTTTTGGCAGATTCATTCCTCCGGATTCACCGGAATAATTCCGAATTCAGTAACTCATTCATTTACTTATGATCAAAGTGATGTTGCTGGCAATGAAGCCAATTATATTCCTGCCTTCTTTACCAATAGTGATTTTACCTGGAGATATGGAACAAATACAAATCCTCCGATCGATATAACAAACAATTTAATTACTGATTGGTCAACACCAACCAATAGTTCAGATTTTTTAGATGGCGCCTACACTGCAGGAGATGCGGCATTCGGAGTTCCACAAGTTTATTATAGCAGGCAAAGTGGTTTGTGGAGCGATTTGGCAACATGGTCATTAACGAGCCATACCGTGACTAATCCACCACTCGTTCCGCCGGGGTTAAATGACATCGTTATTATCGGTGGACAGGATTCCGTGTACCTGGCAACCAACAATACGGTTCCCAATACAGATGTCAGGAGTTGCGCCACCCTCGAGATTGAAATGGGTTCTGCTCTTGATATAGGATACAATTACAATTGTAATTTTGGAATTGTTCAAAATCATCCGAACGGGAATGGAAATTTCAGATTGACAACATCCTGGACTTCGGGCAGCACATTTACCTTCCCTCTGGGCGATTTTACAGATTTTAATGTTAACCTTGGTACCACTGAATTATACTCAACAAATCCGGCTGCCGGAACGACATACTGGCTTCCAAACGGAATAACATCCTATGGTAATCTGATATTGAGTCCTCTCGGCGGATCAAATATTATCTTCGCTAACAATGATCTCACGATTTATGGAAATCTTATTACCCGAGGTCAAAATGCCGATTCCTGGTTCCTGCCGACATGGAATGTAAACTATCCGACACCGCCAACAGTCAGGATTCCGAAAACGATTACCATATTAGGTGACTTAAATATTCAGGGAGGTGCTTTGATGTGGTACGGGAACGGATCGATTGCTCAGGATTTTATCATTTACGGGGACGTTACCGTTGAAACTTTATCCGCAATGTATGTCTGGAGCGGAGCTACGAATCAAAGTATGGCCATCGGGGGGAGTCTGATCAATAATACAGATGGTCTTAATCACGGTCTACAGACGACTTCGAAGGTCGATTTCTCGAATATACCGGTAACATTTTTTGGATCATCCGATGCAAGTATTACAAATACAGCAGGTAATCCAACTACAATATTTAATTTGTTGACCATTGATAAAGGTACATCACAAGCTGTAACCCTTACTTGTGATATCGGAGGTACAATGACCACTCCTGTTAACAACTGGCTGACCTTGCAAAACGGTACATTCCGATACATGAGAACTAACCCGGGGACAGATTTTACCATATCTACAACTACAGCCTTTTCGATTCCGTCTACTGCCGGGCTGAGTATTGATTATACCAATGCTAACAATAAAAATATCCTGATCGGAAACGCCAACAATAACAATGGGGATTTGCTATTAAGCGGTAAGATGACCTTGATCAACGGTAATGTGTATGTTGGTCCCATAGCTGCACCAAGTAATAATAATGATATAGAGTATTCCGGAAGTGGCGCTTCCGCCATTGAAATTCAAGGTGGAAATCTTATCGTAAACGGGCAGATCCGGAGAAATACCTTAACGACAAACGGAAATCTGAAATATTTCCAATCGGGGGGTAATGTTAAAATTAACGGAAATAGTGCAAATGTTGATTATGCCAAATTGGAAGTATTAAATGAAGGAAGCAGTTTTAATATGTCAGGAGGAACAATCACCATTGTTCGGGGCGGGGGAACTTCTTATGGAGATTTGTATCTAAGACCAGCAAGTTCTTCAGTAACAGGAGGCACTTTAATTTTTACTAATGTATCTCCAAATACACTTCAGAACTATACACTGGATGCCAATATCCCGCTGAATAATCTGACGATTACCGGAGCATCAGGGACCGCACTGAACGCAAATCTTGATCTTCTTATCAGTCCGCTTGAACTTAACGGAACGTTGACCCTGACCAATTCGCGAAGTATATTCAATACGAATGATATTAATGTTTCTGTGAAAGGGAACCTTATTAATAATGGTACCTACAATTATGGTATCAACACAACAACATTTAATGGTGGTGTGCAGGTAATTTCCGGAAGCTCATCAACTAATTTTTATAACCTTAACCTTTCTTCAGCAAATTCTCTTACTGTAAACAATAATTTTTCAGTAAACCAGGATCTGAAAATTATAAGCGGAAATCTGATACTTGGGAATAAAAAGATAACACTTTACGGAAATTTGCTGAATAATGGTTCTTATAGTGATGACAATACTGCCGGCGGTATAAGTTTTGCCGGTGCCACAGAGCAACAGATATCGGGAACAGGATCGTACGGAAGATTAGAGATCGACAATAGCTCCGGTGTTAAACTGAACAGCGGAATTTTACTTCAAAACGACCTTGTACTTACACAGGGAATCCTTGATATTAATTCCAACCTGCTTACGTTGAGCCAAAACAGCAACATCGTTGGAACAACTGATTTAACCAGAATGATTATATCTGAGGGCGTGGTGAGCAGTCCGGGAGTCAGGAAGTTTTTTACGGCTACACCACAATCATTCACATTTCCGGTTGGGGTATCAGGGAAATATACTCCTGCGCATTTCACAATCTCCGCAATTGCGGCGGTTGGGTATATAACGGTTTCTCCGATTAACGATTTTCATCCATCCGTTTCCGATTCGACGATCGTTCTTGATTTTTACTGGAAAATAGAAAGTGCGGGAATCTCCGGTTTGGATGGGGATGTATTATTGCAGTATATCCCTTCCGATGTTTTCGGTGTTGAAAGTGACTATGTTGCCGCAAACCTTGAACTTCCGGGAAATACCTGGACCACAGCACCTCCCGGACCCGGTACCGACAATGTTGATGAAGCAAACCATCGGATTTCATTTTATTACACAAGCAGTAATAATCTCAATGGGGACTATACAGCGGGTGATAGTGATGCATTTCCGGCAGAAATTTCAACTTACATCACAAACAATGACGGCAACTGGACCGATCAAACAATCTGGACATCTGTCGGATCTTCTCCTCCCTGTCCCGTTGGAGGACCTGAGGGCGCCAACGTTATTATTAACCATGTTGTAACAGTTGATATAAATGACATATCTGTACTGGGTACCGTCATTAATGATAAACTGAAAATCCCGTCACCAACTTTTGGACATAGCCTTGGTATTGTTGAAGGAGATGGGACAATTTATGTGGAAAGCGGGAATATTCCTGCCGGAAATTATAGCTCATTTTTAGATTGTGGTGGAAACGGAACGATTGAATATGGAGGAACAGGAAATTATACAATAATTGCAAACCAGTTTAGTAGTCTACCCAACTTGTTTCTTACCGGAACCGGTATAAGGGTCCTTCCGAATAAAGATTTAACAATTTGTAAACGACTTGTAATCGACGGACCCGTTCTGGATAATAGTATCAACAATTATTCGCTGATGATTTTAGGCTCTATGGAACGCTATAATACCGGCTCTTTCAACAGTGGTTCTGGTTCGGCACCTGCTTCTACTGTAACTTTTGCAGGTACAACTTTACAAAGCATTGGCGGGCCAACTGGAGACTTTACCGGGGTTAACAAATTTAATAATCTGGAAATCAACAATAATGAAGGATTGGAAATCGGAGTGAACGGATCGGTTGAGGTTAACAATCAACTTCTAATGACAAATGGAATTATTCATACAACCGGCACCAACGAACTGATCCTGTTAAATACAAATTCAGAAGCTGTTGCACCTGTTGGTGGAACCAATTCTTCGTTTGTCAATGGCCCGTTGATAAAAAAAATAATTAATGGAGACGAATTCCTTTATCCTTTAGGAAAAGGAACAACAAAGGGACATAATATTACCCTCACTTCAACGGCTGGAACCACTTTATACTGGACGGCCGAATATTTTATACCAAATCCCACAGCGACTTCGCTTATTCCTCCATTGCAGGCTGCTAATACTAAGGAATATTGGAGTGTAAGTACAAGTTCGGTAGCTACAGCTTCGCTTAAATTAGGATGGGATCGCAAGAGTGATCTTACTCCATTGATGACACCAAATGGCCTGGCTGATATTCGGGTTGCTGAATATAATACAGGTTCATGGAATGAGCTTTCTTCTTTTGCTGCCGGGAATGATTATGTTGGTGATGTTACAACTTCTGAAAATGTTTCCATCTCTACCACACCAAAGAACTATACAATCGCCAGCATTACACTTTCGGTACCAAGAGCTTCTTTACTTTCTGACGAACCTGTTTGCGGTGAATCAGGAATTCCGGTAGGGTTTGCATATTATGATCCAATAAGTTTAAATTATTCACTGGATTATACAATTGATGGTATTACCCAGCCAACAGTGGAAGTGACATCCCTTCCTTATATCCTACCAACTCCGGTTCCGGGAGTTTACAGGTTAACAAATTTTACCTTTAATAACGGAGCTAATACAGGGGTGGTTGATACAACTTCAGTCAGCGTTTATGATCCTCCGATGAGTGCGGATGCCGGAGAAGATCAATCGCTTTGCGGTGTTTCCGGAACAGTTTTAGAAGGAAATGACCCTGCCCCCTATTCAGGCGCATGGACCATCCTGAGTGGTTCTGGCGGAATTCTGATTGATAATTCTTTAAATTCAACTGTTTTTACCGGAGCATTGGGTGAAACTTATACCCTCCGCTGGACAATCAGCAATGCTTCATGTACATCATCAGACGTGGTGGTCATTTCCTTTCCGATCATAGCAGAAAAGCCTTCAAATTTCACATCAGCACCCTCGCCAGTATGCCAGGGTTCGACAGGGAACATTTATACAGTTCCAAATACGGTTGGCGTTACTTACAACTGGTCGTTTAGCGGTTCGGGTTCTACAATTAACGGTACCGGAAATTCGGTTACCATTGATTTCGATTTAACAGCTACAAGCGGTACGTTGAGCGTTACGGCAACAAATTCCTGTGGCACAAGCCCGGCCAGGACAGTCGATATTACAGTAAGCCCCTTACCGGTTGCTACTTTTAGTTATACTGGTTCGCCGTATTTTTTCACTGATCCAAATCCATTCCCAACATTTAGCGGTGGCGGAACAGCAGGTATATTTACATCTACCCCGGGCTTGATCTTTATTAGCAGCGCTACCGGTGAAGTTGACTTAGCTGGCAGTACTCCGGGTACTTACATTGTGACAAATACCATTGCGGCTTCAGGTGGCTGCGGAGTCATTTCAGAAACAAGTCCGATTACCATTTATGATAAACTTACCTGGACCGGAGCATTCAGTTCGGATTGGAATGTCGCCGAAAACTGGTTATATGATATGATCCCGGAATTGACAAAAGATGCACTAATTCCCAATGTCTCTAATAAACCGATCCTCAGTACTGGATCAGTTGGAACAGTACAAAATATTACGATCGAATCGGGCTCATCGCTGACGGTTTCAGGAAATACCCTGGAGATTTCGGGTGCGATTACGAATAATGGGACATTCGATGCGACTTCGGGGACAATTGAGATGAAAGGTTCCTCAGTACAATCGATCGATGGTGATGACTTTGCTACCAACACCATCGAAAATTTGATTATCAATAACGCTGCAGGAGTTACCCTGAATGGAGCTCTAAATATTTCCGGTATTGTTACTGCCACAAACGGAAATCTTGCTGCTGGCGGATATTTAACGCTGATATCAACTCCTATTAAAACGGCACTTATTGATGGCACAGGAACGGGAGAAATAACCGGCAATGTTACCATGCAACGTTATCTTCCGTCCGGATTCGGTTATAAATACTTCAGTTCTCCTTTTCAGGATGCAACTGTAAATGAGTTTGATGATGATATAGACCTGGCAGCAAGTTTTCCGACATTCTATGAATATAATGAAAACCTGAATACAACGGGTTGGATCTCTTATGTAAATCCTGCAGGTATATTGAGTCCGTTGTCTGGTTACGCCATTAACTTTGGGCCCGATGTGGCGCCTAAAACCATTGATGTTACTGGTGTGGTAAACAATGGCCCGCTTTCCAGAACAATTTATAATAATAATAAAATCTATACCCACGGTTTTAACCTTTACGGTAACCCATATCCATCACCCATCGATTGGGACGCAGGGACAGGTTGGACAAAAATAAGCATTGACAATGCCCTGTATTATTTTAAGGCCGGAGGTGCTGATCAGTATTCAGGAACTTATAGCACGTATATCAACGGGATTTCAAGTGATGGTCAGGCCACCAATATCATTCCTTCCATGCAGGGATTCTTTGTACATGTTTCGGATGGTATTTACCCGGTGAGCGGCACACTTGGAATGAACAATTCAGTAAGGGTAACGGATCAAACACACCCTTTTCTGAAGTCAGGGGAAAATTCGAATGACATTTTAGTTAGATTTACAACCGCGTATTCGGATAATTCCATTTCATCGGATCCAATGGTTATTTATTTTGATGAAAATGCTACAGCTAATTTTGACAGTAATTTCGACGCATTGAAGTTAATAAACACAGATCAGGAGATTACAAACGTCTATACTCTTCTCCCTGACGGTACAAAACTTTCTATCAATGCTCTGCCCGAAATAACCGATTCTGTAACATCGATTCCTCTGGGACTTATCACGTATCACAGCGGTTATATTAGTTTTAAGATCAGGGATTATGAGAATTTACCCGGGGACATGAAGATTTATCTGCATGATGCCTCGACTGCGATTAATCAGAACTTATTGTTGAACCAGGAATATAAAATTAAGCTTGAGGCAGGAGAATATGCCAACCGGTTTTCTTTAAAATTTCTTGAGGGCACGTCCGATTTACCCAACATTGATCTGTCCGAATTTTTTAATATTTACTCTTCTGGCGGCCTTTTAGAAGTTAATATTGGCTATTTGGAAGGTAATGGCGGCGTCTTGTACCTTTTTGACATGACAGGTCGGGAACTTTTCAGTAAAAAGGTGATTGAAAAAGGTGTATACAAGTTTGATCCCGGTGTAAGCAGTGGGATTTATATCGCCACATTAGTGACCGGAAATGAAGTTAATACCAAAAAGATATTAATTAGAAAATAATGAGTCTACTAAAAAACAATCCATCAGGCAGATGTTTTTTAAAATCTGTTTTAACAATGAGCCTAGTGTTTCTGCTGAGTGCTGCCATTGTTCACGGACAGGAAAAACCCCCGCGACCGTTGTCAGTAACTGTAAACCTGTCGCAAAACCTGAATTTTGGTGCGTTTTATCACGGAAATATCGGTGGGTCGGTAATCATTTACAGCGACGGATCCCGTTCTTCGACCGGAGATGTTGTTTTGTTGACGATGGGTTTTTCATTCTCAACAGGACTCTACGATGTTGTTGCGAATCCGGGCACACTTATTTCCATACTTAACGGACCCGATGCCATTCTTACAGGCAGTAACGGCGGGTTCATGGTACTTCATTTAGGAGACACTGACCCTTCCAGCCCTTTTATAATAACGACACAACCACCTACATCAACACAATTAAGTATTGGAGGTATCCTTACAGTCGGAAATTCTCTTATGAATCCTCCCGGAAACTATGGAGGTACCTTTGACATAACCTTAGTTCAGGAATAGAAATTTCTGTAAAAATATTAGAAGACCAATGACCAACAAAAAAATCGACAGCTCATTTATCCCTGCAAATCGCATGCATGTCGGTTTAAAATTTTGCTTTGTCATTTTGGTATATTTATTTACAATTCTGCCCACTTCCAGTAGTTTTGGCCAGGACTATCCTGAATATGATGAGATCGCTCTTTTCCTTGATGTACCCAATCTTGGAGGTCGAAATATGGATGTTTTAATAAAGGATAATGAAGTTTATTTGCCGATAACCGACCTTTTTGATTTCTTAATGATAAAAAATACCCCCACACAGGGTTTGGATACAATTTCCGGTTTTTTCATCAGTCAGGATGCACCTTATTTGATTGACAGGCCAAACCTCCAAATTCAATATCGGGGCGAACTGTTTAAGCTTAATCCCGGTGACCTGATCCGCACGGAAACAAATCTTTATTTAAGGGGAATGGATTTCGGCAAAATATTTGGACTTGAATGCGAATTTAATTTCAGGACACTTTCTGTAAGAATAAACACAAGGCTCGAATTACCGGCAATACGTGAAATGCGTTTGGAAGCAATGCGCAAAAATATAAATCGTCTGGTTGGTAAAGAAGAAGCAGATACCACCATTGGCAGAAGCTATCCATGGTTCCACTTTGGAATGGCTGATTGGTCGGCAAACCTTTCGGAACAACTTGACGGAAAGGTTGATTCGAGACTTGGCCTTTCACTCGGATCAATTATTGCGGGCGGCGAGGCCATTGTTGGGTTAAATTATAATAGTTATGCGCCCTTTACTGAAAAACAACAGTATTATCTCTGGCGATATGTCAACAATGAAAACAAAGCCTTACGCCAGGTAATGGCCGGTAAAATATCGACCGGCGCCACATCGTCCATTTATAATCCGGTAGTTGGTGCAAAGATTACAAATACATCAACCCAATTCCGTAGATCGTTTGGAACCTATACTCTGAGTGATCGAACAAAACCAAACTGGATCGTAGAACTTTATGTTAATAATGTTCTTGTTGATTATACCACTGCGGATGCATCCGGGTTTTTTACCTTTGAAGTACCCCTGGTTTATGGTAATACGAATGTCATGTTAAAATTCTACGGTCCTTATGGCGAGGAGCGAACTCAGGAGCAAAATATTACCATCCCTTTCAATTTCATTCCTGAGAAAACACTGGAATATTCTGTAAGTGCCGGTATGGTTGAAGATAATAACCACAGCAAATATTCCAGAAGCAATGTATATTATGGATTGTCCCGTTCAATAACAATCGGTAGCGGCGTAGAGTATCTTTCTTCTGTTTCCTCTGGCCCGGTTATGCCCTTTGTAAATGGTTCATTTCGCTTAGCGTCAAATTTATTGTTGTCAGGGGAATTTTCCCCAAATGTGAGATCTAAAGGAACGCTCACATACAGGCTGCCTTCAAGCCTCCAGTTTGATATAAACTATATTTACTATACGAAGGGTCAAAAGGCAATTTATAATAATTTCCGTGAAGAACGTAAATTCTCAATGTCAATGCCGGTTCGCTTTAGGAATTTTTCTTTATATAACAGGTTTACAATAAACCAGTTGGTTTTGCCATCATCAAATTATACAACTTCCGAATGGCTGATTTCGGGGGCCCTGTTTGGAATTAGCACTAATATTACATCGTATGGTGTATTTGTGGGCAATACAAAACCTTATTTCTACAGCGACTTTTCGTTGTCTTTCCAACTTCCTAAAGATATTTCTATTCAACCGCGGGCACAATACAGTTATACAAACAATGAATTCCTTTCTGCAAAACTCTTAGTAGAAAAACGAGTGTTGAAAAAGGGGTATCTCACAGCATCGTATGAACAAAATTACAGGAGCAATATGCATCTGGTGGAATTCGGATTCCGGTACAACCTTAAATTTGCGCAAACCAGTATTATGGCAAGGCAAACGGATGAGTCTACCAGATTTATCCAATATGCCCGAGGTAGTATTATTGATGATAGCAAAACGAATTATGTGTATACAGATGATCGGGGCAATGTTGGCAAAGGCGGCATATGCATCATTCCGTTCATTGATAATAATGGCAACGGCACAAGGGAACCTGGTGAGCCCAAAGTTTATGGATTAAACCTAAGGGCAAACAGCGGCAGAATTGAAAAGCGGGAAATTGATACCGCAATACGGATCTTTGGCCTTGAACCGTATACAGATTGTTTTATTGAATTCGACCAAAGCAGCTTAGACAATATTGCATGGAGATTAAAATACCGCTCCATGAATATAGCGGTAGATCCGAATATGATTAAGCTTGTCGAAATCCCGATCAATGTTGTCGGAGAAGCTGCAGGAATGGTGAGGATTGCGAGTAATGACGCGCTCAGAGGCCTGGGACGTATCATTGTGAATATTTATGATAAAGATCAGAAAAAGGTAGGAAGCACACTGTCGGAACAGGATGGTTTTTTCAGTTATTTCGGTCTTAATCCCGGAAACTATGAGGCCGGAATAGACACCGCTCAATTACGCAAATTACGCATGGTGTCTTCGCCCGGGTCAATCAGTTTTAATATTGCTGCAAACATTGATGGCGATTATGTTGACGGTCTTGATTTCGTAATTAAAATAGATACTGTGCGGCGATTAAAAGCTCCCGAAACCATGAAAATGATCGTTCATGAGGAAACAGAGCAAGGTTTGATCAGCACAAGGGATCGTTACGCTATAGAGACCCGTGCTTTTGAGAACAAAGCAGAAGCAGAATCGGTCCGTGAACAGTTAAGCACACTTCCGGGTAAAGATGTGACGCTGATTTCTGTTGACGGCCAATACAAAGTCCGGATCACCGGTTTTGAAACAAAGAATGAAGTCAGGGAAACATATCCGGAATTACAAACCAAAGGAATCGGCGAGATTAGCTTGATTACCATGCATGGAACGATAGAACCCCGTCTGCTTACTATTATAACGGGTGCCGAAACCGATACCGTAAAATCGATTGCAGAAAATGACACAGCGGTTTTGGTCGTACATAAAATGATTCAAAAGGATACAACTTCTACTACCGATCGCTATACCATAGAGACCCGTGCTTTTGAAAACAAAGCAGAAGCAGAATCGGTCCGTGAACAGTTAAGCACACTTCCGGGTAAAGATGTGACATTGGTTCCTGTGGACGGCCAATACAAAGTCCGGATCACCGGTTTTGAAACAAAGAATGAAGTCAGGGAAACGTATCCGGAATTACAAACCAAAGGAATCGGCGAGATTAGCTTGATTACCATGCATGGAACGATAGAACCCCGTCTGCTTACTATTATAACGGGTGCCGAAACCGATACCGTAAAATCGATTGCAAAAAATGACACAGCGGTTTTGGTCGTACATAAAATGATTCAAAAGGATACAACTTCTACCACCGATCGCTATACCATAGAGACCCGTGCTTTTGAGAACAAAGCAGAAGCAGAATCGGTCCGTGAACAGTTAAGCACACTTCCGGGTAAAGATGTGACGCTGATTTCTGTAGACGGCCAATACAAAGTCCGGATCACCGGTTTTGAAACAAAGAATGAAGTCAGGGAAACGTATCCGGAATTACAAACCAAAGGAATCGGTGAGATTAGCTTGATTATGAAACAAGGAATGGCAATTCCTGCTTTGGCTGACAGAACTCCGGTTATTGAAACAACTGAGGATAGAATGAATTCTCAAAAGGACTCAACAATTGTGGTCATTCATAAAATAATTGAAGAAGACAGTACCTCTTCTGAGGATCATTATGCTATTCAGCTCGGTGCCTTTAAACGAAAAGAAAATGCGTCTAGGTTAAGGGAAAAACTCACCAGAATACTTAGAAAAGAGGTCGTTATCACTAAAGAGAATGAATTCTCTAAAGTGCGGATAATCGGCTTCAATTCAATTTATGAAGTTGAACGATATATTCCTACCCTCGTAAAGCAAGGTGAACGGGAGATTTGGGTCGTCACTTTAAAAGGTACTCGTAAACCCGACCTTGTGGCCGGTGAGCCGGATATCCACAGGGAGGTACTGAATACGTTCACTGAAAAAGATACCACCTATTACATAATTCATGATGTATTCGAGGAGGTTTTAACAACCGGCCCTGACAGTTATATGATTCAATTGGGATCTTTCAATCGCAAAATAAATGCAGATGCATTCAGGGCCAAATTAGCTACCATGCTGGGTAAAAAGGTTGAAATATTTGTTGAAGATCATCTTTACAAGGTGCGGATAATCGGTTTCAAGACCCGGGAAGATGCTGAAGCGTATCTACCTGTGCTGCACAAAGAAGATGTTAGCGAGATCAGTATTCTTATGTTAAAAGGCAGGCAAAATTACAGAACAGCGATAAGCAGACTTGACACCATTTCAGGGGCAAAGGAAAAGCTGATAGCTTTAGACACGAGCCATTTGACAATTCCGGAGACAACGCAGGAGGTTAAGATTTCAAAACCGGATAGTACTATAGTTGTCAATGAAACGATTGAACCTGAAAAGAAAAAAGATGAACTCCCAACGATACCATCAAAGGAAAATGTAACTGTAAAAACCGGAATTCTGGAAACAGCGCCTGAAGGAGATAATGTTGAAGCCCAGTCTTTAGTTGAACGGAAAAAGTCGCTTGAACAAAGACTATTGGATGCTGAATACAGGTCAGGGCTTTATGAAGAGCGGTGGCCGGGTGTGGAATTTACCATCCAGATTGCAGCTTCCAAATCGATAAAAGATCCGAACGTAATAAAAAGTAAGTTTGATTTAAGCAGTGATGTTGAAGTTACCAAGTCTGATGAATGGTACCGGTTCTCTGTTGGCCACTATATTAAATATTGGAGAGCCAGAGAATACAGAAATATTCTAATAACAACAAAGGGGCTGAATGATGCATTTATCGTTGCTTATAAAGATGGTAAAAAAATAATGCTGAATGATCTTTTGGCCATGGTAGAAACGTTGCCTGAATCCGACAAAGAAACAAACGCCATTCCAGCAATTAAGAAAGGCTTTAGTATTCAGGTATTAGCTACAAAGGATGGAAATGTCTCTAATTCTGATATTCGGAATAAGTGTGATATTGACGATGATGTTTATAAAGAATACAATGAAAGTGATGGTTTGTACAGATATACCATCGGGAACTTTATTACCTATGCCGGTGCTGCAAAAGTGCGCAATAAAATAAGGGCTAATGGAATTAGAGATGCGTTTATTGTTGGTTATAAGGATGGCAAACGCATAAAAGATCTCAATTTAATTCTTGAGGGGAAAAAGTAAAAAATCAGCCGATTCAATTTTCTAATTAGCGTTTATTAGTGAAGCTTAAATTTCAAAAACTTAGTGAATTATCCAAAGAACTCCTTTGGAGAAATTTTTAAGTTGAACGCCTGCCGGCCGGCCGGAATTCCGATGGCGTTGAGTACCGCGGTAAATGAGTTTAATCCAGCTATACTTACAGCGAGGTAATTTATTTTTAAAAATTAGTAGTAAGTTTGACACATCAATTTTTTTCCATCATGAAAAATTGGATTTTCAACTTTCTCCTGTCCTGCATTTTGTTTCCTGTTATTTTTAGTTGCAACAACGAAAAGAAATCCGTTTGGCAGCCGGTTAAAGGTGTATTGTCTACTAAATGGGCTGCTGAGATTTCTCCCGTGAATGCATGGCCCGAATACCCACGACCGCAATTGTTGCGGGATGAGTGGATCAACTTGAACGGATTGTGGGACTATGCAATCGCCGGGAAAGATAGTATGCCAACTGCTTTTCGTGGAAAAATCCTGGTTCCTTTTCCTGTTGAATCTGCATTATCCGGTGTTATGAAAAAAGTAGGAACAAAAAACCGGGTTTGGTATAAACGGGAGATCAATATTCCAGCAAAATGGAAAAATAAACGGGTTCTTTTGCATTTTGAAGCCGTCGACTGGCAAGCCAAAGTAATGATTGACAGTAATGAAATAGGACAGCATGAAGGAGGTTACGATCCATTTACGTTTGATATTACAAATTATGTTCAGGATGGGAAATAATCATGATTTGGAGGTTATCTGTATGGGATCCTACGGATGATGGCTACCAGCCAAGAGGAAAACAGGTAAACAAGCCGGGTGGTATATTTTATACCTCAACAACAGGCATCTGGCAAACCGTGTGGCTTGAACCGGTTCCTGACACTTATTTAAAGAATTTCACTATCGTTACAGATATTGATAAATCTGAAATCTATGTAAACCCTGAAATCGAAAATCCGAATTCCGGTTACCAAATTCAAATAAAAATTCTGAACGGACAAACAGAACTATTTACCGGAAAGTTTGAAATTGGTAGTCCGGCTGAACTGAGGCTGTCAAATCCTGTTCTCTGGTCACCTGATAATCCTTTTCTTTATGATTTGAAGATAAGCCTTATAAGGGATGAAGAAATTGGGGATGAGGTGAAATCCTGCTTCGGTATGCGAAAAATCAGTATTCAGAAAGACGGAAACGGATTCAACCGCCTGGCCTTAAATAATCAAATTCTGTTTATGAATGGCCCGCTCGATCAGGGTTTCTGGCCGGATGGGATTTATACTCCGCCGACTGATGAAGCCATGCGATACGATATCGAAATGATAAAAAAGATGGGCTTCAATATGCTTCGTAAACATGTAAAGGTTGAAAACAGAAGGTTTTATTATTGGTGCGATAAGTTAGGCTTGCTGGTTTGGCAGGACATGCCAAGCGCCAATGGGTATGTCCCTCCTGAAGGAAAGGATTTGAATCCGGTAAAAGAACATAAAGATCAATTTGAGCTTGAGCTGACCCGGATGGTTCAAGCTCATTCTAACCATCCGTCGATCGTGATGTGGATTCCGTTCAATGAAGGCTGGGGGCAGTACGATACAAAACGGATTGTGGATTTGGTCTATTCACTTGATTCGACCCGGCTGGTCGATAATGCAAGTGGTTGGGCCGACCGGGGAGTTGGTAATGTGCTCGATATTCATCATTATCCTGAACCACAATGTCCCGAAAAACAGTTAAATCGGGCCTCCGTACTTGGAGAATTTGGCGGACTCGGATATTATGTGGAAGGGCATTCCTGGCAAAAAGAAAACTGGGGGTATGAGAAAATGCAGAATCCTGAAGAACTCCTGTTATAAAATACGAAGATTTTTATAGGGAAATTTACCGGATGCAGAAAGAGGACGGTTTAGCTGCGTCTGTTTATACGCAAACCACCGATGTGGAAACCGAAACAAACGGTTTGATGACGTACGACCGTGACCGGGTTAAAATGGGTACGGAAAACATCCGAAAAGCTCATTTGGGGATCATTCCGCCAAGGCTTGCCTCACCCTTCAGGGAATTTATAAATGATTACACCATTGAACTGATTCCTCCGGATGATCAAACTATTGTTTATTTTACACTGGATGGTTCAGTGCCGGATTCTGCTTCATCAATCTATACACAACCGGTAACAGTCAATGAATCCACTCATCTGAAAGCCCTGTGCTGCTGGCCGAACGGAAAACAAAGTCGAGTTATATCGTATGAATTAAAAAAAGTAAAACCACAACCATCGACACAGGTAAGAGTTACTTCTGGGTTGTACGTGACTTATTATGAAGGAAACTGGGATAAACTCCCCGATTTTGATCAACTTACTCCGGTCAAAAAAGGCATTGTCGATAAACCCGGCCTTGACTTTGCCAATGCCAAAGAATTGTTCGGATTGACATTTGACGGATTTATCGAAGCTCCGACAATAGGAGTATACATTATCTACCTGTCGTCGGATGATGGTGGCCGGATTTACCTTGATGATCAGATACTGATCGATTACGACGGCATTCATGGCTCGGGCGAACGCCGGGCTTCAGTTGCGCTGGAAAAAGGATTACATCAGTTCAGGCTGATCTATTTTCAGCGTTATGGTGGTCGTGATCTTGAAGTTGACTGGCAGAGTCCGGGCATCGGTAAGCAGGAGATTTTGAACTATTATTTTCGAAACATTTAAAATAATTATAATATGAAAAGATTTTTTTATTTTTCAGTTTTGGTTTTGATATTCGGTTGCAGTACTCCCGAACCGCCGGAAAATCCTGTTATCGCTTTTAATCCGCAATGGAAATTCATTACCGGCGACAGTTCTGTTTACAAAAACCCGGCTTTTAATGATTCGGCCTGGGCCGACATCGATATGGACAAAATTTGGGAAGAGCAGGGTTATGATCCGTATGATGGGTTTGCCTGGTTCAGGACTAAAATTGTCATTCCGTCCTCACTAAAAGAAAAATCATATTTGAAAGATAGCCTGCGAATTTTTCTGGGAAAAATCAACAATTACGACCAATCCTTTCTGAACGGGAAAATCATCGGGGTTAACGGTAAAAACATGCCGGCTGATGCTGTATTGGATACCTCCTTTATTCATGCCCCAGTCATTTACTGGGATTTGGAGCGCCGTTATACATTGGCTGCAGATGACCCGAGAATTTTGTGGGATAAGGAAAATGTCTTCGCTATAAGGGTTTACGACCAGGGTGGTCAGGGTGGGATGTACACCGGCGATCAGGAACTGAGCATGACCAGTGTGAAGGAATACCTGAAAATCGACAGTGGCAGCAAACCCTTTACATTCGAAGGCCAAAATCTTAAGAAATCATTTTCTGTCACCAATATCTCGAAAAATCTGACATTGGAGGGGAAATTCACGATTGATGCACTTGGAAAAATTGACAGCAGCCAACTTTATCATTTTTCCGAGCATTTGACCTTAAAGCCGCTTGAGTTAAAAAATTATGATGTTTCTCTTCAGCAACTGAATCAATCAGCTCTTATGAGCTATAAATTTGAATTTGACAAAGCGAATCAATCCCTCCTTGTAAATGAAGAAAGCCCATATATCCTTACACCCATAGCTTCGGATTTGCCCAGGATCAATGGCCCGTCAGTGTATGGTGCCCGTCCCGGAAATCCATTTCTTTTTGCTGTTCCGGCTTCAGGCAAGCGGCCCCTTTCTTATACTGCTGAAGGGTTACCGAAAGGATTAACACTGAATGAAAAAACGGGGATTATTGCAGGCTCAGTTTACAAAAAGGGTTCGTTTGATGTACTATTGAAAGTAAAGAATGGTCTGGGTGAAGATCAGAAAACGCTTCGTGTAATCATCGGGGATCAGATCGCCCTTACACCTCCGCTTGGCTGGAATAGCTGGAATTGCTGGGGATTATCTGTGAGTGCTGAGAAAGCAATAGCCAGTGCAAAAATGTTTAAACAGAAAGGCCTCGCCGATCATGGCTGGGCTTATATTAACCTTGATGACGGCTGGGAAATTCCGAAAGACCAGGAACCCAAACGGGATGCTGACGGCAACATTCTGACAAATGAAAAATTCCCGGATATGAAAGCATTGGGGGATAGCATTCACAGCCTTGGATTGAAGTTTGGCATTTACAGTTCTCCGGGACCGCTGACATGTGGCGGTTATACCGCTTCTTACCAGCACGAAATGAAGGACGCCCGCTCGTATGCTAATTGGGGCATTGATTACCTTAAATACGACTGGTGTTCGTACGATCAAATCGCCAAAGATCATTCGCTTCCTGAATTGAAAAAGCCTTATTTCCTGATGCGGGATTGTCTGAATAAGGTCAATCGGGATATCGTTTACAGCCTTTGCCAGTACGGTATGGGTAACGTGTGGGAGTGGGGAGCTGAAGTTGGCGGCAACTTGTGGAGGACTACCGGTGATATTACCGATACTTGGGAAAGTCTTAGCGAAATCGGGTTCAATCAGGTGGATGATGCGTCTTTTGCCGGACCCGGCCATTGGAATGATCCGGATATGCTGGTCGTTGGCTGGGTTGGTTGGGGGCCGAGTCTTCATCCCTCCCGCCTGACTCCCGACGAACAATATACCCATATTAGTTTATGGAGCCTGCTTTCAGCACCAATGCTCATCGGCTGTGATTTGGAACGGCTGGATGCATTTACATTGAATTTATTGACCAACGATGAAGTGCTGGCCATTGATCAGGATCCTTTAGGGAAACAAGCAACACCTGTTATAAAAAACGAAAACATTCAGGTGTGGGTAAAAGAGCTTGCCGACGGTAATAAAGCTGTCGGAATATTTAATTTAGGGGATAAAACAGAGAACTATCGTTTGGATTTAAAAAAGGCAGTCCGTCTTAATGAATGCAGCATCCGGGATTTATGGAAGCAAAAAGATCTTGGGAAAATGAATGGAACATATGAAGCATTAATTCCTTCGCATGGAGTGGTTTTAGTAAAGCTGATTCATTAATTCGGCAAAGTCTTTATTTCTACAAATTTGAAGTTATGAAAAAAGTCATCATCACCGGCGCCACCGGCATGGTAGGAAAAGGCGTTCTGCTCGAATGCCTCGATCATGAATCTATCGGCGAAGTGTTGGTCATCTGTCGTAACCAGGTTGGATTAGATCATCCAAAACTTAAAGAACTGCTCCATAATGATTTTTCAGACTTCTCCGGGGTAAAAGATCAGCTTAAAGCTTACGACGGCTGTTTCTTCTGCATGGGCATCAGTGCAGCAGGATTAAAGGAGGAAGAATACAGGAAGATCACCTATGATTATACACTGGCTTTGGCCAAAGTTCTGATTGATCAAAATCCCCAGATGACCTTCACCTATGTATCCGGTCAGGGCACCGATTCAACCGAAAAAGGCAGGATGATGTGGGCAAGGGTGAAAGGCAAAACCGAAAACGACTTGCTGAATCTGGGCTTCAAAGACGCTTATATGTTCCGTCCCGGTATGATCATTCCGTTGCGAGGCATCAAATCCAGAACAAAAGCCTACCAGTTTATGTACGATTATTTTATGTGGCTGGTGAAGCTTATCAAATTCCTTTCGCCAAATTCGGTGGTGAACACGACGCAGATTGGGCGGGCGATAATCAATGTGATGTTGAAAGGGTATGAGAAGATGGTTTTGGGACCGAAGGATATTCTGGTTCTGGCAAACAAATAAACCAAAATCCTGGTATTTGCAAAATCATAAATCAGGAATGTAATTCCAATTATGGGCGTAAAATTTGGAATAGCCCACAGTAAACCGTCCGGTCGATGGCAAGTGTTTGAGGGGGCTCGAAGACATTCTGGATAAACCGGTACTGCATAAGCTTGTCCTTTCAAATGATTTGAACATTAAGATTTGGGAGAAGGAGTGAAAGCAATGCCTGCAGTTCAATTTTTAACCTGAAAAATACAAGGAGCAAAAATTAAGATCTTAGCTCCTCATATTCAATGTAAAACGCTTTATTCTACTGTTGTTGGCGGTCTGGTTTTTATTCTTTCACCAGCTTATACCGTTGCGTCTCCTGTTGGGTGCTCACTTCAAGGATGTAAATCCCCGCACCAGCATTTAAATTAAACTGGTATTGAGGAACATTGATGTTTTCCCGGTGGTAAACCCGGCTGCCTCTCAGGCTGTATACGTTGATGGTAACATTGGATAGCTCATTAAGGTCAACCGTTACCTGCCCCTGGCTGGGATTGGGGTAGATTCTGGTAGCATTATTTTGTGACAGCTTGTTTTCATCTACCCCAACAGTAAATCCATTCTCATTGTAAACGGCCAATCCATTACTTGTTCCAATCCACTTCGATCCGTTTTCATCCACTGCAACTGCATTGACTTTATCACTCGGCAATCCTGAATTTGAAGTATTGAAAGTAATCCAGGAGGTTCCATTGTACTTTTTAAGTCCTTGATATGTTAACATTATATCTGCATAAACAACTCCAATCCATATTGACCCGTTTTCCTCAATGGTTATCAAGCTAATTTCGTAACTGGCAAAACCAATTGTCCAATTGGTTCCGTCAAATTGATACAAACCAAGGCCACCTATCCATTTCGTCCCGCTTTGGTCAATGGCAATGGATTCAACATAATCACTAAGCAAACTGGAATTTAAAGTATTGTAGACTGTCCCGTTGATCCCGTCAAATTCCACCACTCCACTGTTGGTCCCAAACCATTTTGTTCCATCATCTGCAAATGCTATTGAATAAACACGATTAAGAGGTAAATTTGTATTGAATATTGTATAGATTGCCCAGTTGACTCCGTCAAATTTTGCGAGTCCGTTATACGTACCGATCCACTTGAAACCATCGTTGTCAATCCCCAACGACAGGATTTCATTATTCGGAAGAAGTGAATTTGATGTATTATATACTTGCCAATCGGTTCCATCAAATGTTGCCACTCCCTGGTTTTCAGTACCGATCCAAACAGTTCCATTATTGTCGGTGGCAATTTTTGTGATATGGTTGATAGGTAAACCGGTGTTCGAATTGTTGTAAACTGTCCAGTCGGATCCATCATACTTTACCAACCCTCCACCCCAGGTTCCAATCCACTTTATACCATTGTTGTCGATAGCCAGTGAAGTAATATTATTTAAGGGTAATCCTGAATTTGAAGTTTCTTGCATAGTCCAGGTTGTTCCGTCAAATTTTGTTAATCCATTGGCAGTCCCAAACCACTTCTTGCCGGTTTCGTCAATGGTTATTGTCCTTATATAATTATTAGGTAAACCTGAATTCGATGCATTATAGATTGTCCAGTCAGTTCCGTCAAATTTTGCTAATCCATTGGCAGTGCCAATCCACTTTGTCCCATTCGTATTTATAGCTATTGACTGGACATTATTAGAGGGTATTCCGGAATTTGAGGTGTTATAGATTGTCCAATCCTCTCCATCAAATTTAGCCAATCCTTCCCCCGAAATAAATCCGTTTGAAGGCAATCCGATCCATTTTGTTCCCGCTTCATCTATGGCTATAGATGAAACAAGGTTAGCGGGTAGGTCGGAATTTGTAGCATTGTAAACAGTCCATGATATTCCGTCATATTTTACAAGTTCGGCATAGTCCCAGAATAAACCAATCGAATATTCCTGGTACATTGATGCCATCCACACGGATCCGTTTCCGTCAATGGTTACAGACGAAACACCTTCATGCGGCAATCCGGAATTTGATGTGTCATAAAGCGTCCAGTCTGTCCCGTCAAATTTTGCCAATCCTCCTCCGTCTATGTATAATCCAAGATCACTATAATCCCAATGAATAAAACCAATCCAGACTGTACCGTTATCATCGATGGCTATCGAATTAATGCTTTTATCGGTCCAAAAGTATGTCCATTCGGTTCCATCAAATTTTGCCAGTCCCTTGTTTGTTCCTATCCACTTATTACCATTTGCATCAACGGCGATCGACAAAACCTGGTTCGCAGGTAAGCCTGAGTTGGCTGTATTGTAAAAAGTTGAAATACCAGTACTTTGGTCAATTTTTACCAAACCAACTGTTGTTCCTATCCACATAATGTCTCCTTCTTCTGCCAACGCAATAACGTTATCACCATTGGTATAAGTTAGCCAATGGGGTTCCTGGGCATAACCTGCCGTTGAAAAGAGAAGGATTAGAACTCCCAAAAAGATTTTTCTCATGAAAGATTTACCGGCTGTCTGAATTTTCAGACTTCTGCTATTGGTTTGTAATGATGTTTTCATTTCGAGTAGTTTTAGTATATTTTAAACAATTAAAGTTGACGATGATTGATTGTATAAAATCAATTGTCACTCTTTCACCAACTTATATCGTTGTGTCTCTTTTTGTGTGCTCACTTCAAGGATGTAAATCCCTGCATCAGCATTAAACTCAAATTGATATTGAGGCCCGTTGATGTTTTCCCGGTGGTAAACCCGGCTTCCGTTCAGGCTGTAAACGTCGATGGAAACATTGGATAGCTCCTGGAGGTCAACCGTTATTTGTCCCTGACTGGGGTTGGGGTAGATCGAAACACTCCCGAATGCTGTATTTTCTTCTGGTACCGATGTTGTGATCAGGAGGTTTTCATACAGTTTTGCAATGTTTTGGCCATCTGCATTTTGACCGGTAATCAGTACATCCTGATCACCATCACTATCAATATCGGCGAAACCAACCGAACTCCCGTAAACTCCCTCAAATGTAGTGTCTGAGACTTCTGTAAAGTTTCCACTCCCATCATTGGTGTAGACAATGGCAGTGGGAATCCCTTCTAAATTTTTTCCGGTAACTAATACATCCTGATCGTTGTCGTTATCAATATCGGCGAAAGCTACAGAACCCCCCTTAACTCCAAAAATTGAGGTACCAATAACCTGTGTAAAATTTCCACTGCCATCATTTGTATAAAGAATAGCAGACACCGGCCCATAATTCATATCTCCGATAATTAATACATCCTCGTCGTTGTCGTTGTCAATGTCGGCAAAAGCGATTGTACCATATGATGATGGTTGGCCGGGATCGCCACTAACAGTACCATAAAAAGGCGTCCCGGTGATCTGTGTGAAATTTCCGGATCCATCATTGGAATAGAGATTTGCAGTGGCGTGCCATTCGTCATCATATCCTGTAATCAATATATCCGGGTCATTATCATTGTCGATATCGGTAATCGCAATTGAACCGAGACCAACGCCGACAAAGGGTGTTCCGGTGACTTCTGTAAAATTACCGCTACCGTCGTTTAAACATAATCTTGTCGCCAGCCCAATTGGCGGGTCGCCATAATTGGAGATTATTCCCCCATAACCTGAAATAATCATATCCTGATCACCGTCGCTATCGACGTCGGCAAATGCCACTGAACCCTGACCTAACGTTTGATCTGAAGGATTAACTTGAAAAGTTCCGCTTCCGTTGTTGGTACAAAGACTACTGCTTAGAAAGTCAGGATCCGGCGAACCATTAACAATATATGAAATGAAAAGATCCTGATCATTGTCATTATTGAAATCAGCAAAGGCGCTAAACATCCCATCTAAACTATCAGCGGGATCAAAATCCATTGTGAGCTCAAAAGACCCGGATCCGTTATTTGAATAAAGTTTTTCTCCAATCAAAACGTCCGGATCATTGTCATTGTCTATATCGACAAAAGAGACCTCATTCCAATTGTCTCCTTCAAAAGGAGTTCCGGTGACTTCGACAAAATTTTGTGCGAAGTTGGCAGTTGATACAAGGCTGAACAAAAGCCCAAGGTAGATTTTTTTCTTGAAAGATTTACCGGCTGTTTGAAATTTCAGACTGTTGCCGAAAGTTTGTATTAAAGTTTTCATTTCGAGTTGTTTTATTATATCTTAACCTATTAAAGTTGACGACTGATTAATTTTATAAAATCAATTTTATTCTTTCACCAGTTTATACCGTTGCGTTTCCTGTTGCGTACTCACTTCAAGGATGTAAATCCCCGCATCAGCATTCAATTCAAACTGAAATTGTGGCCCGTTGATGTTCTCCTGGTGATAAACCCGGCTGCCGTTCAGGCTGTAAACGTTGATGGAAACATTGGATAGCTCCTTAAGGTCAACGGTTATTTGTCCCTGGCTGGGATTGGGGTAGATCCTTGTAGAACTATTTTGTGACAGTTTGTTTTCGTCAACCCCTACAGTAAATCCATTCTCATTGTAAACAGCCAATCCGTTATCCGTTGCGATCCATTTCGATCCGTTATCGTCAAAAGCTATTGACCTGATATCATTTGAAGGTAATTCGGAATTTGAAGTATTGTAAGTCCACCAGCTAGTACCATCAAAAGATGTCAAGCCGGCGCAACCCATCCACTTAGTTCCGTTCGCATCAATGGCGATTAAACCGACACCATTATCAGGCAGACCGGAATTTGAAGTGTTGTAAATTGTCCAGTTAATACCATCAAAGGCAGCAAGACCATCGTCTGTCCCAATCCATTTAATTCCGCTTTGGTCTAAGGCTATGTCATTAATATAATTATCAGGCAATCCGGAATTTGTAGTATCATAAACTGTCCAGGTTGTCCCGTCAAACTTTACAAGTTCAGCGTCGTAGTAATAGTAAAGATTCCAATTCCATTGGGATTCTGTAGCCATCCACACCGATCCGTTTCCGTCAATGGATACAGACGAAACACCCTCATACGGTAATCCGGAATTTGATGTGTCAAAGAGAGTCCAGTCTGTTCCGTCAAATTTTGCCAATCCTCCTTCTGTATAATCTCCAAAATCAGTATGGATATATTGAAGAAGACCAATCCATACTGTACCGTTATCATCAATTGCTATTGATGAAACTAAATTATAAGGCATACCAGAATTTGCAGAATTGTAAACTGTCCAGGTTGTCCCATCAAATTTTACAAGTTCTGCGACAGAGTAACCAATACCATAATTAATATAAGAGTATTCTGAAGTCATCCAAACCGATCCGTTTCCGTCAATGGCAATCAATGAAACATGGTCATGCGGCAACCCGGAATTTGAAGTCTTGTAAGTCCACCAGTTAGTACCGTCAAATTTTACCAATCCTTCATCGGTCCCGATCCACTTTGTTCCGTTTTGGTCAATGGCCAGGTCATTAATATAATTATCAGCCAACCCGGAATTTGAAGTATTAAAAATTTTCCATTGTGGGTCCTGGGCATAACCAGCCGTTGAAAAGAATAGGATTAGAAATCCCAAAAAGATTTTTCTCATGAAAGAGTTGCCGGTTGTCTGAAATTTCAGACTGTTGCCGAAAGTATGTTTTAATGTTTTCATTGTAGTAAATTTTAAGTTCATTTTTAATTCGTTATCTGATAAGGCTGTCCAAAACGGACGTCATTGCGAGGAGGAACGACGAAGCAATCTTTAGATTTTTAGATTGAGATTGCTTCGCTACGCTCGCAATGACGGGTTACTTTATTTTTGGACAGCTTCATTGTGATTTGGTTATTTATTATCATACAATTAGTTTTTCCCTGTTTGCTGGTTGGTTTGAAATAATTTCAGGAAGTTTATATTAGACTTTAATCCCTGAGGCAACGCACCGACATGCCTTGTTGCATTTCAACGCCGCTGCCGATGTTGAGGCCGTAAAGGTTGTAACTGATAAACAGGCTCACAGGGCCAAAAATGTTATCCGAAGAAGACCACCAGAAACCGAAGTAGCCAATGTAGCCGAAGCCACCCATAGGGTCATCGCCGCCGCCAGGAAGGGCTGAGAAGCCGTAATTGTCTGTGCCACATCTATTATTGTTATAAAATTCCCATCGCGGGTGTTCATTTGTATTGCAACCACCGCCGAGAGGTGAATTGACTGTCCTGCAAGACCTTAATGCATTTCCATCATACAAAGTATCGGGTATATAATCATCCAATACCGTCCATTCATCTATGGTTGGCACATGCCATCCTGTCGGGCAAAGGCCGTTTGTATCAATAGTTGCAAACCTATTATATAATGCGCCGTAGCTGTCCTTCCACGAAATATCGTTATCATACCAGACATATGCTCCGATAGTTATATTACCCCAAATACCGTTGTTGGTAACATGTGGAATGGCGGTTCCATTGCTGTAGGTGGTTGTTTTCAGGTTTTCTTTCATCCAGCATTGTGTACCTATTTGAACGGTATTGTATATATTGCCATCAATATCTGTTACCGTGGCTTCTCCCTGACATCTGAGGCCTTTTAAAATCACGAATTCGTAATTTGTATTGGTTTGGGGTTCATCTTTTATAACTCCATTCCCCAGAATTCCTGCCGTATTGGTTGCATAACCGGAGTAACGCAGTTCATCTCCCGGGCTGTACATAAAAGCATTCAATGCTTTTTGAGTTTTGAATCCAGGAGCTGCTTCCCAGGTTTCATGCACAATTTTGCAACCTCCCGTATTATTTGTACTGCTGATGGCATTCACCATTTTAATCGTTTTACTGCCATACTTCCCGGTAACCGTTAGCAAATAATACATTTCACTTTCAGGATAAAACACAAAAGAATGAAAGCCTTTCTTTAGGTTGAATTTGTTTTTAATTAGCTCTTTGCCCAAAATATCGCGGACAGAGATGAGGATATCATCATCGTCAGGTAGATTCAAATCAAATGAAGTTTTTCCTTTCATAGGATTTGGATAATTTTGTGAAACAGAGAACGAATGGGCATCATTTATTTCATTGTTCCTTATACCAGTAATATAATCTAATACCAGTACACTATCGGGTGCATACAGCGTAGTATCGCCTCCTTGTGTAAGATTTTGAATGAGGATACTGTCCGGCACAACACTTTCTTCTTCGTAAGTGGCAGTAAAAGTCAATTCCAGTGTAGCGTTTTGGCCAAGCGATGACAGTATTATTCCGCACAAAAAAATTATAATCATTAAGTGTGTTTTCATTATTGTAAATTTTAAGTTCATTTTGAAGATCGTTTTTTAATAAGGCTGTCCAAAACGGACGTCATTGCGAGGATCCCGATAGTTACCGGTAGAAGAAGCAATCTTTAGATTTTTTAGCATTGAGATTGCTTCTCCGCCAGCTGGCGGATCGCAATGACGGTATTCCTTTTTG
Organism: uncultured Bacteroidales bacterium; assembly: GCA_963764475.1. Taxonomy (GTDB): domain Bacteria; phylum Bacteroidota; class Bacteroidia; order Bacteroidales; family JAADJA01; genus JAADJA01. Next base: position 51,234 of record CAVXTE010000060.1, read on the forward strand.
TTGGACAGTCCCATTGTGTTTTGATTATTTAGTTTCTTACAATTAGTTTTTCCCTGCTTGCTGATTGGTTGGAGATAATCTCCATGATATAAATCCCGTTATCAAGCGTTGAAATATCCAGCGGATTGGTTGGATTCATGGTATGCAGCACCTGCTGACCAACCTGGCTGAAAATATTCACTTCAGACAGTAAAGTTCCATTTTTATTATCAATATAAACCTGATTGGTTGCGGGGTTGGGATAGATCGTTAAATCATCCGTTTTGTGTTCAGTTACACCGGTGAACATTTCATTCGAAAAAAGGATATTATCCAGGTAGGTGTTGTCGCCGTCCGTATCCCAGGTAAATACGGGGGGTGTATTATCACCGGAATCATCTACAAAATTCTTGCTTTGAAAGCAAAATTCGAAATAGGTGCCTGCCCATTGATCCAGTGAAAACGTATAGGTCACCCAGGGATCGTCGGTTTGTGTCTCCGGATGAAACTGCTCGCCAAACTGCTCACCGTTGACCAGCATGCGCATGCTGGAAAGAAATTCGGTAGAATCGTTTCCGAAGAGGAACATGAACATCCCGGAATGTGTTTGTTTCAGGTCGAAGGTCAGGGTCACATGTTCCCAGTCCGTTGCATCCACACAAAAACATAGTTGGGATATCAATTCAGGGTTGGTGTTAAAATTCTGGGAGGGATCTTCAGGGAGCGTATGTGGCGCAAAATTTAAGGAACCCATCAAAAAACCATAGTCTCCGGTATGTTTTGCTGCCGTATCAATCTCCGCCCTCGCATAAGCGCCGCTTTTGGTATAAAAGGTATTAAGATTCGTAAATCCGTTATTTTCAAAATCCATGGTATTGCCGTCGTAATCATATTTCCGCTCCACCGGGTAGGCCACTATGCTGTCATTTACATCGATATCATCCTGTGCATAATCGATCCAGACACTTAGTTCATGGGCAACGGCAATTTCGGGAATACTGAGGGGGGTAGAAAAACTATAATTCATGGTATCCCCTTCGTTAAAATCCTGGTCAAGTACCCATGTTTCAACCACAGGTGTTTCGGTATCCCACTGGTAGGTCATTTCAATGGGGGTTCCTGCCGGGATCATGTCGGTGCAACCCGGGGCATTGTAGACAACCGCTACTTCAACGGTAGCCTCATCACCCAGACCGCAGTCGTTCACCGGGCTGACAATCGATTGCAGTGCCAGATCGCGGGTGTAAGTATCCGGGCCCACACCTACGGCATACCAGGCATGGATCAACTGTTCCACTTCGTTGGAACATTCTCCGAAAAGATCGATGGCAGCCTGAATGGTGGCCTGTCTCGAATCGTAAAAATTAGCAGTTGATGGTATATACACGGTAGCAGCCCGGTAAAAAATATCTGTTGCATTTTCAATGCCGATGCCTTCAACATTGTAATCATCTCCGTTATCATTGGAGCCACTTCCTCCGTCGCTTAACAGGTAGAAACAATAATCCTGAACGGCTGCATTATTGTGGACAATTGCAGTCAGGCTTCCATTGAAAAGCCAGTAATTCCCCAGGTAAGTATCCGGATAATGAGTTCCAACCGGACTTAATGATCCATTGGGATCCGACATATCGTATTTGGTGGGATCCGTATTTCCAAACAGCCAGCTGAACATGCTGGGAACTGCCCAATATTCTGCGGCCGTGCCCATGATATCACTGTATGATTCATTTAAGGCCCCGGTTTCACCGTAAGGATAAAATCCGACAGTATACCCGGTTACACCATGTGTAAATTCATGGCCGATCAGGTCGATAAGCGGCTGAGCCCCACCGCCAATGTTTGTGGCAATTCCGTTAAATAAAGAACCAGTGAAAGCAGGCGGTCCAAAATTGATGTTGGTGACCATTTTAGCTCCATTCCCGTCAAATGAGTTCAGTCCGTATTTGTTCAGATAGAAATCATAAACCTGTTCAGTAGCCCATTGTGCGTCTGTGGCACCGGGTACATTGTCATAGAGGTTGATGAGTTGAGCGTTGTCCCATGAAAAACCGCTGTTCATGTTATGCGTCTCTATGCCTCCGCCCCTTGTGCAATCCATTAACCAGGCGGTATCCGGCGCCACCGAATCAACGATGATCGTTTGGGTGCCATAATATAAGGTATTGACTTCAACCGGGGTATCGCAGTTTTGTATACCATCTCCCGAATTTGAGATTTTAGCGTTGACGACTTCCTGCTGTGCAAAAAGTGTTGTCGAAAATGCACTTATTAAAAGTGCTGTGTAAAGTGTTTTCATAATCGTATGTATTTTAATGATTTGACTGCTTGATTTCTGCCGGTAAAATTACTGCCGTGGAGAGAATTTGGCTAACGCAGAGGTTACCAATCTTGACGCGGAGGTTACAATTTGGGGTAAATTGGTTACATAAAGTAACTTGGAGGTTACATTTCATCAAGAAATGGTTTCCCGTATTGATATTTTTAGAGATACACTCTCCTTGAGGGCCGAGTCACACTGAGGTGCGAAGCCTCGAAGTGTGAAAGGAGGATAACACGTTTTACATCCAGGAAATTATTTGTACTCCGATGGTGTAACTCCGTATTTTTCTTTAAAAGTTTTGGCAAAGTTCGAAAGACTGGAAATGTCAATTTCATGTGAACATCACATGGATTTTATAAATGATTATTTTTGCATATACTAAAGAGGCTCGTTGTAACCTTTTTAATAAAACAGAAAACAATGGATACTTCAGAAATAAAAAAAATGAGCACTTCGGAACGGCTTCAAATTATGGAGGCAATCTGGAATTCACTTCTTTATGAAAACGAGAATATTGAGGCTCCCGTGTGGCATGGTCAGGTGATTGGAAACAGGAAACGAAAAATTGAAAATAATGAAGCAACTTTTGTTTCGGTGAAAGATTTGAAAAAGCGAAACCAATGATCAAGATAAAGGAGGTTTTCGTTCTTGAAGAAGCTGTTGCTGACTTAAATGAAGGAAAAGCCTTCTATGATCAAATTGAAGTTGGGGTTGGAAGCTATTTCTGGGATAGTCTTGTATCGGAGATCGAATCATTAGTGCTATACGCCGGCATCCACCCTAAACAGTTTGGCGTTTTTAAAATGCTGTCAAAAAGATTCCCCTATGCGATTTATTATGAAATCTCTGATGATCATGCCTATGTTATTGCTGTTCTTCCCATGAGAAGGGATCCGGTATGGATTGCTTCTAAAATGAAGAGAAAGTAGCTATCAATAGTTGGATCCTATAGAAACGGAAAGACTTTTAGCCCGGCAATTACAAAATGTTATGGAGACAGGGAGTTCGACTGCTGATTTTCGCTAATCCAATAATTTCAGCCTGATAATATTGGCGAAAATTCGCGGAGAAACACTATTAAAGGGAATTACTTAAACTCCGATGGTGTTACCCCGTATTTCTCCTTAAAAATCTTTGCGAAGTTCGACAGGCTTGAAATGCCAATTTCATAAGATACCTCGGTCACATTCAGTCCTCCCTGCTTTAAAAGTTCGGCGGCTTTCATCAGTCGAACCTCCCGGATCAGGTCGCTGGCGGAATGATCGGTCAGGCTTTTCAATTTGCGATGCAATTGCACCCGGCTCATGGCCATTTCTCCGCCAAGTATCTCCACGCTGAATTCCGGGTTCGACATTTGCTCCCAGATCACAGCAGTAGCCTTTTCGAGAAACTGCTCATCCAGTTTTGTGTTCAGTTTACCGGATGACTGTTGGATCAGTTCCGTTTGTGCAGGATCACCGATATGCTGTGAAAGCATACGGCTCAGT
>CAVXTE010000061.1:0-62315 GCA_963764475.1 uncultured Bacteroidales bacterium
ATATTTTCTTTTCAATTTCTTTGGATTTCACTAATTCGGGGTATTTCTTTATTTCCAATTCCTTATTCATATTTTATTGCTTCAACAGGGTTTTTGGATGCAACCCGTATAATATGGAAACTGATGGTTCCAAGGCCGATGATGAAGGCAATCAAGCCGGTGAACAGAAATACAGACCACTGTAATGGAATGTGATAAACAAAGTTTTCTTCGAGCCAGGTGTCGAGCTGCCACCAGGCAGCAGGCACAGCGATAATAAAGGCGATCAGAATGAGATATGCAAAATCGCGATACATCAATAGCAGGATATTTCCGATTCCGGCACCCAGTATTTTTCGTAAACCGATTTCCTTTGTTTTCTGTGTAGCAATAAATGATGACAAACCCAGCAAACCGAGCAATGCGATCAGCAGGGCAAGGATGGTAGTGATCCGGATAATGACCCCGATCTGCTCATCCGATTTGTATACTTCATCGAGCATGTCGGTCAGGTAGCGGTATGAAAATGGACGGTTCGTCCCGAATTCATTCCATTTTTGCTCCATAAAATCGATGGCATCTTTTTCATGGCCTTCTTTTACCCTGCATGTCAGAAAGTATTCGTGGTATTCGCTGATAAAGAAAATTACGGGTTCGATGGCGTTGTGCAGCGATTTAAAGTTGAAGTCCTTAACTACGCCAATAACTTTCAGGTTCCTGCCCCCGGTTCCGTCAGCCCGGAAACCGAAATGGATTTTTTTACCGATCGGATCCCGGCTCCAGCCGAATTCATCGGCTGCTGTTTCGTTTATGATGACCGATTCAAGCGCATCCGTACCCATATTTTTATCGAAATCCCTGCCTTTAACGAATTCAAGTCCCAGCGTTTTGGCATAATCATAATCGGTTTGAGCCAGTAAAATTGCCCGTTCTTCCATTTTGTTTTCCTGCTCGATCCGCATCATCTGTATCCAATTAATCCGTCCGGGGATACCGGTTGAGTTGGTAACATCCAGGATATCCGGATTTGAAAGAAGTTCGTCTTTGAATGATTGAATCCGTTCCCTGAAAGAAGAATCCTGGATTTCGAGTACCACAAGATCGTTTTTGTTAAAACCGAGATCTTTGTTTTTCAGAAACCGCATCTGTCCCGATACGACCAACGCACCGGCAATCATGAATATGGCGATAAAGAACTGGAAAATGACCAGAACCCGCCTCAGCAACCCACTCTTTTTACCCGTTTTACTTTTGGCTCCCTTCAAAACAAAGACAGGCCGGAAAGCTGCGAGGTAAAAAGCCGGATAACTTCCTGATAAAACACCGACGATTAATCCAATAAAAATTATCTCAATAAGCAATACCGGTTGATGAAGAAAATTTACCGAAATCGTTTTGTCTGTCAGGTTGTTAAATTCCGGCAACAAGCTAAATACGATAAGGACTGCAATGAGCATTGAAACCATTGCCAGAACCACCGACTCACTTAGAAACTGCCATCGTAACTGACTTTTATAGGCTCCCAATACCTTTCTCATACCGATTTCCCTGGCCCTGTTCGACGACCGGGCTGTGGCCATATTCATGTAGTTTATGGATGCGAGTAGCAAAATAAAAATAGCAACCGCAGAAAAAATGAGAATATATGCTTTGTTTCCGGTCGGTCTTTCGCCACTCAGCCCCTGTCTGAAATGTGTATCGGCAAGCGGTGTGGCCATGAGTGCAAAACTCAGGTTGTATTTATCACCCAGTTCTTTCATGTATTTGTCGTAAAAGGCCGGAAATTTATCAAGCACCCCGTCAATGGTCGTGTTTTTTTTAAGAAGAATATAGGTAAATGCTCCGATCCGCCAAAACCTGGAAGGCTTCATGGTTGAATAGTCATCGCCTGGTAATTCGGGAGCTTTGGTATAGGCTGAAATTAAAGCATCGAATTTTAAGTGAGAATTACCCGGCAGGTCTTCAATCACTCCGGTAACCTTATAGGCAGTCCCTTCACCCGAAGTAAGAATTTTGCCCAACGGATTTTCATCCCTGAAATATTTATCACCGATCGACCTTGTTATTACAATTGAGTTGGGCTCGGTAAGTGATGAACGTGGATTCCCGTAAACAAAGGAATAGGAAAATACATCAAAGACTGATGAATCGGCAAGGTAAAAATTTTCTTCATAGAATTCCCTGTCATTGTATTTGAAAAGCAAATTCCCGATCAGGTCGATCCGGACAAATTGTTCGATCTCGGGAAATTCGTTTTTCAGCGCAGGGCCCAGTGGGATCGGCACAACGGCGTATTTTTTATGCTCATTGTTGATGGTAAAATCTGATTCAAGCCGGTAGATTCGCTGGTATTTATCATTGTATTTATCATACGACCGTTCATCCTGAACATATAGTAAAATGAATAAGGCCGTTGCCATACCAACCGAAAGCCCGAAAATATTCAGAAAGGTGTAAAATCTATTATGTAAAATATTCCGGTAAAGACTTTGTAAATAATTCCTGAACATGGTTATGGTGGTTCTCTAAATCCCTTTTAATCCGGTTACGATCTTTTTTTTCATTTTTTTTATAATCGCCGTTTTTAAATGACAACGTTTGCATCGAAGACACAAACAGTATCAAAAAGACACGCGTAAAGATAAAATAATAAATGGATAGCCAAAGGAATTTATTTTACAAGAACTGTTATTTAAAGTCGGAAAAAATAACAGAATAAATTCAGGTCAATTTAGCGCTTTATCTGGTTTACAGACTTCGCAGAGATTTTGTTTTATTCATATTTAATCGCATCCACCGGGTTACCCGAAGCAACTCTTACAATGTAAAAACTGATCGTACCCATGCCGATTGCAAGTGAAAAAAGTCCGGCCAAAGCAAAATAAGTCCATTGAACCGAAATGTGATAAATAAAACTGGTATCGAGCCAAATACCGAGCCGCCACCATGCAACCGGAATCGCGATTATGAAAGCGATGAGGATCAAGAGTGCAAATTCGCGGTAAAGCAACTGAAGGATGCTGCCAATGGAGGCCCCTACAACTTTCCGTATACCAATTTCTTTGGTTCGCTGTTCGGCAACAAACGAAGAAAGTCCCAGCAGTCCGAGAAGAGCAATGAATATGGTTAGAAAAGCAGCGATCATTATAATCAGCCCGATTTTATCATCCGATATATACATTTTATTCAGGTCATCTGCAAGAAATGTATAATTGAAAGGTCGTTTGGCATTGAAGTCATTCCACTTTTGCTCGATGAAGGAAAGGGTTGCTTTTTTGTTATCGGGGTTTATCCTGCAGGCTAATAAACCTCTCGGACGCTCGCTGAGGAAAAAGATGATCGGTTCGATCTTGTTGTGAAGCGATCTGAAATGAAAATCTTTAACAACACCGATCACTTTCATCATTCTGCCGCCGGTTCCGTCGAGTTCAAAGCCATAGTGTATTTTTTTACCGATCGGATTGTCTGTCCAGCCAAATTCTTTTACGGCCGTTTCGTTAATAATTACAGCTTCTTTGGCATCGGTTCCCATGTTTTTATCAAAGTCCCTACCTTGCACAAATTCAAATCCCATGGTTTTGGCATAATCATAATCAGTTTGAGCCAGAATTACAGTGTGGTCTTCCATCTTGTCTTTTTGTTCGATCCGTAAAACCTGTATCCAGGTGATCGATCCCGGTACTCCTGAAGCATTTGTGACAGCCGTAATATCCGGATTATTGAGCAGTTCCTGTTTGAATGTTTCCATTTTACTTCTGAATGCAGAATCCTGGATTTCCATGACCACCAGGTCTTTCTTGTCAAATCCAAGGTTTTTGGTCTTTAAAAAACGAACCTGACTCGATATCACAATGGTTGCAATGATCATGACAATGGCAATAAAAAACTGGATCACCACAAGCACTTTTCTTAAAATACCGCCGCCCTTTCCTGAACTTCGCAAACTACCTTTCAAAACTTTTACCGGAATAAACGATGACAAATAAAACGCCGGATAGCTGCCGGAAAACAAACCGGTAAGAACTGCAATAATCAATATTTCAATAAAAATTTTGGGGTTTTTAACAACATTGAAAGTCAGGGTTTTGTCGGCAAGTTCATTAAACTGTGGGAGTAGAATGGAAACGAGAAACATAGCGATCAGCAATGCAATAATGGCCAGTGCAACTGACTCCCCCATGAACTGCCGGATGAGCAAAGCCTTATGTGCACCTGCAACTTTCCGGATACCGACTTCCTTCGAACGATTGGCCGAACGCGCGGTGGCCATATTCATGTAATTGATGGCTGCCAGTAATAGAATAAAAATACCGACAGCTGAAAAGATATAAATGTAGGCCATACTTCCTGATGGCTGGTCGGCATCAAGTCCTTGTCGGAAATGGGTTTCAGCAAGTGGCGTCGACATCAGGTCAAACGTTGCATTGATCTGATCGCCGATCGGTTTCATATATTTTTCATAAAACGGACCGAATTTATCATGGATACTTTGCATGGAAGAGTTTTCTTTCAGCAAAATATAGGTGTAAACGCCGATGTTCCAAAATCGGATCGGGTCGAGGCTGTTGAAGTCGTCTACTCCCTGATCGGCAGCTATCGACATACCAGAGATCAACGCATCGAATTTAAGGTGCGAATTCCCCGGTTGATTTTCAATCACGCCGGTCACCTTATATTCTTTGCCGCTTCCCGAAGTGATCATTTCTCCCAGAGGATTTTGATCGCCAAAATATTTTTTTGCAATTTTTTCGGTAAGGACGATTGTATGTGGTTCTGTCAGAGAGTTTTTTGGATTGCCAAGGATGAAGTGATAGGTAAAAATGTCAAAAATACTGGAGTCTGCGAAATAAAAATTGTCCTCGTAATATTGTTTTTCTCCATACCTGAAAGGTGTACTTCCCGCGTTGAACATGCGGCAAAATCCTTCCACTTCCGGAAACTCTATCTTCAGGGCAGGTCCCATCGGAATAGGTACGATAGCAAACTGATCGTGTTTTGCTCCGATTTTAAAAGAAGACTCGATCCGGTAGATACGATCGTATTTTGTGTTGTACTTGTCGTAGGATAATTCATCCTGAACATATAGCAATATGAAAGTTGCTGCCGCGATCCCCAATGACAGACCGATAATATTCAGGGCGGTGTAGAATTTATTTCGGAGGATGTTACGGTAAAGACTTACAAAAAAGTTTTTTATCATCGCAGTAAATTGTATTTGATCCGTTTAGCCGGTTTTATTTATATTTCAATTACTTTGTTTGTCTGTGTAAACTAAAATTTCCATGCAATAATTTAAGGTTAATTTATTAGATGCTCACTCATATTTAAGGGTTACAATCGGATTGGCCTTCGATGCAAAATAAGCCCGGATAAATGTAATCATCATTGCCAGGCCCATTGCTATGAGTGCACCTAAAATAAACGTGAACCAGTGAATAACCGTTTGATAGGGGAAGTGATACAGCCAGTAAACCATTACTATATAAGCAATTCCCCAGGCAAAAACGCTGGCCAGTAAAATCAGCCAGATAAACTCTTTCGAAATATTATTGATAATACTCAGTAAATTCGCTCCAAGTACTTTCCTGATGCCGATCTCTTTGGTTTTTTGTTCAGCTAAGAAAGAAGCTAAACCCAATAGTCCCATCGCCGAAATTAGAATGATGATAATGGTGAATATAAACGAAAGCCTGCTCAGGTTTTCTTCATCTTTATAAAGGCTTGCAAGTTCCTTATCGAGAAAGAAGTATTCAAACGGCCGGTCGGGTGAAGTTTTACGCCACATATTTTCGATGTGTGCGAGTGCATTTTTTTCAGTTCCGGGCTGAATGCGGATTGCCACATATTTCAGGAACCAGATCACTTCCCGGGGATATTCTTTCATATTCAATACAAATGGCCCTGCCTCCTTATGAAGTGACGTGGGATGAAAATTTTTAAAAACCCCGATAACCCGTTCATTGCCTCTAAGTGACTTGAATTTTTTACCCAGTGCATTTTCGGGTGAACCCCAGCCCATGTGTTTTACCATGGCTTCATTAATGAGCATGCCATTCATCGGATCGAGCTTGTTTTCTTCGATGTAATCGCGACCGGCAATGATTTTTATTCCAAACGTTTTCACGAAATCATAGCGGACAACCAGAGCCGGATAAAACTGCCATTTTTTTTCAGGGTATCCCTCCGGCCTGAATTCATGTGTATTGTGAGATTCACCGAAAATATCATCCATCGCTGTTACACTTATAATGCTTGGATCCTGCAAAAGCTCCTTTTTAAAGGTTGGGAAAATATTTGCAACTGGTGTACGGTTTACAGGTACAATAATTATATTTTTTTTGTTGAACCCCAAGTCGGCATTCTGCATAAATTTCAACTGATCGTGTATGATAATGCTGCCGATGATCAGGGCAATGGAAATCGTAAATTGTGTAACAACCAGTATTTTTCTTGGGAGCCCGCTTTTCACACCAAACCGTACTGAACCTTTCAGAACTTTAACAGGATTGAAAGCCGATAAATAAAAAGCCGGGTATGTTCCTGATAAAATGCCGACCGCAAGACCCAGCGAGATGAGCATTACAATATTCTGCCATTCGAATAACACATTTATCGTTAGCGATTTACCCGTAAACTCATCAAAGAGCGGGAGGACAAATTCAACAATGATCAGCCCCAGAGTCAATGCGATAAAACTCAGGATGGTCGATTCACCCAAAAATTGTAAAATTAGTTGCGAACGGTATGCGCCGGTTACTTTTTTTATACCTATTTCTTTTGCCCTTCGGGACGAGGTTGCAGTGGCCAGGTTCATAAAATTGATGATGGCGATCACTAACAAAAAGATGCCAATGGCCGATAAAATATAAATGGAATTCATACTGCCGTTTGCACTCAATTCATAATCCAGTTTCGAACGTAAGTGAATATCAGTCAACGGTTGGAGATAGAGTGTTATGTTCTCTTTTTCCGCATCATAAAAATAGGTTTGAATAAATTCTGGAAACTTGGCTTCCAGCGCTTTCGGACTTACATGATCATTTAAAAGAAAATAAGTCCAGCAAGGATTCCATACCCAGGTATTGGGCAGGGAGCCGTCATAAATAGTTCGCAGTGTCGACATTGAGCCGATAAAATCAAACTGTAAATGTGATTGTTTAGGCGGATCTTTGATTATGCCGGTAATTTTTAACTTAGTGGTGATCTCAAACAGAATGATCTTTCCCATGGGGTCTTCATTCCCGAAATATTTTCTGGCTGCTGATTGCGTCAGGACAACCGATCCGTTTTCTTCCAATGCGGTTCTGCTGTTGCCTTTAATAAATTCATAATCGAAAATGTCGAAGAAAGTGGAATCGGCAAAGAAGAAATGTTTCTCATTGAATTTCTTATCCTGGTATTCAACAAAACTTGATGGTACCTGAAAATTGAATAGCCTAACCACATTTTTTATCATATCCGGATATTCATTTTTCATCGTAAATGCAACCGGAAATGGTGAACTGGCTGACTTTTCACCGACTCCTTCGAAATCGTAAATGTTTACCAACCGGTAAATGTTTTTGGCTTTTTTATTGAACCGGTCGTAACTTAATTCATCGGTGATGAAAAGATAAATGATCAGAAAACTTGCAATACCGATAGCCAGGCCTGTAATATTAATAAGGGTATAGGTCTTCTGTTTAATTAATTGACGAAACGTCGATTTGATATAATTTTTCACCATAGAAAGCCACTCTGACCCCTGAAGATTTCATCTATTGTGCCACAGAGAACAATTCACTGTTAACCAAAAATTTATAATTTACAGGAAAATCAAATTATCAAAAAAGTGTCCAGTTAACTACATCCGTTGTACAAAACTGAACAATAGCTGATTGGGAACCAAAATATTCCACGTTTTATGACCCGGTAATTACGCGTAAACTTTTAGGTCTGATTTCGAATGTAAACGGAGAATAGCCCAGGGATTCGCCGTCGGCTTCAAGGCTTATTTCGGGTTCTGAGGTTACGTGAACAACATTTCCTTGAAACGTCTGTACCTTTGGATGCTTAATAAAAGATCCATCGTATAGGTTTTTAACCTGTTTGAGTACGGTAAATTTTCCCAACTTTTTAATCAGGGTTACATCCAGCAACCCGTCATCAGGTATGGCATCCGGAAGTTGCATCATGCCGCCACCGTTGTACTTGCAAATGCCAACACTCAGGCTGAAGGTTTTGTTTTTCTGTACATCTTCATTATCACCGATTCGAATCGTTGTCGTTGTATGCTTATAAAAAAGCAGGCTTGTAAACATGTTTTTAAGATAGGACAACGGCCCACCCTTTCCATTTTCCTTATCCCGGTTAGTCTTGGCTGCTACAACGGCATCATAACCCATACCCGTTACATTGATAAAATATCTTCCTCGTGCACCATTTCGGTTGAGGTAGGTGACTTTCCCGATATCCTGAATAAATTCTTTTCCCTCAGCAATAGCATTTATGGCGCCTTCATAGTTAAACGGAATGTTGAACATTCTGCACCAGTCATTGCCTGTACCGACCGGAACCATCGCCAAACAAAAATCTTCGGAAGCAATATTCTTCTGAAAAAAAATACCGTTCACAACTTCATTCAATGTTCCATCGCCACCGACTACAATGAATTTGCGGTAGCCTTTTTTTATAAATTTAGTTGTAAGGGCGATCGCATGTTCTTTGTGTGTGGTGAAAATATAATCGAATTGTTTTATACCGTCATGGAGTAATTTGTAAATTTTATTCCAGTCTTTTTCCCCCTTTCTCCTACCGGCATTGGGATTTACAATTACCATCCAGTTTTCGTTGACAAGTAGACTTCTTTTAGCCATGCAATAAATTTAGCAGTATATCTTTTACTTTTTGAGGCTGAATGCTTTCCATACATTCGCAAGACCCCCCCTGCCTGCAATCCGAACATTCTTTATCAGTAACAAGGAATTGTGCATTTTTCCCAACAGGTGCCCACCTTCCCGGATGCATAGGTTTTATTGGTGGATATATTCCGATGGCGTGTTTTCCGAGAGCTGCTGCAATATGCAAGGGGCCGGTGCTGGCAGCCACAATACCATCAGCCTCGTTTATAAAACTTATTAACTCGCTTAGGTTAAATTTTCCTGTAAGGTCTGTTATATCAGGAAATCGATTCTTCAAACTTTGACGTATCAAATTACCTTCATCGGCTGTGCCTGTAATAAATAGTTTGAATTTATTACGGGGCAATAATTCGGCCAGTCGGAAAAAGTTTGTCAATCCCCATTCCCGGGCACTACCCTTGGACTTTGGATGTACAATCAAGTTGAATTTTCCCTGTGATAAAAGTTGTTTGTTTCCATTGGAAAGAGGCTCCCTGACTTTCAGACCGTAGTATCCGGCTATTTCTTCAAGGGAAAGGTTCAGGGTTCCAATCAGTGGTTTCAATAACTTCAGGTTTAATTGTGCCTCGTGTAGTTCCGAACGTTTTCTGGAAAATGCTACCAGTTTATTGCATGAAAAATAATGGTAAAGCCTACCAGTTGTCCCAATGCGAACGGGTATTTTCGCTTTTTTTGCCAGTATTGCGATTTGTTTTACCGGGAAGACATGGATGATAATATCTGCATTCAACTTCTCAACCTGAGTAATTTGTTCAGTTTTGTTCAGATTCTGTATTTCGCTCCAGTCAATGAATCGATCCACATGTTTACACGTATTTATTAAGTCTTTCGTATAAGATTTTCCAAGGAAAAGTATTTCGGAATCAGGGAAATATTTTTTCAGAACACCAGTTATGGGAAGGGTTAGTACTACATCTCCTATACTATCGGTTCGGCTGATTATAATCCGTTTTGAATTCATGCCTTTGAAATTGGCTTTGATTTGTTCAGGTTAAGCTGTTTCAATTTAGCGTATTTAAGAAATGTGGCGTGAGCCGAAATACTGCAAATTACAAAGCCATAAAATCCATCCAGAAAACCGAAATGAAAAAAATAATCCCGTATAAACTTAAACAGCGGATTGATTAAAATTTTAAAGTTGTTCGACCGTTTGCCATTTTCATAAGCCGCCAGGGCCGTCAAATCCGTGAATTTATTTGCTTGTGTAATGTGTTGTGTAAGCGAATGAAACGAATAGTGTAAAATATCTCCCTTTAGATACCCTTTTGAACAACCCTCGATAAGTGTAAATCGTTCGTGGATTTTATAACCTGTCCATTTGCCTTTTCTTCTGTCATAAAGCCTGAGTTTCAAATCAGGATACCAACCCGAATGCTTTATCCACGTACCACAATAATTTGTCATCCTGTTCATGGAATAGCCATCGTTATTCCAGTACTTTTTTACCTGACTGATCGATTCGCTTAATTCAGCGGATAACCGTTCGTCTGCATCAATTGTCAGGATGTGATCATAAGAAGCCTGTTGATCGGCAAATTCATGTTGTTTAACATAATCTTCAAAGCCATGCTTAATCAATTTTACTCCTTTATTTGTCACAATTTCCTCTGTTTTGTCGGAAGAAAACGAATCGACTACTATGATCTCATCTGCAATCCCTGCTACTGAATCAATGCAGAGGCCGATATTTTTTTCTTCATTAAGGGTAATGATGACTACTGAAATCTTTGGCATCGATAAATTTTTCAAACATTTATGTGCAAAGATACAAGTCTGTCCGATTTATTTTATAGAAAGATATTGTAGCCGGTGGAGATTAAATAGTTCTCTTAGAATTGGCTTTGTTTAAACCATACTGAAAAAAGTTAAACCTTTTCAAAAAATAATTGTTAAATCATTTAAATTACAAAAGGATAAGTATTTCAATGGCAAATTATTCAATAAAAGATCTGGAAAATTTTACGGGGATTAAAGCACACACGATTCGGATATGGGAAAAACGTTACAATATTATCGAGCCTAAAAGAACCTGCACGAATATCCGAACTTATAGCGATGAGGATTTAAAAAAACTCCTCAACGTATCCATCCTGAATCGTCATGGGATAAAGATTTCAAATATTGTAAACCTCACTGATGACACGATCAGTGAAAAAATACTGAACCTGAGCAATTCACAAAACGGTGCGGCCAGCCAGATCGAGAATCTGGTTGTCGCTATGATTGAAATGGATGAGAATAAGTTTGAAAAGATTTTTAATACGGCAGTTATAAATTTGGGATTCGAAGAAGCTGTAATAAAAATAATGTATCCATTTTTTGAAAAAATCGGGATTCTTTGGCAAATCGGTACCATTAATCCTGCCCATGAGCATTTTATATCAAACCTTATCCGTCAAAAATTGATTGTTGCTATTGACGGTCTTATATCGGCTCCAGTATCAAACGATAAATTATTTCTTCTCTACCTCCCTGAGGGTGAGTTTCACGAATTGGGACTGCTTTTCTATTATTACCTTATTAAAAAAGCAGGCCACAAGGTCATCTATCTCGGTCAGACTGTGCCGATAGAAGGAGTGAGGGAAGCTATAAAATTAAAGAAAGTGGATTACATCGTAACTGCATTTGTGACAGCACTTAATGAAAATGAGTATACCGATTACCTTATCAATCTTTCTGAGGGTTTTAAAGTTAGGCAAATCTTTGTATCTGGACTTCAGACAAATTCCTTTAATAGCAAATTACCTGAAATAATAAAAGTGGTTAGAAATATTGCTGATTTCAAAAAGGAATTGACTCAAATAGAGAAGGTAAAAAAATTCATTCCTTTCCAGTAAATATAATTTACAGCAATTCAAAACTCACTCAAAATATTTAAACATTTTACGTTTTCCAGCCATTATTCATATTCAATATCAGGTTCATTTGCATTTGCCCCTCAACGAAAGAAATTGAAGTTCCTGCTACCTCTTTCTGTCAATATGTTTTGTTAAATAATGATAAACCGCTGATTGATAAGTAGTTTGTCTTTAGGCGTTCTGCAATTCGGATAAAAAAAAGATAAATTTTATTATGTTTAAAGTTAAAGTAAAAACGCTTTACAATAGGCTGAGAAAATCATATTAATAACATGCAGATTGTCAGCGAATTAACATAATTTAACAATTTTTTATTTAAAATTGTTCTAAATAACTTGTTTGTTTTGGAATTTAGTGTTTATCTTTGTACGCAGATTATTAAACAGTCTTTATTATTAAAAACATTAAGTCATGACAGCAGTAGAATTTAACCACAAAGTACTTAGCTTAAAGGATAATCTGAGATATTTTGCTTATTCTTTAACAGCGAATCATGAAGATGCTAATGACCTCATTCAGGACACCTACCTGAAGGCGATAACGAATAAAGATAAATTTGATCCGGCTACAAATTTAAAAGCCTGGGTTTACACCATCATGAAAAATACGTTTATCAATAAATACCGGAAAGATTCAAAAGTAAGCACCATTATTGATAACACCAGAGATTTGTATTTCCTGAATAATTCGAAAAGCGCGGATGTAATTTCTCCTGAATCACAATACAGTCAATCGGAACTTGAAAAGGTTATCAATGGATTGGAAGATGAACACAGAATACCTTTCCAGATGCATTTTCAGGGGTATAAATACAAAGAAATTGCAGAAGCATTGCATTTGTCAATCGGAACCGTAAAAAGCAGGATATTTTTCAGCCGAAAGAAATTAATCAGCAAATTGAAAGATTATCAAAATTAAGCATTAGTAAATAGAATAAGTAAGTATTCGGGAATTGTGGAAGCAGTTCCCGTTTTTTATGAATTGGCGGTTTATAAATCCCTCATAAATTATTTGTCCCAACAGATAGTTATTATGAACAGAAAGAGAAATAAAAATAATTTTATTTACATTTGAAGTGTTTGATAAATTTGATAAAATGATTTTCCTTACGAGAAGAGAACGGTTTAATGCAGCACATCGTTTGTTCCGCAAAGAATGGACGGATGAGAAAAACCTCAAGGTATTTGGCAAATGCTCGAACCCGAACTGGCATGGTCATAATTACATTTTATATGTAACTGTAAAAGGCGAGATTAATCCTGAAACGGGTTTTGTTGTTAATTTAAAAGACTTGAGTTTGCTTGTCAAAACTAAAATCATTGATAAAGCTGATCATAAGAATCTGAACCTGGAGGTCGGTTTTATGAAGGATAAAATTGTCTCAACCGAAAATCTTGCTATTGCTATCTGGGATGAATTAGACCAGGATGTGCAAAATCTTGGTATAAATTTGCATTGCATTAAGATTGTTGAAACAGAAAATAATTTTGTAGAATATTACGGAAGTTAAAAATAGTTTAAAATGAATAAAGAAAAATTAAAGGCTTTGGCTGATGCAGATCAATCGGAAGGATATGAAAAAATTGATTTATATAACACAGAAAATGTTGACAAACTGGCGCATCATTATAAAGAAATCCTGAATTTAATCGGTGAAGACCCTAATCGCGAAGGATTGCTAATGACGCCCGAACGCGTTGCAAAATCAATGCAATTCCTCATGCATGGGTATTTACTCGATCCGGTTGAAATATTGAATTCCGCTAAATTTAAAGAGGATTACCGTGAAATGGTCATCGTTAAAGACATTGAGATTTATTCTATGTGTGAACATCACATGATCCCGTTCATCGGGAAAGCGCATGTGGCCTATATTCCAAACGGATATATTACCGGCTTGAGTAAATTAGCCCGGGTTGTCGATGCATTCTCCCGCCGGCTTCAAGTGCAGGAACGGCTTACAACCCAGATCAAGGAATGTATCCAAAATACACTAAATCCTTTAGGTGTGGCAGTTGTGATTGAAGCTCATCATTTGTGCATGATGATGCGCGGTGTGCAAAAACAAAATTCAGTGACAACCACATCTGATTTTACAGGCGAATTCAGGAATGTCGAAACCCGTGAAGAATTCATTCATTTGATCGGGACAAACCTTCATTGACGCAGGTTAAAATTTGTTAACCAGAAAATAATCATTTTTTTCAGGCATTATATTTGACAAATGTCGGATTCAAACAAATTTTAATTTAGACTGACATGATTACAGAAAAAAATTATGGAAATACGCTTCAAACAGATTTGGGGTCGAAAACATTGGCTAAAAATTTTGTTTCAAGCGTATTTGCATGGATGGGTATAGCCCTTGCAATTACAGCGTTCACAGCTTACTATTTTGCCAATTCTCCTTCCCTGATAGGTTCATTATACAGCGCTGATACGGGAATGACAACACTCGGATGGATTGTCATGCTTGCACCGATTGGGTTCGTTATTGCAATGTCGCTGGGATTTCAGAAGCTGTCAGTAGGCACGCTGACTTTACTTTTTGGTGCCTACAGTCTATTAATGGGAGCCAGTCTGAGCTTTATTCTCCTTATGTATACCTCTGCGTCCATTTTTAAAACCTTTGCAGTCACTGCGGGGATGTTCGGTATAATGGCAGTTGTCGGGTACACCACAAAAACCGATCTTACAAAATTTGGTTCGCTAATGATCATGGGTTTAATCGGGCTGATCATTGCCAGTCTTGTAAATATGTTTTTAAGGAGTGGTACTTTTGATTACATCATTAGTTTTATTGGCGTTTTGATTTTTACAGGATTGACGGCTTACGATGTTCAAACGCTAAAAAGGATTGGAACAGGTGCTGAATATGGGGCAGAATCGACAAAAAAATTGGTTATTCTCGGAGCTTTGCGTCTATATCTTGATTTTATCAACCTGTTTCTTTTCCTGCTCAGGTTTTTAGGCGACAGAAGATAATATACGTTCTTAACATACCGCTTCAAATGAAAAAGCCCGTCCACATTGTGGGCGGGCTTTTCAACGTTCACTTATTTCTATTTCTATATATAAGAAATACCCAGTTTTTTACTTATTTTATTAAGCATATCTGCTGTCATTTCCGGAAGCCTGTATTGCGGGTTCCAGCCCCATTCTTTACGTGCAGCAGAATCATCCATACTATTTGGCCAGGTTTCGGCAATGGCCTTTTTCATAGGATCAACTTGGTAATCCATTATAAAGTCCGGTATGTGTTTCTTGATTTCGGCAGCAATAATTTCCGGATCAAAACTCATAGCTGTCACATTGAAAGCATTTCTGTGGATCAATTTTGAAGGATCGGCCTCCATCAGGTCAATAGCTGCATTCAAAGCGTCGGGCATGTACATCATATCGAGAAAAGCTCCTGCAGGCAACGGACAGGTAAATTTCCTGTTTTTGATCGCCTCATAAAAAATCTCAACAGCGTAATCGGTTGTGCCTCCACCTGGCAATGTAACATTGGAAATAATTCCCGGATAACGTAAACCCCTTGTATCGACACCAAACCGTTTGAAATAATAATCACTCAATAATTCTCCTGCAACCTTTGTAACCCCATACATTGTTGTCGGTCGTTGAATGGTATCTTGTGGCGTATTATCCAGTGGAGTAGTTGGCCCGAACGCACCAATTGAACTCGGGAAAAAGACAGCACAGTTGTGTTCACGTGCAACTTCAAGAATATTAAAAACTCCGTTCACCCCAACATTCCATGCAGCCTGTGGCTTAGCCTCAGCAACTGCTGAAAGCAACGCAGCAAGATTATAGATTGTATCGATCTTGTATTTTTTAACTACCTCATTAAGTTTCTCCACATCTGTAGCGTCAACTCTTTCCAGGGGTCCCGAATTCGCTAATTCTTCGGATGGCTGTGTACTTCTGAATCCGGCAACAACATGATCATGACCATATCGTTTTCTTAATTCCATCGTGAGTTCAGAGCCAATTTGTCCTACAGAACCGATAATCAGTATGTTTTTCATAAATTTTTTAAATTAGTGTTAATGATTTCACAATTTTGTGGCAAAAATAAATATTTTTGCCAACCACGAATGAAATTAAATGGGAATGGTAAATTATAATCTATTTCAGATCGATTTGTAATATATTTGCTGTTCTCAAAACATAACAATAACAATCTAAAAAACATTACATCATGTATGGAAAAATAAAAAATTATCTGGCAACCGAATTGAAAAACATTGAAGATGCCGGATTATATAAACACGAACGCATCATCGAAAGTGAGCAAGGTGCTGAAATTGTGGTAAAAGGGCAAAAATGTCTTAATTTTTGTGCTAACAATTATCTTGGTTTGTCTTCGAACAAAGAAGTTGTAAAAGCAGCCCATACTGGTATCGATCATCGTGGGTACGGAATGTCTTCGGTTCGGTTTATTTGTGGAACACAGGACATCCACAAGGAACTGGAAGAAAAGGTTTCGAAATTCCTTGGTACAGAAGATACAATTTTGTTTTCATCCTGTTTTGATGCCAATGGTGCTGTTTTCGAACCGCTCCTTGGTCCGGATGATGCAATCATTACCGATGCCTTAAATCATGCTTCCATCATTGATGGTATTCGTTTGTGTAAAGCACAGCGCTGGATTTACAAACATAACGATATGCGGGATGTAGAGGAGGAAGATCCGGCAACAGGCAAACAAGCCAAAGGCCTCGAACGTTGTTTGAAAGAAGCTCAAAGCTGCCGGTTCAGAATGATCGCAACAGATGGTGCATTCAGTATGGACGGTGATATTGCCCGCCTGAAAGATATTGTTGAACTGGCTGAAAAATATGATGCACTCGTCATGGTTGATGACAGCCACTGTTCAGGATTTTTAGGAAAAACAGGTCGCGGAACCCATGAATACCACAATGTAATGGGAAGAGTGGATGTCATTACCACTACTTTTGGAAAAGCCCTGGGGGGAGCTTCTGGTGGTTGTATTTCAGGAAGAAAGGAAATTATTGACTGGATGCGTAATAAGGCCCGTCCGTATTTGTTTTCAAACACCGTTGCACCGGCAGTTGTAACAGCAACCATTCAGGTACTTGATATGCTTTCATCAACAACTGATCTTCGGGATAAGTTAGAGCGAAATACTAAATATTTCAGGACAAAAATGACGGAAGCGGGATTCGACATTGTTCCAGGCGACCATCCGATTGTACCCATTATGTTTGGCAAGTATCCTGAATCTGCAAAGCTGGCTGTGAAATTTGCCAGTCGTATGCTCGAAGAAGGTATTTATGTAATTGCATTTTCTTTTCCGGTTGTACCCAGAGGAAAAGACAGGATCAGGGTGCAAATTTCAGCCGGACACGAAATGGAACATATCGACAAAGCAATTGCAGCTTTTATAAAAGTTGGAAGAGAATTGGCAGTAATTAAATAAGATTTGGAGATTGTGAATAAAGCCTGATGTGTATTCACGTGTCAGGCTTTTTTTTCAGGAAAAGGTAAGCGGTTCATTAAGAGATTAAATTTTACTTTTGTGACTTTAACTTTTATTATTTGAGGTAATGGCGTTACAATTAAGCAAGACCGAATACAAACTGCAATCCCTTTCATCCGGTAAGATTTTTGAAGATCAGGGCTGGTTGCTCGAAGCCCCGGGAGAAACAAAACCGGGATTAATCCGGGCAATTTATAACAAGAAACAGATTGAGATAAAGGATGATTGTTACGGTATCTATAAATATGCCGACTGGTTGCCGGTTCACCGAATGCTTGAAGGTTCATCGGCTCCGGTAACCTATAAAAGTGAAGGACTTGCAGAAGAACTTGGCCTTGAAAATCTTTATATTACATTCAGTGGTTACTGGCCAGAACGAGGAGCAAATATGATGACCTGCTCATTCAAAGAAACGGAAGCCTTTTCCGTTTGTGCCCGGCTTGAACCAAAAGATGACCACGTGTTAGTGGTTGCCTCGGCTGGTAATACAGCACGGTCGTTTGCACGTGTTTGCTCCGATAATCATATTCCCCTGCTGCTTTGTGTTCCGGGCAGCAGTCTTAATGCTTTATGGTTCGATGAAGAGTTGAATGAAAACATCAAACTCGTTATCTCAAAGACAGGTTCCGATTATTTCGATGCGATTCATCTTTCGAATATTGCTGTCGAAGTCGACCGGTTTATTCCCGAAGGCGGTGCGAAAAACATAGCCCGCAGAGACGGAATGGGAACAACTGTACTTTCTGCAGTGAGCACTATTGGGTTTATTCCAGACTATTATTTCCAGGCCATCGGTAGTGGAACAGGTGCCATCGCAGCATGGGAGGCAAACCTCAGACTCATTGAAGATGGCCGGTTCGGATCGAAAAAGATGAAGCTGATGCTTTCCCAAAATATTCCCTTTATTCCAATCCATGATGCCTGGAAAGCCGGGTCACGTGAAATGCTCTTTCTGGATGATGGTGAAGCCAGGAAACAGGTTGAAATTATAGAGGCAAAAGTATTATCGAACCGTAGACCACCTTATTCAATTACCGGCGGGCTTTTTGACGCATTGAAGGATACAGAGGGAGATGTACTGTTAGCTGATAATTTTGAAGCTGCAAGTGCTGCTGTAATGTTCCAAACATTAGAAGGGATAGATATCCATCCTGCTGCTGCTATTGCCACTGCTTCACTGATCACTGCACTTCGCGAAGGTCGTATTGAACGGGATGCAGTGATCATGCTGAACATTACAGGCGGAGGTGAAAAAAGGTTCATCGGAGATAAAAAACTGCATTATCTCAAGCCTTCTCTCGTTTTTAATATCAATCCTGATCCGGAGGACGTCAAGCGAAAACTCAGTACATTGTTTTTGTAGGTGAACGGAGCATAGTGTTTAGTGATTCATCCATTGATCCAAAATCATCGGTTGAATTTAATGAACAATCAGCAATTACGACATTATCATACATGCACCTTAGTCTTTTATCGTAATTTTGTTTCATGGAAAATAAGTTAACAGTTTATAATACACTTTCACGCAAGAAGGAAAAGTTCGAACCATTTAATCCGCCTTTTGTCGGAATGTATGTTTGCGGGCCAACCGTTTATGGTGATGCGCATTTAGGACATTCACGTCCGGCAATAACATTCGATATGGTTTATCGCTATTTACTTCATTTGGGATATAAAGTAAGATATGTAAGGAATATAACGGATGTCGGGCATCTCGAAGGCGATGCGGATGAAGGCGAAGATAAGATTGGGAAAAAGGCAATGCTCGACAACATCGAACCGATGGAAGTGGTTCAATATTATACAAACCGCTACCACGATGCCCTTGACCGTTTGAATGTTCTCAGGCCTTCAATCGAGCCTCATGCTTCAGGACATATTTTTGAGCAGATTGCGATGGCAGAAAAAATTATAGATGCTGGGTTTGCATATGAGAAAAACGGTTCGGTTTATTTTGATATTGAAAAATACGCTTCTGTAAAACATTATGGTATCTTATCTGGGAGAAAGCTGGATGAATTGATGGCATATACCCGTGAGTTGGAAGGGCAGGAGGAAAAAAAGAACAGTTTTGATTTTGCTTTATGGAAGAAAGGTTCACCGGAGCATCTGATGCACTGGCCGTCGCCATGGAGTGAAGGGTATCCTGGCTGGCATCTCGAGTGCTCTGCTATGGGTACCAAATACCTGGGTGAACAATTCGATATTCACGGTGGTGGACTGGATCTTCAGTTTCCGCACCATGAATGCGAAATAGCCCAGTCGGTGGCTGCCAACGGCAAACAGCCTGTAAAATACTGGCTGCATAACAACCTGATCACACTGAACGGTCAGAAGATGGGTAAATCGCTGGGGAATGCCATTTCTTTAGAAGACTTTTTTGCCGGAAACCATCCGTTACTCGACCGGCCTTACAGCCCGATGACTATCCGGTTTTTCATGCTACAGGCGCATTATCGCAGTCCGCTCGACTTCTCGAACGAAGCATTGCAAGCCTCAGAAAAAGGGTTTAAAAAGTTGATGGAGGCAATGGAGAAAATTGGAGAAACTGAAGGAATCTGATACCTCAGTCTTCATCGACATTAAAGGATTCAGGGAGAAATGTTATGAGGCCATGGATGATGATTTCAACACACCCATTCTCATCTCCCATCTTTTTGAGGGTGTGCGCATAATCAACTCTGTGAATGATGGTAAAGAAACCATTACGGCTGATGATCTTACAATTCTTAAAAAAACCATGTCCGATTTTGTGTTTGATATATTAGGTCTGAAGCAAGAGGAAGCGGGAGAAAGTAATGTCCTTGTGGACGAACTGATGAAAACCATTCTCACGCTTCGGCAGAAAGCACGTGAAAACAAGGACTGGGCTGCTTCGGATATGATCCGCGATCAATTAGCCAAACTCAATATTAAAGTGAAGGATACGAAAGACGGAGCTGACTGGAGCATAGGGGATTGAGTAATAAGTAGTGGTTGGAAAAATAAACTAATTAATTCTGATTAACTGAAATAACATTCACCAAAAAATAATTCTTCTTCCCTTTCTGCACCAGGATATACTTTCCGTTGAGCAGGTCATCGCTGCTTATTTGGAATGATTCACCGACTTTTTCCTTATTCACTGCCACACCATTATCCTTCAGCATGCGACGTGCTTCACCTTTAGAAGGAAAGATTTGGGTTGTTTCGGTTAAAAAATCGACAATCTCTATCCCTGATTCTATGTCGGAACGGGAGACATTACTTTGGGGGACACCTTCAAAAACCGAAAGGAGCGTATCCTCCGGAAGCTTTCTGAGGGTTTCAGTGGTTCCTTTACCGAATAAGATTTCAGAGGCTTCAACCGCTAACAGATAATCATCCTGAGAATGCACCCTGACGGTCACATCTTTTGCCAGCGCTTTCTGCAACAGTCTGAGGTGTGGGGCTTCTTTATGCTTCAACGTCAGATCATCGATTTCAGCTTTCGAAAGCAGGGTGAAAAATTTGATCCATTTTTCTGCATCTTCATCCGAAGCATTCAGCCAATACTGGTAAAACTTATAAGGAGAGGTTTTAACGGGATCGAGCCATACATTGCCGCCTTCACTCTTGCCGAATTTAGTTCCGTCGGCTTTGGTGATCAGCGGACAGGTGAGGGCAAATGCCAAAGCTTCACCTTCTCCATCGGCACTGTATTTACGGCGGATCAATTCGGTGCCGGTAACAATGTTTCCCCATTGGTCGGAGCCGCCAAGCTGAAGTTTACAACCTCTGTTTTTGTACAGCCAGTAAAAATCGTATCCCTGAACAAGCTGGTAACTGAATTCAGTGAACGACATACCGGAATCGAGCCGCTTTTTTACTGAATCTTTGGCCAGCATATAATTTATGGTAATGTGTTTGCCGACATCGCGGATAAAATCAAGAAAACTGAAATCTTTGAACCAGTCGAAATTGTTGACTACCTCGGCTTTATTTTCCCCTTCACTGAAATCGAGAAATTTCATCAATTGTTTTTTCTGGCATTCGAGGTTGTAGTTGATTTTTTCGACCGAAAGCAACTGTCGTTCTTCCGTTTTTCCCGACGGATCACCAACCCTTCCTGTCGCTCCTCCCACCAAAACAAACGGTTTATGTCCGCACCGTTGCAAATGAACCAGTAGCATTACCGGAACAAGGTTTCCGATGTGCAGCGAATCGGCCGTAGGATCGAACCCAATGTACCCGGAAGTCATTTCCTTTTGCAATTGTTCTTCTATGTCCGGAGTCATGTCATGGATCATGCCTCTCCACCGGAGTTCGTCAACTAAATTCAGTTTCATGCTTCAGAAAATTTTTGCAAAGATAACAGGTTGGGTAAAATTTTTGATGATTAATGATTTCAGATTTGCAATTGAGTATCAATTTTGAAACGGTTGGTTCTAATAATGTTCATCTTCCAGATAGGGCTTGATGTCTTTAATGTTGAGCTGAAGGCTTACTGTGCCGTTCCATTCATTTTCTTCAACGTGATAACAGATATTAAACGGTTTACTTCGACGGATATGATCGATGTGTTCGCTCTGTTGAAATCCGATAGCCGAAACAGGGTAACCGCGGATATCGGACTGAACCACTTCAAATTTCAGATGATTTTTGCCGACAACCCGGGCAAAACCTGTATCGATTACATTTTCGGTAACAAAGACAGGTGACATGTTTCCCGGTCCAAAAGGCGCAAACTGTTGCAATATCCTGAAAAATTTCTTGTTAATATCATTCAGGCATAATTTCGCATCGATCTCAACTTCGGGTGTTAACATATTGTGTTCAATCGTTGAAACCACATAGTTTTCAAACTTAATTCTGAACGCATCAAGATTTTCGGGTTTCAGTGATAACCCGGCAGCATATTTATGACCACCGAAATGTTCCAGCAAGTCACTGCAATAATCTACCGCATCGTACACATCAAAATCTTTAATTGAACGGGCTGAACCGGTAATAAATCCGTTCGATTTGGTAAGCACAATGGTAGGTCTGTAATAGGTTTCGATGAGACGTGAAGCGACAATTCCGATGACCCCTTTATGCCAGTCAGGATTATAAACAATGGTTGATTTTGCGCTCAGAAGTTCCTCGTCATTCAAAATCATGTCCATTGCCTCAAGGGTCGTTTGAGAATCGAGGTTTTTACGCTCGATATTAAAATCGTTAATTTGTTCGGCCAATTCTTCAGCTTCAACCGGATTTTCTGCGATCAGTAATTTTACTGAATTATTTGCACTTTCAATTCTGCCGGCTGCATTGATCCTTGGTCCGACAAGAAAGACAAGATCGCTGATCGTAAGATCCTTTGTAAAAAAAATCTTTCTTGCCTGGTCTTTGGTATCGATATTCCGGATGACGCCACTGAATTTCAGAATGGCTTCCAGCCCGGGCCGTGGTTTTGAATTCAGTAATTTTAATCCATAAATAGGCAAGAATCCTGTTTTCTCCTGTAATCTTAACTATATCGGAGGCAATGCTTACAACAACGAGGTCGAGGTACTGATAAATCTTTTCAAAAGGAAAATTGTTTTTTTGTGCAAACGCCTGAACCAGCTTAAACCCGACGCCACATCCCGATAATTCCTCAAACGGGTAAGTGCAGTCCGGCCGTTTGGGATCAAGTACGGCAACAGCCTCGGGAATAAATTCTCCGGGCCGGTGATGGTCGGCGATGATATAGTCGATCCCTTTGCTTTTTGCATACGCGATTTTTTCAACTGCTTTTATTCCGCAGTCAAGTACGATGACAAGTTTAAACTCATGCTCAGCCGCATAGTCGATGCTTTTATACGAAATACCATAACCTTCTTCATACCGATCGGGTATGTAGAAATCGATGCGTTCATTAAAACTTTTCAGGAAGGTATATACGAGTGAAACAGCCGTTGTTCCGTCGACGTCATAGTCGCCGTATACCAGGATTTTTTCTTTTCGTTGGATGGCAAGCTCTATTCTCTCAACAGCTTTGTCCATGTCCTTCATCAGGAAAGGATCGTGCAAATTGCTGAGCGAAGGTCTGAAGAAAGATTTAGCTTCATCATAGGTCGTAATTCCACGCTGAACCAAAAGGTTGGCAATGTTAACATCCACCTTCAGGACTTCGGAGAGGTTTTTGACTAACTCTTTATCTCCCTGTTTTTTAAGTACCCAGCGCTTGTTCATTCGGAAATTTTGACCGTGTAAAGATAGAAAATATCGGCTGGATTTGATGAATAATTTTTAGAAGAGATAGGCGTTCAGTGGAATGTTATTTAACAGATATCAGAATGTAGATCGCATGGCTTCAACTGGGTCAAGCCGTGAAGCGATGTACGACGGAACGATTCCTGCAATCAATCCGATGGTCACCGAAACGGATATTCCAATTAAAATATTTGCGAATGTAAGATGAAGGGTAAACGGAAAACTTTGCGATAAAAGCACGAGGATAAAAATAATCAGAAGTCCGATTATTCCACCAAACAATGAAAGAAAAATGGCTTCGAACAAAAACTGGAACAGGATAAAAAACTTTTTGGCTCCCAGCGACATCTGTATCCCTATCTGGCTGGTTCTTTCCTTTACCGAAACAAACATGATGTTGGCAATCCCGAATCCGCCTACCAGCAGTGAAAATCCTCCGACGATCCATCCAACGATGGCAATGACACTGAAAAAGGCATCGAACTCTTTTGAAATGATACTTGTTTCATTAATCGAAAAATCGTCTTCAGCCTGTGGTTTAAGTTTTCTGATCGAACGCATGATTCCGGTCAGTTCGTCGCGAAGCTGATCATTCGAAACTTGCGGTTTGGCCTTTACTACAATAGTGGTATTGATATCTTGCACATCTATGTAATTCCGGGCATAATTTACCGGAATATAGATTCTGGAATCGCTTGAATTTCCGAATAAATTTTCACCCTCTTTTTTTGAAATGCCGATGACAACCACTTTGCTGCCAAAAATTTTCACCTGCTTTCCAATCGGATCTGCGCCTGCAAAAAGATTTTGGGCGATTTCATCACCAATAATAGCAACATTGTTCCCTGTTTGTGATTCAATGGGTGTAAAATATCTGCCTTCCTTCAGGTCGAATGCCATTACCCGGTTATAATCCTGCGATACCGCGCTGATCGTAACATCCTCGATATTGTTGGTCCTGTATTTGACCATGCGCGTAACATCAAAGGAAAAAGCAACTGCTTCAGCAGCGATACTTCTGTTCTGTATTTCTCGCATTTCCTGAAGTTTCGGTTCGGGGCGTTGCCAGTATTTCCACCAGGGATAATCATTCCCTCCTACCCATGACCATTTCTGGATAAACAGTACATTTTCACCCAACTGTTCAATGCTTTTTCGAATGGCTATCTCCATCGAATCAAAAATAGTCAGTACAGAAATTACCGAAAAAATACCGATGGTAATCCCCAGCAACGAAAGCAATGTTCTTACTTTATTTACGATGATCGCCTGGAATGCAAAAAGGTAACTTTCCCGTATAAGCTTCAGAAATAAAATCATAAATAAGAAATTCAGATTTAAAAGTGTAAAATTAAAACAATTACCACTTACTATCTAAACAAATTTAATTGTTACTTTGTACTCTGTTTTTTTATTATCGTAATTGAAAATCTACATCGATCAGGGAATGAAAAAAATCAACAGCGCATTGATATCGGTTTATTCAAAAGAAAGGCTGGATGAAATTATCAGGCTTTTGGATGAATTACACGTTAAAATTTATTCCACAGGTGGTACCTATGATTACATTTCAAAACTGGGTGTTAATGCCGAAACTGTTGAATCACTGACGTCATATCCGTCTATCCTGGGAGGAAGGGTCAAAACGCTGCATCCAAAAGTTTTCGGAGGAATTTTAAGCCGTCGCAATAACAAAAACGATAGTGAACATTTGAAACAGTATGAAATTCCTGAAATCGATCTTGTCATTGTCGACCTTTATCCGTTTGAACAAACGGTAGCCTCAACTACTGATGAACAGGAAATTATCGAGAAAATTGACATCGGAGGTATATCGCTCATCCGGGCAGCAGCAAAAAATTTTGCAGATGTTTTGGTCGTATCCTCATCGGCTCAATACGACAATTTGATCAATCTTTTAAAAGACAAAAAAGGGTATTCAGAACCCGAAGATCGTAAATACTTTGCTACACAGGCGTTCAATGTATCATCGCATTACGATACCGCCATTTTCAAATATTTCAACGCTGGTAAACAGGATGTTTTTAAAGAAAGCGTTGGGCATTCAACTGTTTTACGATACGGTGAGAATCCGCACCAGAAAGGAATTTACTACGGTTCATTAGAAAACGTTTTTGATCAGTTGCACGGTAAAGCAATATCATTTAACAACCTTGGCGATCTGGATGCTGCAATCAACCTGATCAGCGAATTCGATGAAACCACATTTGCCATTCTGAAGCACAACAATGCATGTGGAATTGCCAGCAGGCTGGTTTTGCTCGATGCCTGGAAAGCAGCCCTTGCAGGCGACCCGGTTTCGGCTTTTGGCGGTGTGCTGATCACAAATGCTGTGATCGATGCCGTAACAGCTTCTGCTATTAACGAGTTGTTTTTTGAGATCATTCTGGCACCGGCTTATAATAAAAAAGCCCTTGAGATTCTGAAGACAAAGAAAAATAGAATAATTTTACAAAAGAAAGCATACCATTTTCCGACAAAACAGTTCCGGTCGATACTGAATGGTGTAATCGAACAGGACCGGGATGTTAAATCAGAATTAGAAGAAAATTTAAATTGTGTAACAAAAACTGCACCAACGGAGTATGAGAATACAGATTTGATTTTTGCAAATAAAGTTGTAAAACATACAAAATCAAATGCAATTGTTCTGGTGAAGAACAAACAGTTGTGCGGCAGCGGTGTCGGACAAACGTCACGGGTAGATGCGCTGAAACAGGCAATTGCAAAAGCGAATGAATTCGGGTTCGACCTCAAGGGTGCGGTAATGGCTTCTGATGCATTTTTTCCGTTCTCTGACTCTGTTGAAATAGCATGGAAGGCAGGAATTTCCTCGGTTATTCAGCCCGGAGGATCGATCAGGGACCAGGATTCGATTGATTTTTGTAATGCACATAACATGAGCATGGTATTTACAGGAATCAGACATTTTAAACACTAATATTATCTTATTAAAGGATATAGACAATGGGCCTTTTTTCATTATTTACAAAAGAAATCGCAATCGATTTAGGGACTGCAAACACCATTATTATTTACAATGATAAAGTGGTAGTGGATGAACCTTCCATCGTTGCTATTGAACGCAGTACAGGGAAAATACTCGCTGTGGGTAAAAAGGCAATGATGATGCATGGAAAGACACATGAAAATATAAAAACCATCCGTCCGTTACGTGACGGTGTTATTGCCGATTTCCAGTCAGCCGAATACATGATCAGAGAAATGATCAAAATGTTGTGGCCGAAAAAACCGTTGTTCCCACCTGCCCTAAAAATGGTTATTTGTATCCCTTCGGGAATTACTGAAGTTGAAGAGCGGGCTGTGAAAGATTCGGCTGAACAGGCAGGTGCAAAGGATGTAAAGTTGATCCATGAACCGATGGCAGCAGCGATCGGGATCGGAATTGATGTGATGGAACCTACCGGCAATATGATCATAGATATCGGCGGCGGAACCAGCGAGATCGCTGTCATCGCTTTGGGAGGAATCGTAAATAACAAATCGATCCGTATAGCAGGTGACGATTTTAATATGGACATCGAGGAATATATGCGAAAGCAGCACAATATAAACATCGGTGAACGAACGGCCGAGCGGATAAAAATTGAAGTTGGGGCGGCAATGACCGAGATTGATAATCCTCCGGATGATTATGCCGTTCACGGTAGGGATATGCTTACCGGCATTCCGAAAGAGATCAAAGTAAATTATGCGGAGATCGCCCACTGCCTCGATAAATCCATTTCCAAAATCGAAGCGGCGGTTTTAAATGCACTTGAAATGACTCCGCCCGAATTGTCGGCGGATATTTTTCAAACCGGAATATATCTTGCTGGAGGAGGTTCGATGCTACGTGGTCTCGATAAACGCCTGCACCTGAAGACCAAACTTCCGGTTCATGTCGCTGAAGATCCACTTAGGGCAGTGGCAAGGGGAACCGGCATCGCATTAAAAAATTATGACAAGTTTACATTCCTTATCAAATAGGGTTGTCAATTTATCCGTACACAGAAGTTATAATCCACTAAAGTGAAACGCCTTTTTTCATTTATAGCGAAAAATTATTTCTTTTTTCTTTTTCTTTTTCTGGAAATCGTTGCGTTTTCATTCGTAGTTCAAAACAATTACCAGCGGGCAGCCTTTTTAAATACAACAAACAGACTTACGGGTTCTGTATTTAGCGCTTTTAATAACATTACGGAATATCTTACCCTGAAAAAAGCCAACGATGAACTTTCTGCTGAGAATGCCAGATTGCATGATTTACTGAATTCTTCTTTTCTGAATAACGACACATTGGTTTATCACAAAAAGGACAGCCTGTTCAGCTATATTGCAGCCAAAGTAATCAGCAATTCAATAAATAAACAAAAAAATTATTTAATGCTCGACAAAGGCAGCCGGGAAGGTGTGAAACCTGAAATGGGCGTGATTACTGCAAACGGAGTAGTAGGAACAGTGGTGCAAGTTTCGGAACATTTTTCATGGGTCATGTCAATATTACATGTTAATAATAGGATAAATGCCCGGATAAAGAAAGACAGGCATCTCGGGAATATTGAATGGAACGGCAAAGATTATCGCAGGGGATTATTAACGGATATTCCTCCCCATATTCAATTATCAATGGGCGACACGATCATTACCAGTGGGAATTCTCTTATTTTCCCGGAAGGAATATTAATCGGCACAGTTGAAAAATATAACAAAGACCAGGGAGGGAAATTCAATACGGCAACGATTGATTTTTCGGTTGATTTCAATAACCTTTATTATGTTTATGTGATTGTTGATATGATGAAAAGCGAGCAAATGAAGTTAAAATCATCAACTAATAACCAGTAACTTGGTAATAAGGAATATTATACGGTTTATCGTGTTGATATTGTTTCAGGTTCTTATCCTCGACAACATCAATCTTGGCGGTTACGTGAATCCCTATTTGTATGTTTATTTTATCTTGCTTCTTCCCTTTGAAATTCCGGGTTGGCTACTATTGATTTCATCCTTTTTAATTGGTCTTGGAGTTGATGTTTTTTCAGGAACTTTGGGTATGCATGCGGCCGCATCCGTGATCATGGCTTTTTTCAGGCCTGTCATTATCCGCAGCATTGCTTCCGGAAGGGAGTACGAGTCCGGCATGCAGCCTTCAATACGCGACCTTGGTTTCCGCTGGTTTTTTATGTACTCCATGAGCCTGATTTTTATTCATCATTTTGCATTGTTCTTCATCGAAGTTTTCAGCTTCCACGATTTTTTCAGTACATTGCTCAGGGTTATCTTCAGTACATTATTTACGTTGCTGCTGGTTATTCTTACCCAGTATTTCTTTTACCGGCCTCAGAAATAAACGTTTTTTGTGTTTAATTTCATCAGATTATGAAACGATTTTTTTTAGATTTAACGCAATGCATCAGGCAGTTCAAGAAATGCAACCATTGACAGCATAGCAATGTCTAATCCTAAGCTGGTGTACCGCTTTTTTGAATCGATTGGTAGTAGTTGGTTTTTAATTATTTACGACAAGTTAACATTTTTATCAGATTACAAAATCAAGTAATTATTAATCCTTACCGACAAAATATATTGTTTAGATATTTATGATTTAAGTTTAAGAAAATGAGAGGATTTTTAATCAGTATTTTATCAGCGTTGATTTTTACACTATCCTATTCGCAGGGATGGAGGCCGGGAGAGCAGCAAGTTAAGATTCCTGTTTTGAATCCGGAACAGGTGCAATTATTAAAATCTTTTAAAATCGATTTTGAACCTGTTTCATCCGATACAATTCGTGCATACCTGGTTCCGAAAGAGCGTGTACAGCTTGAATCGATGGGGTTTACGATTATTACTGAAATTGGAGATCTGAACAAACATTTCAAAAACTTTTGGCTTACTGAAGATTCATACCATTCCTATCAGCAGATCATCGATCTGGCAGATAGCCTGGATGAATTCTTTCCTTCCATTTGCAAAAAATATGTACTCGGTACTTCTGTCGGTGGCAGGCAACTGGCAGCCCTGAAAATCAGTGACAATGTACTAACAGATGAACCTGAACCCGAACTTTTGTTCGATGGGGGAATCCACGGTGACGAGATCGGAGGTCCGGAAAATATTATCCGTTTTGCCAGGGATCTGTGTCTGGGTTATGGTTCAAATCCTGTGATTACCGATTTAATTGATAATCGTGAAATCTGGCTTTACCTGATGGTCAATCCCGATGGCAGGGTGAATATGGCACGTGAAAACAATAACGGTGTCGATCTGAACCGCGACTGCGGGTATATGTGGGACGGAGATGGAGTAACCTTCGGGCCCTTCGGGGAAATCGAATCAAAAACGTTGCGGGATGTCAATCTGGCGAACCAGTTTGTAGTTTATACCTGTTACCACAGTGGAACCGAATTTATATCCTATCCATGGAGCTACAGGCCAAATTCCTGTGCCGATCAGGCACATATTAACCAACTTGCACAGGTTTATGCCAATGTGTCGGGCTATTCATCGATTCCTTATAGCCAGGGTTATAACGGCATGTATCCGATTAACGGAAGTACAAAAGATGCCTATTATGGAATTGCCGGTTCTGTTGCATGGTCAATTGAAATCTCAAACAGCAAGCAGCCACCCGCATCGCAGATTATGATGTATTATAATTACAATAAACCGGCCATGCTGGCATTGATTGAATATGCCGGTTACGGTTTGCAGGGAACTGTAACAGATGCCCTGACAGGTGAGCCGGTGGCGGCCATGATCTTTGTAAACAATTATTATCCCTGTTATTCCGATCCTGAAGTGGGTGACTATCATAAGTATGTTCTGGCAGGAACTTACAGCATTACTGTAAAGGCCAATGGGTATGAAACACAAACTGTTTCCAACGTGACGGTTGCGAGCAACAGTGCCACCACAACTGACTTTCAGCTACAGCCGGACAGCAGTTTACAATATGCCTATAAATTCGTTGCTTCACAAATTCCCGGAAACAACAATGCAGATGAAGGAAATACTCCTGCTTCTTTATCTTCCCCCGACGAGGTGAATTATTCGATTGGGAAAAACGGATATTGTATCCTCGATATGCAATACCCGGTAACAGATGGACCGGGTCCTGACCTGAAAGTATATGAAGGTGATGCCACGCCCGAAGGATTTACCTGTTTTATCAGCACTACCATCGATGGTCCCTGGATCAGCTTGGGAGCTGGTACCGGAACAACTGAGTTTGATTTTGCAGGAAGCGGAATCTCATCGGCTCAGTATGTAAAGATACTTGACGACGGTGATGGTACAGCAAACGCGGCTGATGCCGGTTTCGACCTGGATGCCGTTGGAGCAATGGAACATGTTTCGGGTGTTTATATTATTATGCCGGATTATTCCATCGATGATTCGAACGGCAACAACAACGGAATGATCGATCCGGGAGAAACCGTCGATCTTACAATAACCCTTAAAAATAATGGTGATATTCTGGCTCAAAACCTTACCGGAGAGCTTTCTTCCGGTTCTCCGTATGTTACCATTACAAATGCAAATGGCAATTTCGGAACACTTCCTCAAGGGGCATCGGGAACGGCCGTATTTACACTTTCGGTAGACGAAGCTACTCCAATCGGACAAAGCTTCATCACAGAACTGAACATTACCGGTAACAATGGTACATATACCAATTCTTTCGTCCTGAGTTTTTCAGTTGGCCTGATCGTAGAGGACTGGGAAACCGGTGATTTCAGCCAGTTTGACTGGGAAACAGGCGGTAACAGTAATTGGACGATCTCATCGGTGAATCCGTATGAGGGCTCATACAGTGCAAAATCCGGCGATATTAATGATAATCAATCGTCGTATCTTTCGATTTCATATAATGTGCTTGCAAATGGTGAAATCTCCTTTTTTAAGAAAGTTTCATCCGAACTAAATTATGATTTCCTGTCATTCTATATCGATAATGAATTGCAAGAGCATTGGTCAGGAGAAGTTGGCTGGAGCCAGTCTTCTTATCCCGTTACTTCAGGGCAGCACACGTTTACCTGGGAATTTGCAAAAGATGTATCGGTATCCAGCGGTTCCGATTGCGGTTGGGTCGATTACATTGTTCTTCCATCAGGTGTTACACAGGGTTTGCTTGCATTCTTTACGGCAGATCAAACAACGGTTTGTGAGGGTGAAACCGTTAACTTTACTGATTATTCCAGTGGTAATATCACCTCCTGGACATGGAGTTTTCCGGGTGGAAATCCGTCGTCATCTAATCAGCAAAACCCATCGGTAACATACAATACAGCAGGTATGTATGATGTTGCGCTCGTTGTATCGGATGGCTCCAACACCAATTACATTCTAAAATCAGACTACATTCATGTAAATACTGTTCCTGATACCCCTGATATTCCTCAGGGACCTGAAAATACAGAATCATATCCCGGCGTAATTAATGAATATCACGTAAACCCTGTAAACTTTGCAATTTCTTATGAGTGGTCAGCTGAACCTGCTGAAGCAATTGAATCGATGGTTGTCAGTGACACTTCATGTTCAATCGACTGGACGGATTTCTGGGAAGGAAATGTCTCCCTGAACGTCAAAGCTGTAAATTCATGTGGAGAAAGCTCTTATTCCCCCACCTTGACTATTTATGTCATCATAGAAGGGGTAAATAAAAATTCAGTACATGACACTTACCTTTATCCGAACCCAACGAATGGCATTTTCACAATACAGTTTGCGAATAGTCTATCGGATGTGGTCAATGTAAAGGTTTATAACAGTTTTGGGAAAAAAGTCTACGAATCAAAGAACAGGATAATTCATGATAACAAAATGGAAATAAATAGTGGTTTAACTGTTCCTGGAATTTATCTGGTTGAAATAAAGGGTAAAAACTTAAATTTTGAGAACAAAATTTTGATCCGGTAGTTAAAGGTGATTAACACATTATGATTTGAAGAAATTTTATAAGTTTGTAAAAATAAAATCTGTAATATCGCAAAAAATTGACAGTAACTTATAGTATTATATAATTTTAAGAACATTTCCACTTGCATTAATAACTTAATAAAATAATTATGAAACACTTTACACTTTTCAACAGGATTTCTTTGCTGTTTCTATTATCCACCTTTTTGTTTACCAGCGCTTTTACTGAAGAAGTAAAATATTCTGATAGCTGGGGAAAACAAGGATTTCAGCTTACAAATCAAAAATCTTCAGGAGTAGAAATCAATTACTCCATCACTACTTTCTCTTTTTCACGGGGCCAGGTAAATGGTAAATCGATGGATTTTATTGAATTACCGGGAAATCTGTTGCCGAACAACCAGGGTGCGCCCAACCTTCCGGGCACAGGTCGTTATATTGCCATACCTCAGGGAGCGACACCAAAAATAACAATAGTGGCTTCGCGTACGGAAACGTACAATAATATTGATTTGGCACCGGCTTTCAGGATTCCGTGGGAAACAGAATCAGGTCCTCTGGAATTTAACAAGGATCAGAATCTGTATTCAAAGGATGCATTCTATCCTGCCAAACCTGTTATTATTTCCGATGTTACGAAGGTAAGGGGAATTGATGCTGTAATTCTTGGAATTACACCGTTTCAATACAATCCGGTCACAAAAGAATTGATTGTATACAGGGATTTAAAAGTAAAAATCGAATTCGAAGGCGGAAACGGTCATTTTGGAGAAGACCGGTTGAGAAGCCGCTGGTGGGATCCGCTGATCAACGATATGTTCCTGAATTATGAATCGATCCCGAAAATGAATTACAATAAATCATTCCAGGGTGCGACGGATGAAACAGGTTGCGAATACCTGATCATTTCCCCGACAGGAGCAGAATTTCAGCAGTGGGCCGATTCCATTAAAGTTTTCAGGACATTACAAGGTATTAAAACCGATGTGGTGACCCTTGATGTCATTGGTGGAAACAATGCCACGACCATTAAAAATTATATAAATAATGCCTATAATACCTGGGATATTCCACCTGCTGCTATTTTGCTTTTAGGCGACTATGGAACAAATCCGGCAAATAGTGTTGTTTCTCCGATCTATAACAGTTACTGTGTTTCGGATAATATGTTTGTGGATGTAAACAATGACCAGATGCCGGATATGATAGCTGCAAGAATCACGGCTAACAATGCATCACAACTGCAGACAATGGTCACGAAATTTATTAATTATGAAAGAACCCCACCAACAGATCCGAATTTTTATGATCATCCGATGACCTGTCTGGGTTTTCAGACAGAACGGTGGTTTCAGATCTGTACGGAATCGGTTGCAGGTTTTTGGGAACAACAACTTGGTAAATCCCCGAACAGGGTAAACGCCGTTTATAATGGAAATCCGCAGTCGGCCTCCTCATGGTCAACGGCAACTAACACTTCAACTGTTGTGAATTACTTCGGACCCAATGGCCTTGGATACATTCCGTCATTACCCGGACAGGTAAATTGTACCTGGAATAATACAGGAAATACTGTTGTTACAGGTCTAAATAACGGAGCATTCATGCTGCTTCACCGAGATCATGGCGCAGAAACCTTATGGGGTGAACCTGATTTTTCAAACAGCCATGTTAATAACCTGACTAACACCGATCTTTCATTCATCTGGTCGGTAAACTGCCTGACTGGAAAATATAATTATTCAGGTGAATGCCTTGTTGAGAAACTACACCGTCATACATCCGGCGGTAACAATGCAGGTGCTTTAGGAGCAATCGGCGATGCTGAAGTTTCTTATTCATTTGTAAACGATGTTTATGTATGGGGTGCATTCGATAATATGTGGACCGAATTTATGCCGGCTTATGGAACAAACCCACCATCACGTGAATTGATGCCTGCCTTTGCCAATGCCGCGGGTAAATATTTCCTTCAGCAATCATCATGGCCTTATAATGTTGAGAATAAAGAAGTAACATATAATCTCTTCCATCATCACGGAGATGCCTTTCTCGATGTATATTCTGAAGTTCCGCAAAATTTGACGGTGGTTCACAATCCGATCCTTTATGCCGGAGTTACATCATTTAATGTTACTGCAAATGAAGGTGCACTGATTGCACTTACTGTTAACGGTGAAATCATTGCAACTGCTGATGGTACGGGAGCACCGGTTTCTATAACCATTCCTCCACAGCAGCCACCTGACAATATGCTGATCACAATTACGGCACAGAATTATTATCGGTATGAAGCTTCTGTGGATGTCATTCCTCCTGCCGGACCATATATTGTACAAAATGCTATTGCTTTGAATGATGAAAATGGTAACGGTAACGGCACAATGGAAACCGGCGAATCGATGATGGCAACCCTGACAGTGGAAAATGTGGGTGTTGAAGACGCTCAAAATGTCACCGTGACATTGTCTACAGAAGATCCTTATGTTACACTTACTGACAATACAGAATTTTATGGAACCGTGGCCGCCGGTGCTACCAGCTTTGTCGACGATGGCTTTGGATGGGATGTGTCAGACGATATTCCGGATATGCATACAGTAATTTTTGAAGTGGATGCAACAGATGGAACAAATTCCTGGACTTCCTATGTGTCTGTTGTAGGTCATGGTCCTGATCTGGAAGTCGGATCGATGATAATTGATGATAATACATCAGGCAATGGAAATGGTCGCCTGGATCCGGGCGAGACAGTCGATCTCAAAATAGCAACGTATAATAACGGATCGTACCATGCTATTGGTGCGCTTGGAGCTCTCAATACTTCCAGTAGCTACATTACACTGAACAATTTAACCTACGACTTTAATGTCATCGGTTCCGGACTTATGGAAGAAGCTATTTTTAACATCACTGTCTCATCCAATGCACCTGTAGGAATCCCAGTCAGTTTTAATTATCTTGTTACAGCAGGCGGATATGAAGTTCAGCAAACATTTGCTGCTACCATCGGACTGATCGTTGAAGACTGGGAAACCGGTGACATGACACAATATGGCTGGCAAACCGGTGGAACCGCGAATTGGGCTATTTCCCAGCAAAACCCTTATGAAGGGACATATTGTATAAAATCAGGTGATATAAACGATAATCAGAGCACATGGCTCAGCCTGGATTATGATGTTTTTGCGAACGATAGCGTATCTTTCTGGTTTAAAGTTTCGTCTGAATCCTCGTATGACTATCTGAGATTTTACATTGATAATACAGAACAGGGTGCATGGTCGGGCGAAGTGGGCTGGCAAAAAGCCGAATATGCTATTACTGCCGGAACACATACACTCAAATGGGAGTATGATAAAGACGTAAGTGTTTCATCAGGAGGAGACTGTGGATGGGTTGATTTTATCGTATTGCCTGCACCTCCGATGACTACGGCTTATGCCGGTCAGGATGGAACAATCTGCGAAGGCGATACCTACCAGTGTCAGGGCGCAGCTACACTATACAATGTTGTTAACTGGACTACCTCAGGTACAGGTTCTTTTGATAACAGCCAAACGCTGAATCCTGTGTATACACCAAGTAATGATGACATTTCAAACGGATCGGTGACACTGACTATCACCGCCTATAATCCAAACGGAGATGTAACTGACGACATGACCCTGACAATTAATGGAGCAGCAATGGCTTTTGCCGGCGATGATGCAATGGTCTGTGGTGATTCTCCCTATGAAATTTCTGACGCAGAAGCTGAAAATTATGTTTCTGTTGCCTGGGCAACCGCCGGAGATGGTACGTTTGATGACATGAATATTATTAATCCGGTTTATACTCCGGGATCGAATGATATTGCGGCTGGTTCAGTAAATCTTACGTTTACTGTGACGGCAAATGCACCCTGTGGAGAAACAACGGATGATGTCATGATCTCATTTGCAGCTCCTGCTACGGCTTCTGCAGGAAGCAATGCTACCATTTGCAGTGATGGTTCTTATGAACTTACTGAAGCAACTGCTGCAGATTATTCGGATTTGACCTGGACTACTTCTGGCGATGGAACATTTGACGATATTACTGTATTGAATCCGATGTATACACCGGGAAGCAACGATATTGACGGCGGATTGGTGACACTTACACTAACAGCAACAGCTAACTCACCTTGTCCTGACATGATGTCGGAAATGACTTTAACTGTCGAGAAAGCTCCGGAAGTATTTGCGGGAGACGATAATCAGATCAACAGTGATGAAACTTATATGATCGCCGATGCAACGGCGAATAATTATTCATCGGTTCTCTGGTCCACTGCTGGTGATGGTTCATTCGATGACAGTGGAATGATAAATGCCACATATACTCCGGGTCCCAACGATATCGTTGCAAAGGAAGTAGTTTTAACACTGTCCGCAAACGGTAATGATCCGTGCGGAAATGTTATGGATGATATGACGCTGGCGATTAACGAAGTTGGAATCGGCGAAAATATAGCTGATAAACTTGCCATTTTCCCGAATCCCAACAATGGCCAGTTTACGCTTGAATTATCCGGGATTCCGAATTCTGAAGTAAGCCTGAAAATATATAATGCCATTGGCGGATTGGTTTACAAAAAACAGATTACACCGGTTAAATCATCGTATACACAGATCGTTGATCTCGATGTTGATCAGGGTGTATATTACATCCGTGTTGAAGGAGATGATGTTTTGATCAATAAAAAAATAGTTATCCGTAAATAAGAAAACAGAAACTAATTATAAAAACCCCGGAAAAACTTTCCGGGGTTTTTTTATGTTAAAAAACTGTTAATTTTGGTATTCGAGTACTCGTTTCCCTTAACTTTAGATGTCTTAAATTGTTGAACTAACATTAATTAAATACGCAAACCTATGAAACATGTAAATCTACTCATTGTATGTCTGTTATCTGTGATTGTCTTGGATGCCCAGCAAATCGACCGTGATAAAGTTGTTGTTGAAATCGGGACCGGTACATGGTGTTATTATTGCCCGGGAGCGGCTTTGGGAGCAGATGATTTGATAACAAACGGAAAACAAGTCGCCATTGTTGAAAACCATGGCCCGATCGGCAGTGACCCTTACGCAACAGTAGCTTCAACCGCAAGAAATACCTTTTATGGATTGACAGGATACCCGACTGCCTGGTTTGATGGCGGAAACGCTGTTGTCGGTGGAAATCATACCACGAGTATGTATGGTACCTACCTTACTAAATACAACCAGCGAATTGCAGTACCTTCCTCATTTAGCCTTTCAATGAACGGATTTAATGAGGGACTCAATTACACAGTGGTTGTAAATGCAGAACGGGTAGCCAATTATTCCGGTTCAAATATTGTCCTTCACTTTATCCTGACAGAATCCGATATAACGTACAATTGGCAGGGCCTCGGTGTTCTTCATTTTGTGAACCGTCTGATGGTTCCTGATCAAAACGGGACGCCGGTAAATTTCAATTCCAAGAGTCCAATCAGTACGGAGCTGGATTTTACGATGAATTCAGCCTGGGTAGCTGATAATTGCGAACTTGTGGCATTTCTGCAGGATAATACTACAAAAGAAATTCTTCAGGCTATTAAAGTTCCATTGCCTGAATTATTGCCATTAAGTTATAACAATGCGGCTTGTATGTCGGTCAGTATGGTGCCCGTCACAAATTGTTCGGGTGAAGTGGCTCCGACTGTCGGTATTTCGAACATGGGTGCCGACGTACTGACGTCTCTTGATATAAATTACCAGGTGAACAATGAAACAATGAATACATTCAACTGGACTGGTAATCTCGGTTACGGTGAAATGCAGTACGTCAACCTGCCTGCTGTTTCATTTATTACGATGGATGAGAATGAGTTGCTGGTTTATACAACCAATCCGAACGGGAACCCGGATGAAGATCCGATGAACGATACAACTTCCACTTCATTTATGTCTGCCATGCAGGTCGTTCCGAGTATTTATCTATTCCTGAAGCTGGATGAAAATCCGGAAGAAACCACTTATGAGCTTAAAAACTCTAATGGGGATATACTTTATTCAGGAGGACCTTTTACAATACCTGAAGAATTTGTAAAAGATACGTTTGATATTGCGATGAACGATTGCTATACATTTACGATTTATGACCAGGGGGGTAACGGACTAACAAACGGCGGATATTATGCTTTACGCCAGAACGATTTTTCACTTATTTATGAAAATGATAATTATGCTACCGATCAGGAAGGTGTTCAGTTTTCGACCAGTATGGTATCGGTGGGTGAAATTCCCGCAGACGGAGAATTTACTGTATATCCAAGTCCGGCATCTGATTATATGAATGTTTCATTTAATATGAAAGAAAGCGGAAATGTGAAACTGAATGTCTATAATTCAATAGGAGAACGCGTGTATCAAACTAACAGTAACTTTAACGTTGCAGGTCCGCAGGTCATTTCAGTTGATATCAAGAACCTAATCAGCGGTATCTATTTTGTAAACCTTGATTTGGGTGGTAAAATATATTCCCGAAAGATTTTAGTTCAATAATAAGTTTAGATTATCATATATTTCAGACGGAGTCGCAAGGCTCCGTTTTTTTTGTCTGTTATTTAGAACCTTCCTAAATTAACCTAATAGTGAGTATGTTAACAAATACTTTTTATATTTGCGTATAAAATGAAAAAGATCGTAATCTAAAACAAAATGATATGAAACGTATTCTACTCTCAATCTTAACAGTGATAATCGGTACAACCATTATCGCACAACAAGTCCCAAGGGACAAAGTCGTAATTGAAATATTAACAGATGCTGTTGGTTGACCGTATTGTCCAAGTTCAGCATTAGGAGCTGATGACTTGATAGCAAACGGTTTTGAGGTTGCCGTAATTGAGGACCATGTATCTGGTAATCCATTTGAAAACACATATTCTCAGGCAAGACACAGTTATTATGGTGGAGGAGGAACACCCAATGCTTGGTTTGATGGTGTTCTAAATTCGTTAGGTGGAATATCTGGTGGAAATATGTACTCATATTATATGCCTATAGTTAATCAAAGAATAGCAATTCCCTCAAACTTTACAATAGCAATGAATGGTTTTAATGACGGATTAAACTACACCGTTGTTGTAACTGTGGATAATGTTGAACCCTATGCTGGAAATAATCTTGTTTTGCAATTTACCCTTACTGAATCGCATATTCCGCATAGCTGGTATGGACTTACCGAAGTAAACAATGTAAACAGATTCATGGCACCTGATC
This sequence comes from uncultured Bacteroidales bacterium, assembly GCA_963764475.1. Classification (GTDB taxonomy): domain Bacteria; phylum Bacteroidota; class Bacteroidia; order Bacteroidales; family JAADJA01; genus JAADJA01. Next base: position 39,665 of record CAVXTE010000061.1, read on the forward strand.
AATTTGGAACACCTCTTGATTTTTCAAGTAACAGCACTCAGGCAATTACATTAGAGTTTCCTGTAAATGCAAGTTGGGTAATGGATAATTGTGAATTTGTTGCTTTTGTGCAAGATAATACTTCAAAAGAAATTCTTCAGGGTTCAAAAGTTGCTGTTCCGGAATTAATGCCTTTGTATTCATACAACGCCGGAGCATTAGCCCTTTCTGGTGTTCCTGTAACCAATTGCACCGGATCAGTAGCACCTGAAATTACGATAGCTAACCAGGCCGCTGAATCACTTACATCCCTGGATATAAATTATGTTGTAAATAACGGAGCATTGAATACGTTCAACTGGACTGGCGATCTTTCTTACGGTCAAACGCAACAAGTAAGTCTGCCTTCCGCAGCTTTTCCACTCCAGAGCAATAACGACCTGATGGTTTATACCACGAATCCTAATGGCAATCCGGATGAAGATCCGTCGAACGATACACTTACCACTGCATTTATTTCAGCCCAGGAAGCAATACCGAATGTTTATGTATTTATAAAACTGGATGACAATCCGGAAGAGACCACCTGGGATCTGAAAAAAAGCAACGGTGAAGTCATGTTCTCAGGAGGCCCATATACCGAACCGCAGGCCTTTATTAAGGATACGCTGTTCATAGGGAATACCGATTGCTATACCTTTACGATCTATGATGCAGGCGGCGACGGGTTGACCGGAGCAAACAGCGGATATTCCCTGCGGCAAAGCGATTTTAGTCTTATTTATGAGAATAATGATTTCGAAAGCGATGAAGAAAGTATGCAGTTTGCCGTTAATTTCGTGTCGGTACCGGAGATTTCAGCGAAGGATGGTTTTACTGTTTATCCAAATCCTTTTAAGGAATATACCAATGTCTCATTTACATTGAAAGAAGCTGAAAATGTAAGTCTTAAAATTTTCAATGTGATCGGCGAGATGGTTTTTTCATCACAAAACGAAATGAAGGGAGCAGGAAGTCAAAATCTTTTGATCGACACAAGAAATTATAAACCGGGTATATATTTTGTAAACCTTTCGATCGGTGATCAGCTTTACAGCAAAAAAATATCAACCTATTAAATAAAACAGAAGAAGAAAGCAATGAAAACGGCAACTGGAAAGTTGCCGTTTTTTATTGGACGAAAGGAAAAATCCTGTATCTTTCTGCCCGTGTATGCGTAGACAAAAAAGAAAAAGAAGGATTGAGGGGACTTTCTGCTTAACATTTCAGGAACAACCATTTTCTGGTTACAATTGTCTGTAAAAGCGCAATGAGGTCAATTTATTTTTTTAATGATTAAATCCTACGTAATGAAAAAATTTCAACTGTTATTTTTATTTCTTGCCTTTACATTTGCATCAAACGCAGGTGTGATTGAAAAAATCTGGTATTTTAATGATTACCAAATTGTCGAGTCAGGCAATTATCAAATGATAAAATTTGACGGAACAATGCTGACCGGCATAACCGGAGAGCCTGTTTTGCCTTACCAGGAAGTAAAACTCTTATTGCCTCCTGGCGAATCCGCTATCAGTATAGAATTTATAGGAGACGATGAAACACCTATACCGGGAAATTTTGTTCTGTATCCCCAGCAACCGTCCCGCCCGTTGTCGATCGAAAAGCCCGATGGCTTTAAAATAAATCAACAACTTTATCAAAGCGAACAGGTTTATCCTGCAAAACAAACAGGACGACTGATGACGGGCTACCTGAATGGGCATGCTATTGCTCTGGCCACGTTTACTCCTGTAAAATACAATCCTTCAACAGGTGTTGTCAGTTTTTATAAAAAAGTCAAGATCAGGATTACTACTGCCCCTGATCCTAAATCTGCGGCAGCAATGCAGAATTTGAGTTCATCACAAACCGTTAGTGACCGCTTAATAAGATTCGCCCAAAATCCGGAACTCATGGATCTTTATCCTGAAGATGCTAAGACCAATGACGATTATCAGATCCTGATCATCACACCAGCTCAATACCAGGACAGTTACCAGGACCTTATTGATCTGTATTATGAAAGAGGTATGGTGACGGAAATTGCAACAACCGAAAGTATTAATTCGACAATGACCGGGCAGGATTCTCAGGAAAAGATCAGAAATTATATCATTCAGGAATACCAGGATCACAATGTGGAATTTGTGCTGCTTGGTGGAGATGTGGAATACGTTCCGTTCAGAGGATTTTATTGTTATGCGCAATCCGGGTCGGGTTATGAAGATAATGACATTCCTGCCGATCTGTATTATTCCGGACTTGACGGAAACTGGAATACCGATGGTGATGATCATTGGGGTGAACCGGGTGAAGATGACCTGCTTCCCGATATCGCCGTAGCCCGGTTTCCGTTCAGCAATGCCTCGGAGCTGGCAAACTTGATCCATAAATCTGTTTCATATCAGGACAGCCCGGTATTGGGAGAATTCAGAAATGAATTGTTCGCCGGAGAATGGCTTTATTCAGGCCCTGATACCTGGGGAAGCGATTATCTTGAGCTCCTTATCGGCGAACATGATGATAACGGCTATACAACATTTGGAGTGCCGGAAGATTATAACTTTCCAGAAATTGTATGAAATCAATCAATCATGGAGTAAAAATGATCTTATTGCGGCCATCAACCAGGGGAAACAGTTTGTTCAACATGCAGGTCATGCAAATCAAACCTATGTCGCTTATCTTTCGAACAGTGATATCACTAATTCGAATTTTTCAGGAGCAAACGGAATATCCCACAACTATACATTTCTTCAAACCCATGGATGTGATTGCGGAGCTTTCGACTACAATGATTGTATTCTTGAGAAAATGGTCACCATTCAAAATTTCGCGGCGGCTGTGATCGGAAATTCCCGGTACGGTTGGTTTAACGAAGGCCAGACAGAAGGACCGGCCATCCATCTTCAGCGTGAAATGGTGGATGCCATGTTTCATGAAAAACTGAACCGGCTCGGAGCAGCGTTCGTGGAAGCCAAAATCCAGACTGCACCCTGGGTGACAGCTCCCGGTCAATGGGAAGAAGGGGCTTTACGATGGAATTTTTACGACATCAATATTTTGGGTGATCCGGCATTGGCTGTTTTTACCGATGAACCGATAAGCATTCAGACAACCTATCAAAATACACTGCCGTTAGGTGTTCCGTCAACATCTGTAACAGTGATGAGCGAAGGAAGTCCAATGGAAGATTTCCGCTGTGCTATTTTTATGGACGGAATTCTGCAGGGAGTTGGAATTACCGATGCAACGGGAACCGCTCAGATCGAATTTGATCCGGGTTTTACAACCGTCGGGGATGCACAACTTATCGTATCAGGTTACAACTGCCTGCCGACAACCTATCCTATTACCATTGTACCGAATGCAGGTTCTTATGTGATTTATTCGGCATGTGAAGTTAACGATTCACAGGGAAATAGTAATGGTCAGCTTGATTTTGGCGAAACGGCTGAACTAACCATTGAAATTGAAAATGTCGGATCGCAGAATGCTACAGATGTTCAGGTTACGCTCTCAACGTTGGATGAGTTTGTCACCATTTTAGATGGAGGTGAAAATTACGGAACCGTTGCCAGTGGTGCAAATGTCAGCATTCCTGATGGCTTTGAAATTCAGGTAGCAAATAATATCCCGGATCAACATGTAATTACCTTCGATTTGGAAATTATTGGAGGTGATACCTGGAATTCTTCATTTAATTTAGTAGCCAATGCACCGGAACTTGAAATAGGTAATCTTTCTATCGATGATTCGGAGGCCGGTAATGGCGATGGAATTCTCGATCCTGGTGAAATGGCTGACATCATTGTTCAGGCTTCTAATTCCGGACACAGCTCTTGTGCAAATACTCAGGGATTGATTACATCCGGCAGTGATTTAATAAATATAGCAACCGGAAATTTCAACTTTGGAACTATAAATACCGGAGAAACAAAAGATGCAACATTTACAATTGTAGTCGATGGTTCTGCACCGCTGGGTACTTCAGTCGATCTTAATTTCGAAATGGCCTCAGGAGAATATTCGGTTCAAAATACTTTTTACCTTACTATTGGGATGGTTAATGAAGACTTTGAAACCGGTGATTTCTCAAAATTTGACTGGCAGCAAAGTGGCAATCAACCCTGGATCGTTACAAATGTCGATCCCTATGAAGGCGATTATTCGGCTAAATCGGGGGCCATTTCTGACAACCAATCATCATCAATGTTTGTAACGATGAACGTGTTGTCAGATGACCAGATTTCCTTTTACAAAAAAGTCTCATCGGAGTCAGATTATGACTATTTAGAATTTTATATCGATGGAGTTCAAATGGATGAATGGTCGGGAGAAGAAGCCTGGAGTCAGGTTTCTTATGCTGTAACAGCCGGAAATCATACGTTTAAATGGACCTACAGCAAAGATGTAAGCGTATTGAATGGAAGCGACTGTGCATGGATAGATTACATCGTATTTCCGGCCGCCAGCGGTTCGGGTAATATTCTGAATGTAGCTGCTTCAGCCAGTCCGTCCGAGCTCTGCGCTGGAGAGAGTTCTCAACTCAATGCTTTTGCATCGGGTGGTTCGGGAAATTATACATATCAATGGACACCGGGCACCGGATTAAATAATGCAGCTGTACAAAATCCTGTTGCAACACCTTCGGTAACCACTACCTATTCCGTAGTCGTATCTGATGGTTCGGCGCAGGTTAACGGATCAACGACTGTCACGGTTCATCCGGTCCCTGCCACTCCTGTTATTACACTTGAAACCAATCACCTGGTTTCATCCGCCACTTCAGGAAACCAATGGTATGGCTCGAACGGAGCAATTGCCGGGGCTACCGGCCAGAATTTTTACCCAACGACCACTGACAGTTATTATACAATTGTATCCAATGAATTCGGGTGCGAATCGGAACAGTCGAATACACTTTATTTTGTTTACACAGCTATTAGTGAACAACAAGATCAAACGGTTAGTATTTATCCAAATCCTGTAAAAGATCATTTGATGGTTGAATACAATCTTCAAAGCGAAGCCAAAGTTTCAATAAAATTATATGATAAGTTGGGTCGTCAAGCGGCGATTATTGCTCCTGAGACATTGCAGCATGCGGGTTTTTATCAGTTGGATTTTTCGATGCCTGATTTGCGAACTGGAATTTATATGATCCGCATCGAATCAAGTTTGTTTTGTGTGACAAAAAAGTTACTTTTGACGAAATAGGTTATATTTTTCAATCTTACGTATAAACGCTTTATTATTAATACAAAAACAGGAAGATGAAACGAAATTTATTTATTGCCGGCATTTTAACAATGCTCACAATTACCATTATGGCCCAGGACACCTGGATCGGCTTTACTTCCGACAGTCCGCAACAACCAAAAGTAACAATTGTAGATCAGAGATCGGATAAGCTGATTCTCGATATTGTAATTCCCGGATTTTACGTATCCGAAACAACCATTAAAGGGAATTCCTTTAAACGACTTAAGTTAATAGAAGACCAAACAACAGAGGAAATCGGAAAGCCTGAACTTCCTATGCTGAATGAGGTGATCGGGATTCCGGATAACAAGCTGGTAAAGGTTGAGGTTTTAAGCAAACAAACCACTACGCTGGAGAATTTTATGGTCTATCCTTTTCAGACACCGACAACAGATAATGCCGGAGGCGGGAACAAACCTTTTGTTATCAATGAAAAATTTTATAATAACCCCAACACCTTTCCCGGAAATCAGGTATACATGGGTGAACCTGGGATCATGCGGGATGTAAAAATTGCCGGATTGCACATTGTTCCATTCCTTTATAATACAGCTACAAAAAAGCTTGAAATAATCACGCATTTAAAGGTGGAGGTAGAGTTTTATGGAAATGACGCTAAACTTGTTTTGAACAGAAGTAAAAATGTTGAACCCGTATATTATAAAATGTATAAGGCCGGTATTCTGAATTTTGAATCGCTGGGCTATTCCATGAGTTTAAAGAGCAACACGGATATAAAGTACCTCATCATCACCAACACAGAGGCACTGAGCTCAATTCAACCACTGGTCGACTGGAAAAACCAGCAGGGATTTCGTGTAGAAGTTCAAACATTGGGAGCGGGGTTTAATACGCCTCAGAATTTTAAGGATTATATCACTGACTTGTACAACAATGATGATCTTGAATACATACTGATGGTCGGTGATGCCTATCCGAACGGCGGTAATCCTCCAGGACCCAATGATGTTCCAATGTATTATTGGGCTCCGGGCGGTGAGGATGCGTCTTATTCCGATAGCTGGTATACCTGCATGAATGGTCCGGATGACCATTATGCTGATATTGCGATTGGTAGAATTGTTTACGATAACATCAGTCAGCTTGATCTTCAGATACAAAAGACAATGTCGCATTATTTCACGCCTGATGCAACCACAAACTGGGCTGAAAATTCAATATTGATCGCTCACCAGGAGGAATACCCGGGCAAATATACCCAGTGTTGTGAAGAGATCAGGACCTACCCTTATCCACTGCAAATACCGATCTTTCAGCAAGCATACGGAGGTGCAGGATATACGAATAATCAGGTTGTCAATTATGTGAATGCAAATTCCTGCGGTATATTCAATTACCGCGGACACGGCAGTACAACGGAGCTATGGCAATGGTGTCCACAGGGTAGCTTTACAGCAACTCATGTCAACCAGCTTACTAATACAGACAGATTGTTCGTATTTTTCGATGTCTGTTGCGATAACATGGATATTGTGGATTACAATGGTGATTGCCTTTGCGAATCCTTTATGAAATCGCCTGTTGCAGCCGTAGCTACAAATGGTGCGATTATTCCATCCTATACAATTCCGAATCACGACTATGATAAAGAGATGTACAAAGCTGTATTTGAAGAAGGTATTTATAATATCGGTTACATAACCAATTTTGCAAATATTACGGTGCTGAATGTTCATGGTGATTTGGGACGTTCGAATGTCAGAACATACCTGTGGCTTGGAGATGCCTCGCTCGAACCCTGGACATTACAACCGGCGGTAATGACTGTAAACCACGATGCACAATTATTTCTTGGTTTGTCCGAATTCTCAGTGCAGGTAATCGGAACCGGCGGGCCAATTGAAGATGCAATGGTGTGTGTATCCAATGAAGATCAGTCGGTCTATGGTGTCGCTTATACTGATGCAACCGGAATGGCCCAGGTTATTTTCGATGAACCGGTCCAGAATCCGGGAACGGCAAAAGTTACGGTAACGGCTCATAATCATCTGCCCTACCAAACTGACATTCCGGTGATACCTCAGAGCGGACCGTATGTTGTAAAAGATTCCTATACATTAAATGACATTGCGGCGGTAACGGAAACAGTTTAATGGATTACGGGGAATCGGAATTACTGGCACTTGCGGTTAAGAATGTCGGAATTGAGCAGGCCACAAATGTGATCCTCACACTTTCAACGGATGATCCTTACATTACATTTACTGACAGTACAGAAACCTATGGAAATATCGATCCCGAACAGATTCTTTCGATTCCAGACGGATTTGCTTTCGATGTGGCAAACGATCTTCCTGATGCGCATTATGTACTTGTAAATGTGACTGCAAGCGGAGATGATAAAGTCATCTGGACGAGCAACTTTACCATTCCCGGCCATGCACCGAATCTTGAACTGGGTGATGTTGTTGTATCCGATCCGACCGGAAACAATAATGGTAAGCTCGATCCCGGCGAAACAGTAAATCTGGTTATTACAATCGAAAATTCAGGTTCGGCGGATGCAATGCAGGTCATCGGAGATCTGGTTTGTAACGATCCTTTCATTACTGTCAACCAATCGCAAATGACCTACGGAGATATTGGAGGAGAAAATTCTTCAGATCAATCCTTTTCTATTACGGCCGATGCTGCGACTCCGGCAGGCCACATGGCCAATTTTAGCCTGGATATTTCGGCTGATCTCGGAATCTCGGCGACCGGATTGTTCAATGAAGTGATCGGGCAGGTACCTGTTCTAATTCTCGATTTGGACCCCAACGCAAGCTCGGGCACAAGTATGGAAAACACGCTTCAAAATATGGAAATAGCCGCTGAGTATACAACTTCGTTCCCCGAAGACCTGAATCTTTATTCTTCCGTATTTGTGTGTCTTGGTATATACAGCAGTAATCATGTACTATCTTCTACCGAAGGACAAACCCTTGCAGATTATCTCGACAATGGTGGTTCTCTTTATATGGAGGGTGGTGATACCTGGTACTTTGATGCACAAACCGCTGTCCATTCAATGTTCAATATTAATGGAACATCCGATGGTTCTTCTGATCTTTCAACAGTGGCCGGGCAGACAGGGACATTTACGGAAGGCATGTCATTCAGCTATTCGGGTGAAAATAGCTGGATCGACCACATTGAACCTGTTGCACCCGCATATAAAATTTTCCAGAATCAAAGCCCATCATATGGAACCGGTGTAGCTTATGATGCAGGAACGTATAAAACAATCGGTTGCTCACACGAATTCGGCGGTTTAACGGATGGTGTTTCCCCTTCAACAAAAGCTGAATTGATGAATAAATACCTTAGCTTTTTTGGAGTAATTTCAGGAACACTTGCTGTGAATTTCAATGCAGATCAGACACAAATCTGTAATGACGAACAAGTTAATTTCAATGATCTTTCATCAGGGAACATTATTACATGGTCGTGGGAATTTGAAGGCGGTGATCCTGCTACTTCGACACTTGCCAACCCTGTTGTGACATACGCTTTGCCGGGTGCCTATGATGTAACACTTACGATCTCCAATGGCTCCGACACGCTTTTCCTTACACAACCCGATTATATCGTGGTACATCCTGCACCGAATATCCCCGGAACACCAGAAGGAGATAGTTTGGTTTGCACCAATTATGTTCTTACTTCAGAATACTTAACTACGGGTTCAACCTTTTCGGATTCCTATGTCTGGCAGCTATTGCCTGCAACAGCGGGAAGTATAGCAGGAACAGGTACTACAGCAACCGTTACCTGGACAACAAACTGGGAAGGCACTGCATCCATTAGCGTGAAAGGTGTAAATTCAACATGTGAGGGAGAATTCTCCGAATCTTTTGAGGTTCTTGATATGGTCTGCACAGGTTTCAATGACCATTCAGGGGCGTCAGGCATCCGTGTTTTCCCGAATCCTTCAAACGGGCTGTTCTCGGTTCAGATTGCCGGAAATGCGGTTGTTACGGGAATATCCGTGTTCAATATGCTCAATAAAGTTGTTTATAAGTCGGATAACCTCACCGTAACAGACAATAGCATTTCGATTGATCTGAGTGACTTTGCCAGGGGGGTCTATTTTGTGAGAATAAAAACGGACAAAACAGAAGAAATACGGAAAATCATCGTACAGTAAGAAAAAAATCGATTATGATCAAAAAAGGCTGCTCGTTTGGTGCAGCCTTTTTTGCTGTATATATTCGAAATCCGGGATAATGATTTTTTTGAATTTGAATCCTGTAAGAGGGCTTCTGCCAGTAGCAATTTAACAGGTTTGACATTCAATACAACCCTGTAAATAATTCGTTGTTTCAATGCTTGTATATTTACGGTTTATTTATATATTTGCCCGCACATTATTTTACTGTTAAGGCAACATCATACATCCGAATATTGTCCTTTAGTAAAAAGTTAATATCGATCCAATCTGGTCAGTAAATATTTTATAATCAACTTTAATTTATATCCCTTAAAATTTAAGAAACATAATACTAAAAAGCACATGAAAAATCTTTATTATTTGTTCTTTATCATTTTTTTTATTTCAGGAAACGTTTATTCGCAGAAACAAAAACTTTCTGCATTACCAAAACCCTCTCAATCAGAAACAGTCGATACCCGTATAGATAATATGGGTTACTGGACAAAAATGGCTGAAAAGGGTCTTGTTCCGGTTGCACCTGTAGTTCCGATCCCCGAAGCTGTTTATACCGGAAGTATGATTACAGCAAAAACAGTATTGGGCGGGAAGGATGATTCTCCGGATGTGGCGCTAAGTGATGCGACAAATATTACCGAATCTGAAAATTCTGCATTCATCGACCCGGATGATAACATGTACATTCTCAACTCGAACAATTCAACAAACACAAATTTTCCTTTTCCGACATTGTACGGATCGAACCATTTCGTGTCGGAAGATGCCGGGCTCACCTGGGGCGGTTCAGTGCAGGGTGCCGGTGGCAGCAATTCGGGGGACCCAACAACAGCAATTAATCAGGCCGGAAGGCAATTTGTGGGGTATATTACTGGATCTGGTGGTATGGGACTATCCTATTCAGATAATGGAACAACATGGACGCCAGTGACTGTTTACAGTTTAGGAAATCAGGATAAAAACCATATGTGGATTGACAATTGTCCGACAAGTCCTTATGAAGGTAATCTGTACAATGCATGGACTGATTTTGGCGGATCAAACATCAACAATATCGTATTTAAAGCTTCTTCCAATGATGGTGTTACATGGGGATCGCTGATCAACTTGAGTTCGGCTGTAAATGCCGGAAACCATAACCAGGGCGTAAACCTGCAAACAGGCCCCAATGGTGAAGTTTATGCTATCTGGGCTGTTTATGACTCCTGGGGGCCTTCAAATGTACAATACAGAGAAAAAGCTGTGGGTTTTACAAGTTCATTCAATGGAGGTACGTCGTTTAGTAGTGCAATAAGAATTATAAACAACATTCAGGGTATCAGAAATGACCCTAACAATTGGAATACTAATGCAACTGGTAAAAATATGAGGGTAAATTCATTTCCTTCAATGGCCGTTGATATAAGCGGAGGTTCATATAGTGGAAATATTTACGTAGTTTGGGCAAATGTTGGAGTTCCAGGAGTGAATTCCGGCTCAAGTGTGGATGTATATCTTATCAAATCAAGCGATCTCGGTGTAACATGGTCAGCTCCGATAAAAATAAATCAGGATGCAGCCGGCATGGGTAAAAAACATTTCTTCCCATGGATCACCTGCGACCCGGAAACGGGTATCCTGAGCGCTATTTTCTACGACGACAGAAATACCACCTCGACACAGTGTGAGGTTTGGTGCGCCAATTCGATGGACGGAGGCGAAACCTGGGAAGATTTTAAAGTCAGTGATGTGGCCTTTACGCCTTCTCCGATTTCCGGTTTGGCTAATGGTTATATGGGTGATTATCTTTCCATTACTGCAAGGGGAGGTCAGGTTTATCCAATCTGGACCGACACACGCGACCAAAAGTTTATGACGTATACATCACCCTATACAACAAATAATCTTCCCAAGCCGACCAATCTTACTCTTCAGCTTGATGAAAACACCGGGAATGTTTTTATGGGCTGGCTGTTCGACGGCAAAAGTTTTCTTTATTTTAATGTTTACAGAGATGGCGTGCTTTTGGGAACAACAACCGAACAGACGTATCTCGATACCTTGTCCGATTATGGTGTTTACCAGTACAGCGTGACGGCCATGCATGATGAAGGAGAATCGGTATCGGCAAAGGCATCCATACAATGGGGTAATCCCCATATTGCTGTGACACCGGACGAAATTAATGCCAATCTTGTTATCGGAACTTCGACATCTAAATCCATTAAAGTTAAAAATGTTGGAGAACTGGAACTCGAATATAACGTTAACCCGTTAATTAATAATAAAAAGAGTGGAAAAGATTATTGTGATGCTACAAGTACTACTTGCGATGAATACATCAGCAATGTCACATTTGGCGATATCAACAATTCATCTGCCTGCGATAACTATCACGATTATACAAACTTATCCACCGTTGTAAATCCAGGGCAAAGCTATCCAATCTCGGTTACCAATGGGAATTTGAATTATCCTACTGATCAATGCGGAATTTGGGTCGACTGGAATCAGGACCAGGATTTTGACGATCCGGGAGAAACAATTACCGTTTCAGGAACCCCGGGTATCGGACCCTATACTGCCGATATTATTCCTCCTGCAGGTGCAATTCCGGGCCAAACGAGGCTCAGGGTCAGGATTACATATACCGGAACTGTGAGCCCTTGCGGAACAGCTACTTATGGTGAAGTTGAGGATTATTCTGTCTTTGTTTTAGGATGGTTATTGGTCGATAATTATGGGGGAACTATTACACCGGGAGATTCTGCCATGATTAATGTTGATCTTGATGCAAGCAATCTTGAATCGGGTATATACACTGCTGATATCAACATCGGTTCGAATGACCCGGATATGGGAATGGTAACGGTACCTGTCACACTTGGTGTCGGTGAAAGCATTCCATCTTTAGATGCTTATGCAAGCCCTGCGTTGATTTGTGAAGGAGATACAACTCAATTACAGGTTGATATTATCGGTGGTTCTGGCACATATACTTACAACTGGACCTCTATTCCGGCCGGATTTGTTTCAACAGAGCCGGACCCACAGGTAAATCCGGTGGATACGACACTTTATATTGTTGAGGTATTTGATGGTATTTTCACAGTAACCGATACAGCGAAAGTGGAGGTTGCTGCATTGCCCGGCATAGCTGCTGTACCGTCCGGTGAAACAACATTTTGCATTGATCCTCCAAATACAATTTTTACTACCGAAGGGGCGGAATTCGCACTTTCTTATACCTGGAACATTGATCCCGAAACTGCCGGGACAATTGAAGGTGGTGGTCAGAATGGTATTGTCGACTGGGACCCGGCATTTACCGGTGACGTATTTATCAGTGTAAAAGCTGTAAATGATTGCGGTGAAGGCATCTTGTCCGATGCGCTGACTGTTACAATCAATCCTTTGCCTGATGTGAATTTATCACTTCCAGCCGATACAGTTTGTGTAGCTGCTCCGGCTTTCGAACTCAATTTGGGAACACCTGCAGGCGGCGTATATTCAGGATCGGGTATTACCGAAAACGGAGGGATCTTCTCGTTTGATCCGGCCATTGCAGGCACCGGTGATCAAACAATTACATATACTTATTCTGACGAGAATGGCTGTGAGAATTATGCAGAAGCTGTTATCAATGTCAGCGAATGCCTTGGAATAAATGAAGTTGTAAATGGTATTCACATCGAACTGTTCCCCAACCCCAGTCATGGAAAATTTACTATTAAATTAGTTTCGGGAAACAGTGGATGCTTTGACCTTCGAATTTTAAATAATATGGGAACAGAAGTATTCAGTGAGCATGGAATTCAGGTTAATGGTTCGTTAGAAAAGGATATCGATCTTTCATCACTGGCGGAAGGACTTTATTTTATCTATATGAATTCGAACAAAACGAATTATATCCGGAAAATCATTATCAGTAAATAAACTATTTTGTATCGTAACTCGTCTGTTTTTACGATATTTGCATGATTTTTATCCGCTTAAAACTTGAAGGAAGAAATATGATACATACAAATAAAATTTAAAATAACATCAAATGAAAAGAATTGTACTTACCAGCACTAAAGTAATTTTATCAGTAATGATACTGGTGCTGTTTAACACAGCAAAAGCTCAGCTAAGTCTTAACTCAAAAGAAGAGATCAAAAAGTCAAAAACCGAGAGTATCGAAGACTTCGAAACCGGTGATTTTTCACAATTCGACTGGCAGACCGGAGGCACACAACCCTGGTTTGTTACCGACTTTGATCCCTATGAAGGAACATATTGCGCGTCTTCAGGGGATATCAATGATAACCAAACTAGCAATCTGTCAGTTAACTTCGATGTTTACGCCGCCGATAGCATCACGTTCTGGTACAATGTTTCTTCGGAATCGGGGTTTGATTATCTCCGTTTTTATATCGATAATGTTAAGCTGGGAGAATGGTCCGGTCTTATTTCATGGACACGGGCAGCTTACTGGGTAACTGCCGGAAACCATACATTCAAATGGGAATATTCAAAAGATGTCAGTATTTCTACCGGTCTGGATGCGGCTTTTATCGATTATATAACATTTCCTCCACAGCAATTGGAAGCACTATTTACAGTTGATACAAATGTCGTTTGCGAACAGGATGTTGTTCTGTTCTACGATCAGTCGATCGGACCGATTACACAATGGAACTGGACATTTGAAGGGGGGACTCCTCAAACTTCCACCCAGCAGAATCCGGTAGTTGGTTATTTATCACAAGGCATGTACGATGTATTGCTGGTAGTCTCGGATGGTATTGAAAATGCTCAAATTTATATGCCCAATTACATTCATGTGGGACATGTTCCTGATGCTCCGAATATACCCAACGGCATAACCTTTCTTTGTGCCAGTTGGGGAAATACCACATACAATGTTACAAGTTTACCAGGTGTTACGTCCTATAACTGGATTCTTAATCCCGATTCAGCCGGAATGATTTCAGGGGGAAGTACTAATATTACCGTTGTTTGGGATCCTACGTATACCGGAACAGCCTACCTGAAGGTTGCCGGAGAAAATTATTGTGGCATTGGGGACTATTCTGATTCGCTTGCGATCACGGTATACCTGCCGAATGTTTCGCTCGCCCCTTTCAATCCTGTTTCCATAAGTACTGCACCCTTTACGCTGACCGGGGGTTCACCTGCAGGAGGTACATATTCCGGACCGGGTGTCAGTAATGGCATGTTCGATCCTTCTGCCGTCGGTGTTGGCACGTATACGATTACTTATACTTACACGGATCCGAATGCATGTACTAATTCAGCCGATCAGGATATCGTAGTTACTCCGGTAACAGGGATAAGTCAATATGCAGGAGATATGAACGTAAAGATCATACCCAATCCGAATTCGGGTAAATTTATTCTGAAATTGTACAATGATAAGCCTGTTAACCTGACCATTTATAACGGAATGAATCAATCTGTTTATCAGGAAAAAAATTCATCGGTCAGTCAGGATTATACAAAAGTAATCGATCTTTCGGGCTCTCCGGAAGGCATTTATTACCTTCACATCAGCGGTGAAACCATTAATGTTGTAAAAAAGATTATCATTCATTAATAAGGACAAGAGGTTTTGAAAATGAACCGGTCCTCAAGGGCCGGTTTTTTTTATACCAATTTGCTTCATTATACGTACTTGAATTTTTCTTACTTTTACTTCTTTCGTTAAATTCGGATTATAATACCTATTGCTATGAAAAAGATTTATTTATTTCCCCTGACAATTGGCCTGACCGTATTATCAATTTCAGGATTCGCCCAAAAAAAGGTTCTAAACTTTTCAGATTTACCTTCGTCGTTACAACTTCGGGCCCAGCCTGATGTAGACGGCAAGGTACTGGTTGATGCCTCTTTAATTCCTGAGTTAATGAATAAAGTAAAAACAGATACCGTTACCGTTTATCCCAACTGGCCGATCACATTGACCGGTGACACACAGCGCGGCGGTATTTATTGCAATCTGGATGAGGATCCTGATCTGGAAATTGTTTATTGCGTGGGAACGAATGTATTTGCATGGAATATTGATGGTTCTGTTGTCGAAGGTTTTCCGCAACCGGTTCAGTATAATCCTACTGGAGCTCCTGCTTTCGGCGATGTGGACGGTGATGGTGAGGGAGAAATCGTTGTTTCAACGGCTTCTCCCGGTACACAGAATCAGGGTAAACTTTTTGTGTTTAAGAAAGATGGTTCGAGTGCACCCGGTTTCCCCATCAATTTAAATGGCGGAGCAACAAAAACACCTGTCCTTGCCGATCTTGACGGAGACGATATCCTTGAGATCATCGTGGAGGAAAGGAGTTACCCAAACGGTTATGTGGGCGTCTACAAAGGGAATGGAACGACCTTTCCCGGTTGGCCCCAGACAATGGATTATATACCTGCCTCCGCTGTTGCCGTTGGCGATATAACGGGCGACAATATTCCCGAAATCGTGGCTGAATCCTATTACAGTGTGTTCGCCTATTATGCCACCGGCGATACGGTTGAAGGATTTCCGTATACGCCGGGTAATGACAGGGTATTTTCTTATTCTTCCCCTGTCCTTGCAGATCTTGACGGAGACGGCAAGCGGGAAATTGTTGTCGGCGATCATTCATTATCAGCCGGAAATGGCGCTGTTCACATAATAAAATATGACGGAACTGCATTTCCAAACTGGCCGAAACAAACCGGTCAATGGATTTATGGGCCGCCTTCTGTCGGTGACATTGATGGGAATGGAGAACTTGATATAGCAGTCGGTGACCAGGTGCTCAGCGGTGTTCCCACTGACAGGGTTTATGTTTGGGATAAAAACGGAAGCTATTTGCCCGGCTGGCCTTCCACCTACATTTGGGCTATCAATAACCAAATAATACTGGCTGATCTGGACGGCGATAACCAGATTGAACTCATGTGGGATGACAATACAAGTGAAGGCAAATACCTGGGCTACAACCATGATGGTACACCCATGGACGGATGGCCGGTAACCGTTCTCGGATCTACATTCTTTAATAATCCATTTGTTACGGATATTAATAATGATGGGTTTGTGGATATTTCGGGCGCTGGGAAAGACATCGGCGGATCAAATTCCTATTTTTATCTTTGGCATACCGATCAACCTATTCATCCGGAACTAAACGTTCTTCCTGTTCTGCAGTACAATGTGAGGCACGATGGTGTTTATGTTGATGTTACAATACTGAATGCTGGATTTCTGGGCAACCCGCTTGAAATGTGCCTGAACGGTGATGTTCAGTTTACCGATCAGACAACCGGAAATCCTACCTCATGGTCGTGGACGTTTGAAGGAGGTACCCCGGCAACTTCCACAGATCAAAACCCAGTTGTGACTTATCAGAATCCGGGAGAGTGGGATGTTGCTCTGGAGGTCTCGGATGGTTCAACAACAAGTTCACTTTCGAAAACAAATTACATCAAAGTACAAAATGAAGCCGTTATCCCGGATATACCTGTTGGCCCGACACAGGTTTTCACTTCTCAGACAAATATTACCTATTACGACACCTATTCATCCAATGCGAATCAGTATAGTTGGGAATTGAGTCCCTGACAACGCCGGAGTGATCGTTGCCGGGGACACTGTAACTCAGTGCAAAATATACTGGAACCAGGCATTGAGCAATGTTCAGGTTGAATTGAAAGCGAAAGCTGCAAATATTTGCGGGGAAAGTGATTTCTCCGAACCACTTCAGATTCTTTTAAACTGGTATACCGGGATTGCTGATAATTCAGTTGAGTCTGAAATCCGGATTTATCCGAATCCTGCTCATGATGGTATATTTATAGCGTCTGAGAATTTGAAAAGCATTACTGGAATTAATTTTTATAACAGTTTGGGCAAGCGGTTGCGAACCCTTAAATTGAATAATCCTTCAACTAATATGATAAACATCAAACGCGAAGGTCTGCCTGCCGGATTGTACTACATTTCCGTTATTTCTGGTGATTCGGTGTTTTCGCAAAAAGTAATCTTTACGGATTGACATAATACGCTAGCACCAAAGTTACATTTTAGCTACTTCTTTGTACCTGAAACATTCCACAAGGTGGTCGTTGATCATGCCGGCTGCCTGCATAAAGGCATAACAAATGGTTGATCCGGCAAATTTGAAGCCCCGTTTTTTCAAATCTTTACTCATGGCATCCGATTCAGGGCTGCTTGATGGCAATTGACTGAGTGCGTTCCATTCATTTATGCGGGTTTTGTTTCCGGTAAACTGCCAAATATACTGGTCGAAGGTACCGTATTCTTTCTGAATCTCAAGGTAACGCTGAGCGTTATTTACCGTAGCCCGGATTTTTGCCTGGTTTCGAATGATCGAGCTGTCATTCATGAGACTCTGAATTTTTTCTTCGTTATAGTGAGCAATTTTTCTATTATCAAAATTATCAAATGCTTTCCTGAATGCGTTACGTTTTTTCAGAATAAGGGCCCATGTAAGCCCTGCCTGAAAGGCATCCAGAACCATGAATTCAAAAATTTTCCGGTCATCGTGCAACGGAACTCCCCATTCCTCATCATGATAGCGGATTATGAGCGGGTCGTTGTTTGGCCATGCACAGGTTTTCTTTTCCGTCATTGAATTTCTGTTGTTATGTTATCAGAATTGTTTATTGTCAGTACCACACCTTTACTGCACTCATCCTGACCAGATGCAATAACGGGTTCGGCAATACCGGTAACTTTAAAAAGGTCCGTTTTTTTTGCAAGGTTGATTTTGGCAAATATGGTTTCTTTATTATTTGTTACTTTAACAATCATGAACATACCGTTCCTGATGTCCTGCAGGTAAAATTCGCTCTTTTCGAAATAATTGTCCATCTCTTCAGCGTTTCCTAATCCCATTACATAACCTTTTACCTTTGCCTCCTGGTTTTCCCAACTTGTAATTTCTTCGCAAGGCCCCTGACAATAATTGACGAAATCGGCCACCCAGATATAATTTTTGTTCAAAATCAGCAATTGTTGGTCTTTAGTGCACGAAAATGTGGAACACAAGCAAATGATCAGAATACTGTGGAATATTATCTTATTTTTCATTGGTCTTCGGTTTAATCAGTATGCCAAGTCCAATACCCGTCAAATGAATATTCCGGTAATTTTCAATCATGGTAAAATTTTCATCTTTGCTGAGCCAAATGTAGTCATATCGTCCGAACAGGTAATAATCGGTCCTGTGATGAGTCTTCCAGACAAGTTTTAACTCTGCACCCGAATTCCAACCACTTTGTGTTTCGGTATAGCTGAATTCTTTATTGGCAAGATTTAATAGTGAATAACCTGCGAGGACAGCTGGAATAATTTCGAATCGGGATTTCAGTCTGACGGCATACCCCAGCCTTACCTGTGGTTTATAAATGATGGTTCGTGCAGACGTATTTTTTATCCGGAGGTAATCCAAATGAAGCGACAAACCGCCGAAAAGATTTCCGGTAATTTGTTTATCGTATTCAAGCCCGATTCCCAGAATTCCCCTGTAAAGCTGAAAAAAGTTTTTATAAGTTTGCGAAAACCCGACCTCGGCGGAAAAACTACTTTTTTCCTGCGCATGAACGACAAAAGGCAAAAATACGATCAGGAAAAGTAAAACTTTTTTCATGCAAACAACTTGTCTATTTCATTTAATTCGGACACAGAAAGTTCTTTCTTTTTGCCGAGTATTTCAGTAATCAAGGTCATTTTAGCCGCAGCTTCCAGTACTTCAATTCTGTCGAATGCCTGAAGAAGGGTTTCCCCCAACGTAAGTACACCATGGTTTTCCATCAGTATTACATTGCTCTGCAGGCAGGCTTCTGCGACATTTTCAGCAAGCACTTCAGTTCCCATCAAGGCATAGGATGCTTTTACCGGTTCACCCAAAACCGCTCTTGCCTCACCGATAAGGCTTGTATTGATACTTTTTTCAGAGACTGTAAAACTTGTCGCAAATACAGGATGGGCATGGACAATGGCTCTTACATCTTTACGGCTTTTATAAATTCCGAGGTGCATTTTGCTTTCCATACTTACCGGCAAATGAGGCGTAAGGTTCTTACCATCAATAGATAAAATACAAATTTGTGAGTCTGTAATCCTGCCTTTATCAAGCTGTGATGGGGTGATGAGAATTTTATCACCTGTCAGCAAACTGATATTTCCACCGGAAGCAGAAGTGAGTTTCCGCTCATAAAGTCTGTTCATAAAATAAGCGACTTCTTTTCTTTCGTCAGGATAATTCATTTACCGAACAATTTTTGAATTTCAGTTTTATCTGATTTTATAATGCCTTTTTCCGTGATAATACCACTGATAAATCCGGCCGGTGTTATATCAAATGCGGGATTCAACGCTTCAGAACCGGGATTGGCAATGCGAATTTTTTTGAGGTGACCTTCATCATCCACACCCGATTGATATGTAACTTCTTCTGATTCCCTTTGTTCAATAACAATGTCATCGCCTGTCAGACAATTCAGATCAAATGTAGACAATGGGGCCGCAACATAAAACGGGATGCCGAAATGCTTTGCTACAAGTGCTTTTTCGAATGTTCCGATCTTATTGGCAACGTCCCCGTTGGCTGCAACCCGGTCAGCACCGACAATAACCATATCGATTTTCTTTTTTGCCATGAAATAACTACCGGCATGATCTGTAATGATGGCATGTGGAATGTTCTCATTCATTAATTCCCAGGCTGTCAGTCTTGCTCCCTGGTTTCGCGGTCTGGTTTCATCAACATAAACAAACAGTTTCTTTCCTTTTTCATGTGCAACATAAACCGGAGACAACGCACTGCCATAGTCAACAAATCCCAGCCAGCCTGCATTACAATGCGTTTCAATGCGAAATCCGTCCTTTATCAATCCTTCTCCAAACTCTCCGATCTTTCTGGCTTCCTGAATGTTTTCCTCAGCCAGTTTCTGCGCTGATTCAATCGCGTTGTTTACAGAAATTTTGCCGGCTTCAAATACCCTCTCGGCGGCATAAAATAAATTGCGGGCAGTCGGGCGTGTATTCTCCAATACGTTCTTTGCATTCAGAATGAATCGTTCGGAACCCGCACCATGGGCCTGCATGTATATCTGAGCCATCGCAAAACCTGCGGCAGCACCGATAGCCCCCGCTCCTCTGACGATCATGGTTTCGATGGCATGACAGGTATCCATGTAAGTTTTCGCCTCATAAATTTTAAATTCAAAGGGCAACCGGTTTTGATCAATCATAAAGACAGATGATTTATCCAGCCAAATCGTCCTGTAATATTTGCCGTTAACATGCATAGAGTCTAAACTTTAAAGTTCTCACTTCACTACGAATTTAACCAAAAACAAACTATTTTGATAAAATTTCGTTAACATTTGTCTAAAAAAACTGTTAATAATAATTAATAGTGGTAATAACGAGCAGAAAATCAACAAATAACAAGCGAATTAATAATTCGAAAAAAAATTTAAAAAAATAAATTTATTGATGAATTATTTGTTTACTATTGCGCGCTTTATTTAATCGCCTGAGAATTTGTACAGGCTTCAGTAAATCAGCAAGATATATTAAATAGAATAAGACAAAAAAACTTTAAAAAACCAGACTTCTGTATGAGACCAGAACAAAAAAATGAAAAAGTCTCTGTTTTCCTTAATGAAGAGGAAACAGAGCCTCCGGGTAGGCGGGGATATACTGCCGCCCTGGAAGAGATATTTAGAAATCCGGCCATAAATAAAAATGAGTTTCCAGTCTCTCCAAAAACACAACAATTCATCCAAAAGTTTTTTCCCGGAACAAGCCAGAAAGAATGGAATACCTGGCAATGGCAAATCAGAAACAGCTTTACATCTTACCAGCAATTACAAACTATCCTGAAGCTGTCATCGGAGGAAATCAAACATACCGGCGAAGGATATAATTTGCCCATTCGGATCACACCTTATTATGCAAGTTTACTGGATCCTAAAAATTCGGATCAGCCATTGCGAAAAACAGTTGTTCCGGTTTTCGATGAGCTAATCACGTCACCTGAAGAAAAACCGGATCCGCTGGGTGAAATGAGTCACAGTCCGGTTGATCACATTGTTCACCGGTATCCTGACAGGGTTTTGTTTTTGATCACCGGATTCTGTTCGACCTATTGTCGTTACTGTACCCGTTCGCACATGGTTTCGAAAAAGGATAAATGCCATGCTTCGCAGTCGGAATGGGATGTAGCCATTGAATATATCAGAAATCATACGGAGATCAGGGATGTGTTGCTTTCGGGCGGCGATCCGCTGACCCTCTCCGATGCCCGGCTCGAATACTTGCTTTCGCATCTTCGTGCGATTAAACATGTTGAGATCATCAGGATCGGAACCAAGGTGCCGGTTGTGTTACCTCAGCGTATTACGCCAGCCTTCACAAAGATGATCAGAAAATATCATCCGGTTTTAATGAGCATTCATTTTACACATCCCGATGAGCTGACTTTAGAAACAAAAACGGCCTGCAACAGATTAGCCGATGCTGGAATTCCACTTGGAAGCCAAACAGTTCTGCTTAAAGGGGTAAATGATAATGAAGAGGTCTTTAAAAAGTTAATGCATGAACTACTGATGGCAAGGGTTCGGCCTTATTATCTATATCAGTGTGACCCCATTCCCGGTTCAGCACATTTCAGAACACCTGTAAAAAAAGGACTGGAGATCATAAAAAGCCTGCGCGGTTTCACTTCCGGCTATGCTGTACCGCATTTTGTGATTGATGCTCCCGGTGGCGGAGGAAAGATTCCCCTTCTGCCGGATTATTATGCGGGTAAAAAAGATGGAATGATAAAACTGAGGAACTATGAAGGCAAGAGTTTTTATTATCCCGACCCGGATGTGGTTTATTAAATGTGATTTTGTTGTACGGCAAAATTCACAGGAATTTAGAACACAATGAAATGAAAATATGTAGAACCTGCTCTTCAGAAGGGCAGGTTTTGTTTCATAAAAAACACATGAATGAAAATTGGAATCACATATGATTTAAGGGACTTTTACCTTCAACAGGGATATACGGAAGTAGAAACTGCTGAATTCGACCGGATAGAAACCATTGACGCCATTGATTCAACCTTGCAAAAACTTGGATTCAATACCGAACGTATTGGTAATGTAAAACAATTAGCATCAAAACTGGTTGCAGGAGAGAAGTGGGATATGGTTTTC